>CAVSQK010000023.1:0-109702 GCA_963729885.1 uncultured Actinomycetes bacterium
CCACGTCGGCCACAGTCCACCCGGGGAGCACCGACGGCTGGCGCCACTGGGCACGTGCCGCCGCATCCCGGAAGTCGACCATCGCCTCGCGCCACACGTCGATCGGGTCGGGTGTCGCCATGTCGTCCGTTGTCAGGTCGGCCATGGCCCGCAGGCTACCGGGATGCGGTGGGCGACCCGATCACGGCCACCGCCCCACGCGCCACCCTGCGCCCGTCGGCGATGCACTCGGGAACCCCGACACCGTGCAGCGCCGAGCCAGCCGGGTACCAGCCCGGGAGGTCAGCCAGGGCCGTCTCCACCGCTGTGACCCGGTCCAGGTGGCCCACCGTGTACGTCGGCATCGCGTGGGTCCAGCGGGTCACCCGGGTGAGCGCGGGCTGCCCGCCGACCCCCAGCACCCGCGCCACGTGGGCCGTGACCACGCGAAGGACCTCCTCGTCGGGAGCCGTCGCCAACGGACCGCGGCGCTCGGGCACGAACGCGCGCAGCAGGACGAGCCCCTCAGGGGCGCGCCCCGCCCACTTGTTCGAGCTGATCGTGACCCCGCTGATGGGGGCCTCGCCGGCTTCGAGCCACCCCTGCGCCGTCGGCACGGAGCCGAACGCCTCGCGGGGGTACGCGAGGGTCACGACGGTGGTCGTCGAGTGCGGGATCGCTCGCAGCCCCCGGCTGGCACTGGGAGCCTCGGCCTCGACGAGATCGGCCATCGCTGCAGCCCCCACTGCCAGGACCACGGCATCGAACCACTCGGCCGGCCCGCGGGAGAACGTCGCTGTCGTACCCGTCGAGTCCCGCGCGAGCCCCTGAACCCTCGTCGCCAGGCGGACGTCCGCCCCGCCTGCGCGCAGATCCGCCTCAAGCCGCTCTGGCAGTGCCCCGAGCCCCGTGCGCAGGCTGCGGAAGGGCGAGCCCGGCGCGGGGGCGCCCGAGGCCTTGGCCCGGCGGCGGGCCTCACGGCCCTGTGCCAGGCTCGCGACCATCAGGCTGCGGTGCTCCTGCTCGCTGGTCCGCAGGGTGGGCAGCACGGCATCGAGGCTGAGCTCGTCGATCCCGGCCCCGTAGATCCCGCCGATGAGCGGCTGGGCGAATCGATCGACCACGCCGTCGCCGAGCCGCGCGCGAAGGAACTCCCCGGCCGAGGTGTCGGAGGGGCCCAGCCGGCGGGGCAGCACGAGGTCCAGCCCGGCACGCGCCTTGTCCCGCCAGGACAGGATCGGGGTGGTCACGAAGGGGCCCATCCGGGTGGGCAGGACCATGCCCATGCCGTCCGGCAGAGGCAGGAGCCGACCGTCGGCGCGCAGGTGGACGCTGCGCGAGCCGCCCACGGAGATCACCTCGTCGGACATCCCCAGGTCCTCGATCAGCCCGAGGGCGGCCGGGCGGTAGGAGACGAACGAGTCCGGTCCGTGCTCGATCGCGAACCCGTCCACACGCTCGGTGCGCACCTTGCCGCCGACCTGCGGGGCGGCCTCGATGAGGGTCACCCGGGCACCGGAGCGCAGTGCCTCCCAGGCCGCACTCAGCCCGGTGATCCCCGCACCGATGACAAGGACGCGGGTCATCCCAGCGACCTCCCCGAGTGCGCGTGCGGCACGTACGGACACAGCGGGTCGGACTCCAGCGGATCGCCAGTCCACGCGTAGGCCCGCGCGCGCGAGCCCCCGCACCACATCTGGTACTCGCACTGCCCGCAGTGCCCCGTGAATGTCGACGGGTCCCGCAGGTCGCGCATCGTGGGGCTGTCGCGGTAGATCTCCACCAGGCCCGTCTCCCGGACGTTGCCGACCGGCAGCGGGAGGAACCCCGACGGGGTGACCGTCCCGTCGTGGGCGACGAACACGATCCCGTTGCCGTCGCGGATGCCGAAGCCCCGGGAGATCGGGTGCCGCTCGATCTCGGCGTGCGACAGCCCGGCGCGGACCAGTGCTCTGGCGGCCACCCGGCGGTACTGCATCGCCTCAGTGGTCTTCACCTGGAACGGGGAGTCTGCGCTGATCTGCCACAGCCAGCCCATCAGCCGCTCGGCCTCTCCCGGGGACAGCTCGGTCAGGGTCGAGCCGCGTCCCACGGAGATCAGGAAGAACAGGCTCCAGCGCAGCAGGGTGCGCTCGGTGAGCAGGACGTGGATCGCCGGGAGGTCGGCGGCCGTCGACGAGGTCACGAGGGTGTTGACCTGGACCGGCATCCCGATCTCGGCCGCCCAGTCCATGGCCTCGAGCGTGGCGTCGAACGTGCCCGGCACCCCGCGCAGCCCGTCGTGAGCGTCAGGGGTCGACCCGTCGAGGCTCAGGGAGATCGCCGCGACACCGTCGTCCTTGAGCTCGGCCAGCAGGTCGCGGGTCAGCAGCGGGGTGACCGCGGGCGCCAGGGAGACCCCGATGCCACGGGCGATCGCCTGGTGGATCAGCAGCCTCAGGTCCGGTCGGCGAAGCGGGTCACCACCGGTCAGCACCACGTGCGGCAGCGGGGAGCCGAAGCCCGTGATCTCGTCGAGCAGGGCGAGCGCCTCCGTCGTGGACAGCTCGCCGGGGGCAGGGTCGGGCATCGCGGTGGCCCGGCAGTGGCGGCAGGCCAGCCCGCAGGCGTTGGTCAGCTCCCAGTAGATGATCATCGGGGCGCTCGCGTAGACCCAGCCCTCGGGGCGGACCGCACCGATGCCGGCGGGGTGCCCACCGGACCCGGGATGCCCCGCCTGTGCCCGGTGCCCTGGGTGTGCTGCCACGGTGCCGCCTCCTAGACGCGCGAAGTGCCCAGGCCATCGTAGGTTCCGGCCTTCGCGCGGCCGGGCGCCGGTGGTCCCGCCCCGCCCAGGCGGAGGTCCTGATCGCCTCTGCGATCGCGTGGGGATCGAGCCGATCGCGTCGATCGAGACCCGACGCGATGCCGGGTCGCGCCCACGAGACCCGCCACGATCCCCAGGGGTCACGCCAGGCGCGCCGGACGGCCGTCGATCGCGCGCACCTCGACGGCGCTGAACCCGAGGACCCCGACCGCGAGCACCTCGCGGGTGACCACGACGTCGCCGTCGACGAGCTCGCTGGTGTAGCGCTCCTCGTGGGGAGGATCCCATCCGTCACCCGAGTCGGTGAGCAGCCGTCCGCCGACGGAGGGCTGATCACCCTCGGGTGGAGCCACCAGCAGCACGAGACGGCCGTCCTCCTCCGTGGGGATGACCGCACCTGCCCGCACGAACCAGGGGACGTCGTCCAGCCCCACGGGCAGCTCGATCGTCCCCTCGGCCCGCTCGCCGGTGTCGCCGTGGAACCACACGCCCTCGGGCAGGCGCACCGTCCGGGCCGTGGCGCCCGCCTCGAGGACCGGAGCGACGAGCACGTCCTCCCCGAGCAGGAACATGTCGTCGGTGCTGCGCAACGCGGGATCCGACCATGCCAGGGGCCGTACGAACGGGGCCCCGGACCGGGTCGCCTCCAGCGCCAGGGTGTACCAGAACGGCATCAGCCGGTAGCGCCGCTGCAGTGCCGCGCGCAACCGGTCCATCACCTGCGGACCCCACTCCCAGGGCTCCCTCCTGGGCACGTTCCACGCGCAGTGGGTGCGGAAGAACGGCAGGAACGAGGCGAGCTGGAACCATCGGGTGAACAGCTCCGGTGACGGACTGCCGGTGAAGCCCCCGATGTCCGAGCCGTAGTAGCCCACGCCGCTGACCCCGTAGCCGAAGGCCTGGTGCAGCATCGCGCGCAGCGACGGCCACGAGGCCTCGATATCCCCGCTCCAGTGCCCGCCGTAGCGCTGCATCCCCGCCCAGCCCGAGCGCGAGAACAGGAACGGCCGGGTGTCCGGGCGAAGCGCACGCAACCCCTCGTAGGACGCCCGGCACATCTGCAGGCCGTAGACGTTGTGCGCGTCGCGGTGATCCGACGGGCGCCCATCGAGGTCGTGCCGGGTGCTCAAGGGGAATGTCGGGTCGCCCCATGCGGCGAAGCTGGACGGCTCGTTCATGTCGTGCCAGTAGCCGGCCACACCGAGGTCGGCATAGAAGGCGAACTGGTCGCCCCACCACAGGCGCACCTCCGGCGACGTGAAGTCGGGGAACACCGTCCGACCGGGCCAGACCACCCCCTCGAACGTGGATCCGTCCGCGGTACGGCAGAACAGCCCGCGCCGGAGACCCTCGCGGTACACCGGGTAGCGGTCGTCCTTGGCCGTCCCCGCGTCCACGATGACCACCGTGCGCACCCCCTCAGCGGCCATCTCGGCGATGAGCTCCGCGATCCCCGCCCAGTGCTCGGCGCCGAACGTGAAGTTGCAGAAGCCCTCCATGTGGTCGATGTCGAGGTGCATCGCGGACAGCGGCAGGTCGTTC
This sequence comes from uncultured Actinomycetes bacterium, assembly GCA_963729885.1. GTDB lineage: Bacteria > Actinomycetota > Actinomycetes > S36-B12 > CAIYMF01 > Prado023. The sequence goes on from CAVSQK010000023.1 coordinate 4,328, forward strand.
TCGGCGAACCCCTGCCACACCGCACGCACCGCCTCCGCCGACCCGTACCCCCAGCGGGCCTGGTGGTGGCCGAGCGCCCAGCGCGGAGGCGGCGTGGGGCGTCCCGTCAGGGCGGTGTAGGCGTCGAGGACCGCGGGCAGGGAGCCGATCGAGACGTGCAGCCGCAGCGGACCGGCCTCGAACTGCGCAACCAGCTCGCTGCCGGTCGCGTCGAACGTGGCGTCGCACGCGTTGTCGACGAAGCAGTGCGTGGCGCCGTGGTCGTCGAGCACGGCGTACACCGGGGTGGTGACGTACAGCGGGTCGCGGCCGGGGAGCCAGGCGCCGCCGGGGTCGGTGTTCCAGCAGCGGTACGTGGCCCCACGCAGGTCCCAGGCAGTCCGGCCGCCGAGCCCGTGCAGGGTCGCGCCGTCGGGCAGCGCTGTCCGCAGGGTCCAGCCGACCCCGTCCCAGGTGGGGGCCGCGTCAGTGCGGCGGGTGCGCCCATCGGCATCGAGGTAGGTCATCGCCCCGTCGTGGGCGATCCGGACGGCGATGCCCGGACCCCGGGCGATCCAGCCGTCATCGGTCGAGGTGAGCTCGGGCGCCGCGGGCTCGGCACCGACGGGACTGGGCACCACCGCGTACGAGGGCTCCTCCAGTGCCCCCTGCCATCCGACCGAGACCTGGCCGTGGCGCGGGAATCGGAGGTCGACGAACATGGTCGAGAACCGGACCCGAACGCCATCCCCCTCGATCGCCGCGCCTCGCAGCTGCCCGGGAACCCGGTGCGGGGTGGTCGGCCGCGGTTCCAGGGCCCGGTCCGCCCTGTCCCGGGCCCGGGCGTTCCCGACGGCCCGCAGCGCGTTCAGCGGGCCGACCAACGTCGCACCGTGGGCGAGGCCCCGCAGTGCGTCGAACACCGCGCCCTCCCGATTCACCCGATGTCTCACCCGATGTCGCGGCGGAAGGTCGTGAACCGCCCGATGAGGACCAGGACCACCGCGTAGCCCAGCAGCGTCAGGGCGCCCTGCCAGGAGCTCAGCAGCTCGGCCAGGCCCGAGCTCACGTACAGGCTCGACCCGGCGATCGCCTCCCCCGCAGCACCGGGCAGGAACTTGCTCAGCGCCTCGGTGGCGTCGAACTGGGCCAGGAGCAGCCGCAGCAGGGGCTCGACGAACTGCGTGAACGCCAGGAGCACGACGATCGCCGCGACCTGGTTGGTCAGGACCGACCCGAAGCCGACCCCGACCAGCGCCCAGAGCGTCAGGGCGACCACGGACAGCACGATCGTGCGCTGGATCGTGCTGTCGGCCAGCAGCGTCGGCTCGCCCATGATCGCCAGGGTCGCTGCCCCTCCGAGCACCGTGCCGGCGACGCCGGCGATCGCGACGACCAGGGCGAACGGCAGGACCGCCACCAGCTTGGACCCCAGGACCAGGCTGCGGCGCGGCTCGGCCAGCAGCGTCGGGGTGATCGTGCGGTGGCGGAACTCGCCGGTGACGCTCAGCGCCCCGAGGATCGCCGGGAAGATGTAGCCCAGGGCGACGGCGAGCGTGTAGACGGAGGTGGCGATCGCCATCTCGTCGAGCACCGCGTTGCCGAACCCGCTGCCCCCGGCCGGCGGACCGCCGGCCTTCTCCGCCTCGCGCATCCCCATGACCAGCGAGAACGCCATGATCACGCCCATCACGACCATGTAGCCGAACATCACCAGCGCCGTCAGCCACCACGTCCGGGTGGTGGAGACCTTGCGCAGCTCCGTGCGCAGGGCGGCGATCATCGGGCCACCCCCGGTGTCGCTGCGACGGGTCCGACCCCGGGTGGGACCCCGGGTGGGTCGCTGGGGTCGGCCGTGAGCTGCAGGAACAGGGACTCGAGGCTGGTGCCCGCAGGCGTCAGCTCGTGCAGCGGCAGGCCGCGGGCGTGCGCCGCGTCCCCCACCTGCGGGCAGTGCCGGTCGAACACGAGCGCGGTCGTCGGGCTGTCGAAGCGGGTGCTGGGGGCCCAGCCCTGCTCGGCGACGAGGGCGGCCAGTCCCGCGGCGTCCGGTGAGCTGATCCGGACGGCGGGCGGGCCATCGCCTCGAGCTGCGCCAGCGACGAGGCATGCACCAGCCGCCCGCGGGCGATGATCACGACGTCGTCGACGGTCTGCTCGACCTCCGACAGCACATGGCTGGAGACCAGGACGGTGCGCCCCTGGGCAGCCAGGTAGCGCAGGAACTGCCGCAGCCAGGCGATCCCCTCCGGGTCCAGGCCGTTCGCCGGCTCATCGAGCAGCAGCACCTGCGGGTCGCCCAGGAGCGTGGTGGCCAGCGCGAGGCGCTGGCGCATCCCCATCGAGAACCCGCCCGTGCGCCGGTCGGCGGCCTCGGTGAGCCCGACGGTCGCCAGGACCTCGTCGCAGCGGGCATCCCCGACGCCGACCTGCGGTGCGTACACGCGCAGGTGGTCGCGCGCGGTCCGACCCGGGTGGAACGACGACGCCTCCAGGGCCGCCCCGACGCTGCGCATGGGGTGCGCCCGCTGCGCGTACGGGTGGCCCCCGATGGTGGCCGTCCCGGCGTCCGGGGTGGCCAGGCCCAGGAGCATGCGCAGCGTGGTGGTCTTGCCGGCGCCGTTCGGCCCGAGGAAGCCGGTGACGCGACCGGGCACCACTGTGAAGCTCAGGTCGGTGACCGCATGGACCGGCCCGAACCGCTTGGTCAGGCCGACCACCTCGACGATCCCGGCCTCAGGCGCGAACGTCCCAGGGGCTGCAGCAGGCGAACTCATGGTCCCAGCCTGTCACGACCGACCCTGCCCCCCGCCCGCTCCCCCGGGCTGCCCACCCCATCAGGTCGATCCGCTATCCGGTGGCTCGATCCCGGATCGATCCGGATTCGCGACTGCGGATGAGCGGAGATCCGGATCGATCGGAGTCGGGCGAGGTCAGCGCCCGGTCATGGGTCAGGCTGCTTCTCGCTGTGCCGACTCGGCCGCGGCGGCCTGTGGCGGCCGGTTCCTTCACCCAGGCCGGCGCACGGTTGAACCGGCCGAACGCGTTGTTCGGCAGCGCCAGGCGGAACACCTTGTGCCACGCGGAGGTCACCTGCTTGGGCAGGGAACCGGTGACGTACGGGAGGTCGTAGCGCTCGAACAGGTCCTGGATCCTCGGGGAGATCTCCTTGTAGCGCTTGCTCGGCATGTCGGGGAACAGGTGGTGCTCGATCTGGAACGACAGGTTGCCGGTCATCATGTGCATGGCGGAGCTGCCGGAGATGTTGGCCGACCCGATCATCTGGCGCACGTACCACTCGCCGCGGGTCTCGCCCTCGATCGAGGTCTTGGAGAACGTGGCCACACCCTCGGGGAAGTGCCCGCACATGATCACCGAGTGCGTCCAGACGTTGCGGGCGAGGTTGGCCACGAGGTTGGCGGTGAACGTCGCGGCGAAGGCCGGGATCGCCGCGAACGGGTTGACCAGCGCGGCGATCGCGGGGTTCATCAGGTAGTCCTTGCGGAACTGCCGGCCGATCTTGGCCAGCACCTTGCGGCCGTCGCGCTTGAAGGCCTCGTCGACCTTCTTCTTGCGCTTGTAGTACGCGCCCAGCTCGAGGTCGTAGGCGGCGATGGCGTACTCGAAGAGGCACATGTTGACGAAGTTGTACAGCGGCTGGCCGAGCGTCAGCTTCGTCCAGCGCTGGTCCTCGTCGACGCGCATGATCCCGTAGCCCAGGTCGTTGTCGCGCCCCACGACGTTCGTGTAGCGGTGGTGGATCTCGTTGTGCGAGTGCTTCCACATGTCCGCCGGGGCCGCGTTGTCCCACTCCCAGGTGGTGGAGTGGATCGCCGGGTCACGCATCCAGTCCCACTGGCCGTGGAGGATGTTGTGCCCGATCTCCATGTTCTCCAGGATCTTGGCCACCGAGAGCCCCACGGTCCCGGCGACCCACGCCGGCGGGAACCACGCGAACAGCAGGACCCCGCGCGAGCCCATCTCGAGCAGGCGCTGGGCCTTGATGACGCGGCGGATGTACTGCGCGTCCTCCTCGCCCAGCGAGGCGAAGACCTCCTCGCGCAGGGCGTCGAGCTCGCGGCCGATGGCCTCGATGTCCTCGTCGGTCAGGTGCGCGACCGGGTTGTCCGTGCGCTTCTGGATGACGGTCATGGTCTGTCGCTTCCGTTGGGTTCCGATGTGGTCAGAGGTCGATGGAGCACGGCCCGGCGGCCGCGCTGATGCAGGTCTGGATCTTCACGCCGTCACCGGGGACGGCCGTGGTCAGGGCCCCGGAGCGCAGGTCGCGCACCGCGCCGGACTCGAGAGGCACGACGCAGCCCATGCAGATGCCCATCCGGCAGCCCGAGGGCATGAGCACGCCGGCAGCCTCGCCGGCGTCGAGCAGGGGGGTTGCGCCGTCAGCGTCGACGACCGTGCCGGACCTCGCGAACGAGACCGCCCCGCCCTCGCCGGTCACGACGATGTGCGGGCGGAACCGCTCGGTGTGCAGCCGGTCGTCCACCCCCGCCGACGCCCAGCGCTCCTCGAGGGCGTCGAGCAGGCCGGTCGGACCGCAGGCCCAGGTCTCCCGGGCCGCCCAGTCGGGCACCAGGCCGTCGAGCTCGCGCGGGGTCCAGCATCCCGTCGGTGTCCGTGTGCCGCTCGACGAGCCGGATCCGGCCGGCGCCTGCCATGTCGCGCAGCTCGGTGCCGAAGATCACGTCGGCCGGGGTGGGGGCGCTGTGCACGACGACGACGTCCGCGAGCTCGGGCAGGCGGTGGCGCAGCATCCCCATCACGGGGGTGACCCCGCTGCCCGCCGTGACGAAGAGGACCTGCGGCGGCGCGCTTGCCGGCAGGTGGAACTCGCCGGTCGCCTGGTCGAGCTGGATGACCGTCCCGGGGCGGGCGCGGCGCACGATGTGGTTGCTGACCCTGCCGTCCGGGATCGCCTTGACCGTGATGGCGATCAGGCCGTCGCGGCGCGGGCCGGAGGTCAGCGAGTACGCGCGCCAGAGTCGGACGCCGTCGACATCGATCCCGATCCGCACGTACTGGCCGGGCAGGTGCCCCTGCCAGCCGCGCCCGGGACGGATGAGCACCGTGACGGCGTCGGCTGTCTCCGGGGTGATCGCCTGGATCCGGCCGCGCAGGGCGGCTCCGCTGCGCAAAGGGTCGATCACATCGAGGTAGTCGGAGGGGACCAGGGGGGTGGTGACGGCGCCGAGCACGCGCAGGAACCCATCTCGCACGGGTGTGGACGTGGTGGCCATGGTTCCATAGTTCCCCACTTCCGGGGTAACCTCGCGGCCAGATCCGGTGAATCTGGGCGTTGAGATTGTTCGTCCTGCACAAAGGAGTCCCGATGGCTGAGTGGAGCCCCCTGCCCGAGCAGACCCGCCCGAACCTCACCGGACCCGTCCTGGAGGCCCTCCAGGGGCGCCTTCACGACGTCGCCCAGCAGACCATCGATGCCGTCGCCCAGGAGGTGCCCGGCTACCGCGGAACCCTCGACGAGGCCGCCCAGGCGATCCTCGCGCAGGCTGTCGAGCTGGCCCTGAGCGGATTCCTGTCGCTGGCCGCGGCCGACCAGGACCCCAGTGCCCCCCTCGCTCCGGCCCTGCAGGGCGCGTTCGCCCTCGGGCAGGGCGAGGCGCGCCGCGGTCGCCCCATGGACGCACTGCTCTCGGCGTACCGCGTCGGCGCCCGGGTGTCGTGGCGCGGGCTGGCGGGGGCCGCCGTGGACGCCGGGCTGCCGGCCGACGAGGTGGTGCTCTTCGCCGAGCTGGTGTTCGCCTACATCGACGCCCTGTCCGCGGCGAGCGTGGCCGGTCACGCCGAGGAGCTGGCTGTGGCCGATCGCGTGCGCCAGCGCAACCTCGGCCGCCTGGCCCACGGCCTGCTGGTCGGGGCGCCCGCCGACCAGCTCCAGGGGGCCGCACAACGCGCGGACTGGACCCCGCCGACCGGCGTGATGGCCGTCGTCCTCCCCGAGGCCCGGGCCGCCGACGTCCTGGCCCGCATCGACCCGCGCACGCTGCAGCCGGTGGACGACATCCCGGGCCTGGATCCCGGGGTCACGGTGCTGCTGGTCCCCGACCCCGATGCGCGCTTCCACGCAGGGCTGGCCCGGGGCCTGGGCGGCGAGGGCGCGGTCATCGGACCGGTCCGGCCCTGGCTGGAGGCCAGCAGCTCGTTCCAGCGCGCGCTGCGCGCGTGGCGCCTGGGGCTCGCGGGCGCACCGCAGGCGACCGGGACCGGCGCATCGACCGCCCGTCGGGTGGTCGACACCGAGGAGGTGCTCCCCGAGCTGCTCGTCGCCGCGGACCTCGCCGCGCTGGCGGACCTGCGGGCCCGGGCGCTCGCGCCGCTGGCCGGGCTGAGGCCGGCCGTCCGCGCCCGGCTCGTGGAGACGCTCCGGGCGTGGCTGCTGCACCGCGGTCGTCGCGACGAGGTCGCCGCCGCCCTCTTCGTGCACCCGCAGACCGTCCGCTACCGGATGGGCCAGGTGCGCGAGGCCTTCGGCGACGCCCTCGATGACCCGAGGGTCACCCTCGAGCTCACGCTGGCCCTCACCCTCCCGCCCGGCCCCCCCACGAGCGACCCCCTCCCCGGCGTGGCGCAGGTCACGCGCGAAGGGCCCGGGTGGTTGTGAGCGGCCCGTCGGCCCGGGTGGAGACTGGCACCGTGACCGACCAGCGCGACGCCCTGCCCCTGCCGCCGCACGACTCCCCGGGCCCCGAGCCGCACGACACACCGCTCGACGAGCCGATGCCCCACGGGATCCTGGCCCGCCACGGTGCCGCGATGGCCCGGCACGCGAAGGCCGTGGTGCTCATCAGCGTGCTGCTGGCCGTGGGCGCCTACCTGGTGGCCGCCCTCGGCGTCGGCGGCCAGTCGCTGTTCGACCGCCTCGAGCTCGGCGAGCCCACGGTGGCCGGCGAGGCCCTCGACGGTCGGGAGCTGCTCGCCGAGAACGACCCGACCGGGTCGAGCATCCAGGCCCTCTGGGAGGACGTCGACCCGGCATCCGAGGAGTTCCTCGCGGCGGCGGCGGCCGTGAACGCCGACCTCATGGCGATCCCCGGCGTCGAGCAGGTCCTCGACCCGACGACGGTCGGACCCGCGGCGGTGTCGACCGACGGCGACTCCGCCCTGGTCACCGTCGTCCTCGACCCCGCCCTGGCCGAGCCCGAGCACGAGCAGGCCCAGCAGGCGGTCGAGGACCGGCTCGAGCAGCTGCCGCAGGACGTGCCCGGCTCCACCGTCGCGGTCACGAGCATCGCCCAGCTGGTGGAGACGATCACCGGCCAGGTGGAGGCCGACCTCAAGAAGGGCGAGGGGCTCTCGCTGCCCGTCACGCTGCTCGTGATGGTCCTGATCTTCGGCGGCTTCGCCGCCGCAGGCGTGCCCCTGGCCGGGGCGATCGCCTCGATCGCCGGTGGCCTGATCTCCCTGCTGGCGTTCACGTACGTGATCGACCTGGACATCACCGTCGTCAACGTCGTGACCGTGCTGGGCCTCGGCCTGTGCATCGACTACTCGCTGCTGATGGTGTCGCGCTACCGCGAGCAGATGCACGACCTGCACGACCTCAGCCAGCCCGGGGCGCACCGCGAGGTCCCCGCCGAGGTGCGCGAGCGCGCGATGGCGATCACGATGGCCACCGCCGGGCGCACGGTGATGTTCAGCGGGGTCACTGTGGCGATCGCCGTCGCGGGGCTGCTGTTCATCGACATGACGATCATCCAGTCGGTCGGCGCGGGCGCGGTGAGCGTGGTCGTGATCGCGGTCATCGTGGCCACCACCTTCGTCCCCGCCCTCCTGGTGCTCTCCACCAAGCACGTGGCCGGCGCCGGGATCCTCTCCCGGGCGCCGGGGTTCCGGAGGTTCGCCGGGGCCTTCGACCACTCCCCCTCCGACGTCGGCTGGTTCTCCCGGTGGGCCACCCGGGTCCAGCGACACGCCTGGCTGGCGTTCCTCAGCGTGACGGCGCTGCTGGTCCTGCTGTCGCTGCCCGCGTGGCGGATGACCCTGGTGAGCTCCGGGGTCGACCTGCTGCCCCCCGACAACCCCACTCGCATCGTCTACGAGCAGATCCAGACGGACTTCCCGGCGCTGGCGGCCCCCACGATCACCGTGGTCGCCGCCGCGGAGGACGCCGAGGTGCTCACCGAGCTGTCCGGGACGGTTGCCGCACTGCCCGATGTGGAGCGGGTCGGGGAGGTCGAGACCACGGGGGAGATCGCGCAGCTGCCGGTGTTCACCGCCGACGATGCCGCCACCGCCGTGGTCAACGAGATCCGCGACATCCGCCCGGACGACCCACAGACGTGGGTCACCGGGCAGGCCGCGATCCTCGTCGACTTCACCGAGCAGCTGCGCGCACGACGTGCCGATCGCCCTGCTGTTCGTCGTGCTCGCGACCCTCATCCTGCTGTTCCTGCTCACCGGGTCGGTGCTCATCCCGATCAAGGCCCTGATCATGAACCTGCTCAGCCTCGGGGCCACGTTCGGCATCCTCGTCCTGATCTTCCAGGACGGCCGGTTCGAGTCGATCCTCGGCTTCTCCTCGACCGGGGGCATCGAGGCGACGCTGCCGGTGATCATCTTCGCGTTCGCGTTCGGCCTGTCGATGGACTACGAGGTCTTCCTGCTCTCGCGGATCAAGGAGTTCCACGACCAGGGCTACGACAACGACGACTCCGTGCGCCTGGGCCTGCAGCGCACCGGGCGGATCATCACCTCGGCCGCGCTGCTGATCATCATCGTGTTCGCCGGGTTCGCCCTCGGCGACCTGCTGGCCATCAAGCAGAACGGGATCGCCCTGGCGACGGCAGTGTTCATCGACGCCACACTGGTCCGGATCATCCTCGTGCCCGCAACGATGACCCTGCTGGGCGAGTGGAACTGGTGGGCACCCGGGCCGCTGCGCCGCCTGCACGACAAGCTCGGCCTGTCGCACTGAGGACCAACTCGCGTCGCGCTCGGGCGTGATCCGACCGTTCCGGCGATCCATCATCGACCAGACGGCCGCAGCAGAGGTGCGGGCCGCAGGCACGGTCCCTGAGCACCTTCAATGACCCAGGAAGCGTACTTTAGATTTGCCTAACCTAACTGCCTCCCCACTCGGGAAGGCGTGGTTGGGGAACGTCACACCCGAGGAGGCGCCATGATCGGTCGCCGCTCGTTCGCAACATCGGCCGCCCTCGCGCTGGCAGTCGGTGCCCTCGCAACACCATCGGCCCTCGCAGCCAACCAGCAGGCCACCATGCCGTACGGGACATTCCAGTGCTCCGACGGCCGCACCTTCGCCATCACGGGGATGTGAACTCGCCGAGGTTCCCGCAGCTGGTCGGCTTCATGGGCGGCAAGGGGGTCGTCGCCCGATGGGTCGAGAGCTCCGCATCGGGAACCATCGAAGTCCTCGACGGGATCCACCGGGGACAGGTCATCCCCTTCAGCTTCCCGCCCCTCTCCGGCCCGGCCAACCAGAGCCGCCGGGCCAGCGCCCCGGAACTGTCCCGCCTTGACTCGTGCGTGACCGAAGGGCATGACAGCGGTGAGTTCACCCTCACGGCCGACGATGTGCTGGCCCTCGGCCTTGAGCCAGCCGTCGGGTACACCGGTGCCGCGGTGAGGGTCGACCAGACCTTCATGACGAAGGTCTGGATCACCTCCGCCCAGCTGGCCGCCCGCTGACCCCCAGCCATCGATCGCCCAGGTCGGAGGTGACGGGCGGCCAGCGCTCAGCCGCCCGTCACCTCGGGGGTGATCGCCCACGCCACGGCATACCCCCACTCGGCCGGGGTCAGCTTCACGAGGCCGCCGTTGCGGAAGGCCACGACCTGGGCGGTGCAGTCCCCGGCCACCAGGAGTGCGGCGAACCGGTCCAGGAACGGCAGGTGGCCCACGATCGCCAGCGACCCGGCCGCGCCCGGATCGACCAGCGCGTCGGCGGCCTCCTGGACGGCGGCGTTCGGGGACAGCCCGTCGACCTGGTCCACAGTCGCGCACCCCAGCGCCGCGGCGAGGATCCCGGCCGTCTGCTCGGCGCGCAGCTTCCCGCTGTGCACGATCCGGTCGATGTGCACCCCGCACGCTGCCGCGTGTGCCGCGACCGCCCCCACCGAGCGGCGACCGGCCTCGGTCAGGGGGCGCGCGGGGTCGACGTCGGCCGGCACCGCCTCACCGTGCTGCATCAGGTAGACGTCCATGCCCGCGCCGTTACCCGAGCGTCGCGGTCAGGTAGGTGAACAGCACGTCCCCGGAGCGCTCACTGAAGGCGTGCAGCTCCTCGTGGCTGGCCGTCACCTGGTCGCCCTCGAGCCGGTTGAGCAGCGTCGTGCAGATCATCGCGAACCTCGGGAAGCCCCAGTGGTTGAGGTAGCCGGCGAGCATGGCCCCCTCCATCTCGATGTTGCGCACGCCCTCGGCGTTGATCCACTCGAGCCAGGCCATCTTGGACTCGGGGGTCTCCATGCACACCGCGCCGTCGAGGCGGAACTGCTCGAGGAAGAACTCGTTGCCGGCCACGGTCCGGCCCAGCTGGACCGGGATGCCCGAACCGGCGCTCGCGGCCACGATCGCCTCGGCCACGTCCAGCGGGAACGTGCTGTCGAAGCGGTACTCCCCCGACCCGCCCTTGAGCAGCCGGTAGGGTCCGAGGTCGGCCATGACGCCCTCGGTGGTCACGACGACCGTCCCGCCGGGGAGCCCGACGCCGCCGCTCGTCCCGACCCGGGCCCAGAACACCTCGGACATCGCCTCGTGGTCCCCGCCCTTGAGGAAGAACACCATCCTCATGAGCTCCTGCACCGCGATGGACGCGCTCGGCATCCCCATCCCGTGGGAGGCGAACAGCACGCCCGCGCAGTAGCGGGTGACGAAGCGCTCCTCCTTGGGCAGGGCCACCACCGGGGCATCGCCGTGCAGGGCGCTCCAGCGCTGGGCGAACTCGTCGATCCGATCGCCGGATCCGGCCAGGACGATCGCCCGCACGTCGCGGAACCCCTCGAGGACCGGATCGTCGCTGGCCACCCCGAAGTGGTAGTAGACATCGACGTGCTCGCCGGCCAGGACACCGTCGAGGAAGGCGTGGTTGATGTTCTCGTCGTGCATGGGAGCCTCCGCTGGTGATGGCGGCGTGGGCCGCGGCTCGACGCTACCGCCCGGCGACCCCGCCATGCACCGCGATCCACTGCGTCCCGGCCTGCGTCGACAGCACCCGGTGACGTGTGCCCGCCGGGATCAGCAGCCAGTCGCCGGCACCCAGGGCGACCTCGACCCCGGCGACGTCCAGCCGGGCCGCCCCCCGCAGCACCATCACCCACTCGTCCCACCCCTGGACCTGCTCGCCGGGATCCGGGGTGTCCGAGCTGACGATGTGCTCCACATGGGTGGAGCCCACCTCGGCCAGCCGATGGAAGGACTCCCCGGACGTGGGCACGGTGTCCGTGAGCCGCCCCCGCAGCGGGGCGTCGGCCGGGCACTGCGCGCACGGGGGTCCGATCCCATCGCAGGTCCCTCCGATCGCTGGCGTGCCCGGGCCGGGCTGGGCTGCCCGACCGCGGGCGACCCTACCCGGGCCGGCGCGAGCCACGCCCGGCCGTGCAGGAGACTGGGGCCATGGATGCCCAGGGATGGAACGAGCGGTACGCCGCGAGCACGGTGTGGTCCGGCGAGCCGAACGCCGCGCTGGTCCTGGCCCTCACCGGGCTGGTCGGACCGGGCCCGCGCCCAGAAGGGCGACACAGCCCCGACAGCTCTCGACATCGGCTGCGGCGAGGGTGCGGATGCGCGCTGGCTGGCGCCCACGGGTGGGCGGTCACCGGGGTGGACTGGTCGGACGTGGCCCTGGACCGCGCCCGCTCGGCGATCGCGGGACGCAGGTCTGGACGCCACGTTCGCCCAGGGCGACGCCACCGACCCTGCCTTCCTCGCGGGGCTCTCCCCCACGGGGACCTTCGACCTGGTCACGCTGGGGTTCATCCACCCCGAGCCCGAGGACCGGGACACCGCCTACGCGCACCTGCCGGGGCTGGTGGCTCCCGGCGGGCACCTCCTGGTGATCGCCCACGACCCCGAGCACGGGGTCCGCGGCTTCGGCGGTCCGCCGCCCGGCCGCCTGATGTCCGTCGACGACATCATCGGCGCCCTGCGCCTGCCCGTCGACTTCGAGGTGGTCATCGCCGAGGTCCAGCCCCGGGAGCGCGACGGCGAGGTCGTGGCCCTGGACTCGGTGGTCCTGGTGCGCCGCGGCGGCTGACGGCCCACCCGGCGTCACCCCGCGGAACCCGTGGCCTCCCACACCAGCGGGACGAACACCACGTCCAGCAGCTTGCGGCGGGAGATGCCCTCGGCGCACACGCTCGAGCACCACCAGCTCCTGGCCCCCGAACCAGGCCGACGGCTCGCCGATCGGGGATGACCAGGCGCCCACCCCGGCGACCACCTCCGGGGGCGCGCAGCTGATCGACCAGCGCCGGGGGCACCGTCGGGGTCGCCGCCGCCACCACGATCGCATCGAACGGCGCCTCGTCGCGCGAGGCCCGCCGTGCCGTCACCGCACCTCACGTCCACGTCGTACCCGAGCTCGGCCAGCGTCACGCGCGCCCGATCGGACAGCGCCGCGAGCCGCTCGATGGAGTGCACCCGCGCCCCGCACGCCGCGAGGACCGCCGCCTGGTACCCGCTGCCGGTCCCGACGTCGAGGACGTGGTCACCCGGTCCCACGGCCGCAGCCTCGGTCATCAGCGCGACCACCGTGGGCTGGGAGATCGTCTGGCCGTGGCCGATCGCCATCGCGTGGTCCTCCCACGCCCGGAACGCCATGCCGGGGGGGACGAACCGGTCGCGCGGCACCGACATGAGCACGTCGACGACCCGCCTGCTGATCCCCTCCCGCAGCAGGTGCTCGCGCAGGTCGGCTGCGTGCATCGGTACCGATCAGATCCAGCCGAGCTCGCTGAACTGCGGGAACATCGAGCCGTCGGCGGCCAGCCAGTAGACCCCCCAGCCGACCAGGAGCAGCAGCCCGACCCCGCCGACGACGAGCAGGAGCCGGGACACCGCAGCCGGGCGCCACAGGAACCCGCAGACCACGCCCACGGCGAGGAACACCAGGCCCAGCCACGGGGTCCCGCCCTCGATGTAGTTGTTGACCAGCGTGACCGCCACCAGCAGCGCGACGACCACGTCGACCGCGCCCACCCGGAACTCCTGCGGGCGCAGCGCCAGCGCCATGGCCGCCATCACCAGGAACAGCCCGACGTACCAGGGGTAGTGGCTGACGACCTCGTCCCACAGGTGCACGATCGAGGCCTTGGCCACCACCGCGTCGGCGACGTTGCTGATCGAGTTCGCGGCCAGGTGCAGGCCGTGCCCGAGGGTGAACGTGATGCCGCCGACGCCGAACAGGACCCACTGGCCGCGGGATGCCTCGGCGCGCACCAGCACCATCGCCGCGCAGCCGAGGATCGCGTACGGCGTGAGCAGGTCGACCCAGTCGGCGACGCGGGTCTCACCGACGGTCCCCAACGGTTTGAACACGGTGCCGGCCTGCATGCCGATGATGACGGCCAGCGCGAACCAACCGAGCCAGCGACGCATGGCGATCCTCCTACCCTCGGTCCAGCCGCGGGCGGACCTCGTCCGCTGGTTCCACGCTACGCCGTGCGTCCGGCCGGAGGGGCGCCACACGCAGCCGGGATCAGGCGCCGGCGGACCTTCCGGCTGCCCGCGTCCCGGCGGACGGCGTCGATCTGGTCGGCGGTCCCGATCACGATCACCACGTCCCCGGGCTTGACGACCGCGTCCGGGGACGGGTTGGTGCGGAACACCCCGCCCTCGCTCTGGCGCAGGGCCAGCAGCAGCGCCCCGTCGCCCTCGTGCAGCCGCGTCTGGCGCACCGACGAGCCGGCCAGCGAGGAGCCCTCGTGGACCACCACCTGCTCGAGGCGGAACTCGACCTCCTCGTCGTGCATGGCCACGTCGAGGAAGTCGGTGACGTGGGGCTGGAGCGCGAACGCCGCGATGCGGTTGCCGCCGATCCGCTGGGGGTTGACCACCCGGTCGGCACCCGCGCGCAGGAGCTTCTGCTCGGTGTCGTCGACCCGGCTGCGGGCGATGATGACCAGGTCGGGGTTGAGCGCCCGGGCGGTCAGCGTGACGAACAGGCTCGAGGCGTCGGTGTCGAGGGTCGCGACCAGCACCCGTGCGCGCTCGACGCCCAGCCGGCGCAGGAACTCGTCGCGGGTGGCATCACCCTCGAGGTGCGGGTAGGGGCAGTCCTCGAGCCGCTCGCCCTCGGTGTCGCACACGACCACCGACTGCCCCGACTTGCTGCAGCTGATGGGCGGCAGCACGCCCGACCCGGCCCCAGCCGCACACGATCGCGTGCCCGTGTCAGCTCGCCGATCTCCTTCTCCATGCGACGCCTTCCCCACTCGTTGCCGGCCCATCCCTCGATGAGCAGCCCCAGCAGCGCGCTCAGTGTGTACAGCACCACGCCGACACCGACCAGGACGAACAGGATCGTGAACACCTTCTCAGCCGTCCCGAAGGGTTGGACCTCCCGGAAGCCGATCGTGGTCACGGTCGTGACCGTCTGGTAGAGGGAATCCAGCGGGGAGAACCCCAGCAGGAAGTACCCGACCGTCCCGACCAGGATCACGACCGAGAGCGCCAGGAGGCTGCGACGCAGCTGCCGCGCGACGGCGTCCCGGTCCGATGTGGCCACGGCCCCATTGTGGTTCCGCGGACCACTCGCACGCGCTACGAGGCGCCGTCCGGCGCGTCCGTTCCCGAAGGTGCGCCTGCATCGCCGCCGGCCCCCGTGATCGTGGGCCCGTCAGCGGCCACCCCACTCGGCTCGAGCTCCTCGAGCGGGACATCCGAGTCGCTGATCCCCGCGGCCAGGCAGGCGCTGCCGTAGAGGACCAGCGACAGCAGCTGCAGGATGAACAGCACCGCGATCGGGTGCGGCGAACGCGCCGTACTGCGGCTTGTCCAGGGCCCAGGTCATGATGGCGTCGAGGAGCTGCTTGACCAGGCCGACCACGACCGCGCCCAGGAGGCTGGCCACGAGCCGGGGACGGCGGTGCGGGCGGATCCCGCCGAGGTGGCCGAGCAGGATCCACAGGATCAGCACGTCAACCAGGAAGCCCGGTGACCAGCCCGAGGCCGGTGAGGGCTGTGCGCACCCCCTGCCCGTCCCAGCCGAGGGCCTCGAGGACGGGGTCGGCGAGCTGGCTGGTCACGGCCGTCGACGCGAAGGAGACCAGGATCAGCGGTGCGACGCAGACCAGGATGAGCAGGTGCCGGGCCTTGGCCTTCACGAAGTTCCGCGGGTCCGGGGGCGCCCCGAAGATCAGGTGCATCGAGCTGCTCGCCCCGTTGACCGCGCCCAGGGTCGAGAACAGCAGCACGACCAGGCCGATGATCCCGGCCGTGCGCCCGGCCGACTTCAGCGTCGCCGGGTCGATCCCCTCGTCACCCACCACGCCGGGGAAGGCGTTGTTCAGGGCCTCGGTCATCGTGGTGGACAGCTGGTCGGCGCCGAGGACCGCGATGACGCCGTACGCGAAGGCCAGCAGGGCGAACAGCGACAGGAACAGGTAGTACGCGGTCCCGTTGGCCAGCAGGCCGACGTTCCCGAAGGAGTAGCGGCGCATCGCGCGGTAGCCGATCCCGCCGACGGTCGTGCTGTCGAGCTTCGCTGCGAACGCCGGCACCGGCTTCGGCGGGGGGTCGATGGGCGTGCCGACGATCGGCGGCGGGGCTGCGGAGGGGGCCATGGCCGGGACGGTAGACCCGCGCAGGGCCCGGATTCAGCGCGAGGAGCGCGCCTGCCGCGGCTCCCAGCGGAAGAAGCGCCAGGCGGCCAACCCGGTGGCTGCCATCCACAGCACGATCACGCCCAGGTTCACCCAGAAGTCCGCGTCCAGCGCACCCCCGCTGGTCGCGGTGACGGCTGCATGCACGGCGTGGCGCAGCGGGAAGAACCAGCCGATCGCGTTGAGGACCGTGGGCATCTCGTCGATCTGGATGAAGATGTCGGAGATGAACGACAGCGGCAGCAGGATGCTCAGGGACATCGCGATCACAGCCTGCGGGCTGTCGACCAGCGCCACCAGGGCCAGGCCGCACGCCGCGAAGCAGCAGATCGTCAGGGTGAAGACGAGCAGCGTGGCCGCCCACGTGCTGGGCGGGAGCGTGACCGAGAAGAACGCGACTGCGACGGTGAAGACCAGGACGACCGTGAGCAGCCCGAAGACGACGACGGCCAGGATCCGCCCACGATGTAGGACCAGGGCGGCATCGGGGTGCCCCGCAGGCGCTTGAGCGTGCGCTGGGTGCGATGCTCCGCGATCGACCCGGGCACGTTGACCAGTCCGGAGGTCGCGACCCCGTACACCGAGAACGCCGCCGCCAGGTACTGCGGCAGGGGCAGCCCTCCCCAGGTCGCCTCCTCGCCGTAGACCGAGGAGAAGAACGTGACCAGGAGCACGGGGAAGAGCACGGAGAAGAACAGCGACATCGGGTCGCGGCGGATCTGCGTCATCGCGTAGCCGGTCTGCTGGCCCACGATGGCCAGCACCCCCGGCGACCCGGTGACGGTGATCCGGTCGGCCACGGCGGGAGCTCCCCCGCCCGCGGCTGGGGGCGCGCCCGCAGCACCCCGTGGCGAGCCACCCCGGCGCGAACCCGCCACCTCGAGTACGGCCTCGTCGACCTCCTCCTCGACGGCGCCCCGGCGCCGGCCACGCATGACCAGCTTCCCGGAGCGGGGCTCCCAGCTGAACGAGCGCGACACGATCACGGCCCCCGCGATGCCCCACAGGAGTCATCACGCCCAGGGCGCCCCAGTCCGGCGTCGAGGCGTCGACGTAGGGGTTGAACCCGTCGGAGAAGGCCTCGACGAACGGCTTCAGGGGGAACACCGAGGCCACCCGGTCCATCCACTCCGGAAGCTGCCCGAAGCCGAAGATCCCCGAGATGAACGACAGCAGGATCAGTGAGGCGTTCGCGAAGGCCGAGGCCGCGTTGGGGGTCGGCGCCACGGAGGCCACGGCCAGCCCGAGGGCGGAGAAGCAGGCGGCCCCGACCAGGAAGGTCAGCACCAGGGCCGGGACGTTCTCGGTGATGATCTGGACGTCGTAGAACACGACGCCGACGCCCACCATGATCGCGACTGCGAGTGCGGAGACCAGGACGGCGGCGCAGACGCGGCCCGCGATGTGGAGCCCCGGGGGCAGGGGGGTGCCGCGCAGCCGCTTGAGGACGCCGGAGGCACGCGCGTAGGCCACCGCGATCCCGAGTGACATGTAGCAGGCCATGCACGTGCCGAACACGGCGAACACAGGAGTCGTGTACTGCGCCAGGCGCAGTCCGGTGTCGGGGTCGACCACCTCGTTGCCGTACATCGCCGACAGGATGACCAGGAAGCTCAGCGGGAACACGAGGGTGAAGAAGGCCGACACCGGGGTGCGCCAGAACTCGCGCAGGGCGTACCTGGTCTGGCCGGCCCAGCATCGACCAGGCAGGGACGGCACGCCCGGTCGATGCCGACGGACCTCCGCGCACGGCCGTGTCACTCACGCGGCGCCTCCTCGGTGAGGTCGAGGTAGACGTCCTCGAGCGTGGGTCGGCCCATGCTCAGGCCCTCGAGGTGGATGCCCCGGGCCAGCGCCCACTCGGTCAGGGCGTTCAGGTCGTGGGTCGGGTGGGCCGAGGGCAGGTCCACCGTGGTGCCGTGCGTCCGCGGGGCTCCGACCCCGATCGTCGGCAGGTCCTGGGGGGTGATGCCATCAGGGAGGTCGAAGGAGATGACGGCCTCAGCGCCCTCCTTGCGGACCAGGTTGTCCGGCGTGTCCAGGGCCACCAGCGTGCCTGCCCGGACGACCGCGACCCGGTCGGCGAGGTGCTCGGCCTCCTCCATGTAGTGCGTGGTCAGCACGATGGTCGTCCCCAGCTCCCGCAGCGAGGCCACGAGGTCCCAGGCCCGGCGCCGGGCCGACGGGTCGAACCCGGTCGTCGGCTCGTCCAGGAAGAGCAGCTCGGGGGCGCCGACCAGGCCGAGGGCCAGGTCCAGCCGGCGGCGCTGCCCGCCGGAGAGGGTCTTCGTCCGCGCCGTGGCCTTCTCGGCAAGCCCGACCCGCTCGATCACCTCGTCGACGTCACGCCTGCGCGGGTAGAGCGTCGAGTACATCGTGACCAGCTCGCGGACGGTGAACTCCTCGTCGAAGCCGGCCTCCTGCAGCACGATCCCGATGCGCTCGCGGTAGGCCCGCCCCCCGGTCTCGGGGTCGAATCCGAGGACCGTGACGGATCCGCCCGTGCGGCGACGGTGTCCCTCGAGGATCTCCACCGTCGTGGTCTTCCCGGCGCCGTTGGGCCCGAGCAGGGCGAACACCTCACCGGCCTCGATGGTGAAGCTCAGGCCGTCGACGGCCCGCAGGTCGCCGTAGTCCTTGCGCAAACCCTCGACGACGACGACCGGACCCGGACGCAGATGCGCTGCTCATGGTCTTGGCCTACGCCACGGCAGCCCCCGTCGGGTAGGGCCGAAGGACTCGCAATCCGGGGGCCGACCTCCCCTGCTCCCAGGTTTCCCGAGGGCCCGTTCCGGGTAGGACCCGACCATCATGAGGACAATCGGCAACATCATCTGGCTGATCATCGCCGGCTGGGCGATCGCCCTGGCCTTCGCCGTCGCAGGCGTGATCATGTTCATCTTCATCGTCACGATCCCCTGGGGCATCGCGTCGTTCCGCCTGGCCAACTACGCGCTGTGGCCGTTCGGCCGGACGTCCGTCCCGAACCCCGACGCCGGCGTGGCCAGCCTCATCGGCAACATCCTCTGGATGATCTTCGCCGGCATCTGGATCGCCCTGGCCCTGATCACCTACGGCATCGGCCTGTGCCTGACGATCATCGGCATCCCGTGGGGCATCGCCGCCTTCAAGATGGTCCCGCTGGCCCTGACCCCGCTGGGGCACACCATCGTGCGCACCTCGGACCTGGCCGTGCCTCCGGCCGCGTACGCCCAGCCGGCAAGCTGACCACGGCGCACGCAGCCGCCCGCACACGTCGGACCCCGAACGCCCCGGACGATCACCCCGGGGCGTTCGGCCTGTTCGGCCACTGTGCACCCCTGCGCCGCGGGGGATTCGCACGCAGCGGCCGCGGGACCGCGCTACGTTGGCACCATGACTGAGCGCGAGTACGACGTCGTCCTCTTCGGCGCGACGGGCTTCACCGGACAACTCGTGGCCGAGCGGCTCCTGGAGCGCGCCCCGCAGGGCACGCGCATCGCCCTGGCCGGTCGATCGCTGGCCAAGCTGGGGGCGGTCCGCGATGCTCTGGGCCCCGATGCCGCGCACTGGCCGCTGCTCCTGGCCGACTCGTCGAACAAGTCCACGATGACCGCGCTGGCCCGCTCGACCGTCGCGGTCGCGACCACCGTCGGTCCGTTCGCGAAGTACGGCCTGCCGCTGGTCGAGGCCTGCGCGAAGGCCGGCACCCACTACGCCGACATCAACGGCGAGGTGCTGTTCATGCGCTCGGCGATCGACGACTACCACGAGATGGCGCAGGCCTCGGGTGCCCGGATCGTGCTCGCCTGTGGCTTCGACTCGTTGCCCTCGGACCTCGGGACGCTGCTCCTTCACGAGGCCGCCGGTGAGCTCGGCGCCGACGACGCTGGTGGTGACCGAGATGCGCGGTGGACCATCCGGGGGAACGCTGGCAACCATGCGCCTCGTCGCCGAGGAGGTCAAGGCCGACCCCGCCGCCCGGGCGGTGGTCGCCGACCCCTACGCCCTGAGCCCTGACCGGGACGCCGAGCCCGACCGGGTCGACCCGGACTACGCCGACGACGAGTCCGACCTCACGGGTGCTGTCAACGACCCGGAGCTGGGCTGGCTCGGCCCGTTCGTGATGGCGCAGATGAACACCCGCGTCGTGCGCCGGACCAACGCACTCTTGGGCTACCCGTACTCACCGGCCTTCCGCTACCGGGAGGCCATCGGATTCGGCCGGGGCGTCTCCGCCCGGGCGAAGGCCACCGGCCTCGGGGCGGGGATGGGGGCGCTGGGTGCCGCGATGGGATTCGGCCCGGCCCGGTCGGGCATCGGGATGGTCCTGCCCAAGCCGGGCGAGGGCCCGAGCCCCGAGGATCGCGCCGCCGGGCACTTCACGATGCAGATCCACGGCCAGGGCCTCGATGGAGAGCACTACATGGCCACTGTCGCAGCGGAGGGCGATCCGGGCTACGCGGCCACGTCGCTCATGCTGGCCGAGGCGGTCCTGTTCCTCGCCTCGGGCAGCCCGGACCTCCCCGACCGGGCCGGCGTGCTCACCCCCGCGACCGGACTGGGCATGCCGATGATCGAGCGCCTGCGTGCGGCTGGCATGACCTTCGAGGCCGGGCTCGCCCCCGAGCCGCCCGAGGAGGAGTCCCCCGACGAGTCGGAGGTGGACCAGCCGGTCGAGGACCCGACCGAGGCCTCCGACCCGTCGATCTGACCTGCCCAGGCTCAGAGCGCCGCGGTGACCGGCCCGTCGAGCAGCTTCGGCAGCCATGGCTGGGCGGCCTCGACCTGGGCGGCGAGGGAGAGCATCTGCTCCTCGGCGCCGAACGCCCCGGCGACCTGCACGCCCACGGGCAGGCCCTCGGCGGTCCAGTGCAGGGGCAGGCTCATCGCCGGCTGCCCGGTCATGTTCCACACCTGGGTGTTGGCGCTCTTCTCCAGCCGCGGGCCCGCCAGCTGACCCAGTGCGATCCGGATCGCCGGCGCCACATTGATCGGCAGGGTCCGAAGGGCGCGCAGCAGCGCCTGGTCGACCGGGCTGGGCGCGTTCTCGCCCACCCGGACCGGCGGGTACGGCAGCGTCGCGGTGAGGTGCATGTCGATCTGGTCGGCGAACAGCGCGCCGAGGCGCCGGGTCGCGAGGGCGACGCTGTCCCTGGCCTGCTCGAGCTCGCGCGCGGACAGCACGTCACTGGCCTGCCGCAGGAACCAGGTGGCCCCCTCGAAGTCCTCGGATCGCGGCTTGCGCCCCGTCATCTGCTCGGTGCCGTCGACCATCGCTCCCACTCCCGCAGCCACGATCGCGATGTAGGCCCTGGCCAGCGACTCCCGGTCGACGGGCAGGTCGACCTCGACGAGCTCGTGCCCGAGTCCCTCGAGCAGGGCGGCCGCGTCCTCCACCGCCGCGATGCACTCCGCGTCCATGGCCTGGCCCAGGATCGACTGCGTGGAGTAGCCGATGCGCAGGGGCCCGGTGTCCCGCCCGACAGCCGCGAGGAACTGGCCCGCCGGTGGCGCGGCGTAGGGGGCGCCCACGTCATCGCCCTGCGTCGCGTCGAGGAAGGCTGCGCTGTCGCGCACCGTGCGGCTGACGACGTGCCGGCGCACGAGTCCGTGCCAGCCCTCCCCCTCGTCCGGGCCAAGCGGGGTGCGCCCGCGTGAGGGCATCAGCCCGAACAGTCCGCACGCGGAGGCAGGGATCCGGATGCTGCCGCCGCCGTCGCCGGCATGGGCCACCGGGACGATCCCCGCCGCGACGGCCGCCGCCGACCCGCCACTGGACCCGCCGGGCGTGTGCTCGGTGTTCCACGGGTTGCGCGCCGGGCCGCGGAACTCGGGCTCCGTGACGCCGTAGATGCCGAACTCCGGGCAGTTGGTCTTGCCCACGAACACCACACCGGCCCGGCGGTAGCGCGCGAAGAGCTCGGAGTCGTCGTCGGGCACGTAGTCGTGCAACGACCGGCTCGAGAACGTGCACGGCTCGTTCGCGAGGAAGCCGTCCATGTCCTTGACGAGGAAGGGCACGCCGGCGAACGGCCCGTCGGGAAGCTCCCCGGAGGCCACCTCACGGGCGGTGTCGTCCATGCGGTGGACCACGGCGTTGAGCGTGTCGTTCACCACGTCGGTCCGGGCGATCGCGGCCTCGACGAGCTCGACGGGGGTCACCTCCCCGGAGCGGACCAGGTCGGCAAGGCTGAGGGCATCGTGGGCGGCGTACTCGTCATGGCGCATGCCGCCCATCTTGGCCCGGGAGGGCCTCTGAGGCGTGACGAGCAGGGCCCTCCGGCCGGGGCGGCAGCCGACCCCCAGGGATGCCCCGTTCGGTCCCCGCCGATGCGGGTCAGGCCCCGGTCCGGGCCAGGATCGCCTCGAGGATCTCGGACTCGCTCTCCGTACGCAGGCCGCGAAGGGCGGCATCGCGTGCGGCACGCGGCCGTCCGGCCCGCTCGTGGCGCTCGGCCAGGGCATGGGCCACATCGGTGATCAGGCACAGCATCTCGTTGATGTGCAGGTCGGCCCAGGGCAGCTCCCGGCTGGCGACCTGGTCACCCCAGGATCACGTCCAGTCGGTCCTGCCACGCTCTGGCGGCGTCGATCGCCCACTGTCTGTTGCGGTCCCAGTCAGCCGGGTCCTCAGTTTCGGCCTCTCATCCTTCGGTCCGCCCGCGACAAACGCTCGGGCCAGTGCGGACCCATGGGTGAAGAAGACACTCCACGTGTAGCCGATGGGCTCCGGAGCGTCCCAGTCGTTTGGCGTCACAGTCCGAACACCCACCGCCCCTGGCATCCCGGGGACGGCGAACTCCTGGCCGCCCTCCCGGGCCAGCCACCGGCCCACGACCTTGCCCATCGCATCGGCGGCTTCCGAGTCGCTGGCGTAGGCGATCAGTTCGGTTCCGACCAGGGGGTACTCGACATCGTCGTCCAGTGCCCGCGCGTCGATGAAGTAGCCGTACGCACTCTCGACCGGGGGCTGCTCCCAGAGGCCATCGACCATGTCCGGGTAGCACTCGACCTCCGGGTGGTCGCACGGGATGACCTCGGGGTAAGTGGACCGGCCATCGCCGAGGGCTGCCCATGCGTCGCCCGGCAGGGGGGCCGCCACCATCCCGGCGGCGTCGTAGGGTCGGGCGCGGGTTTCGATGTTCGCCATCCGCTCAGCGAGGGCCAGTGCTAGGGGCTCGATAGCGCCGCGGTGGCCGTCCTCCTTGAACCCCCGGGTCACCACCTCGCCAACGAGCTTCCCCCGGGGGATCAGCGCCACGTCGAGGAAGTGACCGTCCGAGCCGGAGCGCCAGAGGACCGCTGCCTTCCCTGCACCTACCAACGCTGCCCGCGCCGGCTTGTCCGCCCGGTCCAGGGCGAATGTGGGCAACCAGTCCACGTACTCGCGTGCGTGCGCATCGCTGTCGAAGGCAAGTACGCCCGCGGAAAGGAACTGGCGGTACTTCAAGCGTCGGGGTCGCCGTCCGAGTCATCGACCATGTTCTCAGCCCAGGCGAACTGGCGATGGCCCACCACGAAGCCTGGGATCGGCCGTGGACAGACTCCCGCCATCCAGGGCCCGCAGCCAGCCAAGGACGCCGAAGCTGCCGTTCACGAAGCCGCGCTCGGGTGTCATCTCGTATCCCGCCTCGGTCCTCACCTGGATACCCGCCGTTCGGGACTCCTCGAGCGGATCGAGTGTCATCGCCGCGAGCTCGGATCGGGAAACCCCTACCGGTCGCGGCGCTTCACCGCAAGCAGGTCCGCCCCTATCTGCCCCGCATTCTCACGCCGCCATCGCTCTCCTCGAGCAGCCACGCTCGGACTGGTCGATCCAGGACCATCGGGGACACTGGGCCCGGGGATCGGGCTGGAGCTGACCCGACGTCGGCACGCGAGGACGGTGACGCCGGCCCGCCGGTTCGCTCGCCCGGGGCTGAGGGGGGCGCAGCCGGCCGTGACGAACCCTGCCAGCACCACGGCAATGAGACCGGACGCCCCACACCGTCGCACGACATCACCCCGTCCCGTTCGATGCCCCAAGCATCCGCGTCGTGCTCCAACTTCGCCAGAGTCCTTGGTCCGCTACTTGGCCGCCAGCGGCTGCGCCCGAACAGCTGCTCCCCCTCCCCCCGAGGTCAGCATTGAGACGTTCAGCCCTCGCGCCGCGCGTCGACCCGGCGTTGCATGGAACTGCGCGCAGGGGCCGTGGACGGGAGGCCGTGATGGGGGTCGGACGGCGGACAATGGTGGCGGTGGTCGGGGTCGTGGCCCTGGCTCTCGGTGGGTGCGGCTCGGGGGCTCCCGAGGTAGAGGGGTCTGGGTCGAACAGTCCGCAGTCGGTGGCGCCCGCTGTGCCGATACCGGACCTGCTGGAGGCGCGATTGACCGACCAGGTCATCCCCGCCCCGACGACGGTGATCACCCGCCTCGAGGCCAGCTATCGCGCCATCGCAAGAGAGCCCCGGACGACGCAGTCCCGCACCAACGAGCACCGCACCGAGGAGAACCGCCCTGGGGACGGTCGTCGCCGCCAGCCGGATGCCGCGTCCGCACCGGACGCCCCATCGCGAACCGCATGACCCGACCGCCCCCCGTGGGCCCGACAGGTCTCAGCCGCACGGCTGCCCGCGCAGCGGGACCCCGCCGCCGGAGTACTCGCGCAGCTGTGCGGCCGTGATCGCCGTCCACCCGGAGAAGGTGCCCTGGGCGGGGATCCAGGTCAGGGCCAGGGGCGTCCACGCGCCCGTCTCGCCCTGGGCCTCCAACTGCGCCCCGGCATCCGTGAGCCGCCCCCGGACGCTGTACCACTCGCTGTAGAACGCACCGCGGGTCCCGAGGACGTCACCCTGGTCGACGTTGAGCACCAGGAACGAGCCTGTGGTCGGGTCCGAGCCACTGACCCCGGACACCAGGAACAGGCACGTGCCCTGCACCCGGGACAAGCAGGAGGGGATCGAGTCGCGGCGGCCGGTCGGGTACCGGGTCTGCCCGGAGGGGTCGTAGATCTTCACCCAGTCGACGGTCCGCAGGCGACGCAGAGTCGGGAGGATCGAGTCGGCGATGGTGAAGCTGCTGGAACCGCCCTCGCAGCCACCGGTCAGGCGCAGGCGGGCGATCCCGCGGGCGACCCGCACCGAGGCGAAGCCGGTCGCACCGGAGGCGACCAGCCGAATCCCGGCAGCCTGCTCCTCGATGGTGGGACCGGCGAAGATCCGGTCCAGCAGGCCGGTGGCAGGGTAGGCGTCCGGGATCGCCCGACGCACCGTGATCCGGGCGGTCGACCCCGCAGGGGCGTCCTTGTCCATGAAGGTGACCCGCCTGGTCGTGCGCGGGAACGCGGTGGAGACGTCGATCGCGATGCGGCCGGGCTTGGTGAGCCGGTGGACGTGGAAGGGCATGCGCTTGGCCAGCCCGATCCCCATCGTGACGACCGCCTCGAAGTCCCCGGCACCTCGCACCGACATCACGTTCGGCAGGGCGAAGGCCTGGTCGAGCATGACGGTGGACTCCCCGCTCTCCCGGTGCGCCTGGGCACCCTGGACCTGCACCCGGATCACCGCACGCCCGGGGACGGGCACCCGCTGCCCGGAGAAGTCGCCCACCAGCGCGGGGACGAACGCGACCGTGGACGCCGGCGCCCTGGCAGTGTCGAACTCGAGGACGAACCGGTCGAAGCCCGGGTGGTGCGCCGCCCGGATGTCGACGATCGTGGCGACCGAAGGTGCGGCGCCCGGCACCGACATCACCGGGCCCGCCCCCAGAGCGCTGCCGGGAAGTGCGAGCACGAGCCCCGCGATCCCAACAGCCGACAGGACCCGTCGTGCCACACGATTCACGGGACCACATCACAGCCCCCTCAACCCGGGCGCCGAACCCGCCGGCGGGCTCGTGGAGGACCCCCGGACACCTCCATCATCGCCGCACGGGCACGACGCGAGAAGCGCCGAAGGTCCCGTCCCGTGACCTGTCCCGCGGATCCGGCTACGCCCTGCGCGCGGCCCGGTCGAACCCCCGCCAGGCACGGTGGTAGGGGTTGAGCCCCACCTTCACCGGCGCCGCACGACGGACGTCACCCAGCCAGCGGCGGTACGCCTCGATGGCCTCGGCGAAGGCGGCCCGTGTGCACTCCACGCGATCCTGGACCCGACCCATGACCGCCGCGGCGGCGGCGTCGTCGATGCGCGCCTGGACCTCGCGACGATCCGGCTCGATCAGCCCGCGAAGCCGGGGGTAGTCCAACAGGACGGTCCGATGCAGGTCCTCATGGTCCCACCAGAGCGATCCCGGCGAGTAGGTGCCGCCGGGGGCGGGCCCCCGATCCGGCAGCCCAGCGGCCTCCACGGCGTCGAACCAGACCGGCACGCGGAGCGAGAGGCAGGGCGCGGCGGTCCCGGTGACCCAATGGGTCGCAGGAGCTCCCACCCGCCGGGAGCTCGGAGACCCACGATCCGGTGGTCTGCGAGATGCGCACCGGCCCGAACCCGGCGTGGGCGCAGACCGTCTGCCCCGAGCAGGCCGCCGACAGGGTGATCAGCGGGGCCCCAGTCCGAGCCGGGCGTCGGCACGGGCCCCGTGGTCAGCCAGCAGGTCCCAGGCGCTCGGCCACATCGACGCGGCCGCGGGCAGCCGCGAGGGCATCGCTGGTGCGGCACTGCCGGACCCGTGCGTCACTGAAGGTCGTGTAGATGAGGTCGCTGTAGTCGGCGGCGAAGTCGAAATCGTCCGGTCCGGCACACCACTTCTTGGCGACCGCGCGATCGACCAGTCCGGGCGAGGATCGGTCGAACTGCCCCCCGATCGTGATGGCGTTCGAGATCGACCCGGACCCCTCGACGCGACGTGCCGCCCACTCACGTCCCGCCGTCTCCAGGACCCACGCCTCGGACGGATCGGCGACCAGGAAGCTGTTGTGGTAGCGCAAGTCATGGGTGTGGCCGCAGTTGCCCCCCTGGCCGTACTCGACCAGGAGGTCGGTCATGACCGTGACCGCCGCCTCGGCCGAGTCGGCGCGCTCCAGCCCCAGGCGCAGCAGGTCCATGCCGATCAGGCCGGGCTGCTTCTCGTACGGCAGCTTCGTGAAGACCGCCTCGTTGCCGATGACGACGCCGTGGGAGTTCGCGCCCATCTCGGCACCCCAGATCCAGTACGGCTTGCCCAGCAGGACCGCGTTCGTGCGCTCGACCTGCGGGATGGTGATGTACGTGCACTGGACCTGATCCCCGGGGCCATGCTCGGCCCCCGGGACGTGCACGACCTCGTGGGCCTCATTGGGCTCCCGGTCGCTGTTCTTGGCGAAGATCACCGACCCGTTGGCGGTGGCTTCGGAGAGGGCCACGAAGGTGTCGCACATCGCCACATGATGCGCCCACGGCACCCTGCGGAGTCTGCCCGGGCGGCCTCGGGACCAAAGCCTCTAGCCGTGAGCCGAGAGGGCCTCGAAACGCTGGTCCCGGGACGAGAGTCCTGCACGTGGAGATGGGGATGATCCGCCGTGCACGGGATGCGTGACCCTGACGTCACGGGAGCTCCACAGCTCCCGCGTTCACACCCGGTCGACCCGGGTTCGCGCGCCTCCGCCCGCACCTCTACCGGCCCATCGCCCCACCGGGCGGGCACAGACTGTGCCGCGCCCGTCTCTGCCAGACGAGAGGTGCACCATGAAACGACTCATCGCCCTGGTGACCGGGGCACTCGTGGCGGCGGGACTGACGGTGGCCCCGGCGCAACCCGCCCTGGCGGGCAGCACGACCGTGGGGGGCCTTCCCGTACGGGCACACAGATCACGCTGAACTTCCCCGACGTCCAGTGGACAGACCCCGTTCGGTGCACAAGGTCACGGTGACTGGAGAAGTAAGGGGCTCGTGCCGGACGAATGGGGCTTCTACGCGGAGATCCAGCTCAAGGACGATTCTCGCTACTCCAGCATCGCTTGGTACTCGAACACGAATCCGGTCCCTTCGTCGCTGATGCGGCCTTCGAGATGTGCCCAAGGACCACCCGAACGGGTCTACACGGTCACGGGATACGCATGGATGATGTCGACCCTCTCGGACACCTGGGCCTGGGTGGAGTCCCCGTTCCCGGTGAGCTGGAGTTCACCGTCTCCCCGATGCCACAGCGACGACCCTGCCCCGCACCAACTGTTGTCGGGTCCCTGACCACGTTCTCCGGCAGGGTGAGCGTCACCACCCCCACCGTGGCGGGCGTCGTTGCTGATCCCGCCGGGCAAGTGGCGATCGAGACTCGTTCCGGACAGACGTGGACGCCGATCGGACCGGGAACCCTGACGCGACCGGGGGCTTTGCCATCCCGGTGGGCACGGTGCTGCCCCCGGGAAGCCAGTACCGGGCCTCCTACCTGGGGACGAAATCTCCGCTCCTTCGATGAGCAGCACCCAGACCGTCCCGACCCCGCCGGTGGTCCAACCGTCGCCAACCGTGAAGGTCAAGGCGGTCAGCGGTCGGTCGAAGTTGAAGGTCGACGTGAACCCGAACATGGGCCGGAAGTACTGGACGTTCCAGGTCCAGCGGAAGAAGGCTGACGGGAACTGGAAGCCCCTGAAGACCTACCGGACCCTGGGGAGCGCCGAGAAGCGCACGATCAACCTGCCCAAGGGCACCTACAGGGTGTTCGTCAACCCCAAGTTCGGATACCAGGGTGCGACGTCCGCTGAGATCGTGCTGAAGAGGTAGTCGGTTCCGGCGCGGTGACTGGTGCCCGGATGACGAGGAGGGCCTCGCGGTCGGGAGTCCGACCGGAGGCCCTCCCTTTTCGACGCACATCGCCTGCTGGCACAGCGCCTGCTCGCCCTGACAGAGCCGGGACCAACGGCCCTACCGCAGCGCGGACGCCCATGGGGACGCTGGTCCCGGGACGAGAGTCCTGCACGTGGAGATGGGGATGATCCGCCGTGCACGGGATGCGTGACCCTGACGTCGAGGGAGCACCAGAGCTCCCGCGTTCACACCCGGTCGACCCGGGTCTGCGCGCCTCCCGACCTCACCCGGCCCATCGCCCCACCGGGCAGGCACAGACGGCGACCTGTCCATGGCATGCGCGAGGAGGGACACCGTGAAACGACCCATCACCGCACTGCTCGCTGGCGCGGCACTCACCGCAGCGGCCGTGGGGGCACCGCCGCCGACAGCCCACGCAGACCTGCTCCCCGACTGGAGCATGCAACTCGTCGTCAACAGCACGTCGTGGAGTGATCTCATCACGACCAACTTCCTCGGCTGCGCCGATCTTCCGATCCAGCTTTCGGTGAATGTAGGTCCAGACGTCGGCTGGAGTGCCTCCGGTCAGATCACGGGCGTGGGCTCGACGACCGTTCTGGAGACCTTCGCGGCTTCGGGCTCGGGCCCCACCGGTGTGCCCTACCCCGGCTCCCCCTACCTGTCGATCCCCGGGGTTGCGATGTGCGAGCACTTCAACGGGCCCGTTGCGCCCCCTGACCAGGGCTACATGGCCACGGTGACCGTCAGCGTCCCAACGAGCGCGATCCAGGAGCAGCCCGCCACGACACCATTCACCATCAGGCGACTGGACAGTTTCATAGTGGTGGGCGCCTACCCCCATGAACTTGCGGGGTGGCGTCAGCGCGCTGCTGGGCCGCGTCCAGGTGCAGACGCACGACGGATTCATCAGGCCGGCCCCCGTGGCCCTGGTGACCGCGGAGCGGCTGGAAGGTGCCACGTGGGTCACGGTGGGACAGGCGACGTCGGCGAACGACGGCAGCTTCGTCATCACAGCGGACAGGCTCTTGGCGACCGGGACCTACGTGCGATTCCTCTACCCCGGCGACTGCGTGGGTAGCTCCCTACGTGGGGTTCCCGTGGCCCCTGCGTGATGCGTGGAGTCCCCCCACACCCCCAGCTCAGCCGGTGTTCACCCAGCCCACCGCACGCGTGAAGGTCAAGGCCGTGAGCAACCGCTCCAAGTTGAAGGTCGATGTGAATCCCAACACGCGGCTCGAACTACTGGACGTTCCAGGTGCAGCGCAAGAACGCTGACGGGACCTGGACGGCGCTGAAGACCTACCGGACGCTGGGCAGCACCGAGAGGCGGACGGTCAACCTGCGCAAGGGCACCTACCGCGTGTGGGTCAACCCCAAGTTCGGCTTCCAGGGCGTCATGTCAGCCAACGAGGTCACTCTGAAGCGGTGACGTGGCCGGTGGCCCAGGACTGGTGCGAAACGGACAACGACCCGCCGGGGTTCGGACACAGATGTCCGAGGATCGCCAGACCGTCACCACGCGCCGTGCGGATGCCGGACCGCGCGACCTGTGGGGGCTTCGGTCCGCTCGGGCTTCTGCTGGGCTTCGCCCACCGCGGCGGGTCGATACTGCGCCCATGAGCGGATCACCCACCACCGATGCGCCCCCGCCGGGGCCCGCACCCGCGACGAGGCCCTCGCCCTGGCTGAGCGCTACCTGTGCCCCGATCGCGTGCGCACGTTCGCTGCCCTCGGCGCCGGGATCGTCATGGGCCGCCGCGAGGGGTACCGGATCCACGATGTCGACGGTCGCAGCTGGCTGGACCTGCACCTGAACGGGGGCGTGTTCAACCTCGGCCACCGCAATCCCGAGCTGATCGCCGTCCTGGTCGACGCCCTGGACGAGCTCGACATCGGCAACCACCACTTCCCCAGCGTCGAGAGGGCGCTGCTCGCCGCCGACCTCGTCGAGCGCACGCCGGGCATGACCTACGCGGTCTTCGCCAGCGGCGGCGGCGAGGCCGTCGACCTGGCGATCAAGTCCGCCCGCCGCGCCACCGGACGCCGCCGGGTCGTCTCCGTGGCCGGCGCCTACCACGGGCACACGGGCCTGGCCCTGGCCGCCGGTGACCGCGAGGCAGCCCAGGCCTTCCTGTCCACCGGCACCGACGAGGAGTTCCCCCAGGTCCCGTTCGACGACCTGCCGGCGCTCGAGCGGGCGCTGGCCGCCGCCCCCACCGCCGCGGTCATCCTCGAGACGATCCCCGCCACCATGGGCTTCCCCACTCCCTCCGCCGACTACCTCGCCGGCGTCCGCGAGCTCTGCGACCGCCACGGCGCGCTGTACATCGCCGACGAGGTGCAGACGGGGCTGGGCCGCACCGGACCCCTGTGGGCCGTGCAGCGCGCCCGCGTCATCCCCGACATCCTCGTCACCGGCAAGGGCCTGTCCGGTGGCCTGTACCCGATCGCCGCGACACTGCTCTCCGCGCGTGCCGGCGCATGGCTGGAGGATGACGGCTGGTCGAACATCTCCACGTTCGGCGGCTCCGAGCTGGGCTGCCGGGTTGCCCGCGCCGTCCTGGCCATCACGACACGGCCGCAGACCACCGCGCGGGTCGACACCCTGAGCGACACGTTCGCCAGTGGCCTGGCAGGCATCGCCGCGCACCACCCGGAATGGCTGGTGGAGGTGCGCCAGGCCGGACTGGTGATCGGGCTGCGCTTCGCCCACCCCATGGGCGGCCTGCTGATGACGCGCGCCTGCTACGACGCGGGGCTCTGGGCCATGTTCGCGAACTTCGACCGCTCCGTCCTGCAGTTCAAGCCCGGCCTGCTGATGTCGGACGCCGAGGCAGGAGAGGCGCTGGCCCGGCTCGATGCCGCCATCACCGGGCTCCTCGGCTCAGGCGTCCTCGACGACCCGGGCCTGGTCGCCCGGATGTTCGGCCAGCTGGCCCCGTCCCACGGCAGCGCGACGACAGCATCTGAAGGCAGTGCCCGATGACACACGACACGCCCGATCGGGCCACCCAAGCGGCCGACACCCCACCGGCCGAACCAACGGCCTTCCACGGAGGCCTCCCCGACCGCGACCACCTCCACGCCGTCCTCGAGCACACCGAGCGCCGGCTCGACCCGGCCAACCCCGAGTCCGGCGGCCACGTCACGGTGCTGGCGTACGGCGAGATCTCCGCCGCCCTCACGACCGACGAGCTGCCCGGGCTGGTGTGCAAGCGGATGGCGGGCTTCCCCGACGAGACCTCGGTCAGCGCCTACCTGGACCTCGTCGACGAGTACCTCGCGGAGGTGGCCACCGCCGGGATCCGCGTCGCGCCGACCGAGGCCGTCCCGATCCGCCGCACCGGCCGACCGCCGATCGTCTACCTGGTGCAGCCGCGCATGGACTCCCAGACCCTGGGCAACACGCTGCTGCACACCACCGACGACGAGGGCCTGGCCGTGGCGATCGGAGGAGTCCTCGACCGCGTCGCGCTGCTGGCCCAGCGCAGCGCCGGGAGGACGGACGGGGTCGAGGTGGCCCTCGACGGCCAGCTCTCCAACTGGTCGTTCCGACCCGCCGAGCCGGCAACCGCATCCGAGCCCGCCACTCCCTCCACGGATCCGGTGCTCATCGACGTGGGCACCCCCTTCATCCGTCGCCATGGTCGTCACCGACTCGACGCCCGGGTCATCCTCGCCGCCGCCCCGCCCGGCATCCGGGCGCTGCTGCTCCGGTTCGTCGCCGACTCCTACCAGGATGACTACTTCGTACCCCGGACCGTCGCCGTCGACCTGCTGGGCAACTTCCACAAGGAGGGGGCCGCGGACCGGATCGGCACCGGCCTGGACGTGGCCAACGACTGGTTGGCCACCGCCGACATCCCCGGTCCGCGCGACCCGATCACTGCCAAGGAGGTCGACGACTACTACCGCCAGGACGCCCGCCTGCTCGGGGTCTTCCTTCAGGCACGACGCGCCGACCGGGCGATCCGCACGAAGCTCCTGCGCCAGGACTACGACTTCCTCCTGCCGGGCAGGGTCCGCCGCTGAGCGAGCGGTAGCCGCCCAGCCCGCCGTCGCCGGGAATCGACCCCTGCGACCGGCGAATACTCGAAGCATGACCACCTTCACCCCCACGGGCTTCTGGCACTCCACCGCCCCGTACTCCCCCGGCCCGGCCCTGGTCGGGGACCTCGACGTCGACGTGGCGATCGTCGGCGGCGGCTACACCGGCCTGTCCACCGCCCACTTCCTGCACCGCGCCGAGCCGACGATGCGGATCGCGGTCCTGGAGGCCGAGTTCATCGGCCATGGCGCCAGCGGGCGCAACGCGGGGTTCAGCATGACCAAGATCGGGATGATGCACTCCCTGACCGCCATGCGCTTCGGCCGGACGAAGGCCAGGGAGGCCCACGAGTACGCCGACCGCGCGGTCACCCTCCTCCAGGAGCTCGTCGGTGAGCTGGGCCTCGACTGCGACTACGAGCACCCCGGGTTCCTGTGGGTCTCCACCTCGCCGAAGTACCAGGAGCGCCTGCTCAAGGAGATCGCCCTGGTCCACCGCATGGGCATCACCGGGATCCAGCTGATCGGCCCCGACGAGCTGCGCGCCCGGGTCGCCAGCCCGACCTACGTGGGCGCCGCCTGGTGGGAGCCGAACATGGGCCTGGTGAACCCGGCGAAGCTGGCCTGGGCATGGCGCGACGTGGTGGCCGCGCAGGGCACCCAGATCTACGAGGGCACGCCGGTGTCGGGCTTCGAGCGGCACCCGGACACGGGTCGGGTGATCCTCACGACACCCCAGGGCCGGGTGCGCGCCCGCAAGGCGGTGCTGGCCACCAACGCGTGGTCGCACATGTTCGGCGACCTGGCCCGCAAGCAGGTGCCGGTCTGGACCTACATCGTGCTGACCGAGCCGCTGAGCGACGCCCAGCTGGAGAGCATCGGATGGCGCGACCGGGAGGGGGTCGAGGACTTCCGCGACCTGGTGCACTACTACCGGCTGACCGCCGACAACCGCCTGCTGATCGGTGGCCGCGACGTGAAGCTCGGCGACGGCCGCGGAATGGACTTCGACTCCGACGAGGCCGTCTGGGCCGCGCTGCGCCAGGACGTGCGCCGGATGTTCCCCGGCCTGGCCGACGTGCGGTTCAGCCATGCATGGGGCGGTCCGGTGTCGGCGACCCTCGACATGTTCCCCGCGCTGGGGTACGTCGGCGGCAAGGACGTCATCTACTCGTTCGGCTGCGTGGGCCACGGGGTGTCGGTCACCCACCTCAACGGCCAGACGATCACCGACCTGGTGCTGGAGCGGCAGTCGGACCTGACTGACGTGTTCTTCGTCAACCGGCGCATCGTGCCGTTCCCGCGCGGAGGCCTGGGCCACGCCACCGCCGAGCGGATCGCGGACTTCATGCGCTGGGAGGACCGCCGGCTGGACGTCCACGGCTGATCCGCACGGAGGACGGCCTCCGCCCGGCCCGACGGACGATGGGACACCTCCTCAGTCGGAATCCCACCCGCTGACCGCCACGACCCGACTGCTCGATTCGGCCAGCGGGTCGGGGCCGACGACGTTGGCGATCACCACCGACCCGTCGCCGGAGATCCGCAGCGTCCCCTCACCGGTCGAAGGCTCGTAGCCGTTCTCCTGCAGCAGCGCCCCGATGTCGGTCTCAGCCCCCGAGCGGACGTCCCGGACGGAACCGTGGTTCACCACCCACCGGCCGTCGCTGCTGGCCTGCCGGAAGGTGTCGAACGGGTAGTGCGGCATGGCGGGCGTGCTCACGAACTCCTGCATCCAGGGCAACGGGGTCACCTCGCCTGTGGCCACCGCATAGGCGCCGTACTCCGGTACCACGTCTGCCTCGGGCTCCGTGGCCTGCACGCCCTGGCGGATGAACACCGTGCCGCCG
This sequence comes from uncultured Actinomycetes bacterium, assembly GCA_963729885.1. Lineage (GTDB taxonomy): Bacteria > Actinomycetota > Actinomycetes > S36-B12 > CAIYMF01 > Prado023. The sequence continues at coordinate 38,726 of CAVSQK010000023.1, forward strand.
TCACGGGTCATGCCCCCGCTGCCGTCCACGCTGCGGGTCTCACCGGTCGTGGGGAAGTAGAGCGTGTCCGCCTCCCACCCGACCTTCCCGTACTCGCCGCCCGTGGACCGGTTGCCGTTCACGTGCACGACGCTGCCGTCAGCCGAGATCTGGGGGTAGCTCATCCCCTCGTCGCTCCACTCATCGTTGTCGCTCTCCCGACCGAACCTGTTGACGCCGCAGAGCACGGTGGTTCGGGTCAACGTTCCCGTTCCCAGGTCCTTCACGTACAGGACCGGTTCCTTGGGCTTCTCGTAGTTCGCGCAGAACGCGGCGATCCGCCCGTCACCGGAGACGGAGTCGGCGGACACGTTCAGGTGGGGCGCCCAGTGGTAGTCGCACCCCTCCTCACAGTCGCCGGCCTCCCACGACGGTTCGAGCGGCACGCCGGCGGAGTCCGTGTCGATGCGCGTCCGGGCACCGCTGGCCGTGTCCACCACGTAGACCCCGCCCGAGGGGAACCATCCGACCACGCTGGTGTCCACCTGCTCCACCACCAGGTTCGGGGTCTCGGGGATCATCGCCCCCTGCTCGGCCATCGAGCAGAAGCCGAGGTCCGGGTCTGCCCAGTCGCAGAGGACCCACTGCTCGCCCGTCACGCGGTTCATCAGGACCAGGGGCTTCGGCTCGCTGGCGCCCGGCGCCCGCGGCTCGTCGCCGATCACCCAGCTGGCGTCGTGCGAGATGTCGTTGACGTAGACCATCCCCAGAGCCGTGATGGAGGGCCCTGCCGCGGGGGTCGTGGATGGGGCGACGGCAGTGCTCGAGCCCGATGCCGCGGGGTCGGAGGCTGAACCGCCACCTGCTCCGCCGGCGCACCCGGGAATCACTGCCAGGGCCAGCACGACACCAGCGGCAAGGGCCACAGCCCTGACGCGTGAGCCACGGCGACGCATCCCGTCCACCTCCCCGCGCGGGCGACGCACGACGAGCCGCCCTCACCTCCATGCTCGCCCGGGCACGGAGGTCGGTGACAGTGCCATTCGCCCCGACCGCACGTGGGTTCGCCCCCGCGATCGCCGAGCCGAGGTGGGTGCCGACAGCGTGTCTACTCGACGCGACGAAGGAGGAACGGCGCCCCCGACGGGGACGCGCCGGGGATCCCGAAGGTCATGCCGAGCAGGACATCGTCGCCGAAGGGGCGCAGCTCGTCGGTGACCCGCGGCCACGGGAACGGCGCGTCCACCGGGTAGCAGATGATCAACGCGGGCCGTCCATCCAGCCGCGAGGGTCCCACCGCAGCCACCATCGGGATCGAGTCGACGATCTGCTCCCCCGAGCGCAGCAGGTTCACCCCCACGAGGGTCGACGCCCCCTGCCCGGCGAGGGCGAAGCGCTTCCCGTGCCACCCGGGCATCCGACCGAGCCTGCGTGATCACCGGCCCGACGGTACGCAGCCACTGGGGGCCGATGTACTCACCCCGGTGCACACCCACCAGATCCTCCAGCGCCGGCTCCGGCGCGGATCGGAAGGCGTCACGCAGCGCGCCCGATGAGCCCATGTCGACCCGTCCCGGGTCGACCTCCATCCCACTCATCCGTTCCTCCTCATGACGCGCACGAACTCCTGGATCACGGGGCCGACGGGCGCAGGACGTTGCCCAGCACCTCGATCAGCAGCCACTCGACGAGCGGCTCCGGGGCCAGGTCCAGGATCGCGTTGAGGGTGGCGCGCCGCTCGGGCAGGCCCTCCCCACCGTCCCCGCCCAGCGAGATGCCCGCCGCAGCCAGCACCATGTCGACGGCCCCCGGGGGCAGGCTGCTCGGGTCCAGCGACGCAGCCATGGCCAGCAGGCCCGGATCCACCTCGACCCGGCCGAGCGCCCGGGCCGCCTCCACCGAGGCGGCGAGGTCGGCCAGGAACACGTCGGTCTGGGGCTCGTGGACCGGCATGAGGCAGATGTGCGCGGTCGGCGGACCACCGTGCCCCGGCTGCACGCCGAGCAGCCAGCCGCGCACGACCATCTCGTCGGCGATCACCCGGATGTCCGGGTCATCGGGACCGCCGTCGTCGGTGAAGGCCAGCAGCGTCGAGCCGGTCTCCCCGACCACGTGGATCCCGGGGATGGCCCCGATCCCCGCGATGAGTGCCTTCGTCGCCCGCCACGCCGAGAGGGCCAGCCCGCGATACCCCTCGCGACCGATCTTGTGCACGTAGGCCCAGGCGATCGCCGGGGCCCCACCGCCGCGCGAGCTCAGGAGGGTCGGGTTTGCCACCGGGTAGCCGTTCCAGGCCGCCGAGGCGAACCAGTGGTGGCGGCGCAGCGCGAAGTCGCGGTGCAGCAGGATCGACACGCCCTTGGGGGTGTAGGCGTACTTGTGCAGGTCGACCGAGACGGAGGTGACCCCCGGGATCATCAGCCCGATCGGGGGAAGCCCCTCAGCCTCCCGGATGAACGGGACGGTCCAGCCGCCGATGCAGGCATCGACGTGGCACAGCACGTCGCGCTCGGCGGCGGCGGCCGCGATCGGCTCGATCGGGTCGACGATCCCGTGGGCGTAGGACGGCGCCGAGACGACCACCATCGCGGTCCGGTCGTCCATCGCCGCGATCATCGCCTCGGCGTCGGCGGCGAACGTGACCGGGTCGATCGGCACCGACACCAGCTCCACGTCGAACAGGTGGCAGGCCTTGACGAACGCCGGGTGCACCGACGACGGGGCCACCAGCGTCGGGTGGCCCATCGGCTGGCCGACCTTCGCGCGCCACCGCTCGCGCGCGCCGAGGACGGCCAGGGCGCACGACTCCGTTCCCCCGCTGGTCATCGTCCCGACCTCGCCGGGATCCCCGCTGCCCAGCACGCTCAGGGCGGCGGCCACCAGGTCGTTCTCCACCGCCGCGAAGCTCGGGAAGGCGGTCGGGTCCAGCCCGTTGACGTGCTCGGAGAGGGCGAACGCCCGCAGCGAGAGGTCCTCGAGGTCGTCGCGGTCGGGGTCGTAGACGTAGGACGTCGTCCGACCGCCCTTGACCGGCACGTCGAGCTCACGCAGGGCGGCGAGCGTGGCGAGGATCACCTCGTCGGGCAGGCCCTGCTCGGGGAACGCGGGGGGCAGGGATGCGGTCATGAGGGATCTCCTGGGGGTGTCGGCGCGGGCGGGGTGGGGGTGCCGGGGGACCCTGCGGCGGTGGGGACCGGGACCCGGGCAGCGTCGGCCGCCGACGCCCGGCTGTACCGCAGGATGAACGGGATGCTGATCGTGATGAGCACGGCCGGCACCGCCGTGAAGGCCATGAGCACGCCCGTGATCGCCGAGTCGGGCTGCACGACCAGCTCGTCGGCACGGCTCGAGATGAAGCCGCTGACGGCCAGCACGACGAGGACCAGCCCGGGGCCGAGGGCGAATCCGAGCGTCTCGCCGGCGGCCCACAGGCCGGTGAACACCCCGGCCCGCGCATGGCCGGAGCGGGCGGTGTCCGCTGCGATGCAGTCGGGCAGCATCGCCAGGGGGAACATCTGCAGGCCCCCGTAGGCCATGCCGCACAGCGCGATGGCCGCGTAGATGATCGGCAGCGACAGGGTGCGGCCGCCGAACAGCAGGACGAGCGTGCCCCCGAGGAACATCAGCGTGGCGACCAGGTAGCCGTGCTCCTTGCCGAACCGGTGGGCGACCCAGTTCCACACGGGCATCACGACGATCGCCGGCGCGACCAGGCAGACGAACAGGATGGTGACCGCGGTGGGCTTCTCGAGGATGTACGTCGCGTAGTACTGCGTCCCGCCCAGCATCGCCGAGAGCCCCAGCGCCTGGATCACGAACGAGGACAGCAGCACGACGAACGCACGGGTGTGGCGCACCTCCCGGAACTGCTCGCGGAGCCCGCCCTCGGCCGCGGGACTGATCCGGGCCCGGGCCTTCGACAGCCCGATGATGCACAGCCAGATGCCGACGGCCATCAGCCCCGCCATGCAGATGCCCATGACGAAGTGGCCCAGGTAGGTTCCGCCGAAGGCGTCGCGGATCACCGGGGCCAGCGCCCCACCCATGAGGATGGCGACGGTCAGGAAGGCCACGCGCACGGCCATGAGGGTCGAGCGCTCATCCGCGTCGTCGGTCAGCTCGGCCGCCAGGGCGATGTAGGGCACCTGGAAGAGCGCGAAGGCCGTCGCGGCGAGGATGAACGCGACGAAGACCCAGGCACCGGCCAGCCCCGAGCCGAGCGCCGGGGGCACGGAGAACATCAGCACGAAGGCCAGGGGCAGCAGGACCCCAGCCAGCCGGAGGAACGGCAGCCGGCTGCGCACCCGCGCAGCGGAACGGTCGGACAGGCGGCCGACCACGGGCAGCACCACCACGTCCCACGCCTTGGGGACCGCGACCACGAGGGCGGCCGCACCCGCCGCCACGCCCAGGGTGTTGGTCAGGTAGTACGCGAGCACCAGGCCGGGGACTGCCCCGAAGACGCCCGTCCCCACCGACCCGAAGGCGTAGGAGACGATCGTGCGCCTGGTGAGGTGGAGCTCGGGGTCCCCCGGCGCGGCAGGCCCCCGGCCGCCACCGGGCGACTGGGGCATCGCAGTCGATGACATGCGTCGGACGCTACAGCGGCGGCCATGGCCGATGCGTGGTCACCGATGCCGCGCGCGCATGCGCGCTCTGGCCGAGCCCCTCGAGGGTCACCCGCCCAGGATCTCGGCCGCTCGCCGACCACTGGCCAGGGCGCCGTTGATGCTGGGTCCCACCCGGTGGTCCCCGGCCAGGACCAGTCCCGAGCTCACCGCGGGCGACCGTCTCGTCCCGACCGCGGGGAGTGCCGAGGCGATCGGGCAGGCGGCGATCAGCTCGAGGTCCCCCGGTGCCACGGCAAGCATGCGGGCCGCATCCGCGCGCGCCCACGACGCCGCCTCAGTGGAGTCGTGGAACCCCACCGCCGACGCCGCGATGAGGCGCCGCCCGGCCGGTGCGTACGACGGCGCGACGTCGCTCATGACCGCCACGTTGGCCAGGCGCACGTCCGGTGACACCAGCAGCATGGGGTGCCGGCGCGGCAGGTCGGTCGCCGCGAAGTACCAGGTCGTCAGCGCCCGCCACCGGGTCGCCGATGCGGTGGCGACCAGCGCCGACGGATCATCGACGGCGACGACCACGTCCTCGGCGAGCCACTCGGCATCTGCGGTGGTGACCCGCCCGACCTGCGCGGAGAGCACGGGTGAATGGGTCACGACCGGCACGCCGGCGGCCAGCCGACGGGCCAGCTGCTCCATCCCGGCCTCGGGCACGCCCGGAGTCCCGGCCAGGAAGCTGCGCAGGATCTCGTCGACCACACCCCGCGGGGACTCGAGCGCCGCATCGGCGAGCACCCCGGACAGGAAGGGCCGCACGAGGCACTCGAGGGCCGTCTCGTCGACGCCGGCAGCGCGCAGGACCTCGCCGATGGGCTGGTCGGCGTGCACGGGCGGGGTGGGACGGGGGTGCGCGGGGGTGCCCAGCCGGGCCGCGTACGCCCCGAACGCCGCCAGCCCCCGGGTGGCCCCCAGGGCTCGCAGCGACCGGGTGGTGGCGGGCAGGCTGCGGGGATCCCGTCGGGGATCGGCCAGGGGGTGGGCGATCCCGTCGCGGACGACCTCCACCCCCGGGGCGAAGTGGCGCAGCTCGAGGCCGGGCCAGGCCAGTCGGCCCTCGGGGTACGCCGGGTTGTACAGCTGGAAGCCCCGGTCGAGGGTGAACCCGTCGACACGGTCGGTGCGCACGCGCCCACCGATCCCGTCGGCCGCCTCGAGGACCACCACCTCGCGCCCTGCTGCCGCCAGGAGCTGGGCGGCACGCAGACCTGCGAGCCCTGCCCCCACGACCACCACATCCGCCCGGTTCGCCACGCCCGAAGGGTGTCGCGGTCTGCGCCCGCGTGCAACCCGATCGCGTCCGCGGCCTCCGTGGGCGGATCCTCAGGCGAGGACGAGGATCCCGCCTGCGACGTTGAGCATGAGCACGCAGGCACCCGTCAGCAGGATGAGCCTCGCCGCGGGCACCAACGAGCCGGAGGGGATCACGCCCGGCTGCACCCGCTGCCGGCGCACCGAGCCGACGAGGACGCCGAGCCCGAGGACCATGGCGACGACAGCAGCCGCGACGGCGAGCTCATTGCGTCCGCTGGCGTAGGCAAGGAGTGCTGCGGGGATCCCCAGCAGGGTCAGGCCCATCCGCGCCCAGGCCAGCGTCGTGCGCTCGCCGGCCAGCCCCGGATCCGAGGGACCGGACGCCGCACCCGCGCTCATGAGGTCCACACGACCGCGAGGCCGGTCGCCACCGACAGGACGGCCAGCGAGATCGCCACGACGGGGATGGACGTCGACAGGGGCAGCCCCTGGCCCAGGCGCATGGACCGCTCCATCCGGAACCACCGGATGAGGGCGCGGACCGACAGGATCGCGGCCATGAGGATCCACAGGATCGCCAGGAGGCTGATGGAGGGGTGCTCGCCGGGGATGATCGTCCCGACCGCCAGCCCCACGCCCAGCAGGCCCAGCGAGGTGGTCACCCAGGACAGGAACGTGCGCTCGTTGGCCAGCGTGAACCGGGGGTCGGGATCCTCCCCCACCGCCCGCACCCACGCGTCGAACCGGCCCACGCCCATGCCTCCCTCAGGTCGGCGCCCACCCTAGCGTCCGCGACGGCGCCCCGGCCGCCCACGGAACCGGCGGCGGGCCGCCGAGGCGATCCCGGTCGGGCCCGTGTCCGATCAGGCTGCGGAGCCGGCGCCGCCCGCAGGCCGGGTGGCCCGGCGGGGGCCGCGACGCGGTGCCGCGGGCGCGGCCCCGCCGCTGCTCGACCAGACCGTGGTGGATCCACCCGAGGAGCGGGAGGACGACTGCGAGGACCGGGGCGCGGACCCGCGGGACTGCGAGGAGCCGGACTGGGAGCTGCTCTGGCCCTGGCCTGCACGCGACCCGGTGCTGCGGGAGCCCGCGCCTGAGCGCTGCTGCCCGCCTGCGGACCCGCCGGCACGCGAACCCGAGCCGCTCGACGAAGGACCGCGCCCGCCACCGTTTCCGCGACCCGAGCCGCGGCCCGTGCGCTCCTCCGGGATCGGCTGGGCGTTCGGCACGACGACGCGTGGGGCGCTGGGGCCGGCGATGTCGGCGATCGCCGCATCACCGGCGCGCACCTTGTGCTGGGTGGGCGTGATGGCCGCACGACGCATCAGGTCGGCGACGTCACGGCGCTGGTCGTGGGTTGCGACCGTGACCACGACGCCGGCGGCGCCGGCGCGCGCCGTGCGTCCGGAGCGGTGCAGGTAGGCCTTGTGCTCGGCCGGCGGGTCGATGTGCACGACGAGCGTCACGTCGTCGACGTGGATGCCGCGCGCGGCGATGTCGGTGGCCACCAGGACCCGCACGTCACCGTCGGCGAACGCCGCCAGGTTGCGCTGGCGGGCGGCCTGGCTGAGGTTGCCGTGCAGGTCGACGGCGTGGATCCCGGACGCCGTGAGCGTGCGCGCCCAACGCTTGGCCTGGTGCTTGGTGCGGGCGAACGCCAGCGTCCGGCCGTGCCCGCCGACGAGCTGGGCGACGACCTCGCCGCGATCCGCGGCGTCGACGTTGAAGACGTGGTGATCCATCGCGGGGACCGGCGAGGCAGCCGAGTCGACCTCGTGGGTCACGGGGTTGTGCAGGTAGCGACGGGCCAGGACGTCGACGCCGGAGTCCAGCGTCGCGGAGAACAGCAGTCGCTGCCCCTCGGCCGGCGTCTGGTCGAGCAGGCGACGCACCTCCGGCAGGAAGCCGAGATCGGCCATGTGGTCGGCCTCGTCGATCACGGTCACGACGATGTCCTCGAGGCTGCACAGGCGCTGCTTGATCAGGTCGGCCAGGCGACCCGGGGTGGCGACGATGATGTCCACGCCCTTGGCCAGGGCGGCGACCTGCGGGTTCTGGCCGACGCCGCCGAAGATCGTGCGGGTCCGCAGGCCCATGGCCTCGGCCAGGGGTGCGATGGTGTTGTCCACCTGCACGGCCAGCTCACGGGTCGGGACGAGCACGAGCCCCCGAGGGCGGCGGGCCGCGGAACGGCTGCCGGCCAGCGCCGCGACCAACGGGAGCGCGAACGCGACCGTCTTGCCGCTGCCGGTGCGCCCGCGGCCGAGCACGTCGCGCCCCGCCAGCGAGTCCGGCAGCGTGGCGGACTGGATCGGGAACGGGGTGTCGATGCCCCCGGACGCCAGCGACGCGATGAGCGCCGGGGCGACACCGAGGTCGGCGAAGCTCGCCGAGGCGGCCGGGGCCACCGGGCGGGCCGACGCGGAGGGCCGGGTGGTGGAGTGGGGAGTGCGCGCAGCAGAAGCCGCACGGGCGGGAGAGGTCACAGGGGTCCTGATCGTCGAGGGGGTGGCCGCGGGTGCTGGCCCATCTCGCGAAGGGGACACCGGTCAGGTGTCAAAGCAGACGACCTCGCCAGCGGCGGATGCCGCGGACAACGCGCACCGTTCAGACGATGCACGGCCAGAGTACCCCGATCCGTGACCGGCCAAACACCACTGGTCACCGGTGCACCGGAACCGGCAGAGGGCGCCAGCACAGGTGTCACCAGCACAGGTGTCACCAGCACAGGTCACCGGCGTGCCAGACTCCGGGTGTGGCCGACGACGCGCTGCTGAGCCGCTCGGTGTTCCACGTCCCGGGCATGGACTGTCCGACTGAGGAGCAGCTCGTCCGGATGGCGCTGTCCGACGTCACAGGGGTCCGGTCCCTGGACTTCGACCTCGGGGCGCGCGAGCTGAGGGCCGTCCACACGGGCCCGTCCGACCCGTTGCGTGCCGCCCTGGAGCCCCTGGGGATGGGGGCCGAGCTCAGGGAGGTCACCCCACTGGCCCCGACGATGTGAGCTCGATGCGGCCGCCTCGGCTCCCCCGAGTCCCAGCGCCGGGCACTGTGGTGGGTCCTGGGCATCAACGCGGCGATGTTCGCCGTCGAGCTGGTTGCCGGGCTCGTCGCCGCAGTCCACCGGCCTGGTCGCCGACTCCCTCGACATGCTCGCCGACGCCAGCATCTACGCGATCGCCCTGGTGGCGGCGGGCAACGTGGCCAGCCAACGACGCTCGGCCCGTGTGAGCGGCTGGCTGCAGCTGGCGCTGGCCGCGCTGGTGCTCGTCGAGGTGGTCCGCCGCGCCGTGTCCGGCAGCGAGCCGGTCGAGGCCCTGATGGTCGTCATCGGGCTGCTGGCCCTGGCCGCGAACCTCAGCTGCGTGGCGATCCTCAGCCGGCACCGGAGGGGCGGCGCGCACATGCGGGCCAGCTGGATCTTCACGACGAACGACGCCCTGGCCAACATCGGGGTGATCGTCGCAGGGGTGCTGGTCGCGGTGACCGGGTCGGCCCTGCCGGACCTGGTCATCGGGGCAGCGATCGCTGCGCTCGTCGCGTCGGGGGCGTGGCGGATCCTCCGGATGGGGTGAGGCCAGGGGATCACCGGGTGGGAGGATCGGGTCCCATGGAGTTGATCCGCCCCCAGGCCGAGCACCTGCCCAGCTACCTCGATGCCCTCCGGCGGGGGTGGTCACCGAACACAGAGCATGTGGGGATCGACCAGGCGCAGATCGATCTGGTGCTGGCGGATCCGGACCGGTTCCTCGCCCTCCGCGACGACCGGGAGGCCGCCGGCGGCCCGATCGAGCTGCCTGACGGGAGCACGGTCCCACGCCTGCCCGGTCTGAGCCGATGGATGTGGGACGGGGAGTTCGCCGGTGCGATCAACCTGCGCTGGCAGCCGGGCACCCGGGAGCTGCCGCCCACCTGCCTGGGACACATCGGCTACTCGGTGGTGCCGTGGAAGCGGCGCAGGGGTTATGCAACGGCGGCGCTGGCCGCGCATGCTCCGGATCGCAGCCGACGAGGGACTGCCGATCGTGGACATCACGACCGACCTCGACAACGTCGCCTCACAGCGGGTCATCGAGGCCAACGGCGGGGTCCTCGTCGAGCGGTTCACCAAGCTGGCGTCCGCCGGTGGCGGCCCCGCCCTGCGCTTCGAGGTGGTGACCACCCGCTGAGCCCTCGTCGGCTGAGCCGTCGCCGGCTGAGCCCGGTCAGCGGGCGAGGTCGGGGTCGTTGAGGTAGGCATCGACGAGGATCCGGGCCATCGAGCGGGCCTCGTGATCGTCCGGGTCGGACTCCAGCCGGATGAGCAGCCGCGCGGCCTCGGCGGACTGCGCCCGGCCACCCCGATCGACGATCTCGCGCAGGTGGGCGTCCATGGCCCCGAGGGTGCCAGCGATCCGGCGGGCGCGCCACTGGACGCGCCCTCGTGACGGCCGGCGCGGGCGGGAATCGACGAATCCCCCGATAGCGGGCAGGCATCGTAGAATCGCCCCCACCGCCACAGGGAGTTGCGACCATGCCCGTCAAGATCAGGGAAGGCCTTCCAGCCGCCGACGTCCTCGCCGCGGAGAACGTCTTCGTGATGACGGATCGCCGCGCCGCCAGCCAGGACATCCGTCCCCTGAGCATCCTCGTCCTGAACCTGATGCCGGCCAAGCAGACCACCGAGGCCCAGATCCTCCGCCTGCTGGGCAACTCGCCCCTGCAGGTCGAGGTCACGTTCCTGCACACCGCCTCGTACTCCCCCAAGCACACCGACCACACCCACCTCGAGGTGTTCTACGAGACCTTCGAGCACGTGCGCGACCGGCGCTACGACGGGCTGATCATCACCGGAGCACCCGTCGAGCTCATGGAGTTCGAGGAGGTGGACTACTGGGACGAGCTGGTCGGGATCATGGAATGGGCCGACGAGCACGTCTTCTCCACCCTGGCGATCTGCTGGGGGGCGCAGGCCGAGCTCTACCACCACTACGGGATCGGCAAGCACACGGTCGACCAGAAGGTCTTCGGCGTGTTCTCCCACGAGGTCACGGACCCCAAGAACAAGATCACCCGCGGGTTCGACGACGTCTTCCTGGCGCCGCACTCCCGACACACGACGGTGGACGTCGAGGACATCCTCGCCGAGCCGGACCTGGAGCTGCTGGCCGTCTCCCCGGAGGCCGGCGTGTACCTCGCCGCCTCCCGCGACGGCAGGCGCGTGTTCGTCACGGGCCACGCCGAGTACGACGCCGAGACCCTCGACCTGGAGTACCGCCGCGATCTGGCCGCAGGCCTGGAGATCGAGATGCCACGCAACTACTACCGCGCCGACGACCCCGCGCAGCTGCCCGTCGTCGGATGGCGCGCCCACGGGGACCTGCTGTTCACCAACTGGCTCAACTACTGCGTCTACCAGGAGACGCCCTACGACCTCCACGAGCTGGCCGCCCGGAAGCGCTGAGGGGTCCGGGGCCCAGCTCGGTGGGGGTTTCCCTCCACCTCAGGAGGCGAAGGCGTCCCACGGCAGGTCCTCCGTCTGATCGGAGTCGGCCCACGGGTTCCCCGTCAGTGCGCCCAGATCGAGCCGGAACGGATGCCGAGCACGGTGCGGGTCGCGACGTACCCCCAGAGCCCCAGCAGGGCCACGGTGGCGATGACGCCCACCGCGGCCACGAGGCCTGAGTCCCAGGCGTGCCCGAGCACGATGGTCGCGATGGTCCAGGCGGCCAACGGGAACGTGAAGCCCCACCAGGACAGCGAGAACGGGAGCCGGGCATATCCCCGGCGCAGGACCACCAGGGCTGCGATCATCCACCACAGCCCGAATCCCCACATCATCGTGGCGGCCGGCAGCATGCTGGTGACCAGGCTCGCCTCCGCGACCCCGACCTGCACCGACACCTGGGACAGCCGCACCAGGTCCAGGCCCATCAGGCCGGCCGGACCCATGCCGATGAACAGCGTCGGGGCCAACCCTGCCGGAGGGAGTGGGTGGCTGATGCTGCGCATGAACAGGGTGGCCGTCACCACCAGGTAGAGCACCGCCCCCATGCCCAGGAAGGCCCACGACACGGCCACCAGGTCGGCGGCGATGCCGGGGTTGCCGGCGATGACCGGCAGGAGGGCGAGCGGGACGATGATCGTGACCACGGGCGGGACGAACCAGGCCCCGGACATCTGCACCAGCGACGCGTCGGTCGAGGTGAACATCTCGCCCAGGAACTCCCACCCGATCAGCAGGGCCAGCAGGGCGCCCACAACAGCGAGCACGGTGACGCTCGGCAGGATGATCGACTCCGGGAGGAAGCCCGGGCCCACCCTCCCGATCGCCACCGCGAGGGTGAGCAGGGCACCCGCGGCCGTGGCGGTCATCCCTCCCTTGACCGGGTGTCGCAGGTCTGCCCGGGCCTCGGCAGGGAACCGCACCCAGCGGGTGCTCGTCGCCCCGAGGACGAGCACGCCCAGGAGCAGGGCGACCACCAGGATCACCCGGGCCGCCACCTGGGTCGCGCCCGCGAATGTCGTGCCCTCACCGACGGCGAGCAGGGCGACGGACAGCGCGGAGGTCCCCATCACCGAGGCTCCCCAGCTGGGGGCGAAGGACTTCAGGTCGAACGCGCCCGGGGCGCCGGTGTGCGCGGGGGCAGGTTCGCGGGTGGGCATGGGGCTCCTCGGCAACTGGGTCATGCTGCGGGAACAAGGATACCCCCTGGGGTATTCCTCGGTCGCTCGCCCCGAGCAGCGCCGGCTCAGGCGTACTGAGCGGCGAGTCCAGCCGTCCCGGACGGAACCCCACATGAAACCCCCCGGGGCATAGGTCTAGGCTGAATCGAGGATCCATCACGAAGGGAGTTCCGTCATGGCACGCATCGTCATCCTCGGGGCCGGGATCTCCGGTCACACCGCCGCCCTGCACCTGCGCCGCAAGCTGGGCAAGCGAGCATGAGGTGGTGGTCGTCGCCCCCAACGCGAAGTGGAACTGGATCCCGTCGAACATCTGGGTCGGCGTGGGCCGCATGACCGCGGAGCAGGTCACGTTCCCGCTGGCGCCGATCTACCAGCGCAAGGGCATCGAGTTCCACCAGGCCCTGGGAGTCGGCCCTCCACCCCGAGGGCGACGCAGAGCACGCCAAGCCCTTCGTGGACATCACCTACACCGACCCAGCACGTGCGGGCCAGAGCGCGACGCTGGAGTACGACTACCTGGTCAACGCCACCGGGCCCAAGCTCAACTTCGCCGCCACCGCCTGGGCTGGGCCCCGACGGGCAACAGCCTCTCGGTGTGCACCGCCGGGCCACGCGATCGAGGCGGCCGAGCGGCTCGCCCAGGCGATCGAGAAGATGCGCGCCGGGACAGCGCCAGACGATCGTCGTGGGCACCGGGCACGGCACATGCACGTGCGAGGGCGCGGCCTTCGAGTACGCGTTCAACGTGGAGCACGAGCTGCGTCAGGCCGGTGTCCGGGACAGGGCGGACCTCGTCTACCTGACCAACGAGTACGAGCTCGGCGACTTCGGCGTCGGGGGCATGGTCTTCACCCAGAAGGGGTTCCAGACCACCAGCAAGACGTGGACCGAGTCGCTGTTCCGGGAGCGCGGGATGCGCGCGATCCTCGGGGCCCACGTCGAGAAGGTGGAGCCCGGGGTCATCTCCTACGAGCAGCTCGATGGCAGCAAGCACACGCTCGACTTCGACTTCGCGATGCTGCTCCCGCCCTTCCGCGGGGCGGACCTGAAGGCCTACGACGCGCAGGGCGAGGACATCACTGCCGAGCTGTTCGCCCCCAGCGGCCTGATGAAGGTCGACGCCGACTACACGGCCAAGCCGTTCGAGGACTGGCGCGCCGAGGACTGGCCGAAGACCTACCAGACGCCGGCGTACGCCAACGTGTTCGCCGTCGGCATCGCGTTCGCCCCGCCGCACCAGATCTCCCGGCCACGCACCAGCCCCAACGGCACCCTGATCGCCCCCGCGCCCCCGCGCACCGGGATGCCCTCAGGGGTCATGGGCAAGGTGGTCGCGGAGAACATCGTCGAGATGATCGGCGACGGCTCGACGACCCCGAAGCACACGGCCTCGATGGCCCGGATGGGGGCGGCGTGCATCGCCTCTGCCGGAGCTGGACTGCGCAAGGGAACGGCCGCCGCGATGACCATGTACCCGATCGTCCCCGACTACCAGAAGTACCCCGAGTCGGGCGGTCGCAGCCCGAAGGACACCTACGGCGAGATCGGCCTCGGCGCGCACTGGATCAAGGCCCTGCTGCACTTCATGTTCATCTACAAGGCCAAGGCCAAGCCGGGTTGGTTCCTCATCCCGGAGTGACTCCGCTGCCCCGCACGCCCCCGACGCCCCCCAGAGGAATCCCATGGACAACGCAGAAGCCAGCATCGCCCAGGCGCCGCTGCCGACCCAGAAGACCGTGAAGAGCCGGACGAGCCTCCCGGTCCAGCTCGTGCGCTTCGCCGCCATCAACATCCGCATGATCAAGATGATCCGCAAGGGCCACAACTGAACCGACCGCGACGGGCATCCACCCGCGCGGGGATCGCACTCACGCCAGGAGCCACCGTGAACGGCACCGGAGGGCCCGCCCAGGGTCATCCGCTGCCCGACAAGGCGCGCCCCCTGCGGACGCCGGCCCCCGCGCTCCGCCTCCCCCCGCGCGTCCCGGGCCTCATCCCGCGTCCGGCTCCTCCGCTCAGCCTGTCCCGGCGGCCTCGCACCTCAGCGCACTTGGGCTCCTCACGCTCGCCCTCGTCCTGCTCCCCACCCCGCTCGGGGCGGCACGAGCCGATGGCGGCCCCCCTTGGCACTGCCGATGACACCGCAACCACCCTCCTGCTGTTCCACGGCGAGGGGTGCCCCCACTGCGCGGCGGAGCGCGCCTGGCTCGAAGAGCTGTCCCTCACGTACCCGCAGCTTCGCATCGAGCAGTACGAGGTCTGGAACGACCAGGGGAACCGCGATCTGCTCGACCGCTATGCCACGGACCTCGGGTTCGAACCGGCCGGCGTGCCGGTCACGATCGTGGGCGACCAGGTATGGATCGGATTCAGCGAACCGATCGCCGCGGAGATCGAGGCGAGCGTGGTCGCGGCGCTGGCCGTCGACCCGCCGACGAGACGGGACCTCGGCTCCACCCTCGGCGACCGGGCCACCACAGCCAGGCGAGCCCACCGTCAGCACCGGGCCGAGCGTCGAGCTGCCCCTCGTGGGCACTGTGGACCCTGGGAGGCTCGTCCCTGCTCGTCAGCACGCTGCTCATCGGGTTCGCCGATGGCATCAACCCGTGCTCGCTGTGGGTCCTGGCGGTACTGCTCGCGATCGTCCTGCACAGCGGGTCTCGCGGACACGTCGCAATGGTCGGCGCGACATTCCTGCTCGTGACCGCAGGCATGTATGGGCTCTACATCGTCGGGATGTACAGCGCGCTGGACTATGCGGGGCAGCTGGGCTGGATCCGTGCCATCGTGGCCGTGGTGGCGCTGGCGTTCGGCGTCCTGCAGCTCAAGGACGGGATCACCCCCGGCGTAGGACCCTCGTTGTCGATCTCCCCGTCCCGCCGTCCGCGCATCTACCGGGCGATGCGCGGTGTTGCGCGGCCGGATCGCAGCCTGACGGCCACGCTGGCAGGCACTGCAGCACTGGCAGTCGGGGTGTCCCTGCTCGAGACCCCGTGCACGGCCGGGCTGCCCCTGCTGTGGACCAGCATGCTGGCTGACCAGGCGGTGCCCACTGCGACCGCCGTCGCTCTGTTCGGGGTCTACATGACGGTGTTCCTGATCGACGAGTTGATCCTGTTCGGCGCGGCCGTGATCACCATGCGAGCCCGCCACCTGCAGCCCCAGGAGGGACGCGTGCTGAAGATCGTGTCGGGCTCACTGCTGGTCACCCTGGCGGTTGTGATGCTGGTCGCTCCTGAGGCCATGGCCGGTCTCGGGACCAGCCTGATGGTGTTCGCCGCAGCGGGGCTGCTGGCGCTGATCGTGTGGGCCGTGGCCCGCGCCCGCCCGCCCGCACCCACCACCGGCCAGCACCGAACGCCCTAGCTGCCGTCGCCGACCGCGTCGGGGGTGCCCCCGCGCCTCACAGCCGCCAGCGGGTTCGTGGGGTGCGGGTGATGGTCCAGGGTGCGCTGTGGTTGGCGGGCCAGGGGGTTCCGGGTGGTGCGCCGGGTTCGGGTGGGGCACCTGGTCGCGGCCGGTGGTGGGGATGATGGTCCACATGCCGAGGTCGACCTGGCGGTGATGTGCCCAGCAGAGGAGAGCCAGATTCGGGAGGTCGGTGGTTCCGCCTTGGGCCCAGTCCTGGACGTGGTGGGTCTGGCACGCTTCGGCGGGGATCGCGCACCCGGGGATGATGCAGCCCTTGTCGCGGGCGGCCAGCGCCCGGCGTTGAGCCGGTGTTGCGGTCCGGGCGGTCCGTCCGACGGCCAGCGGGATCCGGGTGCCGAGCAGGGTGCTGGCCAGGGCGGCGATCCGCGCTGCCGCGGAGGGCACCAGCGGCGTCCCCGCACGGTCAGAGCCCGCATCGGCGGCCACGTCATCAGCGCAATCGTCAGCCGGTTCAGCACCCGACGCCCCGGCGGCCGCGAGCAGCCCGGCCGCGGTGTCCGGGCAGGATGTGCTGTCCAGGACGATCGGGGTGACCAGCGCGTCACACGCGGTGAACCGGGCCTCGGCCTCGGTCAGGGTGTGCCCGCGGGACGTGGACCACACCCGGTCCCCGAGGGTGGTGCTGTCCAGGGTGACCGACACGCTCACCGGTAGCCCGCCGCGGGTCGGGATCGACCCGGTGGCGTGCGCGGCGTTCACCAACGCCACCAACCCGTCGGCGCGGCGAGCGGACGCGGGGACGTGGTCAGCCTCGGAGCGCAGCCGTTCAGCGAACGCTTCCACGGCGGCGATCACCGCTTCGCCCTCCAGGCGGGGCAGCACCCCCGACAGCACCACCGAATCCGATGTCAGGGCGAACGACAGTGACCGGGCCTCGTAGGCGCCCGCCTCGTCGGGGTCCGGGTCCGGGGGCGGGTGCAACAGGCGGATCACCCGGGCCATGAACGCGGCTACCGCCTGCGGGGACAGCTGCCCCCACAACGCGCTCATCTCCTCGACCACCGCCGCGAGTTCGTCGGGCGTCGAGTGGGCCGACGTTGCGGGCGATCGCATCGACATGCTCGCTGGTGATGATCCCCGCCGCCCACGCCCCCGACACGCTGGGGTGCGCGGCGGCCAGCGCCCCGGCCCGGGCCAGTCGCCGGCCCGCCAGCAGGGCCCACCCCCGCGCGGCCAGCACCGCCCCCGGACCCACCAACGGCAGGCTCCCGGCGCTGCTGGCGGCGTGCATCCGGCGGGCCAGCTCGTACTCCACCACCGCGAACGCCCCCGCCAGCACGTCCACGTCTGCCATCGGCCGATCCCCGGCCAGCAGGCCCATCCCGGGCACGTCGCCACCCGCCACATCGGTGGCCCGCGCCCACAGATCGGCCACCTCCCACGACGCCGACCCGATAGCCCCGACCGCCCGCGGATCCACCACCCTGTGCTGATCCACCGTCGTGCTGCCCACCCGAGACCCCCGTCCTTCGAACACCTGTACGAACACTATCAAGGCCGGCTGACAACGCCAGACGCTGTGAAGCCACCTGTGGATGGCCGCACGGGACCCACCCCTGCCCTGTGGCGTCTCGGGCTGCAGCCCGCCTGCTCCAACCCGTGCTGGGCAGGCGCCAGCCTCCCGTCCGGGCCCCGCGACCTGCGGCTCAGGGCGTCACTCCCCGGTGACCAGCCAGCGCATCCGCTCGGTGACCTGGTCCGGGTCACCGAGGTGGCCCTCGGCCTCCTCGACCACGACGACGGCACCAGGGACGTTGCGACCCAGCCATGCCCCGTGGGCAGCCGGGACCAGCACATCACGGGCCCCGTAGCGCACCTCAACAGGTACCGCGATCTCGGCGAGCTCGAACCCCCACGGCTTGAGGAACGCAAGGTCGTCGTCCACCCACCCCCAGACGCCACCCCTCAGGATGTCCTCGGTCGATTCCCGGATCATCGCGCCCATGTCCGATCGGCCCATCACCTCACGGTCGGCCTCATCGAGCTCCCAGTCGTCACCCAGCCACTTGGACGGATCGACCGCGACCCGCTCGCCCATCTCAGCCAGCTCCCGCGTCAGCTCCGGAGCCAGCCGTTGCTCCCCCTCCAGGGCCCAGGAGAACTCACGGACGTTCAGTGGGTCCATGCCCTCGAAGAAGTCGAGGTCGTCCACCCCGAACGGAGCGATACCGACAGAGCATCGGGCTCGCACCACCCGATCGCCCAGACGCGCGGCCACCGCCAGGCTGTGCGGGCCCCCGCCAGAACCACCCGTGACTGAGAACATCCCGATCCCCAGATGATCGGCGATCGCGGCGACATCCCCCACGCAGTCGACCACGGACCGGCCCGGCAGGCGGTCCGACCCGCCGCACCCTGGGCGGTCGTAGGTGATCAGACGCACGCCGGCAGCCCCGTACCGCGACTCGTCCGGGTGCCGATCCAGCCGCCCCCCGGGGGTTCCGTGCAGGGAGAACACCGGGAACCCCTGCGGGTCGCCCCACTGCGCGAAGCACACCGAGCGGCCGTCCCCCACGACGATGGACTGCTTCCTGCGCGTCGCGTCATCCATGGGGCGGATCGTGGCAGCCGCACCCCGCACAGCACAAGACCCTGACCGGCCCCCGACCGGATCCCGCGTCAGGCGCCGAACCACTCCCGGACGCGCGCAGCGATCGCACGGTCGAACTGGTCGTCATCGTGCCGGGCGCTGAGCCAGTGCACGAAGTCACCGCCGGCGGCCTGGTCCAGCTCGCGACGACAGGCCGCGGTGTCGGTGACTGCGCGGTAGAGCATGGCCTCTGCCTCCGCCGGTGTCCGATAGAAGAACGGGTAGCGCTCGGGCAGGATCGCCCGCGCCCATGGCCGGTCCGGGAACACCCCGACGGCTCCCGCGACCAGTGCCTCCACGTACTCCAGCCCGTAGGACTCGTCGCGCGCCGTGGCCAGGAACGCCGTGGTGCGGGCCAGCGCGTGCCAGTAGTCCTCGCGCGTGGCGGTCAGCGGGCCGACCCACGCCCAGTCCTTGCGCGACAGGCGCATGGCGCGCTCGCTGATCAGGTGCGACTCGTGCAGGCGGGCCTCGACCTTGATCGGGGTCCGCTTCTGCACCTTCTCCACCGTGTCGAGGAACACCTGCGGCTGCTTGCGCTCGGAGAGGTAGATCGCCGGGTACAGCACCACGGGGACGGAGGTCTCCATGCGCGGCTGGACGTGCTCGAGCCGGATCCCGAGGTTGACCCACGCGATCCGGGCCTCCTCCCAGATCGGCTTGATGGTCCAGCCGGAGACGATCTCGCGGATCTCGTTGGCGGTGCGCTCCGAGTTGGCGAACGTCGGGAACAGCCCGCACGACAGGCCCAGCGCCGATCGCTGCACGCGGTGGTCGTACTTCACCGTGTTGAACCACACGAAGTTCATCAGCTTCGGCTCGTCGCAGTTCTGCTTGAGCGTCTGCCACACGCCGACGGAGTCGATGACGTCCATGTTGATCACCACGGTGTCCGCGCCGTCGACGAACTCCAGGGGGATGACGTCGAACCCCTCGCCCTGCCGTGGGCCGGGGCCGATCAGCCGCGCCCCGGGGAACACCCGCAGCAGCCTCCGGACCAGGGTCGCCCCGGCGTCGTGCCCGCTGACGTGACCGTCCGCGTCGACGATCGCCGCACCGTACCGGATCGCGATGTTCACTTGACCCCACCTGCTCCCTCGAACGCCATTGCCGAACTGCCCTCAGGAAGGGCACCACTGCCACCGAAGCCACCAAGGCCGTCGGGCTCCTCCGGGTACTCCTCGTCGTCGACCAGCGGGACCTCGATCCGCATGCGGTAGAACGACCGGTACACGAAGATCACCGAGATCGCGAAGAACACCGCGGCCAGGACCTTGACCAGGACCTGGTTGCCCTGACCCTCGAGGCTGACCGCCAGCTCGACGGCCAGCAGGCCGAACAGCGTCGTGAACTTGATGACCGGGTTCAGCGCCACCGACGAGGTGTCCTTGTACGGGTCGCCCACGGTGTCGCCGACGATCGTGGCATCGTGCAGCGCGGTGCCCTTGGCGTGCAGGTCGATCTCCACGATCTTCTTCGCGTTGTCCCAGGCGCCGCCCGCGTTGGCCATGAAGATGGCCTGGTACAGCCCGAACGCGGCGATCGAGATCAGGTACCCGATGAACAGGTACGGCTCGAGGAACGCGAACGCCAGCGTGGCGAAGAACACCCCGAGGAACATGTTGATCATGCCCTGCTGGGCGTACTGGGTGCAGATCTCGACCACCCGGCGGGAGTCGGCCTCGGAGGCCTTGGTGACGCCGTCGAGCTTGATCGTCCCCTTGATGAACTCCACGGCACGGTAGGCGCCGGTGGTCACGGCCTGGATCGAGGCGCCGGTGAACCAGTAGATGATCGCCCCGCCGCTGATCAGCCCGAGCAGGAACGGTGGGTAGAGCAGGGAGAGGTTCTCCATGCCGGTGGTCAGGCCCTCGGTCAGGCCCATGATGATCGAGAAGATCATCGTGGTGGACCCGACGACGGCCGTGCCGATCAGGACCGGCTTGGCTGTGGCCTTGAACGTGTTGCCCGCACCGTCGTTCTCCTCGAGCAGCTGCTTGGCCCGGTCCCACTGGGGTCCGAACCCGTAGTCACGCTCGAGCTCCGCATCGATCGCGGGGATGTCCTCGATCATCGACAGCTCGTAGACGCTCTGGGCGTTGTCGGTGACCGGGCCGTAGGAGTCCACGGCGATCGTGACCGGACCCATGCCCAGGAAGCCGAACGCGAGCAGGCCGAACGCGAACACCGCCGGGGCGATCATGATCACGTCCAGGCCCATGTTGCTGATCAGGTACGCACAGCCCATGAGCCCGACGATGGCCATCCCGAGCCAGTAGGCCGAGAAGTTGCCGGCGACCAGGCCGGAGAGGATGTTCAGCGAGGCGCCGCCCTCACGCGAGCTCTTGACGACCTCCTTGACGTGCTTGCTGTTGGTCGACGTGAACACCTTGACCAGCTCGGGGATCAGGGCACCGGCCAGCGTGCCCAGCGAGATGATCGCGGCCAGCTCCCACCACAGGTCGCTGGTGGCGCCGACGCCGAGGACCAGGTAGGTCGTGAGGAACGTGGCCAGGATGCAGACCACCGACGTGACCCACACCAGCGAGCTGAGCGGCTCCTCGAAGTTCATCCGGTCCGCGGTGGCGTAGCGGCGCCGCGCCCACAGGTCGTTGAGCAGGTAGGACACCCCGGACGCGACCACCATGACGGCCCGCACCACGAACAGCCACACCAGCAGGCTCGCCTGGACGCCGGGGTCGGGGACCGCCAGCAGGATGAAGGTGATCAGCGCGACGCCGGTGACGCCGTAGGTCTCGAAGCCGTCGGCACTCGGGCCGACCGAGTCGCCGGCGTTGTCCCCGGTGCAGTCGGCGATCACGCCGGGGTTGCGCGCGTCGTCCTCCTTGATCTTGAAGGCGATCTTCATGAGGTCCGAGCCGATGTCGGCGATCTTGGTGAAGATGCCGCCGGCGATCCGCAGCGCGGCCGCGCCCAGGGACTCGCCGATCGCGAACCCGATGAAGCACGCACCGGCGATCTCCGCGGGCAGGAACAGCAGGATCGTGAGCATCATCAGCAGCTCCAGGCTGATGAGGACCATGCCGATCGACATGCCGGCCTTCAGCGGGATGCGGTGCAGCGGCAGGGGCATGCCGCGAAGTGACGCGAACGCGGTGCGGGAGTTCGCGAAGGTGTTGACCCGGATCCCGAACCACGCAACGGAGTACGACCCGCCCATGCCCAGGAGGCTGAAGCCGAGGATGATCGCCACCCGCTGCCACGTGAACCCGACGAGCACCCCGTAGTACACGACGATCACCGCGGCGATGAACGCCCACAGGATGAGCAGGAAGCGCCCCTGCTTGAGCAGGTAGGCCTTGCAGGTCGAGTAGATGAGCTCCGAGATCTCGCGCATCGAGGGGTGCACGACCATCCGGCGCAGCTGCAGGTACACCATCAGGCCGAAGCCCAGGCCCAGGGCGCACACCACCAGGCCGAGCATCAGGAGCAGCTCGCCGGACCCCCCGCCGACGACCTGCACGGTGGAGAGGTCGGGAAGGACCAGGCTGGCCTCGCCACCTCCGGCGCCCTCCTCCTGCGCCCCATCTGCGGCGCATCCGGCCAGCGAGGTGGCCGCGATGAGTACTGCTGCACTTCGGGCGAGAAGGCCCGGGGACTTCACCATCGGGGGTAACCCCTCATTTCGGGGTGCCGATCTGACAGGCACCGACGCCCGACACGCTAGCGACGGTTCCCGCACGCCATGCCCGGCAAAGGTCCCGGTCCGGGAGGCATGCGTCCCGAGGCTCCCCCCACGCGGGCCCTGCCGTTGGACCTTACCGACGGGTAGCCCGGGCGCCCCGGGCGCACCCTGGGCGGTGCTCGCTCAGGGCCTCGGGGACCGCTGTCGCCCGCTCAGGGGTTCCCGGACCCGGGCTCCCGCAGCGGATGCTCCAACGGGGCGTCCTCCACGTGGCTGAGGTGATCGGGATCCTCGGCGACGAGATGGACCTGGTGCGCGGCGTCGAGGTCCCCACCTGTGGCATAGGGATCGGCCACGGCCTCACCCGCAGGAGCCGCCCCCGGCTGGCCCGGGAGTGGGGCGGAGGTGCCGCCCGCCTTCCAGGCCACGGCCTCGGCCTGCGCAGGCAGCCAGACCAGGATGATGACAAGCGCGATCACGAGCAGGGCCAGACCCATGTAGGCCGCGACATGGAATGCGGGGATGAACGCGGCGTCCCCTGCCGCGCGCAGCATGTCGGCCTGGTCGGGGGTCGCGTTCCCCGAGGCCTGGATCCGCGCCGCCACCTCGTAGGTGGCCCCGACGCTGTCCGAGGCCTTCGCCTGGAGGTCGGCGGGCAGCGGGCTGCCCTCGAGCGCGCTGGACATCGAGCCTGAGTACTTGGTGGCGACCACCGACGAGATGACCGCCACGCCGAGAGTGGCCCCGACCTGGCGCACGGTGTTCTGCACCGCCGACCCGGCGCCCGAGCGCTGCGGCGGGGTCGCCAGCGTCATCCGGGTGGTGCTCGGGGCGACGACGTTGCCCATGCCGAACCCGAACACGAACGGGATCAGCACCAGCAGCCAGACCGGCGTCGTGAGGTCCAGGCGGGTGAACATGAACATGGCCACCGAGGCCAGCACCAGGCCGAACGGGATGACCCGGCGGGCGCCGAACCGGGCCACCATCTTCCCGCTGCGGGGCGCGGACAGCAGCTGCCCGATCGCGAACGGGACCGTCAGCGCGCCGGACTGCAGCGGCGACCACCCGCGCACCACCTGGTAGTAGAACGCGAGGAAGATCAGCGACCCGCTCAGGGCGGCGAACGTCAACGAGGTGGCCGCGAGCGGGACCGAGAACGAGCGGATCGAGAACAGGCTCAGGTCCATCGAGGGATGGTCCGTGCGCGACTCCCAGAGCAGGAAGCCGGCCAGGACGGCCACCCCGAAGGCGATCCAGGCGTACGTGGTCGGCTCGCTCCATCCGGCCTCCTGGATGCCGTAGACCAGGGCGAGCAGGCCGACGACGGACAGCACCAGGCCGAGGGGGTCCAGCCGTCCCGGGTGCGGGTTGCGCGACTCGGGGACGTTGGCCAGGATCCCGCCGATCCCGATGGCGATGATCGGGATGTTGATCAGGAACACCGAGCCCCACCAGAAGTGCTCGAGCAGGAACCCGCCGAGCAGCGGGCCGAGGGCGACCGCGCCACCGACCGCCGCGGCCCAGATCCCGATCGCCTTTCCGCGCTCTGCGGGCGGGAAGATCACGGTGATGATCGACAGCGTCACGGGGAGCACGGAGGCACCGCCGATGCCCATGAGCCCCCGCGCGATGATCAGCTGCAACGGGGTCTGGGCGAACGCGCTGAGCAGGGACGCTGCGGCGAACAGCACGAGGCCGATGATGAGGATCCTGCGCCGGCCGTAGCGGTCGCCGAGGACCCCCCAGGTGAACAGCAGGGCGGCGAAGACCAGCGAGTAGGAGTTGATCGCCCAGATCAGCTCGCTCTGCGTGGCACCGAGGTCGTCCTGGATCGTCTTGAGCGCGACGTTGAGGACGGTGTTGTCGAGCACCACCACCAGCAGGCTGACGACCAGCGCGGCCAGCGCCCGCCACCGGTGCGGCGCCACGACGGCAGGGGTCATGGGGGCGTCCGGGCTCGAGGTGCTCATGGCGGCTCAACCTACTCCGGTTCGGGGCCATTCCCTCCCGCCGTGTGCGACGGATCACACGGGCTGGCGGGCCTCCCCCGGACGTGCTCCCGTCCTCCGAGGGCAGGTCGGCACTCCGCGTACTGCGGCTGCAGTACCCGGGGGTACCGCGTGCGGTGGGCGCGCCGGGGTTGCCGATGGACCTATCGTGATCGGCATGCAGCGGTGGGCTGACCGGATGGCGGCGCGACTGGGCTCGCGCGTGGCGCCCGTCGACCTCGCCATCGCCGCGGGGGTCCTCGTCGCATGCATCTACCTCCCCCCGGCAGGGCGCGCCGGTGTGAGCACCGCTCGCCTCGACCCCGCCGACCTCGCGGCCAGGGGCTGGGACTCCCTGGCGCTGGTGGTCCTGGCGTGCCTGGCGCTGGTGTGGCGACGCCAGTGGCCCGTGCCCGTCTGGCTGGGGATCCTGGCGCTGACCGCCGCCGACACCGTCCTGACGCACCTGCCCTCGCGCTGCCTGGCCGCGCTGATGGTCTCGGTCTACACGGTCGCCACCGTGACCACCCGCCGGACCACCCTGGTGGTCGCCGCCGCGACGGCCGTGACGCTCATCATCCCCACGCTCTCGGTCACGGGCGGGTCGATCGGCAGCGACGCGACCTACGCGCTGGCGGCGTTCAGCGCGCTGGCGGCGGCCGTCGGGGACTCGGTGCGCAACCAGCGGGAGGCGGTCGCCTCGGCGCTGGCGCGGGCGGAGGCGGCCGAGGCCTCCCGCGAGGAGGAGGCCCGACGCCGGGTCGCCGAGGAGCGGCTGCGGATCGCCCGCGAGCTGCACGATGCGGTCGCCCATCACGTCTCGGTCATCAACGTGCAGGCCGGCGTGGCCTCGCACCTGCTCGAGGCCGACCCTCCCGCCGCCCGGACGGCCCTCGTGCACGTCCGGGCCGCGAGCCAGGAGGTGATCGAGGAGATGCGCGTGATGGTCGGCCTGCTGCGCACCGAGGGCCACGCGCAGCTCGTCGAGCCACCCACTCCGGGCCTGACGGAGGTCCCCGGGCTGGTCGCCCGGATGCGCTCAGCGGGGCTCGACGTCGAGCTCGACGACCGCGTCGGCGCCCGCGACCTGCCGACCACGATCGGCCTCACGGCGTACCGCGTGATCCAGGAGGCGCTGACCAACGCCGGCAGGTACGGCACGGGCACCGCACGTGTGCTGATCCTCCAGGACGGCCCGATGCTGCACGTCGAGGTGAGCAACCCCTCGGACTCCCCCACCGGCGGCGAGGGCTCCCCCGACGTCACGACGGGTCACGGCCTGATCGGCATGCGGGAGCGCGTCGCCGCCGCGGGCGGCACCATGACGGTGACCCCCGGTGCCGTCTTCGCACATCCGTGTGGAGCTGCCGCTGGAGCGGGTGATCCGATGATCCGCGTCCTCATCGCCGACGACCAGGCCCTCATCCGCGCGGGCTTCGCCGCCCTGGTCAACTCCGCGCCCGACCTCGAGGTCGTGGGCGAGGCGATCGACGGCGCCGACGCGGTGCGCCAGTGCATCGCGCTGGCACCCCGACGTCGTGCTCATGGACATCCGGATGCCGCAGCTCGACGGCCTGCAGGCGACCCAGGAGATCAGCGCGAACCCCGACCTCGCCGGCGTGCACGTGCTGATCCTGACCACCTTCGAGGCCGACGAGTACGTGGTCGCCGCCCTGCGTGCCGGGGCCGGCGGGTTCCTCGGCAAGGGCGTCGAGCCCACCGAGCTGCTCGACGCCGTGCGCGTCGTCGCGGCGGGGGACTCCCTGCTCTCCCCGCGAGCGACGCGGGCGCTCATCGACCGCTTCCTCGCGCAGCCCTCCGAGGTCCAGCTCACGACCAGCCCGGCCGAGCTGGAGGTCCTGACCGACCGGGAGCGCGAGATCGTGGCGATGGTCGGTCGGGGGCTGAGCAACGACCAGATCGCCGAGCAGCTGTACCTCTCCCCGCTGACCGCCAAGACCCACGTGAACCGCGCCATGTCCAAGCTCGGCGCACGCGACCGCGCCCAGCTGGTGGTCATCGCCTACCAGAGCGGCCTGGTCCGCGCCGGCGACGCCTGACGCGCTGCGCACTACCGCCGCCGCAGTACCTGCAGGAGCCTGCATCCGGAAGACGCGGACTGCGCGGCCCGGATTGCCAGCCTTGGTGCATGCCCACCGGAGGAGCCGGCGGGCCTGGACCAAGGAGAGATCGTGATCGAGGTTCGCAACCTGACCAAGCGCTACGGCGACGTCCTCGCCGTGGATGACATGAGCTTCACCGTCGAGCCCGGGATCGTCACCGGGTTCCTCGGGCCCAACGGCGCCGGGAAGTCCACGACGATGCGGATGATCCTCGGCCTCGACCGGCCGACCTCGGGCACGGCGACCGTCAACGGCCACCCGTACGTCGAGTCCGCGTCACCGCTGGCCGAGATGGGGGCCCTGCTCGAGGCACGGGCGATCGACAAGGGCCGCTCGGCCCGCAACCACCTGCTCGCCCTCGGGGCCACGATCGGCGTCGGCGCCAGCGCGCGTCGACCACCTGCTCGAGGTCGTCGGCCTCGCCGACGTCGCGAGCAAGGGCGCCGGCGGGTTCTCCCTGGGCATGGGCCAGCGCCTGGGCATCGCGACCGCGCTGCTCGGCGACCCGCAGACGGTGATGCTCGACGAGCCGGTCAACGGCCTGGACCCCGACGGCATCCAGTGGATCCGCACCCTGCTCAAGGACCTGGCGGCCGAGGGCCGCACGGTGTTCGTGTCCTCGCACCTGATGAGCGAGATGGAGATGACCGCCGAGCACCTCGTGGTCGTCGGGCGGGGCAGGGTGCTGGCGGACGTGTCGATGGCCGACTTCATCGCAGCGTCCTCGCAGAACGCCGTCCGGGTGGCGTCCCCCGACGCCGTCCGGCTCACCCACCTGCTCGCCGGCCCCGGCGTCACCGTCACCTCGCGACTCCCCCGGCCACCTGGAGGTCTCCGGGATGCCGGCCGCACGGGTCGGCGAGCTGGCCGCCCGGGAGGGGCTCGTGCTCCACGAGCTCGTCGACGTCGCCCCCTCGCTCGAGGAGGCCTTCATGGAGCTGACCCGCGATGCCGTGGAGTACCACGGCACATCCGAGACCGACTGGAAGGACGGCAGCCTGATGAGCGCCGCAACCCTCACCTCCCCGCCGGCCCGCACGCACGCGGTCACGGCAGCCCGCACCACCACGCCCCGCGTGATCACGAGCGAGTGGATCAAGATGCGCACCCTGCGCTCCACGTGGCTGACGATCGGCGGGATCCTGTTCGCCCTCGTCGCCTTCGGCCTCATCGCCGCGCTCACCGCGAGCGGCCAGGTCGAGGTGACCGGCGGACAAGGGGGCCCGCCCGGGTTCGCCGGCACCGATCCGGTCTCGACCGTCCTCGCGGGCGCGAACTTCGCCGTCCTGATCGTGGCCGTGCTCGGTGCGATCGTCGGAGCCCGGGAGTACTCCACCGGCATGATCCGCACGACGCTCGCCGCGGTCCCGCAAGCGCCTGCCGGTGCTGTGGGGCAAGCTCGTGACGTTCGTGGGGGTGCTCACGCCCGTCGCCCTCGTCGGGGTCCTGGTCTCGTTCTTCGCAGGCATGGCGATCCTCGATGCCGGAGGCGCTGCGACGGCCGCCTGGTCCGACGACGGGGTCGCCCGGGCCGTGCTCGGAACGGCTGCCTACCTGGTCGGCCTGGGCGTGATCGGCGTGGCGCTGGGCGTCCTGCTGCGCAGCACGGCCGGCGGGATCGGGACCGTCATCGGCGCCGTCCTGTTCGTGCCGACCCTCGCCTCCGCGCTGCTGCCCGACAGCTGGGACGGCGTCCTGAAGTACCTGCCCTCCAACGCCGGCCAGGCCTTCACGAGCCTGAGCCCGGGCGACACGCTCCTGAGCCCCGGAGCCGGGATGGCGGTCTTCGCCGCCTGGGTCGTGGCGGCGATCGTGGGTGCCGCCCTCGCCCTGAAGCGCCGCGACGCCTGATCCCCGGGGCCGCTGCGCTCGCCCCCGGGGCCTCGGCGGGCGATCTGCTCCCGGTCGCACCATCTGCTCCCGTCTGGATGGGAGCAGATGGTCCGGGCGGGAGCAGATGGCCACGGGGGCGTCTGCGGCCCGGTCGCGGGCGAGTACCGTGGAATGGCCGCGCGGGCGCCCGACAGCGTTGCGGACGCGCACCAGGGCCAGGAGGTTGGCATGACATCCGGAGATCCGCAGGTGTCCCCGTCCCCGCAGCGCTCGACTCCCACCCCCGCGGGACGGATCCCCACCCTCTCGGGACCGACCCCTCCACCCCGGGACCGCCTGCCACGCCCCATCACCGCCGGACCGTCGTCATCGAGGTGGGTGACGCGGCCGAGGGCCTTGTCGAGGTGGCCGGCCGACTGCGCGACGAGCGGCCCTGGGCGACCGATCCCCTCGACCTGCCCGTGGTCCACGACCTCGGGCTGACGGTCACGGTGTCCCTGGCGGACTTCGTCGTCCGGGAGGTCCGCGTCGACTTCCGGACCTACCCGCACGCCGAGTGCATCGACATCGTCGAGGCCCATCAGGCCCTCGTCGGGGTGACCCTCGGCCGGGGGTGGAACGCCGCCGTCCGCGAGCGCCTGGGCGGACCGGCCGGCTGC
The DNA here is from genome assembly GCA_963729885.1 of uncultured Actinomycetes bacterium. Classification (GTDB taxonomy): domain Bacteria; phylum Actinomycetota; class Actinomycetes; order S36-B12; family CAIYMF01; genus Prado023. The sequence goes on from CAVSQK010000023.1 coordinate 67,524, forward strand.
ACCCACCTGCGCGAGCTGGCCAGGTCCATGGCCCCGACGTTGCTCCAGGCGGCGTTCTCCGCGCGGCTCCGACAGGGTGGACGCGATGCCCCGGAGTACCGCGAGGCGCGCGCCATGCTGCCCCTGATCGCCGACACATGCCATGTCTGGGCCGTGGGCGGAGTCGCGGAGCAGAAGCTCGAGCGCGGGTGGCGTCCCGGCGCCATGCTCACGCCCATCCCGGCACTGGCGGAGCTCGACGAGGCACTCGCCGACATGTGAGCTGACCCGGCTCACCACTGCCCGAGCGGACCACCCACCGGGTGCTAGCGTCGCGCCCGCCGGCTCGAGTGGCCCGGCGCAGATGGTCCGCTGTTCGAAGGAGTCCTGCATGCGCGCTCGTCTCGTCGCCACGATCCTGGTGCTCGCCCTGCCGCTGGCAGCGTGCGCCTCGTCGGACGATGCGGGGGCAGGAGGCCAGTCGTCGGCCCCCGCCCAGTCGCTGACAGGGACGGCCTGGGATCTTGCGCAGTACGCCCCCGCCGGCTCAACTGCCCTGACGTCGGTGCCCGACGGGGTGCAGGCGACGGCCGAGTTCACCGCCGACCAGATCGCCGGATCCAGCGGCTGCAACCGCTTCACGGGCGGCTACACGACCGACGGGAGCACCATCGACATCGGACCCCTGGCCTCCACCGCCATGGCGTGCGTCGGGGAGGCCATGGCCGTCGAGGCCGACTACCTGGCCCGTCTCGACGAGGCCTCATCGTTCTCCGTCGGCGAGGGAACCATGACGATGAGCAACGGCGCCGGCGAGGTGGTGCTGTCCTACACCGAGGCTGTCCCGATCACGCTGACGGGCACAGACTGGTCGGCGACGGGGATCAACACCGGCACCGACGCGGTCTCCTCCCTGGTCGCCGGGACCACGGTCACGGCGGTCTTCGGCGACGACGGGACCATCTCCGGCAACGCCGGGTGCAACACCTACAACGGGACCTACGAGGTGTCCGGCACGAGCATGACGATCGGGCCGCTGGCCACCACCCAGATGGCGTGCGAGCCGGATGTCAGCACCCAGGAGGCCAACTACCTGGCAGCGCTCGGCCGGGTCAGCACCTACATGATCCGCGGCGACCAGCTCGAGCTGCGCGACGCGGACGGCGCGCTCCAGGCGGGATACACAGCCGGGTGACACTGCGCCGACGCGGCGAGCGCCGGCCGGGGACGGGGGGAGGGTCGGTCGACTCTGGCGCCGAGTCTGCGATCTGCGCTCTGCTGGAGGTGGAGACAGAGGAGGTGCCGACCATGAGCAGGGTGCGGTCCCGGGGGCGGTTGTGTGGTGCGCTCGTTCGATGAGGGGCGCGGCGTCCATGCGCGGCGACATGTGCGCAAGCCGGGTCGGGTCGTGAAGCATCGCATGGGCCACACCCGGCGCCGCGAGCGCTCGTAGCGGCCACGGCCGCACGTGGCCGACGACATGAGGAGGTCAGACCATGCAGCGATGGACGTCGACAGGCTCACGAGCGGCGCGGGTCGCCCTCGTTGTGGCCCTCGCCGTGTCGGCAGCCGGTGGGTGCGGCTCGTCGGATCAGCCGGAGTCCCCGACGCCGAGCGCCTCCACGTCCGGTTCGAACCAGCTCCCGGCCCCGATCTTCGTCGCCCCCGATCAGACGACGGCCGAGGCGGCCGTCGGCGAGACGATCGTGTTCGACCAGCCGGACCCGGCGAACACGACCATCAGCACCGACAAGCCCGATGTCCTCGAGCTGATCCAGGGCACTGACGACGGCAGCGCGGTCTTCAACCCGGCCGCCGTCGCCCGCGCCCCCGGTGTGGCCGTCGTCACGATCGAGGCCGCCGACGGATCGACCAGCCAGGTGACCGTGACCGTTCGCTAGCTGCGGCGCATAGAGGCTGGGGACGCGTCGGACCGCGACAGGTGGAGGTCTCCCGGTGAGGAAGATCCGTAGCGGTCCACACCGCCCGTCACCGAGGACCCCGCTGGCTCTCGCTACACCGCCGACTCGTCCGAGGACCAGTCCGCCGTGAGATCCGCGCCTTCTGGACGAGGCGGACAGCGTCGCGGCAACACTCTTCGTCACACAGTTCCCCTCGACGAGGACGCAGGGCTCGCGGCCGACCCCGCTCGCAGCCAGATGCGAGGCAGGGCGTGGTGGCCCCCGGTTCGAGTTCTACGAGCGCGAGGCCGCTGGGTCCCCAGGGTGCCCGCCTCCCGTCAGCGCTCCGGTTCTGCGCTATGAATCCAGAACTGGAGTTCACCTCGCGAGGAGGGATCGACATGACCGCAGTGGCAGCACCGGTCCGGTATCCGGCGAGCCGGTTCGAGACCCAGGCGTGGGTCGACCTGCGCGATCCCGCCGAGCAGGCGCGGCTCACCCCGGCAGCTGTGCGCGGGATCCGCCGGCTGGCGGACGCCTGGGGGCTGACCGTGCCCCAGGTCTGCGCGCTCCTCGGCGACGTCTCCCCCAGCAGCTGGCACGCGTGGGCCAGGACCCCGCCGAAGACCCTGGGCGTCGATCGCCTGACCCGGGCCTCCTACCTGCTGGGGATCTACACGGCGCTGCACGTGCTCTACGGCGATGAGCTGGCCGACGAGTGGGTGCACCTGCCCAACACGAACGCCCTGTTCAACGGGGCGACCCCGCTGGACGTGATGCTGCGCGGTGGGATCCCGGCGATGGAGCGCGTCCGCGCGCTGCTCGACGCGCGGCGCGGCGGCGCGTGAGCCCCGCAGCCCGAGCCTGGCCCCCGGTCAGCGAGGTGCGCTGGGACGACACCCACCGGCTCATCCCCGCGACCTACGCCGACACCGACGAGCCGATCCTGGCGAACGTCGCCGGGGAGGAGTCCGACATCGCGGCCCTGGTGGCGCTGACGGCCGCCACGAATGCCCGGCTGCAGGCCCAGGCCAACGCCCTGCCCGGCGGGATCCACCAGGACGAGCTGGTCTTCGCCGTCCCGCACTGGCGGATCATCAACGCCTCGTTCTGCCACCCGCACCCGCTCGGCTCCCGGTTCAACGGGCCGGACCGCGGCGCGTGGTACGCCGGCCAGCACGTCGAGACCTCGCTGGCCGAGGTGGCCCACCACCGGGGGTCGAGCTGGCCGAGATCAACCGCTGGGAGCTCGTCGCGGACTACCAGGACTACCTGTCCGACATCCACGCCCCGATGCACGACCTGCGCCGCCCGCGGGACCGACGGGCCCGGGAGTGCCTGGCGCCGGACTCGTACGCCGCCAGCCAGGCCGTGGCCGCCACGCTGCTGGCCGCCGGGTCGGTCGGTGTCGTCTACCCCGCGGTACGCGATCCGGGCCGCGAAGCCGTCGCGTGCTTCCGCCCGGCCGCCGTGGCGAACGTCCGCGCCGGTGGGCGGTTCCGCCTCACGTGGTCCGGCGGCCAGGAGCCGGAGATCAGCCCGATCCGCTGAGGCCGGGGTCGGAGTCGCGCGTGCGGCGAGGCCTGCGTGCTGGACTCAGTGGCCGACTCCTCGCGCTCCCTGGCCGCGGCGACGATGCGCTGCTCGACATCTGCGAGTGCGGTCTGGGGGCTGCTGCTGGGCGTGGACACGGTCAACTCCGAGGCTGGGACAGGGGTCCCGGGCGCGTGGACCGAACTCCCCCTGCATGCCCGTGCGGCCATGCCCGAAACGCCGGGGTCGTGTGAGGCGGCGCACATGCCGCCCTCTGGCCAAGCCGACGCTGTGGTCGCCCGGCACGGTTCCGCGTCCCGGCCTCCCCGGCAATCGGTCGTGGCCCCCTACAGTGCCCCCATGACCTCGGGATCCGGGCGTTGATCATCGGGTCGATCGCGGCGCGCTGGCCGCGGTCGCCGTGTCAGCGCCGGCCGCCGGCTCGGAACCCGTGGAGCCCCCACCGGCGAGGCCGCGGATCGCGGTCTCGGTCGCCACGCTCTGGGCCGCCCCGGACTCACCCCGCCCCCTCGACGCCCTGGCCACCTCGGCCCCAGCGGACCCCACTGGCTGGCTCAGCGGGCTGACCACGGCCGGTCGCCGCGGGCTCAACGGCAGGGTCGAGAGCCAGGCGCTGTTCGGGCAGCCCGTCACGGTCCTGGAGCAGCAGGGAGCCTGGTCGCGGGTGGCCCTGCCCGGCCAGCCGAGCCCGAAGTCGGCCGGACGGGTACCCGGGCTGGATCCCGACCGCCCAGCTGGTCGCCGGCCCGCGCCCGCCCCGGCGGGAACGGGCCTAGGTCTGCCCCCCAGGAGGCGGTGGTCACAGCGGCGCTCAGCCTGGGCCCACGCCAACGCGACACTCACCTCCCGGACCATCAGGCTCTCCTACGGAACCCGGCTGCCCGTCGTGAGCTCCACGGACGGGGTCGTCGAGGTGCAGGCGCCCGACGGCCGAGCCACTGTGGCTGTCCAGCCAAGCAGGTGGCGCTCGTCGCGCCGGGCACAGCGACGCGCAGGCCCACCGGGCCGGCCGTCGTCTCCGAGGCCCGCAGGTTCCTCGGGCTGCCCTACCTGTGGGGCGGCACGTCGGGGTTCGGGTTCGACTGCTCCGGCCTGACCCACCTCGTGTACGCCCAGCTCGGCGTCACCATCCCTCGCGACGCCACACCCCAGTTCGCGGCGGGTAGGCCGGTGACCCGCGTCCGTGACCTGCGCAAGGGCGACCTGGTCTTCTTCCGCACCAGGGCCGGCGCGATCCACCACGTCGGCATCTACGCCGGCCGGGGCGCATGATCCACTCCCCGCGCACCGGCCAGCCGGTGCAGGTCTCGTCGATCACCCGAGGGCTCTGGGCCCGCGAGTTCGCCGGCGGCCGCCGCTACGTGTGAGACGCCCTAGACTCCCCGGCGACGGCAGGGATGGGTGGGGGTGGGGGATGCGCTTCCGATCGACCGGGGACCGGCGGGCACGCACGTGGGGCTCCGCGCTGCTCGCATCCGGGATCGTGCTCACGCTCGTCCTCCCACTGGGTGCCGGGGGGCCGGCCGCCGCGGAGGACGTCCTTGCGGAGGTGGTCAACGTCCCACCGACGGCGGGGGCCGACATCGCAACCGTGACCTCACGGGCGGGTGACACGGTGATGATCAGGTGCTGGACAACGACAGCGATGCCGACGGGGGCACGCTGGTCGTCGAGTCGGTCGACCAGCCCGTGCACGGGCTCGCCTCGGTGGAGGCCGGCACGTCGGTCGCCTACGACCCGGTCGACGACTACGTGGGCCCCGACGAGTTCACGTACGTCGTCAGCGACGGGCAGGGCGGCGTCGCGACCGGCCTGGTCACCATCACGGTCACGGACGCCACGACCCCGATGCTGCTCAACCCCGACGCACTCGCCGCCACCGCGGGGATCCCGGCGACCGTGGACGTCCTGGCCAACGACGACGCAGGAGGGCGGGATCCGCTCACGCTGGTCTCGGTTGGCGCAGCGGCCAGCGGCGCGACGGTGACCCTCGACGCTGACGGGCGCAGCGTCACCTACACCGCCCCGGCGACCTTCGCGGGGACCGACGGATTCGAGTACACGGTCCAGGACCGCCTCGGGAACCTCGGGACGGGACGGGTGGAGGTCACGGTCACCGCCCCTGTGGAACCCCCGCCGCCCCCGCCCCCGGTCACCGACCCGACCCCGCCCGTCGTCGAGCCTCCCCGCCACCCACCCCGCCCAGTGGTGTCGACATCTCGGTGTCCGGTCCCCTGACCCGCCGGGACGTCCCCTACTCCTACCGCCCTGGCTGCCCCGTCACGCCGTCCTCGCTGCGGCGCCTGACCATGAACTACTGGGACTACAAGGGTGTGGTGCGCCGCGGCACCCTGATCGTGCGGGTCGATGCCGTCAAGGACCTCTCCCACGTGTTCACCGAGGCCTTCGACAGGGCTTCCGCATCAAGAAGATGAAGCCGGCCGACGCCTACTACAAGAAGGGCCGCCGCTCCCCACCGCCTCGGACCGGGCGGCGATGGCTGCGGGGAACACCTCGGCCTTCAACTGCAGGCCCGTGGTGGGCAATCCGACGAAGCGATCGGCGCACTCCTACGGGGTCGCCATCGACATCAACACCTTCGAGAACCCGTACGTCGTGGGCAGCGGCTTCTATCCCCGAGGTGCGGGCAAGTACCTGCGTCGCGCGCCCTGCCGGACGGGCATGATCTGCCCAGGAGGGACCGTGGCCACGGCGATGCGCCAGCGCGGGTGGCTCTGGGGCGCCCGCTGGTCCCGACCCGACTACCAGCACTTCTCGGCCAATGGCGGCTGACCTCGGGCGGATCCGCATCGGTCGGACGGCCGTGGGCGTGGCGCTGGCGGCTGCACTGCTCGCCGTGACCGGATGCACTGCGGACCCGCCGGGCAGCCCACGGCCGTCAGCAGCCCCAGCCCGGGCCCCAGCACAAGCCCCAGCCCCAGCGCCACCACCAGCGCGTCCCTGCCACCCGCGCCCACCACCCCGCCGCCGACCACGGCCGGGCCCCTGGACTCGGCGACCCTGCCCGAACCGGCGGGACGTCGGTCCGGGATGGGAGTACCGGGTCGAGGGGGCCGATCCTGAGGACGGCGCCGGGAACGACACCCCGTTCCAGCAGCGCGACCGGACGAGATCGTCGAGACCACGATCCCCATGGGCTGCGAGCAGCGCAGCGCCTCACCCGTGCCCACGGATGTGCTGCAGGCAACGTACGCGCATGCCGGGTCCGGCAGCTACGCGGTCGCCCTGCGGATGCGCTTCGACTCACCCGAGGCTGCGCAGGAGTTCGCCGACGTGCGGGCCGCGGACCTCCAGGCCTGCCGCGACCAGCCCGACGACCCCTACTCGGGCGCCCCCGCACCCGTCCTCGACGTGACGGTGGCCACTGACGAGATCCAGACCCTCGCCACCTACCAGCTGCTCGGCGAGCCCGAGACCTGGACCAGCGCGGCGGTCGTCATGGGCACGGACGTGATGACGCTGGACACCGACGCCGACCCCCAGTCGCTGGTGGAGTGGGAAACGATCGGCTACACCGTGGACGTCGGGGCGTCGTAGCCCGTCCCGATGGTCCGACTGGGGCGGAAGCGAGGACGCGCGCAGGGCCGTGGCAGAGCTCCTGCCGCAGGGTCGGCATGCGCGCCCGGCCAGGGTCACGCGGAGCTGCGGGAATGCCCCGCTGGACGTCTGGCGGCTCAAGTCCGACCACCCGAACGGTCGAATCACCCGGTGCGGGAAGGGAGGCCATTCGTGATGTCTGCGCGATGCACCCTTCACGCTGCCGTGGTCGTCCTCCCCCGGCCGGCGGGCCCACTCCGGCGATCTGCACTGGCCGGCGGCCTGGCGATCGGGCTCCTCGTCCTTGCCACGTCCCCCGGAGGCGCCGAGCCGCAGGGCGGAACCGGGCAACCCACCACCGTCGTCCTGTCCCAACCGGTCATCCGCGCCGTGGATCACGCTTCGCCGGAGGCGGAGCACGCGTCCGACGGGCAGACCATGGCCCGTGCCGCCGCCCTCGGGGCCGACCTGGAGGTTGCGCGAGAGGAGGAGAGCGCCGCGCGCGCCGCCCTCGCCGAGGCGGGCACGGTGCTCGACGAGGCGCGCGACGCGCGGGACACGGCCCTGTCCTGGGCCGAAGCGGCCCAGGACGAGCTGATGCGAGCCCGGATCCGGTTGGGCGACCTGATCGTGGCGGAGGAGGCCGCCAGCGCCGACCTGCGGGGTGCCGTCAGGCGAGTCGAGGGCGAACGCCAGGGATCGAGGGCCCATCGCTCAGCATTCACTGGCTGGCAGATGGCCGCCGTCGCCGAGCGCGCTGCGCACCTGCGCAGGACCGTCGCCGCACGGGTCGGCTCGGAGCGCTTCGAGCAGCTCCAGGTCGCCGAGGCCGAGCTGACGGACGCCGAGCTCGCCCTGGGCAGGGCCACGTCAGCCAACCTCAAGGCCGCGCGAGCGGCCGAGTCGGCATCCGCCCGCGTCACCCAGTTGGAGGCAGAGACCCTCGCCGACCCTCGATCCCCCAGCGACGCTGAACGAGCGTCCCGCGGACGCGTCCCCCGAGCTGCCGGCCGTCCCGCGCACCGCTGAGCGGGCTCGGCCATGAGGCGCCTGGCGCCAGTCGCGCTCGTCTGCCTCCTCGTGGTGGCCACGATGCCCGCGGCCCAGGCCAAGGCGGGGAAGGAGGACTGGCGCGAGTCGGGACGGGTCGTGCGCGTGCTCGACGGTGACACCTTCGACATGGACACCGAGGACGGCAGGGTGCGCGTCCGGATCAACGGGATCCAGGCCCCGGAGTCCGACTGGTGCGGAGGCGAGGACGCGCGCAGGGCCCTCGAAGAGCTCCTGCCGAAGGGTCGGCAGGTGCGCCTGGCCAGCGTCAAGCGGAGCTCCGGGAACGCCCCGCTGGGGGTCTGGCGGCTCAAGCGGACCGTTCACGTCGAGCGCGACGGCGAGTGGGTCGACATCGCCCCGAGCCTGCTCACCCGCGGGCTCGTCTTCCCGTTCCCCTTCATCGGCGAGGACGCCCACAACGATCGGTACATGGCCCTGGGACTGAAGGCCCATGAGCAGGGGGTGGGCCTGCATGATCCCTCGTTCTGCGGGTCGAGCCCGAACGCCGGGCAGCCGGTGGAGCTCGCGGTGGTCGCCGACGGCCCGGGGCGGGACACCTCCGCCTCCGAGTTCGTCATGGTGTTCAACGGCTCGGACGCCGACATCGACCTCACCGGCTGGATGGTCCAGGACACCTCGCCGCTCAACGCCTACTTCTTCCCCAAGGGCTCAGTCGTCCGGGCCGACGACTACGTGGTCGTCTACTCGAGCTCGGGCAGGCGCGGCATCGCCCCCGACGGAACCCGGGACGACCGCTACTTCTACGCAGGCACGGGCATGCGCTGGAACAACGGCACGACCGACATCGCCCTGCTGTTCGACGACGCGGGGAATGACGACACCGGCAACCTGCGCGACTGGCTGGTGCTCACCCCCGGCTCCGACTGAGGCGGACCCATGCGCACGTGATCGGGCGTGCCGCAGACCTCAGGCGGCAGGAACTTCGTCTCGCGCGGTAGGCCACCCATGCTCGGCGGCGCGCTGCGCCTGGCCGCGGTGAACTCATCCATGCAGGCGTCGGGGGTGTAGTCCATGAAGTTGTTGATGGGATCGAGGCCGGGGTCACCGTTGCAGGTGTCCTCTCGACGCAGGAGAACGCCGGGATCGCTCGGCGGGGTGTCGGTGACGTAGTCGCCGAAGCTCGAGCACCGGCTGGAATGTGTGGAAGAGGCCGAGCCAGTGGCCGACCTCGTGGGTGGCGGTGTCGCCTCGTATAGCCACCCCGCGAACAACGGACGCCGGGGAGTGAGCTCGACATGCACCACCACGCCGTCATCAGGGGCTGGGCGGTGTACCACGAAGGGAAGGTGGCCCAGCCGAGAAGGTAGTTGGCGAGGCTGGTGAAGTACATGTTCAGGTCGGCGCTGCCGCACGCGAAGCGTCGACTTCATCTCCCGCTCGGCGGCCGAGCCGGAGACGAGGTTGTCCACCCGGTTGTGGTCGGGAACGCACGGACTTCAGCTTGAACTGGAAGGCGTGGCGGCCCCGGTCGGCCACGGTAGGCATCGTTGAGGACGGCGATAGGTCGACGATCTGCTTGCGGGTCGCGGTCGCCGCGCCGTTGTTGATGGCATGCGCATACACGTTGATGGTGATCGAGCCGGCGTGAGCGACACGGGCGTGGCTGGCCGGGGACGTGGTGAGGCTGCCGATCCGGAGGCCGTAGCCTTGGCCGCCAGCTTCGCAGAGAGGTCCGCTGCATCGCGGCCGCCTGCGCCTCGCTCACTCGGCGCCGTCGCGAGCGCCAGGCTTGGACACACGCGCCTGGAACGACTCCTCCACGCACGTCATCCGGCGAGACCGGGGAGGGAGCCGCGGAGACGGGGGCCAGACTCTGCGAACGCTGTGAGCGCGAGCGCCGCGAGGCACAGCGCGCCGACCTTCGGAAGTGGGCATGCAGCGAGGCTACTGCGCGCCGCGGGTGGACAGTCAACCCACCGGGGTGGGGCGCACCACGCAAGGCAGCCCAGCGGGGGACACCGCCCGGCGATATGGCAGGGTTGCGCTGCGCTGCGTGCGGGGTCCGCCCACAGCCCGCAGCATCCGACGACGTCCGGAGCCCACATGTCGACTGCCGTGCTGAGCCTGCCGATCTGGCTGCTCACCGTCCTGATCATCGCCCTCTTCGTGGGCTGCGCGACCCTCGGCCTGCTCGCGGCACGGCGGTGGCTGCTGCCCCGGTTGGACATCGGGCAGGGCGACGCCGAGTTCGGTGGGGCCATGGTGCAGGCGATCCTGGTCTTCTACGCCCTCGCGATCGCCCTCGTCGCGGTCAGCACCTGGGAGGAGCACAGCTCCATCTCCGAGCAGAGCTCGCAGGAGGCGGCCACGATCGCGACCCTCTACCGGCAGACCCTGCTCTTCCCCGACGACGTGCGCGACGAGCTGCAGCAGGACCTCGTGGAGTACACGACCTTCATCGTCGACCAGGCCTGGCCCGCACAGGCACGCGGCGAGGTCCCGGAGGGCGCTGTGGGGCTGATCACCGACATCCAGTCCACGCTGGGCTCCTACGAGCCGACGTCACCGGGGATGGAGGCGGTGCACGCCCAGGCCCTGGACACGTTCCGCGACATGGTCGAGCTGCGCCGGCTGCGGCTGGACGCGGTCGGCGGGCACCTCTCGGTCGCGATGTGGGCGTTCGTGCTCGTGGGGGCCGCCATCGCGCTGGGCTCGTCCTACCTCTTCGTCGTCGGCGACGCCCGCCTGCACCTGATCCTGGTGGGGCTGCTCGCGACGATCATCGGCATGGTCGTGGTCCTGATCGCCGCCTACGACAGCCCGTTCGTCGGCGACCTGGCCGTCACCCCCGACTCGTACCGGCTGATCCTCGACGCCGCCCGCTCGGTCACCCAGACCGAGTAGGCAGCTGGCTCAGTCCGGCATGGGCCCCGGGACGTCGTACTGGATCGAGCGCATCGTGAACTCGCCGTAGGTGAACGGCCCGTCGGGTCGGTGGTAGGCCGCTCCCCCGCTGTGCAGCAGGTGCCGGCCCTCCACGTCGCGGTACTCGGTGACCGGCGTCGACCAGCGCATCGGGACGAACGTGCCGGTGCTGCTGTCCGGGCGGTCATCGGACCAGAAGTCCACGAGCTCGTCGCGGTCGTTGAACACCAGTGTCGCGGTGACGACGCGCGGGCCGTTGGTGAAGGTCACGGCCGCGGACCGGTCGTCCACCGGGCTCCAGGCCAGGCGTGGGTCCACCAGGGCTCCCGGTGCCATCAGGCACAGGTCGTTCAGGACGGTCACGGTCTCCGCGGCGCTGATCTCCTCACCGTGCTGGTCGACGATGTTCACGGTCGACGCGACCCGGACGGTGAACGTGGCCTGCGCCTGCCGGTAGACGTGCAGGGCGCGCACCGGCAGCCCGAACATCCGGGCGTCCATGAGGAACAGTCGGGTGGGCTGCCCGAAGAAGCTGTACTGCACGGACCGCGCCCGCATCGGGGCGCCGGGCTTGCGGTACATGGTGGCGTCCATGACCACCCGCATGTTCTGCGGGCGCGGCCGACCGACCGCCCCGGAGCGCTGGATGTAGCGGCGGACGGGGTCGGGCAGCCCGTCGAGGTCGGCGGCCGTGAGGGTCGCCGCGCCGGGCGTCAGCGGCTGGGCGGCGAACTCGGACGCGACGACCTGGTCGTAGCGGGCGCGCAGGGATCGGCCGGTGCCGGCCTGTGCGTGCGTGCCGGTCGTTGTGGTCACGAGGTCACCTCCACCATGTGGGTCCGGGAGCGGGCGAGCGTCTGGGAGTGGGCGACCCATGCGGCACCTCCGAGGATGACCGCGTTGACGGCGATCCCCATGGCCGTCTCCGGGAGCCCGACGAGGCACACCATGAGGGACACGATCGCCAGGATCGCGGTGAGCGGCAGCGCCCACGTCGAGCGGCGCACGATGCCCACCGCGGCGACGATGAATCCGATCGCACACGCCAGCCAGAGGACCCCCACCACGCGCACGCCGATCTCGCCGAGGTCGGCCGTGCCATCGAGGACCGTGGTGCGGTAGGGGAATCCCGCGACCGCGGCCAGCTGCCACGGGACGACGAATCCGATGAGGTGGATCAGTCCATGGGCAGCGATCGCCGCTGCCAGCGCGACGCGAGTCACGAGCGTTGTTCCTCTCCTTGGGTGGGTGGTGGTGAGCCCGGCGAGCCAGCGGCGCAGGAGCGCCAGCAGCTCGCCGGTCTCCTCGGGCGTGAGGCCGACGAAGGCGTCGTCGAGCATGCCGCGGGTGCGCTCGACCATCCGGGGCTCGTCGAACTCACGCACCCGGTCGGTCAGCTCGATCCGCGTGGTCCGGGCATCGGCCGGGTCCGGGCACGAGCCGCACGAAGCCGCGGGCCTCGAGCCCGAGGGCGACCTGCTTGACGTTCTGCCGGGAGCTGCCGTACTTCTCCGCTGCTTCGCTGAGCGAGGGGCTGTACCCGGGGAACCCGTTGGTCAGGACCGCCAGGAGCAGCCACTGGCGGGTGGTGAGCCCGAGGTCGGCGAGCTCGCTGTCAGCCCTGCGCGACAGGTGCTGCATCAGCACGAACAGCGATCCGAAGGCCTCTGCCCGCGTGGCCAGGAGCTCGTCGTCCGTCATATACGTAAGGTATTACGTATCTCACGTCCCGAGTCAAGTCGGCGACGCTCGACGTCGGGGCGGTGACCGATGCACGCGCCGCGACGCTGCCGCGGGTGCGTCAGCTGGCGATCACGTCCGGCAGGGCGCGGCGCGGGCTCCGTCCGCCCTGGACAGTGGGCACCCCGATGCGGAAGGCGAACAGAGTGGCTCCGCCCCTGGGGCGTCAGGTCGGCCAGTGGCCGCTCGAACGCCGAGGTCGCGCCCAGGCTTCGCTCGCGGTTGATCCGTTCGGTGACCTGGTTCAGCGGGTGCATCGCCAGTCCCTGGGTGGTCGCCCACAGGTGCAGCCGTTGGAAGGCGCGCCCGACCTGGATGCGGGCGTCGGTGGAGCCCGGGTCCTCGACGCTGAGCAGTCCGTATGCGGCGGCGGTCCCGACGTGGACCTGCTTGGTGTTGGCCAGCCATGAGGCGTCGTTCTGCGTCTGCGAGGTCGGCGGCAGGATCTTGGCCAGGAACGCGGTCACCGGTGGCAGGCTCTGCGCGTCGAGGGTCATGCCGTCGCGGTGGCGGTCGATCTCGGCACGGGTGGCCCGCCACCACTGGTTGATCTCGGCGGACTGCTCACGGTCGGCGATGACCGCCTCGGTGGCCCGAACGACGAGGGCGCCGAACCGGTCGCGGTCAGCGCCCTGCAGCCAGGACAACTCCACGAGCGGCAGGGAGCCCAGCAGGGCGGCCCCGGCCGTCAGCGATCCGTCCGGCAGGCTGCGATCGGCCCGATAGGGCCCACGGTTGGTGTGCCTCCGCGTGATCGCGGGGAACAGGTCCGCACCCTCCACCGCCCCACTGGGAACCAGCGCGACACGCGCGACGGTGGCACCAGGCCCACCGGCCTCGACGGTGGCGGCCCTCCCGGCCGCAGCCGCGGCGACCGTGAGGTTCTCGATCGCGCACCCGAGGCCGGTGACCAGTTCGGCGTCAGTCGGGTCGGTGGCCGGCAGCGCCCGGGAGCGATCAGCGCTCACGCTGATGGAGTCGCCGTCGATCGCGAACTGCCACGGTTGGGTGTTGTGCGGGTTCGCGCCCAGGATCGCGGCCGCGATCAGGGCCTGCGGGCTGCCGTCACGCGGCAGCCCGCGCCACGCCTCGTAGGGGGAACCCTCCCCGGCGGTGAACGTCCCGGCCGTGTTGGCGCGGGCCCCCAGGCCCACGGTCAGCGCACCGCCGAGGCCCAGGGCGGTGATGCCGCTCACCTTGAGCATGTCGCGCCGGGTCATCGTGTTCTGCGTCATCGTCAGCTCCTCAACCCATCACAGATCATGGCCGCGCTGGCACCCAGCACGAGTCCGCCGGCCATCAACCCGGCGCCGAACCCGCCGGTGAGCATCGCCGGCACCCGGCGCCGAAGCGTGGGGGCCACACCTGCGCTCAGCGCCAGTCCGGAGACCAGGGTCACCGCGGCCGCGACGGCCACGCTCGACGCGTACTGGCCGAGGAGCACGGTGATCAGCGAGCTGACCGCGACCGCCAGGCCGAGCACCACCGCGACGGCGTAGGCCAGCCACCCTCCGACGCCCACCGCGGGAGGGGGCGGTGTGCTCACCGTCCGCAGGCGTGTCCGCCGCAACGCGCGGATCGTTCACATCCGGCATCGGGACCCGCGGCGAAGGCCAGCACCGCGGCCGCGATCAGCAGGGGGCCGGGGATCCACCAGAGCCGACCGACGGTCGTGAAGCACACGGCCGCACAGGCGACCACGAGCAGGAGGACCGCGATCCGTTCCCAGCGCGGGAGCTCGCGGCGAAGCTGCCACAGGCCCACCCCCGCGACCAGGCTCAGGAGGATGGTCGTGATGCCCAGGCCCGTGGTGTCGAGCTTGTTGCCGCTCCACGCCGGGATCGCCGAGCCGGCCAGCAGCTGGGTCAGGCCGGCGGCGACGCCCAGGGCGATGCCGGCCAGGCCGATCCGCCGGGCAGCGCGCGGAGCCTGGGGCGTCCGGACAGCAGGGGTGGGGTGTGTCGTGACGGTCATCGCGGGCTCCTTGGGCTACGGGATTGGGGAGAGGCCATGCCGGTGTCCAGCAGGGCCATGAGGGTGTCGATGCGCCGCGTCAGGTCCGCGCCGCGGGACACGAGCTCGGAGTACTCCTCGACTCCGCTGAACGCGGCGAAGATCGTCTCGGCGATCTCGCGGGACCCGAGATCGCCGCGGATGGTTCCCTCCTGCTGGCCGCGCTGGATGACCGCCTCGATGAGGTCGATCCACAGGAACAGGGAGGCCTGCAGCTCGGGTGCCAGGTCCGGGCGAGCCGCGGCCAGGTCGGGGACCAGGCGCCCGATCGCCCGCAGGCTCCGGTTGCGGCTGTAGGCGTCCACCACGAGGGCGGCCATGCGCTGCGCCTGCTCAGGTGCGGGCACGTCCATGTCGTCGATCAGCGAGACCTCCGAGGTCCACTGCTCGCGCAGGTCGTCGACGACCGCCACGGCCAGCTCCTCCTTGGACGGGAAGTGGAAGTAGAAGGCGCCCTTGGTGAGACCCGAGCCCGGCGATCACGTCGTTGAGCGAGGTCCCCGCGAAGCCATCGCGGGCGAACGCCGCGGCGGCGCAGTCGAGGATCTGGCGTCGGGTGTGCGCCTTGCGCTCCGCCTGCGTTCGCGGGCCTGCATGCTCATCGGTCTGCATGGTCCAAGAATAGAACCGTCCGGTCGGTATGTCAATACCTACCGGACGGTATGTAGTACTCCTGGCTTCCCCGCCGTCGGCGAGCCACTCGACGGTCAGCCCCATGGCGGCCTGGTCGGCGAAGAACCGGGTGGGCTCGACGAGCATCGCCTGGGTGTGCGCGCCGGGGCGGCGGGCGGTGCCGTCGAGGATCTGCAGCGCTGCGGCCACGGTCGGTGCGGCGGTCACGACGTACGCGTCGGGGTGGCTGATCCGCATCAGCGGCCGCGACGGTTGGCCCGGCGCGTTGCCGTCCAGTTGCAGGACCGTGCCGTACGGGGGGCGGGCGAACCGGAGGAGGCCCCAGTGCAGCAGCCGGCCCAGCGGGGGGCCCAGCCGTTCAGGGGCGATCCGCATCCCGGCCATCGCCAGCGGGATGACCGCGTAGTCGACGACCGGGTTGAACCCGCCGACGTAGAAGCCCGTCGTCGCGCAGCCCGGGCAGCGCGCGAGTGAGCTGGTGCATCTCGGCCAGCCCCATCGCGGCGGCCTTCCGGGGGCCGAACGGATCCGGGAACGTGAACGTGGGCTGCCGGCCGGCCGACCCCCACCGCCCGGAGCGGTACTCCTCGTAGGCGAAGTCGCGGAACTCCGCCATCATCTCGCGACGGTCGAGTCGGCCAGGGGCCGCAGGGCCGCCCAGTCCACGGCGATCACGCTGGCGACCAGTGCGCGCTCGATCCCGCCCATCCTCTGGTCGGCGTAGCGGACCATCGCGGCCGGGACCCCCGGGTGGAACCCGCCGTCGGTCACGAGGGTCACCCCCGCCTCCCGGGCCCGGGCATCCATCGCCAGGATCTGCCTGGCCTTGGCGTGCCCGACCTGGATGTCCAGGTAGTCGACTCCCGCGGACACCGCAGCCGCGACCGCGGTCGCCGGCGCTGCGGGAGGTCCCGGCCGCGGCGATGCACAGGTCCACGCCCACCAGCGCGCGGTCCAGGCTCGCGCGGTCCGCGGCATCCACGCGCGACCGACTCGACCCGGGCCGGCCACGCCGCATCCACCGCGCCCAGCTCCCCGACGAGGCGCCTGGGCGCGATGCGGGTGCCGCCCGCCGACGCGGACGGCGTGGTCGCTGTGGGCGAGCAGCAGGCGCGTGATCGCCGCACCGGCGTTCCCGTAGCCGCCCACCACCAGGACGGTGCCCATCGGCGCCCCCTCTTTCGAGAGCCTCGCCGGGTCAGCCCGGCCCGGACACCACCGTATTCCTGCGGCCCACTGGCCCAGCAGGGGCGGGACGCTCGCCTCCGCGCGGCTCGAGGCGGCCACCTGGCGTGTCAAAGTCTCTTGACACGGAGTCATCTGCGCCTTACATTGGGGATGTCAAGAACCTTTGACATCGCGTCAGATCACAGGAGGTCGACATGCCATTCGAGGAGAAGATGACGTGGGTCAGCGTCGTGGTCGGGTTCCTGGTCCCGGTGACCTACTTCGCCGTCGTGCTGCCCCAGCTCAGCGACACGGCGGCCGCCGAGATCGCCTACCAGCCGCCGCTGGTGATCTCCGTCGTCGCATCGATCGTCCTGATGATCGCCGGCGCAATCGCCATGGCGGTCGCGACCGCGATCGGCGCCGAGATCACCGGGACGGGGTCGGTCGACGACATCGACCGCACGGACGAGCGGGACGTCCAGATCAGCAGGCGCGGTGACGTGGTCGGGTACTACGTCGCCTCGGTCGGGGCTGTCGTCGCGCTGATCCTCACGATGCTCGAGTACGACTACTTCTGGATCGCGAACACGCTCTACCTGTCGTTCGCCGTCGCCAGCGTGGTCGCCGGGATCGTCAAGCTGCGCGCCTACCGCCGGGGCTTCTGATGGTCCGGCCCACCCGCGTCACCAACCGCATCCGCGTCCTGCGCTTCGCCGCAGGCGAGATGACCCAGGCCGAGCTCGCCGACCGGGTCGGCGTGACCCGCCAGACCATCATCGCGATCGAGCAGGGGCGGTACTCGCCGTCGCTGGAGGTGGCATTCCGGATCAGCCATGCGCTCCGGGCGCCCCTCGACGAGGTCTTCGACTACCCGCAGGAGGAGTCATGAGCCACAAGGTCCTGATCCTGGGCGCCACCGGCCGGACCGGCGGTCGGGTGCTCACACAGCTGCTCGAGCGCGAGGTGCCCGTGCGCGCGATCGTCCGCTCCGCCGAGCGACTCCCCGAAGCAGCCTCCGGCGATCCCCTGCTCGAGGTGGTCGAGGCTGACCTGCTCGCGCTGCCGCCCGAGGTGCTCGCCGGGCACCTGACGGGGTGCGACACGGTCATCTCGTGCCTGGGCCACACGATCAGCGCGCGCGGGGTCTTCGGGCCGCCCCGTGACCTGGTCACGCAGGCCGTGGGCCTGGTGCGCGACGCTGTCGGGGCCAGCCAGCCCGCGAACGCCGCGGCCGGTGCGGCTGGCCGGGCCACCGGGCCGGTGCGCCTGATCCTCATGAGCAGCGTGTCGGTGAACCAGCCCGAGGCGCGCCGACGCGCGCAGGGGCCGCGCAGAGCGCGCCTACATGGCGGCGATGCGCGCGGCGGTTCCCCCAGCGCGGGACAACCAGCGCGCCGCGGACCTCCTGGTCCACGAGGTCGGGCCCGCCGACCCCCAGCTGCAGTGGGTGGTCGTGCGCCCGGACACCCTGACAGAGGGCGACGTCTCGGAGTACGCCGTCCACGACGAGCTGGTCGCCAGCCTGTTCCGGCCCGACCACACGCGCATGGCCAACGTCGCGCACTTCATGTGCGAGCTGTCCACCGATGACCCGACGTGGCAGCGCTGGCGCAGCCGCATGCCGGTGGTCGTCGACGCCGCACCTGCCACCTGACCGACGGCCGGCACCTGCCGCGGGCTCGCCGCCCGGGTCTTGGCAAGAGCCCATCGCCTCTGGTCCAGCCCCTCCCTCCTGCCTACCGTGGGAGGTGGAAGGGGGTGAAACAAATGGCAAAGTTGACACGCACCATCACGGTCGACGCCCCGGTCGACAGGGTGTTCGACTACGCGCTGGACATCAGCAAGTTGTGGAGGGCCAAGGATGTGGGCCTGGCTGAGGTCGATCTCAAGCCCGACGGGGTCGGCAACTCGGCGCGCCTGTACTGGCACTTCCTGGGCTTCCACGTGGAGGGCGGGCTGGAGTACACCGAGGTCGTGCCCGAGAAGCGCATCGTCGCCAAGGTCCACTTCTTCCTGGAGAATCCGACGTGGACCTTCACATTCGCACCCGTCAAGGGCGGCACGAAGGTGACCGCCGAGGGCGAATGGCATGTGGGGCTCCCGGTCGCGGGCGGGCGCATCGAGGGGATGATCGTCAAGGAGCACGAGCCGTTCCTTGACGAGATGCTCGCCAGCCTCAAGACGGGCGTCGAGGCCAAGGCCGCCGCCTGATGCCGTCAGGGCCGCCGGGTCCGGTGAGGGCCCGGCGGCTGCGCGGTTGGCGCCCGGTCGCGGCGGGGGTCTCGATGCACGCAGGCATGCGGGGGCCGGCAGGCGTAGCGTCGACGTGTCGGACAGGTGAGGGTGATCGCATGCTCAGCTACCTCATCGACATCGGTCGCGTGAATCAGTACTTCGGCCACGCTGTGCGCGCTGAGAGGGTGCTCCAGGCGACCCGGGCCGACGTGCGCTACCTCGACCACCTGCGACGCGGGCTCCTGCCGCTTCCATCGACCGACCCGAGCCCGTGGTCGACCCCTTCCCCCGTTCCGGGCCCGCACGCTGCCGGCGCTGGAGGGCCGTCGCGTGGCGGTCATCGCCACGGGCGGCAGTGGCGCGCTGGCCTCCGTCATCGGGGTGGCCCGCGCCCTCGAGGAGGCCGGCGTCCAGCCGGTGGGCTACGGGGTGTGCTCGGGCTCCGCGATGTTCGGCGTGCCCCTGGCCGCGGGGATGAGCCCGGCCGAGGTGGCCGCCACGACGCAGGCGCTGCGTACCGCGCGACTACGTCGATCCGGACTGGATGGGCCTGGCACTGGCCCCGCTGCGCGTCGGCCGGGGCTGGTCGGGCTCCTGCGCGGTGACGCCGTGGAACAGGCCTACCGGCGGATGCTCGGCGACATCACGCTCGCCGAACTGCCCACCCCGGTGTGGTCCCGGTCCTCAACATCGAGGACAACCGGGTGCAGTACCTCGGCCCGGACTCCCACCCCGACCTCCCCGCCGCACGCGCGGTGCGGATGGCCGTGGGGCTGCCGCTCGCGTTCCAGCCCGCGGAGCTCGACTCCGGTGGTGGCTCGACGGGGGGATCATCGACATCCTGCCATCCGATCCGTTCGTGGCCGATGACCGCTGCGACCTCGCGATCGTCGTCAACGGCTTCTACCAGCCCGGGTTCGTCTCCGACCGCGAGCCGCGCTGGCGGGATTCGGCACTCAGCGTCCTGCACGTGGCCAACCAGACCCGGTTGAGCGCCCACGTGCGCATCGCCCGCCGCAACTTCGACGACCTCCTCCGCGCGGTCCCCGACGTCATCGAGCTGGCGCCTGTCGAGTACTCCACCGTGCAGGGAGCGGGCCTGTACGGGGAGTTCCTCGACAACCGGCGCTGGGCCGGCTACATGGCCGACGGGTACCACAGCGCGACCGCGCACTGGCCACCTGGCGGCCGAGGACCGGAGCCGAGGGCTGATCCGGTCGGTGCTCCGAGCCCGCCCGCCCCGGCCGCCGGGTCACACCCCGCCACGCGCCCACGGCCTTTCGGCCCTACTCCCGGCCCGCCGGCGGCGGACTCTGGATGTGACGGGGGTCTCACCCGTCGAAAGGAGTCCGAAGGAGGACATCATGGCAATTCGTTTCCACAGGACCTCGCTCGTGGCCGGGGTCAAGGGCCAGGAGGCCGGGGCCTTCGCCGCTGAGATCTGCGAGTACGTGACACAAGCGCTGGGCATCCCCCTGCATGGGGCATGCAGGTCGGTGGCATCAACGGGATGGTGCACTGGTTCACGGACTACGAGGACATGGCTGCGTTCGAGGCGGGGTGCTGGGCAAGACCTGACCGATCCCGGCTACCTCGCCGTCCTGGCCAAGGCCGAGGGCCTCTTCATCGAGGGAAGCACCGAAGGACACGATCATCTACATGATGTAGGCCCGACCCGGACGGGCATCGGTGTGGCGGCTCACCGCCGGCGGACGTGGAGGCGCACGGTGAGCACGGTCGGGCCGATGCCCGCCCCTTGCCGTCGGCCGCCGCTCGGCGCCTCGGTAGCGTGGGCCCCAGCCCGGATCCCGCAGCGACCGCTGCACTGGCGATCCGGCCCATCGCGGAAGGGGTCGCACGCATGAGGACGCGCATCACGGAGCTGCTGGGCATCGAGCACCCGATCATCCAGGGCGGCATGCACTACGTCGGGTTCGCCGAGCTGGCCGCGGCGGTGTCCAACGCCGGCGGCCTGGGCATCATCACCGGCCTCACCCAGCGCACGCCCGAGGCCCTGGCCGCCGAGATCGCGCGGTGCCAGGAGATGACGGACAAGCCGTTCGGGGTGAACCTCACGTTCCTGCCGACCGTGGCCTCCCCGGACTACCCCGGCTACGTGCGCGCGATCCTCGAGGGCGGCGTGCCGGTCGTGGAGACCGCGGGGCGCAACCCCGAGGCCGTCCTGCCCTACCTCAAGGGCGCCGGGGTGAAGGTGATCCACAAGTGCACGTCGGTCCGGCACGCGCTCAAGGCCCAGTCGATCGGGTGCGACGCCGTCTCGGTCGACGGCTTCGAGTGCGGCGGTCACCCGGGCGAGGACGACGTGCCGAACATGATCCTGCTCCCCCGGGCCGCCGACGAGCTGGAGATCCCGTTCGTCGCCTCCGGCGGCCAGGCCGACGGGCGCAGCCTGGTCGCGTCCCTGGCGATGGGCGCTGACGGCATCAACATGGGCACGCGGTTCATCGCCACCCAGGAGGCCCCGGTCCACCAGCGGGTCAAGGACGCGATCGTGGCCGCCTCCGAGCTCGACACCCGGCTGGTCATGCGCCCGCTGCGCAACACCGAGCGGGTCATGGTCAACGCAGCGGTGGAGCAGCTGCTGGTCAAGGAGCGCGAGCTGGGGTCCGACCTCAAGTTCGAGGACATCATCGAGCAGGTCGCCGGGGTCTACCCGCGGATCATGATCGAGGGCGACATGGACGCCGGGGCGTGGTCGTGCGGCATGGTCGCCGGGCTCATCCACGACATCCCGACCTGCAAGGAGCTGATCGACCGGATCATGTCCGAGGCCGAGGAGATCATCCGCGGCCGGCTGACGGGGATGCTGGACGCGGGCTCCTGCTGTTTGACTGGGGGCGCATCCCGAGCGATCCGAACCCCAGGAGCCCCGTGCCGTCGTCCTCGCCAGCCCCCTCGTCGCTGCCGAGGACGATCGCGCGGGTCATCCTCGGGGCGTTCCTGCTCTTCGCCGGCGTCGGTCACCTGACCCGCCAGCGCGAGGAGTTCCAGGCCCAGGTGCCCACGTGGGTGCCCCTCGACCCGGACTTCGTCGTCGTGGCCTCGGGGGTCGTCGAGATCGTCCTCGGGCTCGCGCTCATCGCCCTGCCCCGGTACCGCGTGCCGATCGGGTGGATCGTCGCCGCGTTCTTCGTCGCGGTCTTCCCGGGCAACATCTCGCAGTACGTGACGGGAACCGACGCCTTCGGGCTGGACACCGACCGGGCACGGCTGATCCGGCTGTTCTTCCAGCCGGTGCTGATCGCGTGGGCCCTGTGGTCCACCGGCGCCTGGGCCGCGTGGCGCGCCAGCCGCCGCCCCACCTGACCGAGCCCTCCACCTCCCGACCAAACCCTCCACGAGGGGTCAGACCCTCCCGGTCCGCGCGGAGGGTCTGACCTTTCGCGGAGGGTTTGCGCTGGGGGCGGGGGCGCTGGGGGCGCTGGGCGCTGGGGGCCGTGGTGCCTACAGGGGGTGGCGCTTGTCCTCCTCGATGGCCCAGTCGAGGGTCTCGAGGAACGCCCTGCGCGCCTTCACCTTCGTGTTCGCGTGCGCGGTCATGTTGAGCTTCTTCATCTGCTCGGCCATCGCCAGGGCCGCCGGCATGAGCTCGTCGGGCGCCACGACAGCGTCGAGGAACCCCGCCGTCACCGCTTCCTGCGGATCGAACATCTCGGCGTTGATCACCGAACGGTTGAAGTAGGACCTGCGCAGGCGGTCGCGGGCCAGCTCGATGCCGACGTGGTGCATCGTCATCCCGATCTGCACCTCGTTCAACCCGATCCGGAACGGGCCGTCGACGCCGACGCGGTAGTCGGACGAGAGCAGGATGAACGCGCCCTTGGCCACGGCGTGTCCCGTGCAGGCGGCGATGATCGGCAGCGGGTGCGCGAGCATCCGGCGGGCCAGGCCCGACCCGGCGGCGACGAGGGCGATCGCGTTCTGCGGTCCCGAGGTCATCACCTTCAGGTCGTATCCGCCGGAGAACATGCCCGGGGTGCCGGTGATGACCACGATGGCCCGATCGGCCTCGGACCTGTCCAGCGCCGCGTGGAACGCCTCGATGACCTCATGGGAGATGGCGTTCACCTTGCCGTTGGCGAGGGTCAGGGTGGCGATTCCGTCGTCGAGGTGGTAGCTGACCAGGTCATTCATGCGGGGATTCCTTCGCTGGGGTGGGCGTTCGCGGGATCTGGCAGGCGACACTAGCCCGCGTCCCGGCGACCCCGGCGGCTGGGTCGGTTCAGGCCGATGACGACGCCCAGCGGTCAGTCGGCCACCCGCAGCCAGTACCCGCGGCCGGGCTGGCTCAGGAGGCACGTCGGATCCGACGGTGTCGGCTCCAGCTTGCGCCGCAGCGTGTTGATGTACACGCGCACGTAGTTGCGGTGGCGGGGCTCGTCCTCACCCCAGACCTGGGCCAGCAGGTACTCGGCGCTGACTGGGGCACCACCGGCGCGCGCGAGCACGGCGAGGACGGCCCACTCCATGGCCGTGAGCACGACGACCTGCCCCTCGGCGTCGGTCACCTCCTGCCTCGCGAGGTCGACCGTGAAGCCGCGGTGTCCGTACCACGTCAACGACACCCGACCGCCGGCTGACCGCGCGGATCCGCGCGAGGAGCTCCTGCAGGCCGAACGGCTTGGTCATGTAGTCATCGGCGCCCGCGTCGAGCGCAGCCACCTTGTCCGACTGGTCGCGCCGGGCGGACAGCACGACGATCGGCCCCTCGTGACGCGATCGCAGGTCGGGCAGCATCCGGATGCCGTCCTCGTCGGGCAGGCCCAGGTCGAGCAGGACGACGTCGTAGCGCAGGGTCCCCACGGCCCTGCGGGCCCCGTGAGCGTCAGGCACGTCGAAGACCGTGAAGCCCTGGGCCCGCAGGGCGATGGCCAGGGAGCGACGCACCGCGTGGTCGTCCTCGACCAGCAGGATCCTCACGAGGGCACCGTCACCGTGGCCGTGAGCCCACCGCCCGGGGTCTCGGCGTACGCGGTGTCCGCGCCGATGAGCTCGGCCAGCCGGTCGACGATGAGCAGGCCCATCCCGTGCCGACTGCGTCCCACGTCAGCCGAATCGGCGGCAAGCCCCGGACCATGGTCGACCACCGCCACCGAGGCGCACCCCTCCCCGTCTGCGATGACCACCTCGACCGGTGAGTCCTGCGGGGTGTGCGTCAGGGCGTTGGCCACCAGGTTCGCGAGGATGCGCTCGAGGAGCACCGCGTCCGTGAGGGCGATGGCGGGACGCTCGACTGCGCGGACGGAGATCCGGGGCGAGCGCCACGGCGCGGCCGCCTGCGCAGCCACCTCGCGCAGGTCGACCGGGCTCTTGTCCACCTGGAGCACACCCGCGTCGATCCGCGACGAGTCCAGCAGCGCACCGAGCACCTCATCGAGCCGGATCGCCGACTGGCGCAGGCCCTCGAGCAGCTCGGTCCGGTCGGCCTCACTGAGCGACGCCTCGGTCATCAGCAGGGCATCGGCCGAGACCCGCATCCCTGCCAGGGGGGTCCGCAGGTCATGGCCCACGCTGGCCAGGAGGGTGGCGCGAGCGCGATCGATCTCCGCCAGGCGCGCGGACCTCTCCTGCTCGGCCACCAGCTCCTGGCTCTCCCACGCGCGGACCACGGCGGTCGCCAGCGTGTCGGCGAACTCGCGGTTCACGCCGATGATCTGCCCACCGTGGCCGACCACGTGGAACCCGGGGGCGACCTCGACGTCGATCACCGTGTCCGGGAGCCGCTCGCCGCCCCCGTCGCGGGAGCTGCTCAGGAGCACGTCCCCGGTGGTCGGCGCCAGCAGCACGGCGTCATCGAGGTCCAGGGCGGAGCGGAACGCCCGCAACGAGTCGGCGGCCGAGGCGGAATCCGGTCGCAGGACCTCGGCCATCACCGCCTCGCGTGCCGTTGCCGCTGCCGCGGCCCGCTCGGAGCGAAGGACCACCTCGACCAGCGTGCTGACGCCGACGGCCACCAGGAGGAACACTGCCAGGGAGACCCAGTTCTCCTGGGCCTGGATCTGGAACGTCCCATAGGGCGGGACGAGGAACCAGTTGACCGCGAGGACCGCCCCGACAGCGGTGGCCGCGGTCAGCGTGCGACCTGCGAACAGCGAGACGACCACCACCTCGACCAGGACGAGGAGCAGGACCTCGGCCAGCCCCACCGGGCGCATGGCGGTGGCCACGACGATCGTGGCCACGATCGTCAGGATGGCCAGGCCGACGACCAGCGGCCGGCGACGCCAGCGCGCCGTCGCGCTCGTCGGCCCGCCCTGGCTCATGCGCGCATGTCGACCATGCGGTCGGGCTGGTCCACCGCGTCGAGGATCAGGGGCACGCTCGTCACGATAACGCCCGGGAGGAACAGCAGGCGGGTCTTGAGCCGCAGCGCGGACTGGTTGTGCAGCAGGTGCTCCCACCAGTGCCGCACCACGTACTCGGGGACGAACACCGTGACGATGTCGCGGGGGCTCTCCCGGCGGATGCCCCGGACGTGGTCCAGGACCGGGCCCGTGACGTCGCGGTAGGGGGAGGCCACCACCGTCAGCGGGACGGGGATCTCCCGGTTCAGCCACTCGGCCTCGAGCCGACCGGTGAGGTCCGGGTCGAGCTCGACGTGCAGGCCCACGATGGTGCTCGGGCGGGTGGCCCGCGCGTACGCAAGCGCCTGCAGGGCGGGGGCGTTCAGCCGGCTGATCAGCACCACGGCGTGCACCCGGCTGGGCAGCCGGACCCCGCCCTCCGGTGGCGACAGGCGCAGGTCGGCCGTCTCGTAATGGCGCTTGATGCCCTGCATCAGGGCCACGAACACGGGGATCGCCACCATCACCAGCCACGCCCCGTGGCTGAACTTGGTGAGGATGACGATCACCAGCACCAGCGAGGTCACCGACGCCCCGACGAAGTTGATGATCCGCGAGGCCTGGAGCCCGCGCCGACCGGACGTGGCCGTGCGCAGCTCGGCGGTCCAGTGCCGGACCATCCCGAACTGCGAGAGGCTGAACGAGAGGAACACCCCCAGGATGTAGAGCTGCACCAGCCGGGTCACCGACGCGTCGAACGCCACGATCAGCAGCGCGGCGAATGTCGCCAGCAGGATGATCCCGTTGCTGAACACCAGCCGGTCCCCCCGCCGGCCGAGCTGGCGCGGGAGGAAGCCGTCGCGACCCAGCACCGAGGCCATCTGCGGGAACGCGTTGTAGGCGGTGTTGGCTGCCAGGACCAGCACCAGCATGGTGGCGATCTGCAGGAAGTAGAACCCGAACGAGCCGGCACCGAACACCGCGGTCCCCAGCTGGGCGATGACCGTCTGCTGCACGTAGTTCGCTGGCAGCCCGAGCTCGGTCGGGTCCTCGGCGTACTTCACGCCCGCCGAGGTCGCCAGCAGGGTCACGCCGTAGAACATCGTGATCGCCAGGGCACCCATCACCACCAGGGTGATGGCCGCGTTGCGGGACCGGGGCCGCCGGAAGAACGGCACCCCGTTGCTGATGGCCTCCACGCCGGTCAGCGCCGTGCAGCCCGAGGCGAACGCGCGCAGCACCAGGAACACGAGCGCCGCACTGGTCAGGTCTGCCCCGTGCACGGGGTAGCTGGCGCTCTCCGCTGTGACGCCGTCACCGAACAGGATCTGGTACCGCCCGAGCCCGAGCATGGTCAGCACGACGGCGATGAAGGCGTACGTGGGGGCGGCGAATGCCCGCCCGGACTCACGGATCCCGCGCAGGTTCACGGCCGTCAGGATCACCACGATCCCGACGCAGATCGACAGCGTGTGCGGGGCCAGGTCCGGGAAGGCTGACACCAGGTTGGACACGCCGGAGGTGACCGATACGGACACCGTCAGGATGTAGTCGACGATCAGCGCCGAAGCGGCCACCAGTGCCGGGGTCTGGCCGAGGTTCTCCTTGCTCACCGCGTACGCCCCGCCACCGCCCGGGTAGGCGTGCACGGTCTTGGTGTACGAGGCGACGACCACGACGAGGAGGAACACGACCGCCAGGCCCACCCACGGGGTCAGGGTCAGGGCGGCCGCGCCGCCGATGGCCAGGACCAGCAGGATCTCCTGGGTCGCATACGCCACCGACGACAGCGGGTCGGAGCAGAAGATCGGCAGTGCCAGCCGCTTGGGCAACGTGGCATGCCCGACAGCATCGGAATCCAGCGGACGACCGACGACCAGACGCTTCGCACTCATGAGCATGGTTCAACGGTGACCCAGGTGGGCGGGCCGGCGTCGGAATCCTTGATGCCGCCTTGACCTCCTGCACCCTTCCCCGGGTGCGGGGTTGCGCCGGATCGGGGGCGCGAGAGGATGCACGGGGAAGGGAGTCATCGTGCTCATCCCCGCCACCGCCGCCCCGATCAGCCTCGACATCGACCTGCCCGACAGGCAGGTGACCGAGGGGTCGGCCCTCGCCGGAGCCGTGCTGGCCGAGGCCGTCAGCGACCTGGGCGTCCTCGGGTGCGAGGTGGCCCTGGTGCGGACCACCAGCTACGTCTACCGCCAGGGGAACGTGTACGGCGGATCCGCGAGCGTGCCCACCCGCGCCACGGAGGTCGTCGCGGCACGGGGCCTGCCGTGCGCCGGGCTGCTCCGGGCAGGAGGCCTGGTGACCCTGCCGTTCTCGCTGGAGCTACCCGCCGGCGGCCCCGGGACGGTCTCCGCGTCGCTGATCCAGGTCCAGTGGGCGGTCCGCGTCCGGATGAAGGTCGACGGCTCGCCGCCGACGGAGACGACCCGCCCGTTCGTGGTCCTCTCGCGCGCGTCCGAGCGGGAGGCGGTCGCCGACGAGCCCCCGACGACCGTCGACCGGGGGCTCGTGGCCCTGCGCTTCACGCAGCTGTCGTCGCGGCACCTGGCTCCCGGTGCCGCGATCACGGGCATGCTCGCCCTGGACCCGCTGCGGCCCGGGGCAGCCCGGGGGCTGCGGGTCGAGCTGCTCCTGCGCGAGGAGGTCACCCGGGGGCCGTGGATCGGCAACGACCCGACGCGCAACCCCGCCAACGAGGCCCGGGAGGCCGAGACGGTGGTGGCGCGGCAGGTCATCGCCGACCGGATCGAGATGGATCCCCGTGCGCACGTGGCACTGCCGTTCCAGCTCCGCGCCCCGCGACGCCTGGCCTCCCCCTCCCTGGCGACCGACCAGTTCCGACTGTCCTGGATCCTGCGCGGCGTGGCGGATCGGGCGCTGCGCCCCGATCCCCACGTGGAGGTCGAGCTGCACGGCGCGACGACCCCAGGGTGACGGCCCGGGCGGCACCAATGCCGTCCCGGGCCGTCAGGACCCCGCCCTGCTCAGGCAGCGATCCCGAACCCACCAGCCCACGAGACCTTGTCCGCGGCAGCCAGGGTGATCTGCATGAAGCCGATCGCCTCGAGCTCACGGGCCCGTCGCAGCGACCCCGCGTCGATCGCGCGCAGGCCACCGGCCGTGACGACGTCGGCGAGAAGGGCCTTGGCCTCGGCGTCGTCACCGGCGATCAGGACCGTGGTGGGAACCGGTCCGACGGCACCGGATGCCAGCGTGGCGGCGAACGTGGTGTTGAACGCCTTGAGGACCCGGGAGTCGGGCAGCGCGGCGGCGATCTCGGCCGTGGCAGAGCTGTCGGCGTCCACGGTCAGTGAGTCGAACGTCTGGAAGTCCAAGGGGTTGGTGATGTCGACGACGATGCGGCCCGCGAGGCTCTCGCCCCGCGCGGCCAGGACCTCGGCGACGGCCGGGTAGGGAACCGCCAGGACGACGATCTCCCCGGCGACCGGGACGGCTGAGTCCGCAGTGCCGAGCATCTGGACGGTGCTGCCGCCGGCTGTGACGACCCCGGCGATGGCCCGGCCCATGTTCCCGGTGCCGAGGATGGTGACGTGTGCCATGTGAACTCCTTGATGAGGGGATTTAGTTGCAGGTACAACCAATAACCTACGGCATGTTGGTTGTAGTGTCAACTAATCCGCTAGGATGTCCTCCATGAGCACCCAGTGGTTGGACGACGACGAGATGGTCGCGTGGGTCCGCCTCGCCGCGGTGCTCGAGCTGCTGCCGGGGGTCCTGGACTCCCAGCTGCGCAGGGACGCCGGACTCACGCACTTCGAGTACTTCGTGCTGGCGATGCTCTCCGAGGCACCCGAGCGCACCCTGCGCATGACCGGCCTGGCGGCCCGCACCAACGCCACGCTCCCCCGGCTGTCCCACGTCATCCGCCGCCTGGAGGAGCGCGGCCTGGTCGAGAGGTTCCCGTGCCCGCAGGACGGCCGGGCGACCAACGCCCGCCTGACCGACGCCGGGTGGGACAAGGTCGTCGCGACCGCTCCCGGGCACGTGGACACAGTGCGCGCCCACGTCATCGACGCCCTCACCCGCGAGCAGGTCCACCAGCTGGCGCAGATCGCCGGGGCGATCCTGGAGCAGGTCGACCCGAAGGGCCTCGTCGCTCCACACCGACGCACGTGACCAGCCCGGCCCCGACGCCGGCGGCGAGTACGGCCTCCGTGGCCGTGTTCGGTGTGTTCGCCGTGGTCGGGATCGTGTTCGCCACATGGATGAGCCGCCTGCCGGCGATCCGGGATGCCCTCGGCGTCACACCCGGGCAGCTGGGCCTCGTCCTCCTCGTGGGGTCGGCCGGGTCGCTGATCGCCCTGCCCCTCACCGGGTCGGTGGTCCACCGGTTGGGCACCCGCCGGACCACGCGGCTGGCCGCGCTGCTCGGTACGGCCGGCCTCGTATCGGCGTCGATCGGGGTCGCCCTGGGCAGCGTGCCCGTCGTCGCGGGCTGCCTGTTCTTCTCGCTGATGGGCATCAGCGCGTGGGACGTCACGATGAACCTGCAGGGGACTGTCGTCGAGCACGAGCTGGGCCGGGCGATCATGCCCCGGTTCCACGCCGGGTTCTCGCTGGGCGCTGTCGCGGGGGCGGCACTGGGCGCCCTGGCCGCCGCTGCGGGGGTCCCCGCACCCTGGCACATCATCACCGCGGCCACGGTGGCCCTTGCAGCTGCACTCGTGGCTCACCGGCTACTACCTGCCGGACGGCGAGATGACCGCGACCGACGACCACGGGCCCGACGCCGGGGGCCACCGCAGCCGTGCCCTGGCCGCGTGGACCGAGCCGCGCACGCTGCTGATCGGCCTGATGGTGCTGGCAGCTGCGCTGACCGAGGGCAGCGCGAACGACTGGCTCGCCCTGGCCGTCGTCGACGGCTTCACGACCTCCGATGCCGTCGGCGCGACCGCCTTCGGCATCTTCGTCGCCGCGATGACCGCCATGCGCTTCGCAGGCACCCGCCTCCTCGACCGCTTCGGCCGCGTCCCCGTGCTGCGGATGTGCGCCGGGCTGGCCCTCGTCGGCCTCGTGGTGTTCGCCCTCGCCCCCTCGCTCCCCCTGGCCCTCGCCGCCATCGTGCTGTGGGGATTCGGAGCGGCGCTGGGCTTCCCCGTCGGCATGAGCGCTGCCTCCGACGACCCGGCACGCTCCGCCGCACGGGTCTCGGTGGTGTCCTCGATCGGGTACCTCGCGTTCCTCGCCGGACCCCCCGTGCTGGGCATGCTGGCCGATCACGTCGGGTACCGGATGGCCCTGCTGACCATCGCCGGCCCCCTGGTCCTGAGCCTCCTGCTGAGCTCGGTCGCCGCCCCGCTGCCCGCCGACCAGGGCGGCATCGCGCCGGGTCAGCGGGCCTGACTGGCTAGGGTCGGGGGGTCGCACGGCACAGCGAGAGAGGTTCCCATGTCGCAGACCCAGCACCCCACCCCCCTGTCCCCGCGGGAACGGGCTGAGGCCATCGTGGCCACCCTGCCGCTGGCCGACCGGATCCGGCTGCTCAGCGGGCGCGACTTCTGGAACACCGAGGCGGTCGAGGGGCTGGTCCCCTCGGTGATGCTCACCGACGGGCCGCACGGGCTGCGCAAGCAGGCCGGGGACGCCGACCATGTCGGGCTCAACGACGCCGTGCCCGCGACGTGCTTCCCCGTGGCCGCGACCCTGGCCTGCACCTGGGACCCGGCCCTGCTCGAGGAGGTCGGGGCCGCGCTCGGGCGCGAGGCCCGCGCTGAGGACGTCGCCGTCCTGCTGGGCCCCGGGCTGAACCTGAAGCGGCATCCGCGATGCGGGCGCAACTTCGAGTACTTCTCCGAGGACCCGTACCTGTCCGGGACGCTGGCCGCGGCCCTCGTGCGCGGCATCCAGTCCGAGGGCGTGGCCGCATGCCCCAAGCACTATGCGGCGAACAACCAGGAGACCGCCCGGATGGTGATCGACACGATCGTCGACGAGCGCACGCTGCGCGAGCTGTACCTGCGGGGCTTCGAGATCGTGGTCGAGACCTCGGACCCGGCCACGCTCATGACCGCCTACAACCAGGTGAACGGCCAGTTCGCCTCCGACAACGAGCACCTGCTGGGCGAGGTGCTGCGCGGCGAGTGGGGCTTCGACGGCCTGGTGATGTCCGACTGGGGCGGCACCAACGACCACGTCGCGGGCCTGGCGGTCGGGATGGACCTGGAGATGCCCGGCGGGTCCGGGGCGTTCGATGCCGAGATCGCCGCCGCCGTCCACGAGGGGCGACTGGCCGAGGCCGACGTGAACCGCTCCGCGGCGCGTGTGGTGGAGCTCGCCCTGCGCTGGGCGGACCTCCGGGACGCCACCCCCGCCACCACCCCGGACTTCGACGCCCACCACGCCCTGGCCCGTCGCGCCGCCGCCGCGGGAACGGTCCTGCTGACCAACGACGGCCTGCTGCCGCTTCCCGCCGAGGGCACGATCGCCGTGATCGGGGCGTTCGCGGTGGACCCGCGCTACCAGGGCGCGGGCAGCTCGAAGGTCAACCCCACCCGGGTCGACGCCCTGCTCGAGTCACTCACCGAGCAGACCGCGGGCCGGGCCGAGGTCAGCTTCGCCGCCGGCTACGACCCGGTCACCGGCGACACCACCCCGGCCCTGATGGCCGAGGCTGCGGCCGTCGCCCGGTCCGCCGATCGGGTCGTGCTCGTCGTCGGGCTGCCGGCGCGGCTGGAGACCGAGGCGCAGGGATCGCGCCGAGTGGGGGATGCCGGCGGGGATGGACCAGCTGGCCGAGGTCGTGCTCGACGCCAACCCGCGCACCGCGGTGGTCCTGGTCAACGGCGGCACCGTGGACATCCCGTGGGCCGACCGACCGGCCGCGCTGGTCGAGGCCTACCTCGGCGGGCAGGCCGGCGGCTCCGCGCTGGCCGAGGTGCTGCTCGGGTCGGCCGAACCCGGTGGCCGGCTGGCCGAGAGCGTCCCGTTCGACGTGGCGCAGCTCCCCTCGGACCGGAACTTCCCGGGCCACCCCGCCAGGTGGAGTACCGCGAGACGTTCCACGTGGGCTACCGCTTCCACGACACCGACGATGTCCCGGCGCGGTTCCCCTTCGGGCACGGCCTGGGGTACACGACGTTCTCCTACGGTGAGGTGGACATCACCGGGACCGGCACCGACCTGCTCGTGGCCGTGGACGTCACCAACACCGGGACCCGCGCGGGCAGCGAGGTCGTGCAGGTCTACGTCCGGGACGTGGAGTCCACGCTCCCGCGGCCGGCCAAGGAGCTCGCCGGGTTCGCGAAGGTGCGCCTGGAGCCCGGGCAGACCGCTCGCGCCGAGGTGCCGCTCGGGCGGCGGTCCTTCGCGGTCTGGGACGTGGCAGCCGACGACTGGCTCGTCGAGGCCGGCGAGTACGAGATCCTCGTCGGGGCGTCCTCCACCGACGTGCGCGGGAGCGTCACGGTCCACATCGAGTCCGCCGACCTCATCACCGCGGCGCCGGTCCCGGAAGGGCCGGTGGCCACGGACGCGGAGTTCGAAGCACTCCTGGGCCGGCCCATCCCGGTGCCGCCGGGGCAGCGCCCGTTCACCCGGAACTCGACCGGGGCCGACCTCGAGACCAGCGTCCTGGGCCGGCGACTCGTGGCCGCGATGCGGTGGGGGATCCAGCGCAAGTTCGCCGACACCGAGACCGGCAACATGGACGACATGGTGGACGCGGTGCTGGTCGGACTGCCGCTGCGCGCCTTCGTGATGATGTCGCCCGCGATGAGCTTCGGGGTCATCGACCGGATCATCGCGACCCTCAACGGTGATCTGCTCGGTGTCCTGCGACCCCCACGCCGCAGCGCCGGAGCCGCAGGGACCAGCGACACGCGAGAATGACCGCATGACAACCGACACCGACGACCCGTTCTGGGGCGACGAGCGCCCGGCCGTCGACGGGGTGCTGCGCTGGGTCGCCGACCGCGTCGCACATGCCAGCGACCCGAAGACCACCGCGCGCCCCGCCTCCGAGCTGGCAGCGGCGGCCGGCCCCGCGGTGACGCCGGACGGGATCGGCTGGGAGTCGGCCCTGGGCATCTTCGATCGCGTGCTCGTCCCCGCGACGCGAGCCCAGGACGATCCCCTGAACCTCGCCTACATCCCCGCCGCCCCCACCCGCACCGCCGTCGCCTTCGACCTGGCCACGAGCGCGGCGAACATCTTCGCGGGGATGTGGGAGGCCGGTGCCGGCGCGATCCACGCCGAGAACGAGGCGCTGGCGTGGCTCGTCGGCCTGCTGGGGTGGCCCGACACCGCCGGTGGCACGTTCGTCTCGGGGGGCACCATGGGCAACCTCTCGGCCCTGGTGACCGCCCGCGCGACCATGCTGGCCCGCCGGGGCTACCGTCCGGACGCCGGGTGGGCGTTGGCCTGCACCTCGGACGCCCACTCCTCGATCCGCGGCGCGGCCCGGGCCATGGACGTGGCCGTGGTGGAGGTGCCCCAGACCCCCGAGGGGCACATGTCCGGGGTCGCCCTGCGCGAGGTCCTGGCCGCGTACCCGAACGTCTTCGCGGTGGTCGCCTCCGCGGGCACCACGAACGCCGGGATCGTCGACGACCTGGCCGATGTCGGCGATGCGTGCGACGAGTTCGACGTCTGGATGCACGTGGACGGCGCGTACGGGGGTGCCGCCCTGGCCGCCCCCAGCGTCCGCTTCCGGTTCGCCGGCATCGAGCGCGCCAACAGCTTCATCGTCGACCCGCACAAGTGGCTGTTCGCGCCCTACGACTGCTGTGCGCTGCTCTACCGCGAGCCGCAGACCGCGCGCGCCGCGCACTCGCAGCAGGCCAGCTACCTGGACCACATCGACCGCGAGGAGTGGAACCCCTCGGACCTGGCCACCCACCTGAGCCGCCGGGCGCGCGGCCTGCCGTTCTGGTTCTCCCTGGCAGCCCACGGCACCGACCGGTACAGCCAGGCCATCGAGCGGACGCTGGCGATCGCCCGCGAGGTGGCTGCGGGCATCGAGGCCAGCGACCACCTCCGGCTGGTCCAGCCCCCCGAGCTGTCCGTGCTGCTGTTCCAGCGACCGGGGTGGGGGCCCGAGGACTACCAGGCGTGGTCGCGGCGTGCCGCACTGGAGGGCAGGATCTTCTGCGTGCCCACCACGTGGCGCGGGGAGACGGTCCTGCGCCTGGCGTTCGTCAACCCGGAGACCCGCCCGGACCGGGTGCTCGACGCGCTGGACTCGCTGCGGTGACCGACCGCGACCGGGATGCCGCGGGCCGCCCCCGCCAGGAGCGCCCGCGCGACGCCCTCGGCCGGCCGCTGCCCTACGGGTCGACCGGCGTGGAGCCGGTCCCCGAGGATCCGCTGCCGCCGCCGGAGACCCTCGACCGGGCCCGCGCGCTGCTCCGGGAGGGCCGGCCGTTCTCCGCCCACGAGGTCCTCGAGGCCCGCTGGAAGGCGGGCCCGGAGGCGGAGCGGGAGCTGTGGCAGGGCCTGGCCCAGGTCTGCGTCGGGCTCACGCACGAGGCCCGGGGGAACGCCGCCGGAGCCGCGACCCTCCTCGAACGGGGGGCAGCCAACCTCGAGGGCTACGCCGCCGGCGACGGGCCGACGTACGGGCTCGACCTGGCTGCGGTCATCGCGTGTGCCCACCAGCGGGCGGACCGGGCTGCCGGATCCTGAGGTCGAGGGCGACGAGGCCGGCGACGGCGCGGTGGCCCCGCGTCCGTCAGCTGCGGTTCGGCCGCAGCTGGTAGTGGCCCGTGCTCGTGATCACCGTCCGGCCATCGGCGTCCCGGCCGACGAGCTCGAGGGTGAAGTCCGCCCGGCCCTCGGCATCCACCTGGGCTCCCAGCGCCCGCAGGTCCTGCGGATCCATCCGCGCCGACGAGCGTCACGTCCGTGCGCGCGGCGGCGAGGAACTGGATCTCGAGAGCCGTCACGATCGGCGTGTACCGACCGGGCTCGAGCACGGCCAGGGGGATCAGGCCGCCGGGCAGCTCCGCCAGCGCGAACAGGGCGCCCGCGTACATGGTGCCCATGTGGTTGGCGTTCCCCTCGATCGGGACGCGCAGGTCCACGGCGCCCGGGGAGATGGCCTCGACCACCACCCCGAGCCGGCCGATCGCCGGGACTGCCTGGTGCACGAAGTCGGTGGCCATCTGCGGGGTGAAGTCGGTCATGGCCCCACGGTAGGCGACCCGTGGGGGCCGGGCCCGATCAGGCCGGGATCCACTTCGTCCCAGGGATTGACGGGCCTCCACGCAACCCCATAGCGTCGTCGAAGCGCAGGCCGACGGTGCAGGTCGCAGTGCCCTCGTCCTGCGGGCGCCGAGTCCTCGGAGCCAGGATCCACCCCAGGAGGTTCCGCCGTGTCGATCCTTTCCCACCGTGTTCCCCGCGCCGTCGCCGTCGCCGCATCGACCGTCCTGGTCGCCGCGCTCGCGCCCGTGGCCGCCGGTGCGTCGGTTGCTGCCAGCCCGAGCGTGCCCAGCGCCGGGAGCGGCGGGGGGACCGTCTTCTTCGCCGCCGACGGACTCCGACAGGATCTCGTGGCGAAGTACGCCGCAGCCGGCGACGTGCCGACGATGGCCTCGTTCCTGAGCAAGGGCATGAGCGCCGCGGGCGACGGGCTGCTCACGCAGGCCCCCCCGAACACGGGGGCCGGGTGGTACAGCCTCGCGACCGGTGCCTCGCCGGGGGTGACCGGGTCCACGAACAACACGTTCCACATCAACGGGGCGCCGTTCGCCAACCGCACCGGTTCCTTCGACGCCGGGGTCCTGCAGGCCGAGACGATCGCGCAGAGCGCGGAACGCGGTGGCCTGAAGGTCGCGCAGGTCGAGTGGGCCGGCGGCCGCAACGGCGTCATCAACGGCCCCACGATCGACTTCCGAACCTTCTACTCCGGGCGCGGGGTGGCCACGAACTACATCGCCCCGCTGACAACGCCGCGTTCGTCGCCTCCTTCGGGCTGCAGTTCGACCACCCGGCCGGGTTCGCCGGGCAGGCGCCCTTCCCGGGGCGGCGCCGGTGGCCGGCCGTCGGCTGGACCAACGTCCCGGCCAGCTATCGCCCGCGAAGGAGATGCGCCTGCGCGTGCTCGACTTCGGGGCCGACAAGTACGGCCTGAACGCCTACCTGTTCGACTCCACCGAACAACGGCTCGACGGACTACGACAAGGTCCTCCTGTCGACCACGAAGAGCGGCGCCGCACCCGATGCACGCGGCACCCTGACGAAGGGCCAGTGGGCCGACGTCAAGGTGACGATCATGCGGTGGGGCCCTCGCCGGAAAGACCGCCGGGATGCTGGTCAAGGTCGAGGAGCTCACCGCCGACCTGTCCCAGGTCCGCCTGTTCCACACCTCGGTCTCCCGCGCCACGGCGACGTGGGCCGGGTGGCCGGGTGAGCCCGGGTTCACCGGGGACTTCGAGGAGTACCTCGCGGCGAGGTTCCCGACCTCGACGGCCGCCGACTTCGCGATCCTCGAGGCCGGGATCGTCAGCGAGGAGACCTACGTCCAGCAGGGGCTCTACTGGTCGACGTCCAACACGCCCATGCTCGAGTACGTCGTGAAGACCTACAAGCCCGACCTGCTGCTGGCCGGCTACCCGACGACGGACGAGTTCCAGCACCAGTTCCTCGGCCTGGTCACCCCGACGCTCCCGGGCGGCGACGCCGAACCCGGCCTACGACGACGTCGAGGTCAACGGCACGCCGGACGGCCGGGTCGCTAGCGCTCGGCCTTCCTGCGCCAGGCCTATCGGGGCGCGGACGCGACGCTGACCCTGGCCCGCTCCCTCATGGGCCGCAACCCGACGACATTCGTCGCGTCGGACCACGGCTTCGCCCCGCAGTTCCTGGCGATCGACGCCAGCAAGGTCCTGGTGGACCTCGGCCTGCTCTCCAAGGCCGCAGACCTCCAACTGCCGCCCGGCGTCCGGTGAGACCATCGGCAAGGCGAAGGCGTGCTTCGCAGGCGGAACCGTGCAGGTCTACCTCAACCTCGCCGGTCGGGACCCGGCCGGCGGCGGGTTCCAGCAGGTGGCGCCGCAACCAGAGGCGGCGACCGTCGCCCAGATCAAGGCCGCGTTCCTGGCCCTGACCGACCCCAACGACTGGACCGGGGACGGACAACCGGAGGGCTGGAAGCTCATCGACCGCACCTACACCAAGGCCGAGGCCCGCTACATCCCCAACGGCCCCGGCTCGACCTCCGACATGGCCCACCCGACGCGCACCGGTGACCTCGTCGTCTTCGCCTACCCGCCGTACCAGTTCGACGCGGCCACCCCCGGCACGCTCGTGGCGCGCTCGGCGTTCTTCGGGCAGCACGGCTACGTGCCCGACGTGCAGGACCTCGCCGCCAACATCAACATGCGGGCGACGTTCCTGGCCGGCGGCGCCGGGCATCGCCAAGGGCACAGGTGACGGCCAGCACCATCGACCTCGCGCCGACCCTCGCGTTCATCCTCGGCGTCCCCGAGCCGCAGCACAGCCAGGGCCGGGTGCTGACCGAGGTCGTCAAGGGCGGTCCCAGCTACAAGCCGATCTCGATCGTCGGGCCTGACCGACTTCCACGGCCAGCTCGAGCCAGACGACCATGACCATCGACGGCAGGAACACGCCGGTCGGCGGGCGGCCCAGCTGGCGACGATGTTCGACGCGGAGCTGGCAGCAGCTGCCCGGTCACGGCTGCTGCTCGCTTCCGGTGACAACGTCGGGGCCTCCCCGGCCAACTCCGGGCTCCTCGATGACATGCCGGCCATCGACGTGGAGAACGCCTGGGGGCTGGACGCCACCAGCTGCGGCAACCACGAGTTCGACTACGGGATCCCGCGCCTCCTGCAGCACATCGACCGGGCGGACTTCCCGTTCCTGGCCACGAACGTCGATCGAGGACGCGACCGGCCGAGCGGCCCGGCGTGGCTCGAAGCCCTCAAAGGTCTTCACGGTGAACGGGACCAAGGTCGGCGTCATCGGCGCCGAGCTGGAGGAGACGCCGGAGCTGGTCAGCGCCGGCGCCACCGAGGGGCTGCAGTTCCTCGACGAGGCCGAGTCGATCGACGCCGAGTCCCAGCGACTCAAGGATCTGGGGGTCATGGTCCAGGTGGTCGTGATCCACCAGGGGGCCGCCCTCGGCCAGAACGCGGTGGATGGCACGGCCGCCGGCGCCGTGGGAGGGCCCGATCGTCGACATCGTCGACCAGCTCCAGGACACCACGGTGGACCTCGTGCTGGCCGGGCACACCCACCGGATCGCCAATACCAGCGCGGGCCACATCCGGTGGCTGAGGGGCTCAACGCCGGCGCCAGCTACTCGGTCGCCCAGCTGATGGTCCGTGACGGCGACGTCGCCTGGGCGGCGACGGCCACACGGGTCGCCAAGAACCTCGGCGTGGCCAAGCGCGCCGATGTCCAGGCGATCGTCGACGAGGCCAACGCCCAGACCGCCGTCCTGCGCAACCAGGTCATCGGACCCAGCAGTTCGACATCAAGCGCGCCCCGACCCGCCTGTTCGAGTCGGCGATGGGCAACATGGTGGCCGATGCGATGCGCCTGAAGTACCCGGGCATCGACGCCGCGCTCACCAACTCCGGCGGGCTGCGCGCCGACCTCAACTGCGCGCCGCCGTCCGCTGGCGAGCAGCCCTGCGAGATCACCTGGGGGGAGATGTTCGCCGTGCTGCCGTTCGGCAACCGGACCGTGATCGCGACGTACACCGGGGCCCAGCTCGAGCAGGCGTTCCTCAACGGCTTCTCGCCCTCCTGCAACCCGGCGATCGCCACCGGCCGCTTCCCGCAGATCTCCGGGCTCAGGGCCACCTACACCTGCACCGGCACCACCCCGGTGGTGACCGGCATGTGGAAGACGCCGGAGGGCATCGGTGGCCCGCAGACCCCGATCGGACCGGCCGACACGGTGCGCATCGTCACGAACGACTTCATGTACACCGGCGGCGACGGCTACACGGTCCTGACCAGGGCACCGACGTCCTGCAACCGGGCGACGACCTCCTGGAGGTGGCGGTGGACTACGTCACGGCCAACTCGCCGGTCGGGCCCGTGGTGCGAGGGGCGGATCGTCAAGGAGTAGGGGTCTGCAGGAACGCCCTCCGCTCACCTGTGGATGCGTGGCCCGGTTCAGGCCGGGACCACCACGACGGGGACCTCGGCGAACTCCAGGACGTGCAGCACCTGGGAGCCGACGAACGGCTGGCCGACGTGGCGGACCCCGGAGCGCCCGAGCACGATGACGTCGGCCTGCCACGCCGACGCCTGGGAGAGGATCGCCCTCGCGGGCTGCCCGTGGAGGGTCAGCGCCTCGACCGCCACACCGGCGCGCTGCCCGAGCCCGGTGACATAGCCCAGGACCGACGCGGAGTCCGCCGACCGGCGATCGTCGGCCTCGGCCCGTGGGGCACCGCGTCGCGGGCCCGCCGCTGCCCCCGGCTCGCCGAGCACGTGCACCGCCCGGACCTGACCACCGGACTGCTTCGCGAAGTGGATCGCGGCCCGGGCGGCGGCCAGACCGGCGGGCGAGTCGGTGACGGCGAGCAGGATCCGCATCATGGTCGTGCCCTTCCTGCTGAGGTGGGGTCGGCGGCCCAGCGCAGCCGGACGTGCTCGTCGTGCTCCTGGTCGTCGAGGGCGACCACGAGACCGGCGTGGGAGGCCTCCAGCCGCGGGATCCAGCGCTCACGCAGGGCCCGCAGCTGGCGCCGGGTGGTGGCGATCTCCGCGCGCACCGCCTCGTGGGCAGCCACGGCAACGGCATGGTCGACACCGGCGCGCACCGCCCGCTCGGCGGCAGGGCGGGCATGGATGAGGGCGGTGCTGTCGGGGGGGAACGCCCCGACCGGGCGCTCCGGGGCCCACCACGCCGCCGACGACGGGTAGCGCACACCCATGGTCAGCGTCCAGGTGACCTCGACCTCGCCCGACCCGCCGTCACTGGCCAGCCTCGTCCCGCGCTCGCCGCTGATCATCGCCGCGCGCAGCATCCAGCGCTCGAGGTCGGCGACGGCGTCGGCCCACTCGGCCGCGGTCCGCTCGGCCAGCATGGCGTAGTCCTGCTCCTCGGCCAGCAGGATCCGCAGCTTGCGCTCGAGCAGGTCCCCGCCCCGGGTGGCCACGTCGCGGCGCCGCGCCAGCCAGGTCAGGCCAGCCCGTCCGGGTGGCAGCCCGCGCAGCCTGGTCGCCATCAGCCGGCCCCCCCATCCGGGGTGCCCGCTGAGGCGTACCGGGAGATCAGCTCCTGGGGCAGCATCGTGAGCTCCCGGCGGGGCAGCACGCCCAGGACCTCCCAGGCCAGGTCGAGCGTGCGCCCCAGCGACCGGTCCTCGCCGTGCCCCTGATCGAGGAGCCGCTCCTCCAGCGCAGCCTCGAAGGCCAGGTAGCGCCGGTCGGTGCCGCTGAGGGTCTCGGGCCCGACCAGGTCGGCCAGCTCGCGGACCTGCCGCGCCCGGGCCAGTGCCGCCAGGACCTGCGCGGCGACGTCGGGGTGGTCCTCGCGGGTGCGGCCCGCCCCGGCGCCCTTGCGCATGAGCCGGGACAGCGACTGCAGCGGATCCATCGGCGGGTAGACCCCCCGCGAGTGCAGGTCGGCGGTGAGGACCAGCTGGCCCTCCGTGATGTACCCGGTGAGGTCGGGCAGGGGATGGGTGATGTCACCGGCCGGCATCGTCAGGACCGGGATGATGGTCACCGACCCCGGGAGCCCGCGCACCCGGCCGCAGCGCTCGTAGAGCGAGGCCAGGTCGCTGTAGAGGTAGCCCGGGTAGGCGCGCCGCGCCGGGATCTCCCCGCGGGCGGCCGACACCTCGCGCAGCGCCTCGCCGTAGCTGGTCATGTCCCCCATGACCACGAGCACGTGCCGCCCGACGGTGAAGGCCAGGTGCTCGGCAACGGTCAGCGCGATCCGGGGGGTCAGGATCCGCTCGATGACCGGGTCGTCGGCGGTGTTGAGCAGCAGCACGAGCTCGCCGGCACGCGAGCGCTCCTCGAGGCCGTCGCGCACGGCGGCGGCATCCGCGTGGGTCAGCCCCATGCCCGCGAACACGACACTGAACGGCTCCCCGCCGGCGCTGGACTGGGCGGCGATCTGCGTGGCCAGCTCCAGGTGGGGAAGCCCGGCGACCGAGAAGACCGGCAGCTTCTGGCCGCGCACGAGCGTGGCCAGGCCGTCGATGGCCGAGATGCCGGTGAGGACGGCGTCCGCCGGTGGCTCGCGCATCAGCGGGTTCAGCGGCGCCCCGGTCGTGGCAACCCACTGCGTGGCCGTGACCGGCGGACCGCCGTCGAGGGGCGCCCCACGCCCGTTGCACACCCTGCCCAGCCAGGCCTCGCCCACGGGGATCTGCAGCGGCGTCCCACCGAAGCGCACCCGCGTCCGCTGCGGGCTGAGGCCCGCGGTGCCCTCGAGCACCTGGACGACCGCCAGGTCGCGGTCGACCTCCAGGACGACCCCGTGGCGCTCCTCTCCCTCGTCGGTGCGCAGCGTGACGTGCTCGTCCCAGCCGACGCCGCGCACGTCCCGGACGACCAGCAGCGGACCGCGCAACCCCGTGACCGACGTGTACTCGACCGCTCCCCACCGGGTCATGACATCCCCCTGCCGGCTTCCAGGGCGTCCAGGGCGGCCAGCACGACATCGCGACGCGACTGGACGCCGGCAGCATCCTGCGAGCCGGTCTCGTCGCGGGCCCGCGCGATCGGGCCCCAGTCGACCTCCTCGATCAGCGAGGCCAGGACCCCGCCCTCGACGAGCGCCAGGCAGCGGTCGTGGATCGCCAGGACCGCGTCGACGAGCGCGGCCCCCTTCGCCGAGGAGCACACGGCGTCGTTGGGCGACAGCGAGCTCTGCTGCAGGACCACCTCGCGCACGAGCCGGCCGGCGAGCAGCACCATGCGCTCGGGACCCGGCAGCGACCCGACCCCGACGAGGTCGGCCAGGGCGGTGAGCCGGTCGGCGTCAGCGACCAGGGACAGCACCCTTCCCCGGCGGCGCGCCCACTCGGGGTCACCGTTGGCCGCATGCCAGGCGCCGACCCGGGCGGCGTCCCGGGAGAACGACGTGCCCCAGGAGACCGCCGGGTAGTGCCGGGAGTAGGCCAGCTCCCGGTCCAGGGACCACAGGGAGCGCACGAACCGCTCGGTGTTGGCGCTGACCGGCTCGG
>CAVSQK010000024.1:0-43584 GCA_963729885.1 uncultured Actinomycetes bacterium
GACCCGCGGCACCGGGCTGCTGCACCACGTGTTCGAGAAGTACGAGCCCTGGCACGGCGAGCTGCGCACCCGCCCCACCGGCTCCCTGGTGGCCGACCGCCGCGGGGTGGTCACCGCCTTCGCGCTGTTCAACCTGCAGGAGCGCGGCACGATGTTCGTCGGGCCCGGGCACCGAGGTCTACGAGGGCATGATCGTGGGGGAGAACTCGCGCTCCGAGGACATGGACGTCAACCCCACCAAGGAGAAGAAGCTCACCAACATGCGCCAGTCCAGCAGCGACGAGCTCGTGCGGCTCATCCCGCACCGGCTGCTGTCCCTGGAGCAGGCCCTGGAGTTCTGCCGCGAGGACGAGTGCGTGGAGGTCACGCCGGCGACGGTCCGGCTGCGCAAGGTCACCCTGGCGGCCACCGAGCGGGCGAAGACGCGCAACCGGAAGGTGTAGCCGCGCCGCGCCGCACCGCCCGGCATCGTCCGGATCGTGTTGCGGTTTGGTAACTCTTTCGCCGTCGTGGGGGCCATTCCGGCGACATCGTCGCCCAGCACCGCCTACATTGCGGGATACCGTTCGCGTTCGCGTACCCTTGCGCCGTGAATGCCCGAGTCGGCCGTGCTTCGTGGTGAGCAGAGAGGTGGGTAGATGACGATCCCGCTTGTGAGCGCCAGCGATGAGGCCGGCAAGGAGTACCTGAAGGAGGCCGAAGAGGCCTCCACGCAGGTCGAGGGTCGCTCGCTCACCCAGATCGCCTGGGGCCGGCTGCGTCGCGACAAGGTCGCCATGGTCTGCCTCGGGGTGATCATCTTCATCTTCCTCGCCGCGCTCTTCGCTCCCCTGATCACCAAGGCGCTGGGGGTCGACCCGTTCGAGCCGAACACGGACCTGGTGAGCCAGGACGGCGGACTGCCGTCCGGGCCCTGGGGAGGCATCTCCTGGGACCACCCCCTGGGCATCGAGCCGCTGATCGGCCGGGACATCCTGGCCCGGCTTCTCTACGGAGCCCGCGTCTCCCTGCTCGTCGCGTCCGCGTCGACCGTCCTCGTGGTGGTCATCGGGGTCCTCCTCGGCACCCTCGCCGGCTACTCCAAGGGCAAGGTCGACAGCGTCATCAGCCGGATCATGGACCTCACGCTGAGCTTCCCCTTCCTCCTGCTGATCATCGCCATGGCCCAGCCCCTGCAACAGCGCCTCGAGACGTGGATCCCGAGCCCGGGGGCGGCACGCATCGTGGCCTTGATCCTG
This sequence comes from uncultured Actinomycetes bacterium, assembly GCA_963729885.1. Taxonomy (GTDB): domain Bacteria; phylum Actinomycetota; class Actinomycetes; order S36-B12; family CAIYMF01; genus Prado023. Next base: position 1,239 of record CAVSQK010000024.1, read on the forward strand.
CTGCTCAGCTTGTTCTCCTGGCCCTACTTGGCGCGCATCGTCCGGGGACAGGTCCTGAGCCTGCGCGAGCGGGAGTTCGTCGAGGCCGCCGTCTCGACCGGCGCCTCGTCGCGGCGGATCCTGTTCAAGGAGCTGATCCCCAACCTCTGGGCGCCGATCCTGGTGTATGTGACCCTCCTCTTCCCCTGCATTCATCACAGCCGAGGCGACCCTGGCCTTCCTCGGCGTCGGAGTGCTCCCGCCGACCCCCACCTGGGGTGCGATGCTCTCCGACTCGGTGCGCACCTTCACGGTGCTGCCCACCTACTTCTTCATCCCCGGAACCGTGCTGTTCATCACCGTGCTGGTGTTCAACCTGTTCGGTGATGCGGTGCGCGACGCCCTCGACCCGCGGGCGGGTCGAGGATGAACCAGACTCCCGTCCTCCAGGACGGGCCCGCCCAGGCGGGACAGTGGGTCCGGCAGCCCCGCCGAGACCCGAACAAGGAGGAAATATGAGCAAGGCAACCACGAGCGCGAAGGTCGCGGCACTCGCTGCGGCGTCCGCACTCCTGCTGGCCGCCTGTGGGGGCTCGGACGGTGGCGACGCTGCCGCGAGCGGAGGGGCGGGTGAGCCCACCAAGGGTGGTGCACTCACCTTCCTCACCGTGAACGAGCAGTTCAACCACCTCGACCCGCAGCGCAACTACACCGGGGAGGACCTCGCGTTCGCCACCGGCTACCTCAACCGCACCCTGGTGCAGTACGCACTGTCGGCGGACGACAACGAGGCCGGCAAGCTGGTCCCGGACCTGGCCACCGACATCGGCACCCCGTCCGAGGGCGGCAAGGTCTGGAGCTTCACCCTCAAGGACGGCATGAAGTTCGAGGACGGCACACCGATCACCTGTGCCGAGGTCGCCTACGGCGTCTCCCGGACCTTCGCCACGGACATCATCACCGACGGCCCGCAGTACGCCGATCTCGATGCTGGACATCCCCAAGGATGACGATGGCACCTCGGCCTACAAGGGCCCGTACGACGGCACCGGCCAGGAGCTCTTCGACAAGGCGGTGACCTGCTCCGAGGACGGCAAGACCGTCACGTTCAACCTCGTCAACCCGGCCGCGGACTTCAACTACACCACCACGCTGACGGCGTTCTCCCCGGTCCCCAAGGCCGCGGACACCGGTGAGAAGTACGACGACAAGCCGCTCTCCTCGGGCCCGTACAAGATCGAGGAGTACACCAAGGGCACCTCGCTGAAGCTGGTCCGCAACGACCAGTATGATCCGGCCACCGATGACTCGGGCCGCGGCGCCTACCCGGACACCATCGAGGTCAAGTTCGCCGTCCCGCAGTCCGTGTCGACCCAGCGCCTGATCGCTGACTCCGGTGCCGACCAGCCGACGACGACCATCGGCCTGGACATCGATCCCGCGCAGCTGGCCGCGATCTTCAACGACCCGAAGTTCGAGGATCGTCGCTTCGACGACTACGACCCGTACTCGATCTACCACGCCATCAACACCAAGAAGGTGCCGAACGTCGAGCACCGCAAGGCGATCGCCGCCGCGTACCCGCGTGAGGACCTGCGGACCATCGCCGGTGGCAACTTCGCCGGCGAGCTCGCCGACGGCGTGATCAAGCCCAACCTGGCCATCGACTACCAGCCCTCGGGCATGTGGACCGGCCTGCTGGGCGCGAACATCCCGGACAACGGCGACCCGGAGGTCGCGAAGAAGTTCATCGCCGACTCCGGCGAGCCCATGCCGGAGCTGACGTTCGACTACGCGAAGACCGAGACCAACGACAAGGCCGCCGCTGCCATCGTGACGGCGCTGGACAAGGCGGGGATCAAGGTCACCCCGAACCCGCTCGATCCGGGTGGCTACTACGGCATCGTGATGGACCCGGACAAGGCCGGCTCCATCATGACCGCCGGGTGGGGTCCGGACTGGCTGAACGCCTCGACGGTCATCCCCGAGCTGTTCACGCCGGGCGGCGGCTTCAACCTGTCGCTGTGGGACGACCCGGAGTTCACCAAGGCCTCCGACGAGGCCAAGCTGATCGCCGATCGCACCGCGCAGGGCCAGGCGTGGGCCGAGCTGAACAAGCAGGCCATGGCTGAGGTCCGTGGTCGTGCCGACGCGGTTCAGCAAGCAGCAGGGCATTGATCGGCTCCAAGGTCGGCGGCGCCTTCGTGTGGGCGCCGTACGGCTCCTGGAACTACGCCTACATGTACGTCGAGCAGTAACCGCACGACCGGTGGGGCGGCTCCGCAAGGGCCGCCCCACCGGGCACCACCCCGCTGACCCGTTCACACCTGCGCTGACCGTCCGGAAGAGGAGTCCTCGAATGGGTGCCTATGTCATCAGGCGAGTCCTGTTGATGCTCCTGATGCTCTTCCTCGTGACGGTCGCGGTCTTCATCCTGTTCTCCCTCGTTCCCACGGATCCCGCGCGCCTCACCTGCGGGAAGGCGTGCACCCCGGAGGTCATCGAGGCCAACCGGGAGCGCCTCGGCCTGGCCGACCCGCTGTACATCCAGTACTGGGAGTGGTTCAAGGGGCTGTTCGTCGGGCGCACCTACGCCGAGGGCACCCCGGTCGAGTTCTCCTGCCCGGCGCCTGCGCTCGGGTACTCGTTCCGCAACGGCGAGTGCGTGACCCAGCTGATCGCCGAGCGCATGCCGGTGACCATCGAGCTGGCCATTGGCGCCTTCATCCTCTGGATGGTCGTGGGCGTCCTGTCCGGCATCTACGCCGCGCTGCGGCGGGGCCGGTGGCAGGACCGCTCCATCGTGAGCCTGGCCCTGGTGGGCTACTCCTTCCCCACCTTCTTCATCGGCCTGGTCCTGCTGTTCTTCGTGGTCATCAAGTGGGGGCTCCTGCCGTATCCCGACTACGTGCCCCCCACCGAGGACCCCGTCCAGTGGCTGCAGACGATGATCCTGCCGTGGGTGACGGTGGCGATGGTGTACGCGGCCTACTACACGAGGCTGACCCGAACGCAGATGCTCGAGACCCTGGGCGAGGACTACATCCGGACCGCCCGCGCCAAGGGTCTGCCGGAGCGGGTCGTCATCCGCAAGCACGCGTTCCGCGCCGGCCTCACCCCCATCGTCACGTCTGCGGGGCTGGACTTCGCCGGCCTCCTGGGTGGGGCCGTCGTGACGGAGCAGATCTTCCAGCTTCCAGGGGTCGGCCGACTGGCCATCGAGTCCGTCCAGGACTACGACCTGCCGATCATCGTCGGGACGACCGTGGTCTTCGCGGTGATCGTCATCATCGCCAACCTGATCGTGGACCTGCTCTACGGCGCCATCGATCCCCGAGTGAGGCTCGCATGACCACGACCGACGAGCCGTTCCTGAAGGTCCGCGACCTCGAGGTCGAGTTCACCACAGAGGACGGGAAGATCAAGGCGGTCGACCAGATCTCCTATGACGTCCGCCCCGGACAGACCCTGGCGATCGTGGGTGAGTCCGGTTCCGGCAAGAGCGTCTCCAGCCTCGCGGTCATGGGGCTGCTCAACCGGAAGACCACGGCCATCAACGGTGAGGTGTGGCTCGACGGCGAGGAGCTCATCGCCGCCACCGACGATCGGGTCCGCGAGCTGCGCGGCGAGAAGATGGCCATGATCTTCCAGGACCCGCTGAGCTCGCTGCACCCCTTCTACAAGATCGGCAAGCAGCTCGTCGAGGCCATCCAGGTCCACCAGCCGCTGGACAAGACCGCCGCGAGGGCGCGCGCGAAGGAGATGCTCGACCGGGTCGGCATCCCCGACCCGGAGAAGCGCCTCGACGCGTACCCGCACGAGATGTCCGGCGGCATGCGCCAGCGCGTGATGATCGCGATGGCCCTGGTCAACGACCCGAAGATGATCATCGCCGACGAGCCCACCACTGCCCTCGACGTGACCGTCCAGGCCCAGATCATCGACCTCCTGCGCGACCTGCAGGACGACCTCGGCACCGCCATCGTCCTGATCACCCACGACCTGGGCGTCGTGGCCGACATGGCCGATGAGGTGCTGGTCATGTACGGCGGGCGGGCAGTGGAGCAGGCGGGGCACCGGGCCCTGTTCTACCGCCCGCAGATGCCCTACACCTGGGGCCTGCTGTCCAGCGTCCCGCGCACGGACGTGGACTCGGAGCGGCTCGTGCCCATCCCGGGCAACCCCCCGTCGTTGTTGAACCTGCCCAAGGGGTGTGTGTTCCGGCCGCGCTGCACGTTCGCCGCGGAGGCGCCCGAGGGCCTGTGCGACACAGTCCGTCCGGAGCTCACGGAGTCCGAGCCCGGCCACCTGGCCCGGTGCCACATCCCGGCTGAGAGGCGGCTGGAGATCATGGTCGAGCGCTTCGGGGATCGGAGGATCTCGTGAGCACCATCGAGCGCACCGGTGAGCCGCTGCTGAAGGTGACCGGGCTGAAGAAGCACTTCCCGATCACCAAGGGGATCATCTTCAAGAAGCAGATCGGGGCGGTGAAGGCCGTCGACGGACTCGACCTCGAGGTCTACCCGGGGGAGACCGTCGGGCCTGGTGGGCGAGTCCGGCTGCGGCAAGTCCACGGCCGGGCGCACGATGACCAAGCTGCTGGAGCCCACGGCCGGGCAGATCACGTTCGACGGCCGGGACATCACCTCGCTGTCCAAGCGCCAGCTGGTGCCGCTGCGCAAGCAGATGGCGATGATCTTCCAGGACCCGTACTCGTCGCTGAACCCACGGCACACCGTGGGCACGATCGTCAGCGCCCCGTTCCAGGTGCAGGGCCACACGCCTCCCGGCGGGGTGAAGCAGGCCGTCCAGGACATCATGGCCAGGGTCGGGCTCAACCCCGAGCACTACAACCGCTACCCGAACGAGTTCTCCGGCGGGCAGCGCCAGCGCATCGGGATCGCCCGGGCCGTGGCACTGCAGCCCAAGCTGATCGTGTGCGACGAGCCGGTGTCCGCCCTCGACGTGTCCGTCCAGGCCCAGGTGGTCAACCTGCTCGAGGACCTCCAGGACGAGTTCAAGATCACCTTCGTCTTCATCGCCCACGACCTGTCGGTGATCCGGCACATCTCCGACCGCGTCGTGGTGATGTACCTGGGCAAGGTCATGGAGGTCGCCTCCCGCGACGACCTCTACCACCGGCCCGAGCACCCCTACACCCACGCCCTGCTCTCGGCGGTGCCGATCCCGGACCCTGACCTCGAGGACGCCCGCGAGCGGATCCTGCTCCAGGGCGACCTGCCCAGCCCGAGCAACCCGCCGAGCGGCTGCGTGTTCCGCACCCGGTGCTACAAGGCCCAGGACCTGTGCGCCCAGGAGGTGCCCACCCTGACGACCCGACCGGGTGGCCACGCCGTCGCCTGCCACTTCCCGGAGGTCCGCACGTTCGGTGGCGCGCCGCAGCCCGTCCCCGACGCCCCGACCGGCGCCGAGTTCGCCCAAGGCTGACCCCCACACGCCGGGCGGCCGGCCGCCGTCGGCCGGCGCCCCACTGCGGCGACCCCGCCCCGCGCCCCCGGCCACCCTTCGGCCGCCACCCGTCGGCAGAACCTCCGCATCGGGTCAGACCCTCCGCGTCGACGGGGAGGGTCCTGCACTTTCGGGAGGGTCTGCGGGTGGGGGGTGGGGCGGCTAGCCTGTGGCCCTATGGAACCCGTTGACCACCGCCTGCTCCTTGTCCACGCCCACCCCGATGACGAGACCATCGGGTCGGGCACCACGATGGCCCGCTACGCCGCTGCCCCGGGGACCTCGGTCACCCTGGTGACCTGCACGCTGGGCGAGGAGGGCGAGATCCTGCTGCCGGAGGTGTCGCACCTGGCCGCCGACAAGGAGGACCGCCTCGGCGAGCACCGGATGACCGAGCTGGCCGATGCGATGGCCGCGCTCGGGGTCACCGACTGGCGGCTGCTCGGCGGGCCGGGGACCTACCGCGACTCGGGGATGGTGGGCACCCCGCCCAACGATCGCCCCGACTGCTTCTGGCGTGCCGACCTGCTCGCCGCGACCACCCACCTCGTGGAGGTCATCCGCGAGGTCCGTCCGCAGGTGCTCGTCACCTACGACGACTTCGGCGGCTACGGCCATCCCGACCACATCCAGGCCCACCGCGTGGCGATGTACGGGGTCGCCCTGGCCGAGGCGCCGTCGTTCCGCCCGGAGCTCGGCGAGGCGCACAGCGTGGCCAAGGTCTACTGGACGGCCTTCCCGAAGGGCGTGCTGCGTGCGGGCATCGAGGCGCTGCGCGCAGCGGGCGAGACCACGGGATTCGCGGCGATGGACCCCGACGACCTGCAGTTCGGGATCGACGACGCGCTGGTCACGACCGCGATCGACGGCAGCGGCTTCTACGAGAACAAGCTCAACGCGATGCGTGCCCACGCGACGCAGATCTCGCTGGAGAGCGGGTTCTTCGCCCTGAGCAACAACCTGGGGTCCCCGACATGGTCGACGGAGTACTTCCGGCTCGTGCGGGGACAGGCGGCGGGACCGCTCGACCACGAGGGCCGCGAGACGGACCTGTTCGCCGGGGTGTGAAGGTACGGCGCCCACCGGTGAGGCGCGAACGGGGCGGACGAGCGCCCCCGGGTGAAAAGGCGCGAACGGGGCGGACGAGCGCCGCGGTGAGGAGCGAACGGGTGCGACGGGCGGTGAGGCGCGAACGGCGCGTGAACCAGTCGGTCGCGCCCCGGGTATAGTTCGGCTGTCCGCATATCCGGGGGTCGCGACTGCTTCTGCGGCTGGCCCCCCGCCCCTGGAGGAATCCCCATGTTCACGTTCCGCAACACTGCCGGCGTCGCCGCCGCGCTCGCCCTCGCCCTGTCGCTGTCGGCCTGCTCGTCGAGCAGCGAGACCGCGACCGAGACCCCGGCCGCGTCTGCGCCGGCCGCCTCCGCTCCGGCCAGCGCCGCGCCCAGTCCGACGAGCTCGGTCGGCGCGGCCAACGAGGCCTTCTGCACCAGCACTGCCGCCCTGAAGACCGAGCTCGGCAACCTGCAGACGCTTGTCAAGGGCGGGTCGGTCACTGTCGACGCGCTCCAGGCCCAGAAGGACGCCCTGAAGGCGGCCGGCGAGCAGGCCAAGACCGACGCCCAGGCGCTCGACACCGCCGTGAACGCGGAGGTCACTGCCGCCCAGGCCGCCTTCCAGACGGCCATCGACGCGATCCCCGCCGACCAGACCGGCCTCAAGGAGGTCGCGGCCTACACCGCCGCCGCCGTGGTCTTCGGCAAGGCGCTCGACGCGATCGACAACGAGGTCGGCTGCAGCTGACCCCGTCCGCCGATGTGGGCCGTTCCCTACGGGGGGCGGCCCACATCCGCGCTCAGGTCCGGTGGCGATCCTCGGGCCCCCAGCGCAAACCCTCCGCGAAGGACAAGACCCTCCGCGCCGACGGGGAGGGTCTGTGCGTTCGCGGAGGGTTTGTGGGTGGGCGGCGCAGGCGCGGGAGCGCTCGTGGCCGCCCTCAGTGGGCCGAGAAGCCGCCGTGGCCCACACGACGCCCCCGCGTGGCAGGGCCGCCGAAGCTGGGCGGCCCGAGCGTCGGCGCAGCGTCGGCGCCGGCGGCCGTTCCCGGACCGCCGGCCGGTGCGGCCGGGGACTCGATGAGGATCCCTCCCAGGAGCTCCGTGTCCAGGTCCCCCACACCCGAGGACATCCTCCGGCTGTTGCGCCACGCCGCCTCGTCCTGCTGGGCCAGGGTCCGGGCCTGGTAGGCAAGGGCGTCGGCGGCCCGCAGGTGACGCAGGGACGCAGGCGGGTCCGAGTCGCCCAGAGCGGTGCCGGTGACGTTGTGGGCCCGCGCCTGGGCGAGCCTGGCCCGCGCCTCCAGCCCGACGGCTGCCCGTCGGGTCATGATCAGCTCATCTGCAGCACGGATGGCGGCCCGTGCGCCGTACCAGGCGGTCGCCAGCAGCGTCAGGGCCCGCTCCTGGGTGTCATCAGGGGGCCGGACGTCGCCCAGGGCCCGCCCGAGGGCGACCTCGGCGTCCTGCAGGGCCCTGCGCATCTCCAGGGGGTCGTAGCCCCCGGAGGAGACCTCCTCGCCGGCCCAGCCCAGGGTCTCGCGGGCGTACTGGCCCTTGGCCGGCAGGTCATCGGAGACGCCGAGGCGATCGGCGTCGGCGATGTCCCTCTCGCTCTGGGCGAGCAGCGTGGTGACCGCCTCCTGCGCCTTGGCCAGCACCTTCGGGGACCGGTCCACGGAGTCGAGCAGCATGCTCGCCTGGACGAGGGCCTCCTCGGCGGCTCTGGCGCGAGCGGCTGCGCCCGGTCGGTCCGACGCTGCCAGCAGCTGCTCCCCGGCGGTGACGCAGGCCTGCGCGAACCGGAGTCGTTCGCCGGCCTGGTCCAGGTCGTCGAGCACGCCGGCGATGGTGGCGCGCGGGAACTGGCTGGACAGGGTCCTGGTCGTGGTCGTTGCGACCGAGTGCCGGGCATCGAGGGTCGTCACGTTGTTCGCGAGGTGCGCCAGCACCTCGGCCGCCCGCCCCTCGAGGTCCCGCAGGGCATCGAACCTCGGGGCGAGAGCGTCCAGGTCCGAGCCGGCCGCGGCGCACCGGGTGAGCATCTCCTCGAGCAGCGCGCGCTCGTCGTCCTCGCCGGCGTGCTCCTGGGCCGTCCGTGCCGCACCGTGGGCCTGGTCCAGCTCGTCACGTGCGTGGTCGAGGGCCGCGGTGAACGGCTCCACCACGTCATCCCCGGACTCCGCACGGGCCACTCCCACCTCGAGCTGTGAGGACCGCAGGGCGTCGTCCGTGGCGACCAGCGCCGCGACGGCCGCCGCGCGGAGGTCCTCGATGGTCTGCGGGACCTGTCTCGGCGGTGGGCGTGCGCTCGTCCACGTCGGGTTCCCGGTGCTGTCGGGCGCCGACCGCGCGCCGCCACCAGGCGTACGCCCCGGCAGCGACCAGCACCAGGGCCCCGGCGATCAGCCAGGGCCATGCGCTGCCGGTCGGCGAGTCCGCGGCCGCTCTCAGCCCGGCCGGCGGGGCAATGGCGCCTGCGGCGAGCCAGGGTCCGAGGCCGGTCGTGGTCAGGCCTGCTCTGCGGCCATGGCCGCGCCGGCGATCCCCGCCTGGTTCTCCAGCTGGGCGGCGACGATCTCGGCGCGGATGTCGATCATCGGCAGGAACTTCTCGGACTTCCGGCTGATGCCGCCGCCGACGACGATGAGGTCGGGTGAGAACAGGAAGTCCAGGTGCGAGTAGAACCGCTGGAGCCGGGGCGCCCACTCCTTGTAGCTCAGGCCCTCGCGCTCCTTGGCCGCCGACGACGCCCGCGTCTCGGCACTCTCCCCGTCGATCTCCAGGTGGCCGAGCTCGGTGTTCGGCACCAGCTTGCCGTCGAGGAACAGGGCGCTGCCGATCCCGGTGCCCAGGGTGGTGACGATCACCACCCCGTCACGGCCCCGCGCGACGCCGAAGTCCACCTCGGCCAGCCCGGCGGCGTCGGCGTCGTTGAGCACGGTCACGGTGCGCCCGGCGCGCTCGCTGAGCAGGCCCGCGAGGTCCACGCCCAGCCAGTGCGGGCCGAGGTTGGCCGCGGAGTGCAGCACCCCTCGCTTGACGATCCCCGGGAACGTGCACCCGAAGGGTCCCTCCCATCCGGCCTTCTCCACGACATCGAGCACCGTCTGCACGACGTCGTCGATCGCGTACCCCTTCGGGGTCGGGAACTTGATCCTGTCGCTGGCGAGCTCCCCGGTCTCCAGGTTGACCCGGGCACCCTTGGTGCCGCTGCCGCCGATGTCCACGCCGAATCCGATGAGCTCCATGAGGCGATCGTAGGGTCACCGGAGGCCCTGTCGCAGCCCGTGCGTCGCTGCCTGTAGATCATCCTCACGCAGAGTCGCCGGCTCGCTCGCCCGTTCGGGTGAACCCTGCCCGCATGCCCGCACACGGGGCGTGGTCGTGGCCCACCATGGAGGCACAAGGAGGTGCGAGATGTCGATGCTCGACGAGGTGGGCACGGGACGACTGGCCACGGCCACCAGCGATGTGGGTGCGGCCCGGGAGCGGGCGCGCGGCCATCGGCTGGGCCGGGTGGCGTTCGTCCTGGCCGTCCCGATGCTGTGGATGTGGTGGCGGATCATCGACGGGCGGCCGTTCGACCTGACCGAGCTGTCGCTGCCCACGATCGACCCGTTCCTGCTGATCGTGGGCGTGTTCTTCGGCGTCATGATCGTCACGACGCTCGGGGTGACGCTGGTCGCCGGGCGCTCGCCGCACATCACCTACCGCCCCGAGCAGATCGACGTCTCCCTGGCCGACGTCAAGGGCATCGACCTGGTCAAGGCCGACGTCGTCCGCTCCCTGAACCTCTTCCTGGCCAACCGTGCGTTCCGCGCGGAGATGGGCGGGACGCCCCGCCGCGGCCTGCTCTTCGAGGGCCCCCCGGGCACCGGCAAGACGCACCTGGCCAAGGCCATGGCCGCCGAGGCCGGAGTGCCCTTCCTGTTCGTGTCGGCCACGAGCTTCCAGTCCATGTACTACGGCGCGACGGCCCGCAAGATCCGCTCCTACTTCAAGGCGCTGCGCAAGGCCGCGCGCCAGGAGGGTGGCGCGATCGGGTTCATCGAGGAGATCGACGCCATCGCGATGGCCCGCTCGGGGGTCGGCTCCTCGGCGACGCCGATGGCTGCGGCCAACCTGACCGCCCCGATGTGCTGCGGCGGGCTCTCCGGCCTGCCGGCGACGTCCCTGTCCGCGGCGACCGGTGGTGGGTCCGGGATGGTGGTGACCCCGATGATCTCCGAGGGCACCGGCGGGGTGGTCAACGAGCTGCTCGTCCAGATGCAGTCCTTCGACTCCCCGGACGGCTGGCAGAAGATCCAGGCCTGGTTCATCGACCGGATCAACCTGTTCCTCCCCGTCCACCGCCAGCTCCAGCGCCCCGTCCCGGCGGCGGCCACGATCCTGCTGATCGCTGCGACGAACCGTGCGGACAACCTCGATCCGGCACTGCTGCGCCCCGGTCGCTTCGACCGCCGGCTCAGCTTCGACCCCCCGACGCGCGCAGGGCGCCTCGAGCTCATCGACCACTTCCTGGACCGCAAGTCCCACACGGCCGACCTCGACGACCCCGACGTCCGCGCCGGCATCGCCGCGGTCACCCAGGGCTACACGCCCGTGATGATCGAGCACCTCTTCGACGAGGCCCTGGTCAACGCGCTGCGCCGCGGCGAGGGCGCCATGAACCGCGCGGACGTGGAGTCGGCCCGCCTGACCGAGGAGATCGGGATGGGCCAGCCGGTGGCCTACACCCCGCACGAGACGCGGCTGATCGCCACCCACGAGTCCGGGCACGCCACGATGGCCCACCTGGTGGCCCCGCACCGTCGGCTGGAGGTGCTGAGCATCATCAAGCGCCGCGACGCGCTGGGCATGCTCGCGCACGGCGACTCCGAGGACGTGTTCACCCGCTCGCGGACCGAGATGCTCGCGCTGATCCAGATCGCCATGGGCGGCCAGGTGGCCGAGGAGCTGTTCTTCGGCGACATCTCGACCGGCCCCGGCGGTGACCTCTCCTACGCCACCACCGTGGCGGCGCAGATGGTCGGTGCGGTGGGCATGGGCGGCTCGCTGGTCAGCCTGGCGGCCGTCCAGCAGGGGGCGCTGGCGGACTCGAACCTCGTGGGTCGGGTGCTGTCCGACCCCGCGGGACGGGCAGCGGTCGAGGCGATCCTCTCCGACCAGAAGCAGGTGGCGCGCGAGCTGCTCGACGCCAACCGGCACATCGTCGAGGCGCTGCGCGATGCGCTCATCGAGCGCCACGAGCTGGTCGGTCGGCAGATCCGCGAGGTCATCGACTCCGCGGCCCCCCAGGTCGACCTGCGCGTCCCGGCGCCGGTTCGCTGACGGGGGTCGTCGCTCGGGTCGGGCTGGGTCGCGGCGAACGGCGGGGCCGGGTGCCCCGTCGCGCGCCGCAGGGGGCGGCGGGTCAGTGCCGGGGCAGCGGCAGGGCCCGGGGCAGGTCGCGCTCGGTCGGGCCGACGTAGACCTGACGGGGTCGGCCGATGCGCGTGGCCGGATCGTCGATCATCTCCCGCCACTGGGCGATCCACCCGGGCAGGCGGCCGAGGGCGAACAGCACCGTGAACATCCGCGGCGGGAATCCGATCGCCTTGTAGATCAGGCCCGTGTAGAAGTCCACGTTGGGGTACAGCTTGCGGGAGGCGAAGAAGTCGTCGGCCAGGGCGATCTGCTCGAGCTCGATCGCGATCTCGAGCAGCGGGTCATTGACGCCGAGCTGCTCGAGCACGTCGTAGGTCGCGGCCTTGACGATCGCCGCGCGCGGGTCGTAGTTCTTGTAGACCCGGTGGCCGAAGCCCATGAGCCGGTGCCCGGGCTCGCGGTCCTTGACCTTCGCGACGAAGTCCTGGGCGGTCAGGCCCTCCCGGTGGATCCGGGTCAGCATCTCCAGGACGGCCTGGTTCGCCCCGCCGTGCAGCGGCCCGAACAGCGCGTTGATCCCCGCCGAGACCGAGGCGAACAGGTTGGCGTGCGAGGAGCCCACGAGCCGGACGGTGGAGGTCGAGCAGTTCTGCTCGTGGTCGGCGTGCAGGATGAACAGCATGTCCAGGGTGCGCGCGACCAGGGGGTCGGCCTCGTAGGGGGCAGTCGGCACGCCGAAGGTCAGTCGCAGGAAGTTCTCGGTCAGGCTCTTGGAGTTGTCCGGGTAGAGGAACGGCTGGCCGATGGACTTCTTGTGCGCGTAGGCCGCGATCGTGGGCAGCTTGGCCAGCAGCCGCACGGTCGAGATGTGCACCTGCTGCGCGTCGAACGGGTCCAGCGAGTCCTGGTAGAACGTCGACAGGGCAGACACCGCCGAGCTCAGCACGGGCATCGGGTGCGCGTCGCGGGGGAAGCCGTCGAAGAACCGGCGCAGGTCCTCATGGAGCATCGTGTGCGACTGGATGTTCGCCTCGAACTCCTTGAGCTCCTCGGCGGTGGGGAGCTCGCCGTAGATGAGCAGGTAGCTCACCTCGGTGAAGGTGGAGTGGGCGGCCAGCTGCTCGATCGGGTAGCCCGCGGTAGCGCAGGATGCCCGCGTCCCCGTCGATGTAGGTGATCGCCGACCGGCAGGCGGCGGTGTTGACGAACCCCGGGTCGTAGGCGACGTGCCCGGTGTCCTTGAGCAGCATCCCGGTGTCCCAGCCGGACTCGCCATCGGTGGCCTCGAGCTCGGCCAGTTCGAACTCCCCGGACTCGTGGACCAGCTTCGCGTTACCCATGGGTTCCTCCCCTGCCGAGGGTGGCGTGCGGTTCACCCACCCTATCGACGCACTGGCCGGCGCGTCGGCTGGGCCGGCCTTCCTGTCGGGGATCCCGCGCTGGGCGAGGTACCCCACTGGGTATGCTTGTCCCACCCGGCAGGGCTCGTTGTCAAGGGCCTGATGGCCCCGAAACGGGGGGTCCTGCCATGGCCGGATCGGGCACGGTGTTCGATGGGGCCATGCGCCTCGACCATGTCTCGTACGCAGCCCCTGTCGAGCACCTCGCCGACACGGTCCAGCGGATCGGGTCCGCCCTGGGTGCGACCTTCACCGACGGGGGTCTGCACCCGCGCTTCGGCACGCGCAACTTCATCCTGCCGCTGGCCGGCGGGACGTACCTCGAGGTCGTCGCCGCGCTCGACCACCCCGCCGCCTACAGCGCCCCCTTCGGCCGTGCCGTGCGCGCGCGGGCCGACGAGGGCGGTGGCTGGATGGGCTGGGTCGTGTCCGTGTCGGACATGGCGAAGGTCGAGGCGCGGTTGGGTCGGCAGGCCGTGGAGGGCCACCGCGTGCGGCCCGATGGGTACGACCTGCGCTGGCAGCAGATCGGCGTCCTGGACACGATGGCCGACGCGCAGCTGCCGTTCTTCGTCCACTGGGACGCCGACGGCGAGCACCACCCCTCCGCGGGCGGCCGCGACGTGCGCATCGCCCAGCTGGACATCGCCGGGTCGCCGGAGCGGTCGCGACGTGGCTGGGCGAGCCGTCGCACCATCCGCTCGACGAGGTCGACGTCGCCTGGCTCGACGAGGACGACCCCGCCGGCCCCGGCCTGGTCGCGGTCACCCTCCTGACCCCCCGCGGAGTGGTCCGCATCGACTGACGGTCCGGCCCCGGCTCGGGCGTCGTCCACAGATCCCGCCGCCGGGGATTCCCGTGATCCCATGATTGCCGCCAGGGTTGGCCGATGCCGCGAACCATCGGGTGGGACCCACCCCACACCCCGTTCACGCTGTCCCATGTCGCGCCCCTGGGCGTCACGCGCAACGTCGTGCGCTCAGCAGTGGCGTCAGGACGGGTGGTGCGGTTGACCAAGGGTGTGTTCATCGCGGCCGAGGCGCTGGCCGGGGACCCCGCTGGCCTGCACCTGCAGAGGGCGATGGCCTTCCAGCTGCGTCGCCCGACGGCGATCGCCAGTCACCGGACCGCCGCGCTCGCGTGGGGGTTGTCCCTCGACCAGCCGGCGACGGCCGCGGCAGATCCCGTGTCGTTCATCGTCCCGGGGCGGCACCAACGTGCGGTCGCTGGCCGGCAAGGTCTTCGCCGTCGCCGCGCGGGATCTTCCGGCCGAGCATCGAGTCGCTCACCCGAGCGGTCTGCTGGTCACGTCCATGGCGCGGACGGCGGTGGACGTGGCGGCGGTGGAGCCGTCACTGCCAGCGGCGCTGGTCGTCCTGGATGCGGCGGCGCGGCAGCTGCTCATCGACGCGGTCGGCGAATCGAGGGTGCGAACGCACTACACCCGCCCCCAGAGCCTGGTGGCAGCCGTCAGCCCGCTGCGCGAGGCGGCTGAGCGCGCCGCCACGCAGTTCACGCGTCATCGTCTGCTGGAGGCACGTCGCGCTGACCGACCCGCGTCGGGAGTCCCCACTCGAGTCCTTCAGCTTCGGCCAGATGGTTCTCTTCGGACTCCCCCGGCCGCAGCTCCAGGTCCGGATCCGCACGCCGCGAGGCGATGTGTACCCGGACTTCCTCTGGGAGGAGGCGATGGTGATCGGGGAGGCCGATGGCATGGGGAAGTACCAGACCCCGGAGGACCTGAGGTCCGAGAAGTGGCGGCAGGAGGACCTCGAGGAGCTGGGCTACCGGGTGGTCCGCTGGGGCGACCGGGACATCCGCCGCAGCCCCGCGCAGGTGATGGGGCGCGTCGGCGCCGCACTCGAGGCCCGCACAGGCTGATTCCGCCCGAACGGACGGACCTCGCACCAGTTCCGGTGGTAAGCGCCTACTCGGTGGCCACCGGCGGACCGACCTCGCACCAGAAGCGGTGGTTCCCGGCTGCTTCGAGCCAGGTCTTTCCACCGGAACTGGTGCAAGGTCCGGGGGCGGCGTCCTGTGATCGGGTCCCTATCCACCGGAACTGGTGCGAGGATGGAGATCCCCCCGCGCCGCCCCCGCCGCACGCCGCCCGCCGCAGGCACCGCCGCGGATCGCGTCGGGGTCGAGTCGACGTGTTCGTCGAGATCCGAGCGCGATCGCGCGGTCGCCGCCAGCAGACCCGCGTGATTCCGACGGGCGGGCCGAGGGCGGCGCGGTGCGGGCGCGGCTACGGGAGGTGCGGCGAGGCGTGAGCGACGGGCGGCGCGGCCGGAGGTCCCGGACCGGCTCAGGGGGTGAGGCGCTCGGCGGCGGCGGCCACGCGTTCGTCGGTGGCGGTGAGGGCGACTCGGACGTGCTGGGCGCCGGCGCGGCCGTAGAACTCGCCGGGGGCGACGAGGATCCCCCGGTCGGCCAGCCAGGCCACGGTGTCCCAGCACGGCTCGCCCGCGGGTGGCCCACAGGTAGAGGCCGGCGGCGGACTCGTCGATCCGGAAGCCGGCCTGCGGTCAGGGCGGCGATCAGGACCTCGCGGCGTGCCCGGTACACGGCGCGCTGGGCCACGACGTGCGCGTCATCGCCCAGCGCCGCGATCGCCGCCGCCTGCACCGGGCCGGGCACCATCATGCCGGCGTGCTTGCGGACCTCCAGCAGCGCGGCGATGACCGCGGGGTCGCCGGCGGCGAACCCGAACCGGTAGCCGGCGAGGTTCGAGCGCTTCGACAGCGAGTGCAGGGCGATCACGCCGGTGGGGTCGCCGCCGCACACGTCGGGGTGCAGCACCGAGACCGGCTGCTCGGTCCACCCGAGCTCGTAGTAGCACTCGTCGGAGACGACCAGGACGCCGCGCTCGCGGGCCCACGAGACCACCTTGGCCATGTGGTCGACGGGCAGCACCTTGCCGGTCGGGTTGCTGGGGGAGTTCAGCCACAGCAGCGACACCCGCGCCGGTCCGATGGCGGTCAGCGAGTCGGCGACGAGCACCTGGGCCCCGGCCAGCCGGGCGCCCACGTCGTAGGTCGGGTAGGCCAGCTCGGGGATCACGACCCGGTCGGCCGGTCCGAGCCCCAGGAGCGTGGGCAGCCAGGCCACGAACTCCTTCGTGCCGATCGTGGGCAGGACGTCGGTGCCCGCCGGGGCGCCGAGCCGGCGCGTGACCCACGCGACGAGGGCGTCCCGCGTCGCCGGCGCACCCGTCGTCAGCGGGTAGCCGGGGGAGTCGGCCGCCGCGGCCAGGGCGTCGGCGATGACCGGCGGGGTCGGGTCGACGGGCGTCCCGATGGACAGGTCGACGATCCCGCCCGGGTGGGCGGCGGCCCGTTCCTTGAACGGGGTCAGCCGATCCCAGGGGAAGTCGGGCAGGGTTCTCAGTGGTCGTGCTCCTGCGGCGGGAGGGCCTTGACCAGCGGCACGTCGTTGGCGATCAGGCCGAGCTTGGCCGCGCCGCCGGGGGAGCCCGAGCTCGTTGAAGAACTCCGCGTTGGCCGCGGTGTAGTCGGTCCACTCGGCGGGGACGTCGTCCTCGTAGTAGATCGCCTCGACCGGGCAGACCGGCTCGCACGCCCCGCAGTCCACGCACTCGTCGGGATGGATGTAGAGCATCCGCTCGCCCTCGTAGATGCAGTCGACGGGGCACTCCTCGATGCAGGCCTTGTCCTTGAGGTCCACACAGGGAAGTGCGATCACGTAGGTCATGGGTGCCTCTCCAATCTCGACTCCGACGGACCCGATCCTAGTGGTGGATCGGCCGGTCGGTCCTGTCACGTGGCCGCGCGGCGCACGGCCGGAGCGCGGCTCAGGGCTTCGGGCCGCAGACCACGTTCGGGGTCGGCTTGTAGGTCGTGGGCAAGGTCTCGGTGCTCTCGGACTTGCCGTTGTTGATCCGCCGCCGGGTGACCGCGATCGAGAACCCGCGGACGCCCTCGGACGGCACGCACCGCTCACCGTCGTCGTAGATGGTCTGGAAGTCGGTGTAGTTGCGCCGCTCGGTGAACGTGGCCGTCACGTCCTCCCACTTCTTCGTGCCCCACATCTCGATCAGCACGCCGTCGGTGTAGCGGGTCGCGGTGATGAGCACCCCGTTGCCGGTCTCGTTGCGCATCCGGAGGTCGAGCAGGCCCCACGCCACGGTGGCCTCCAGCCCGGCCTGGTAGCGGCTGATGTACAGGCCGTGGGGGTGCTGCTCGACGCGCTCGAGCCCGGCGTAGAAGCCGGCCGTCCAGGTGGCGGTGGTGATGATCGACACGCCTCCGCCGAGCTCCTCGCGGAACCGCCCGCCGGAGATGATGAAGCCCTCGGTGTACCCGTTGGCCCGGGTCCGCTCCTTGACCGTGTCGTTCATCGAGAAGGTCTCGCCGGGCTCGAGGATCGTGCCGTTCAGGCGCCGGGCGGCCTCACCGACGTTGATGTAGCGGTACTCCGCCGGGACGAAGGCCTGCCGGAAGCTGGAGAGCTTCTCGGTGATGTTCAGCGCCTTGGCCTCGGCTGTGGTGAGGTCCGGCTGGCTGACCGTGAGGGTCACGACCGCTGCGCGGGCGTCGGGTGACGTCTCGGGCAGCACGGCGAACACGGCCCTGCCCAGCTCCTCGGAGTCCACGGAACGGCCAGTGCGTGCGGGCACCACGACGGGCTTGCCGCCCTTGATGCGCACCGTCGCGTCGCGGCCCGGCGCGCTCGATGGCGGACAGCTCGTCCCGCAGGCGCTTGTGGAGCTTCTCGCCGTCGAGGGTGGCCTCCATCGTGGTGCCCTCGGGGTCGAAGGTCAGCGTCCTGGCGATGTCGACAGGGGCGATCTCGGCGCTGCCCTCCGCGCCGACGGCGAGCGCGACCGGGAGCGCCACGGCCGGCTGGGCCAGCTGGGCGAACACCCGCTGGGCCTCGGCCTCGGACACCTGGGGCGCCACGGCGGTCATCGGCAGGTCGAGGGTTCCCGCATCGGGCTGGAAGTACGCGTCCGCGACCACGTCGGCCGCCGCGGGGACGTCCAGCAGCGTGCCGGGGATGCCGGGGGTGTAGGTCGCCTCGGCGGTCTTGGAGTAGGCGATCTCGGGCTCCGCGGGCTCGACCTCGGCGACCTCGGCCAGGGCCTCCAACGAGGCCTCCAGCGCGTCGGAGTCGACGGTGGTGATCGGCTCGAGCGTGACCTCGCCGCGCAGATGCGCGAGCAGCTCGGTGGGGCGCAGGATCAGCCCGGTGGCCTGCTCGGCGGTGGCCTCCCAGTCCACCGCGAGCCCGGACTCGTCCGGCTCGAGCTCGGTCGTCGCCTCGCCGGCGGTGACCGGGATCGGGGCGGCGGCCTCGTCGCCGAGCTCCTCCTCGAGGGTGGCCGCCGCCTCCTGGGTGGTCATCCCCCCGATGTCCACGCCGCGCACGGTGGTGCCGGCCGGGACCTCGCCGGAGCCGGAGACCGAGACCACCGTCGCCACGTACCCGCCGACCAGCACGAGGGCCCCGGCGCCCAGCGCGAGCGCGATCCAGCGGCCACGACGGCGCGGCGGCGCGGGGGTGCTGTCCGGGGGGAGGGTCACGGGGTCAATGGTAGGTCGTGGTCGCGGCCGCGACGGTCAGCCGATCCCGAGGAATGTCGATCCGAAGTAGACCAGCGGCCGGGCGCCCTCGACGGCGTCATGCACCTCGGTCACCGCCCCGATGAGGATGTCGTGGTCGCCCGCCGGCACGATCTGCTCGGTGCGCAGCTCGAGTGCGGCCAGGCCCTCGGTGAGCAGCAGGCAGCCGTTCCCCGCGCGCCGGGTCGCCACCCGGTCGAACTGCCCGTCGAGCGGTCGGCCGCGTGTGGCGAACCAGCGGGCGGCGGCCTCCTGTCCCTCGGGGAGGAACGACACCGCCCAGGCATCGGTCGACGTGACCGCGGCGTGGAACCGGGAGTCCCGCTCCACGCACACCAGGGCCAGCAGGGGGTCCAGCGACACCGAGGTGAAGGAGTTGGCGGTCATGGCGTGGTCGACGCCGTCGGCGACGGTGGTCACGACGGCGATCCCGGTGGCGTAGCGCGACGTCGCACGGCGGAACTGCGCGGCGGTCGGCTCAGGCATCGCGGCCCTCGGCCCCGGCCAGGGCGGCGAGGGGCTCGTCGGGGGTGTCGTCGGCGGGGAGCAGCGGGTAGCCGCACGCCGCCGAGAGCAGGATCGTGCCGGCGATCAGGTAGCCCATCGGGCGGGTGCCGCTGTCGAGGATCAGGTCCCCGGCGCCGGTCTTGGATCCCATCATGAAGGTGGCGGCCAGCCAGCCGACGGAGAAGGTGATGGCCCCCAGCCGCGAGCCCTGCCACCATGCGCCGGCACGTGCGACGAGCACGACCGCGACCAGCGTCAGCACCGCTCCTGCGGGGATCCGCACGGAGCCCACTGCGACGGTGTAGGTCTGGATCAGGGCGCCGGCGAACCCGAACAGGAGCCCGAGGACGAGCAGGGCAGCGGCGCGCATGGGGTCAGCCTACGTCGGGTGCCGGCAACGGGCGCCCGGCTGCGGGACACTTCTCAGTCGTTGGCGTGCAGGTGGTCGGCCAGTCCGCCCCAGTGGCCGGTGCGGGGGGTGGCCTCCAGGGCCCCGGTCATCGAGTTGCGCCGGAACAGCAGGTCCGCGACGCCGGAGAGCTCACGGCCCTTCACGACCTCGCCGTCGGGCAGGCGGACCTTCGAGCCCGCCGTGACGTAGCAGCCGGCCTCGACGACCGACCGGTCGCCCAGGGAGATCCCGATGCCGCCGTTGGCGCCGATCAGGGCGCCCTCCCCGATGGACACCTGCTCCGTGCCCCCGCCGGACAGCGTCCCCATGATCGAGGCGCCGCCGCCGATGTCCGAGCCGGCCCCGACCACCACGCCCGCCGAGATCCGGCCCTCCACCATCGAGGGCCCGAGCGTGCCGGCGTTGAAGTTGCAGAACCCCTCGTGCATGACGGTCGTGCCCTCGGCCAGGTGCGCCCCGAGGCGCACGCGGTCGGCGTCCGCGATGCGCACTCCGGACGGGACGACGTAGTCGACCATCCGGGGGAACTTGTCGACGCTGAGCACCGTGAGCGCCTCGCCGGCGACCCGGGCGCGCATCCGCACCTCGGTCAGGGACTCGATGGCGACCGGTCCCAACGAGGTCCAGGCGACGTTGGGCAGCACGCCGAAGATGCCGTCCAGGTTGATCGTGCGCGGGGCGACCAGGCGATGGGAGAGCAGGTGCAGGCGCAGGTAGGCGTCGGCCACGTCGGCCGGCGGGGCGGACAGGTCGGCGATGACCGTGCTGACCACGCGGGTGACCACGCCCCGGACCGGGTCCTGCGCGCAGGCGTCCTCCAGGTGGGCAACGTCGGCCGGCTCGGCGGACAGCGCGGGGCGGGGGTACCAGACGTCGAGGATGGGGGCCGTCGGGCCGCCCCCGGCGAACGTGGCGATGCCGAGGCCGGACGCGGGCGAGGTGAGCAGCTCCATGGGTCGGTAGCGTAGGGCAGCGCCCCGGCACCGGGGCACCGATTGGAGACGCGCATGGACCTGGACCCCACCGGCGACATCGTCGCCCTGCTCGCCGACCTGGTGGACATCCCCAGCGAGAGCCGCAGCGAGGGCGCCATCGCCGACGCCCTCGAGGCTGCCCTGGCCGGCGCGGAGCACCTGGCCGTCGAGCGCGACGGCAACACGCTCGTGGCGCGCACCGACTTCGGGCACCCCGACCGGGTCCTCATCTGCGGGCACATCGACACCGTGCCGGAGGCGGACAACCTGCCCCACCACCTCGAGACCGTCGACGGGCAGGAGCGGCTCGTCGGGCTCGGGTCCTGCGACATGAAGGGCGGGGTTGCCGTCGCGCTGGCCCTTGCGGTGACCGTCGATGCGCCGACCCGCGACATCACGTACGTCTTCTACGAGGCCGAGGAGATCGAGGAGCGCTACAACGGGCTCAAGCGCCTCGCCGAGACCCGCCCGGACCTGCTGGCCGGCGACTTCGCGGTGCTGATGGAGCCCTCCGACGCCGGGGTGGAGGCCGGCTGCCAGGGGACCCTGCGCGCCGAGATCCACCTGGCCGGCCGGCGCGCCCACAGCGCGCGCTCCTGGTTGGGCAGGAACGCGATCCACTCCGCCGCCGACGTCCTGGCGCGGCTGGCGGAGTACCAGCCGTCGCGGGTGGTGATCGACGGGCTGGAGTACCGCGAGGGGCTCAACGCCGTCGGCATCACCGGCGGCGTGGCCGGGAACGTGATCCCCGATGAGTGCGTCGTGGTCGTGAACTACCGGTTCGCCCCGACGCTGAGCCCGGAGCTGGCCACGAAGCATGTCCAGGCGATCTTCGAGGGGTTCGACGTGCGCATCGTGGACGTGGCCGCCGGTGCCCTGCCGGGCCTGTCCCAGCCCGCCGCCAAGGCGTTCCTGGAGGTGACCGGGGCAACCCCGCGCCCGAAGTTCGGCTGGACCGACGTGGCCCGGTTCACCGCCCTGGGCATCCCCGCGGTCAACTACGGCCCGGGCGACCCGTCCCTGGCCCACACCCGCGAGGAGTACGTGCCGACCGAGCAGGTGCGCTCGACGTTCGAGGTGATGCGCGCGTGGCTCGAGGCGCCGCGCCCGGCGACCGACCCGTGGTCGTCGGCCGGGGCGCAGGCCCCCTCACCGGTCTGGTCGACGGGCGTGTCCCCGGCGCGCGGGGTCACGGGGCGCTGACCCCGACGGGCCCCCGCCGCCCGGCAGCGCCCCCGCCGCGGCCACCGCCCTCATGCCGGCAGACCCTCCCCGAAGCGCTCAGATCCTCCACGACGACGGGGAGGGTCTGAGCGCAACGGGAGGGTCTGCGCGGGAGGGTGGCGGGGGCGGGCGTGGGTCAGGCGGTCTTGATCGCTGACACGTCGAGCTGGATCTTGATCGTGTCGGAGACCAGGACGCCGCCGGCCTCGAGCGCGACGTTCCAGACCAGGCCGAAGTCCTTGCGGGACAGCTCGGCCTCGCCCTCGAAGCCGGCGCGGACGTTGCCGAAGGGATCGGTGGCCACGCCGGTCGGCTCGAACTCGACCTCGACGGGGCGGGTCACGCCGTTGATGGTGAGGTCGCCGACCATGACGAATGGTCGCCCTCGTGCTTGACGGCCGGTCGTGGTGAACGTCATCGGCTTGTTCACCTCGACGTCGAAGAAGTCGGGGCTGCGCAGGTGCGCGTCGCGGTCGGCGGTGCCGGTGTTCACCGAGGCCAGGCCGATGGCCACCGAGGCCGTCGAGCCGCTGGGGTTGGCGGCGTCGATGACGAGGGTCCCGGCGACGTCCCGAACGCGCCGCGGACCTTGGTCACCATCGCGTGGCGGGCGACGAAGCCCACGCGGGTGTGGCTCGGGTCGATGGCCCAGGTGCCGTTGTAGGCGGTGTGGTCGGTCATGGGTGCTCCTGTAGGTGGTTGAGGGTTCAACAAGATTGATTGAACACTAAACTAGATCTCCCGTCAAGTCGGCCGCCGTTCATGGGCGCGTCGTGCTCGGGTCGCCGTCCGCACGGTTTGCGCGGCTACCGTGTCGGCCATGGACACCTCCGGACACCGTCCCCGCGCCGGCGGCATGGGCCCTCGACCGCCGCGCACAAGGGCCCGGTCCCGCTGCGCCGCGAGCAGGTCACCGGCTCGACGACCGACCAGCGGCTGCTGGACACCCGCGACCCGGCGACTGGGTGCACACCGACCCGTGGCGGGTGCTGCGCATCCAGGCGGAGTTCGTCGAGGGCTTCGGCGCGCTGGCCGAGCTCGGCCCGGCGATCAGCGTGTTCGGCTCGGCGCGCACGCCCGAGGACCACCCCGAGTACGCCCGGGCCCGGGCGGACCGCCGCGCTGCTCGTCGAGGCGGGCTACGCCGTCATCACCGGCGGGGGCCCGGGCATCATGGAGGCGGCGAACAGGGGCGCCTGCGAGGCCGGCGGGACGTCGGTCGGGCTCGGGCATCGAGCTGCCCTTCGAGCAGGGCGATGAACGAGTGGGTCGACCTCGGGCGTCAACTTCCGCTACTTCTTCGCCCGCAAGACGATGTTCGTCAAGTACGCCCAGGGCTTCGTGGTGTTCCCGGCGGGTTCGGCACCTTCGACGAGCTGTTCGAGGCGCTGACCCTGGTGCAGACCGGCAAGGTCACCGCGTTCCCGATCGTGCTCATGGGCTCGGCGTACTGGGCGGGGCTGGTGGACTGGATGCGCGCCACCATGCATGCCGACGGCAAGATCTCGCCCTCGGACCTCGACCTGATCCACGTCACCGACGACCCGGAGGAGGTCGTGTCGATCCTGCGCGACGCCGAGCTGGCGCGGGCGTCCGCCCACCCGCTGGGGGAGGCCGCCCCGTACGACGTGGCGCTCAACGACGGGACCTGACGCGCTCCCCGACCGGGCGCCGCCCGGACCCCCCGGCGCCGGCCCCACCACGCCACCGCACCCTGCTGCCGACGTCCGGGAGCCGTGGCAGGATCAGGTCCGTGCTCGCGCTCTTCGTCGTCATCGCCATCCTCGTCGTGGCGGGAGTCGCCGTCCTCGTCGTGCGTGACCGCCCGCTGATCGCCGATGACCCGGTGGGCTCCCGCGCCCTGGCCTGGCCCCCCGAGGCCGAGGTCGGGCCGCAGGACCTGGCCGCGGTGCGCTTCGCTGTCGCCCTGCGCGGATACCGGATGGACGAGGTCGACCGCGTGCTGGACGACACCCGCCAGGCGCTGGCCGATCGGGATGCCCGGATCGCCGACCTGCAGCGGGTGGTCGCCGCCCTCGGCGGCGCACCGGAGGGCAGCGGTGACGTGGTCGCGGCGTCCGTCCCGCAGGAGCAGCCGTGACCGGCCGGCGGCACCTCGTCCGCGACGTCATCGTGGACGCACCCCCCGAGGTGGTGTTCGCGGCCCTGACCGACTGGCCGACGCAGGGCCAGTGGATGCTGGGCACGCGGGTGTGGTCCGACGGCCCCGCCGAGGGCGTGGGCGCCCGGATCAGCGCCTTCACCGGCGTGGGCCGGCTCGGCTTCCTGGACACCATGGAGGTCACCGAGTGGGAGCCGCCCCGGCTGGTTCGTGTGCTGCACACCGGCCGCGTCGTGCGCGGGCCCGGGCATCTTCGAGGTGCTCGCCCTCCCCGGTGGGCGCAGCCGGTTCGTCTGGCGCGAGGAGCTCGACCTGCCCCTGGGTCGCATCGGGCGGGCGGGGTTCGCGGTCGTGGGACCGGCGTTCGCCGCCGGCGTGGAGAGCTCCCTGCGACGCTTCGCGCGGATGGTCGAGTCCGGCCACCTGGGCGCCACGTCCTGAACCTGCCCGGATCCGCCCGATCGGGTGCCCATTGTGGCCTGCGACGGCGTCGTTCATGGGGGATAATGCTGGTAGCGGCTCCGCGTTCAGGGGCCGGCCACGTGAGAGGGGACTGCAATGGCGGCCATGAAGCCACGGACAGGTGACGGCCCGATGGAGGTCACCAAGGAGGGGCGCGGCATCGTGATGCGGGTTCCGCTCGAGGGCGGAGGTCGCCTTGTCGTCGAGCTCAACGCGGATGAGGCCCGTGACCTCGGGACCCAGCTGACGACAGTCGCAGGCTGAGCGCACCAACACTGACGCGGACCCCGCACCCGACTGCCCATCCGGGCGGTACGGTTGCGGGGTCCGCGTCGTTCATGGGGAGGCTTGCGTGCACGCACTGCCGCAGATGCTGGTCGAGGCAGTGGCCGATCCGCTGGGTGATCCCCCGGGGGCGCCCGGGTCGCCGGCCGACCCGGCCCCTCGACGATGACGGGTCCGCGGGAGGACCGCCGGGGCCGGGCGTGGTCATCATCGGCGTCCGTCCCGCGCCGGGTCCCGACCAGCCGGTGTGGGTCGACCCGCCGGTCGTCGAGCTCCTGGCCCAGTGGGGTGTGGACCTTCCCCGCCGGTTGAGCCGCACGCACGCCTCGGGGGCGCGGTCGGAGGCCGTGTGGATCGACCTCGAGCGCGACGAGCCCGCCTCGGTGCTGGCCCTGGGACTCGGCTCGGGCACCCCCGCGGAGGTGCGCCGCTCGGCCGCGGCCGCGGTGCGTCGGGTCCGCGGGACCGACGACGTCCTCGTGCTCGCGACGCGGGGGCTCGAGGAGCAGTCCCTGCGCGCCTTCACCGAGGGGCTGTTCCTGGGGACGGCGACCCCGACCTGGGCCAGCCACCCCCCGCCCGCCCCGCCGGCGCGCGTGCGCCTGGCGGTCGGCGACGTCGCGCTCGGGCAGCAGGCCATCGATGCCGGGCGGGTGCACGCCGGGGCCACCCTGGCCGCGCGGATCCTGGTCCACACGCCCCCGAACATCAAGGACCCGGCGTGGATGGCAGGACAGGCCCAGGAGGTCGCCTCCGCGTCCGGCCTGGGGATCCGCGTGCTCGACGAGGTCGACCTGGCCCGGGAGGGCTTCGGGGGGCTGGTGGCGGTCGGCGCCGGGTCCGTGCGCCCACCACGGCTGGTCCAGCTGGAGTGGGCGCCGCCGGGATCCCGGGACGCCCGGCACGTGGTGCTGGTCGGCAAGGGGATCACCTTCGACTCCGGCGGGCTGTCGTTGAAGCCACCGGACATGCAGGTCGCGATGAAGACCGACATGTCCGGGGCCGCGGCGGTGTGCGCGGTGATGGGTGCCCTGGCCCAGCGGGCGCCCGGCCGGGCTGCGCGTGACCGGGCTGCTGTGCCTGGCCGAGAACCTCCCGGGCGCCGCCGCGACCCGTCCGGGGGACGTCGTGACCCACCACGGCGGCCTGACCAGTGAGGTCGTCAACACCGACGCCGAGGGCCGGCTCGTGCTCGGCGACGGGCTGGACTACGCGGTCACCGACCTCGGCGCCGATGTGGTGGTGGACATCGCCACGCTGACCGGGGCGGCGACCCTCGGGCTCGGGCGGCGCTTCGCAGCCCTGTTCAGCAACTCCGACGCGCTCGCGGCCGGGCTCTCAGCGGCGGGGGAGGCGGCGGGCGAGGTCGATGTGGCGGATGCCGCTGCACGCCGAGTACTCCGCGCTGATCGACTCCGAGGTCGCCGACCAGGCCAACGCCGAGCGCCGGTCGGGCCCCGGTCCGGGGGCGATCACCGCGGCGCTGTTCCTGCAGCGGTTCGTCGGCGCGACGCCCTGGGCGCACCTGGACATCGCCGGGGTGGGGCGCTCGGACGCCGAGCGCGACGACCTCCCCAAGGGCGGCACCGGGTTCGGCGCCCGCGCACTGCTGCGCTGGCTCGAGGCCGGCGCCCCCGCGTAGCGCCGGTCCGCGGCCCCGCCCGCAGCGCCCGCGCCGATCGATCCTCTATCGCGCGGCCGACATCAGGATCCATCCGCTTCCCCGACCGCGAACGGTCGCTGAGGCGGATCGATCTGTGGCGCCTGGGTGGGCTGGCGAGGGTCTGGGGGGCGACGGCGTGCCGGCCCGGCTGCCCCGTCAGATCCGGGCGCGCAGGACGGCGACCAGCAGGCCGTCGCCGACCGGGAGCAGGCTCGGGGTGAACCGCTCGTCGTCGCGCACGGGGTGACCAGCGCGCGCAGGTCGATCGTCTGCGGGTCGCGCTGGGCGGGATCGGCGACCTTGTCGTGCCAGAGGGCGTTGTCGAACACCACCGCGCCGCCCGGGCGGAGCAGGCGCACCGCCTGGTCGAGGTAGGCCGCGTACTCGGACTTGTCGCCGTCGACGAAGACGATGTCGTAGGCGCCGTCGGTCAGCCGGGGCAGGACCTCCAGCGCGCGACCGGTGATCAGGCGCGTGCGGGCGGGGCTGATGCCGGCCGAGGCGAAGGTGGCCCGGGCGACCCGCTGGTTCTCGGCCTCCACGTCCACGCTGGTCAGGATCCCGTCGGGGCGCATCCCGCGCAGCAGGGCCAGCCCGGAGACGCCGGCGCCCGTGCCGACCTCGACGACGGCGTGCGCGTCGAGCAGGGCGGCGATCAGCGTCAGCGCGGTGGCGCCTCCGCGCCCGATGGCCGGGCAGCCGAGCTCGTCGGCCTTGGCGCGGGCCTCGGTGACGAAGTCATCCTCGGGGAGCCATGCCTCGGCGAAGTTCCAGCTGGTGGCGTTGGGGGGCGTGACTGCGGCGCACATGGGCGGCCTTTCGTACTGGCGGGCTTCTGGCTGGGCACAGCGTAATCGCCGCACGAGGCGTGCTCGGACCAGGGCGGGGATTACAGGACGTTGACGTTGCTCGGCTGACCCCCTGACCGGCGACGTCTACGTTTTCCGATATGACGATCAGACAGGATGATGTACCCATGACCGATCAGTACCCGGTGCCCGGGCAGCCCGAGGGCAGCTGGCAGCCGGCGACGGCGCGCCCGCCGCCGCGCCGGACGGCCCCCGCGGGCGGCGATCACGCGCCCGCGCGGCCAGGCGCCCGCCGCCGGCCGCGGACCCCGACCGCGGGCCAGCGCGCCGGCCGCCTGGCCCACGCCCAGCGGATGGCAGGCCCCCCAGGACAGCCCCGTACGCCGCCCCCTCGGCGTCCCCGGGCTACGGTGCCGCGTACCCCGGGCACGGCGCCGCATACCCGGGCCGCCGGATACCCGGGCGCCCCGGCGGCAGGCGCCGCCTGGCAGTCCCAGACCTCGGCCTACCCCACCCAGCCGGGCTACGGGTACCGCGCCCGAGCAGCCTGCCGGCGCGGCAACTGGCAGTACGACACCGCCGCCTTCGCCGCCGCGGGTGCCCCGCCGGTCGCACCCCCGACGGCCCCGCCGAGGTCCGGGTCCGGGCGCCAAGCCGCGCACCGGCCTGATCCTCGTGACGGCCGGCCTGGTGGGCCTGCTCTCCGGCGGGCTCGGCGCGTACGCGGTCACGCAGGCCGACTCGTCCACCAGCGGGACCAGCACGGTGGCCCTGCCCCAGTCCGGTGCGGACAAGTCCGAGCGCCCGCGCGGCACCGTCGCCGCGATCGCCGCGAGCCGTCAGCCCCGCCGTGGTCTCCCTCGAGGTCACCGGCGCCCAGGGCTCCGGCACGGGCTCCGGCTTCGTGATCCGGGACAACGGCTACATCGTGACCAACAACCACGTGGTCGAGGGCGCTGCCGACGGTGGGGAGATCACGGTCAACTTCGCCGACGGGCGCAAGTTCGACGCCACGATCGTCGGCCGTGATCCGAACTACGACATCGCCGTCGTCAAGGTCGACGCCTCGGGCCTGCCGACGGTCGTCCTGGGCAACTCCGACGGCGTCGTGGTCGGCGACCTGGCCATCGCCATCGGCTCGCCGCTGGGCCTCGAGGGCACCGTGACCGCCGGCATCGTCAGCGCGCTGAACCGCCCCGTGACCGCGGGCGGCCAGGGCTCGACCTCGTTCATCAACGCCATCCAGACCGATGCGGCGATCAACCCCGGCAACTCCGGTGGGCGCCCTGGTCAACGCCGCCGGTGAGGTGATCGGCGTGAACTCGGCGATCGCCACGCTCGGCGACGGGACCGGCCAGAGCGGCTCGATCGGCCTGGGCTTCGCGATCCCGATCAACCAGGTCAAGCGCATCGGCGAGGAGCTGATCAACACCGGCTCCTCGACCAAGCCGATCATCGGCGTGTAGCCTGGACCAGAGCTACCAGGGCGACGGCGCCCGCGTCCAGGAGGTCACCGCGGGTGGCCCGGCGGAGGCAGCGGGCCTCGAGGCCGGCGACGTCATCGTCGAGTTCGACGGCCAGCCCGTGACCGACGCCACCTCGCTGATCGTCGACATCCGCTCGATGAAGCCCGGCGACGAGGTCTCGATCTCGGTCCAGCGGGGCTCGGGCACCGAGGACCTGACCATCACGCTCGGCTCGGATTCCTCCTCCGGCTGACCCCCTGCGTACGCTGGGTCCGTGCCCGACATCGGCTTTGGCGAGATCATCGTGATCGTGGTGATCGCCCTGCTGGTGTTCGGGCCGGACCGGCTTCCGAAGGTGGCCGCCGACGCGGCCCGGATGCTGCGCCAGGTCCGGGTGATGGCGGCCTCGGCGCGCAAGGACCTGGTGGACGCGGCCGGGCTCGAGGACGACGGGGAGATGGCCCAGACGGTCCGCGACCTGCGCGACCTGGACCCCCGGCGGGCGATGCAGGGCGTGCTGACCGACGATCCGGCGCCCACGCGGGCCCGGCCTCGCGCGAGCGGCCCGGACCGGGCGCGCAGGGGGCGGACGCAGGACCGGTGCCGGCGCCCGCCGGAAGGAACCGGCGCCGTGTCCGGAGTCGGGGCCAGAGCCGGCGCGGCTGCCGTTCCGCCGCGGGTGCCCAACCGGTGGCGCCACCCGTCGTGGCCCCCGCGCAGGCCGACCCCGACTGGACCTGAGCCGCCGACCCGCGACTGGCGGCCGCCGTCACCGTTGGTGCGCGCGGGTGTGGCTGGCACCCGGCGCACCCGCGAGATGCTCGGGGTCAGGCGTTCCCGGTCAGGCTGCAGTGGCGCCGGCGTCGCCGGGCCGCGCTGGCTGCGTGCCCGGGACGCGTTGCCCCGTTCAGCGGCGGGTGCCCCCGCTGGGCGCTCGAACCGCGTCAGGTGGCCGCCGGGAGTCCCGGAGCCGAGCAGCATCACGCCGAGGACGCACGAGCACGCCCGACGCCAGCGCGGTGCTGTTCGCCTCCAGCCAGGACTTCCAGCGCCCCAGGACCTCGGGCGCCCGGTCGCCGAGGAGGCGATGGGCGATGGCGGGCGTCGCCACCCCGATGGAGCCCACGAGGACGAAGACGCCGACCCCCACCAGGGCCGCGCCGGCGGTCGTGGTCAGGGCGGCGATCTCCGCGCCCGCGGCCAGCGCCATCACGAGGTTCTTGGGGTTCCCCGCGGCCAGGCCGGCGCCCAGCGCGGCGGACTGGCGGGGGGTGTAGGAGTCCAGGGCGGACATCCACGCCGGTGGCTCCTTGGGGCTGCCCGGGCGCGGGACGACGCAGCCACTTGACCAGGGCCAGCGCCAGGAAGGCGACACCGGTCACGACCTGGATCCAGCCGATCCCCTCTCGTCGGGAGGTGCCGGGTCCTGCGACGCCGGCCAGCAGGAGCGCGCCGAGGACGATGGCCGTGAGGGCCACGAGCCAGGCCCCGAGGAACGCCAGGGAGTTCGGCCGGGCACGCGCGGTCATGACGATCAGCACCATCGGCAGGATCGGCAGCGGGCTCGAGCCCGACGACCAGTGCCAGCGGCAGGATCGTGCCGACCAGGTCCATCGGGCGACCGCCGTCAGAACCGGCTGGCCGGGGTGAGCCCGAGCGACAGGCCGGACAGCCCGCGCGGGCGCTTGCCGAGCCGCTCGGCGATCCCGCGGAGGACCTCGGCGGCGGGCGCGGCCGGCTGGTCGAGGACCAGCGGGGCCCCGGAGTCGCCGCCCTCGCGCAGCTGGACGTCGAAGGGGATCCGCCCGAGCAGCGGCACCTCGGTGTCCAGCGCCCGGGAGAGGACGTTGGCGACCTTCTGGCCGCCGCCGGAGCCGAAGATGTCCACGACCTCGCCGCAGTGCGGGCAGGGGAAGCCGCTCATGTTCTCGATCACGCCGGCGATGCGCTGGTTGGTCTCCTTGGCGACCATCCCGGCGCGAACGGCCACCTCGGCGGCCGCCTCCTGCGGCGTCGTGACGACCACGACCTCGGCGTGCGGCAGCAGCTGGGCTGCGGAGATCGCGACGTCGCCGGTGCCCGGGGGCAGGTCGAGCAGCAGCACGTCGAGGTCGCCCCACCAGACGTCGGCGAGGAACTGCTGCAGCGCGCGGTGCAGCATCGGCCCGCGCCAGGTCACCGGCTGGGTCACCCCGCCGGGCTTGAACGGCAGCATCGAGATCACGCGGACCCCGTGGCCCAGGGGCGGCATGATCAGGCCCTCGACCATGGTCGGGTTCACCGTCACGTTGAGCATCCGCGGGATGCTGTGCCCGTACACGTCGGCGTCCACGACCCCGACCGACAGGCCCTGCGCTGCCATCGATGCGGCCAGGTTCGCGGTGATCGAGGACTTGCCGACACCGCCCTTGCCGGAGGCGATCAGGTAGACCCGCGTCAGCGATCCCGGCTTGGTGAACTGGATCTCCTTCTCCGGCCCGCCGAGCTTCGCGCGCATCTCCTTGCGCTGCTCGTCGCTCATCACGTCGAGGTCGACGGTCACGGACGTGACCCCTCGACCGCCTCCACCGCGCGCGTCACCCGGCCCGTGATCTCGTCGCGCATGGGGCATCCGGCGACCGTCAGGTAGACGTCCACGTGGACTGCGCCCCCGTCGATCCGGACGTCCTTGACCATCCCGAGCTCGGTGATGGGGCGGCGGATCTCGGGGTCCTGGACCTCGGCAAGGGCGGCGTCGACGGTCTCGCGTGTGGGCATGGGAGAACCCTATGCCGGATCCGGGGGACCCGGCTGCCGGTGGCCAGCCCTCGAACGCGAAGGCCGAAGCGGGGTCGGGCCTTTTCGAAAGCGCACGTAGAGCAAGCGCCGCGAAGCGGTGCGCAGCAGTGCGCGTCGAAAACGCCCGACCCCGCGGATCGGACTGGATCGACCGACCAGACCAGAGGGCCGACCGACCCGGCCCGCCGCCCTACTTCCAGATGCGGTCGAAGTAGTCGCGCATTGCTCGGTCGGAGGAGAAGAACCCCGTGCGCGCGGTGTTGCGGATCGACATCGCGGTCCACGCAGCCTTGTCCCCCCAGAGGGCGTCCACACGCTCCTGGGCGTCGATGTAGGCCCGGTAGTCGGCGAGCACCAGGTACTCGTCGCGCATCAGCAGGGTCTCGACGATCGGGCGGAACAGCTCGGGCTCGCCGGGCGGGCGAGTAGTAGCCGCTGGCGATCTCGTCGATCACCGCGCGCAGCTCCTCGTCCTCGCGGTACACCATGCCCGGGTTGTACCCGGCGGCCTTGCGGGCCACGACCTCGTCCTCGGTCAGGCCGAAGAGGAAGAAGTTGTCCTCGCCGACCAGCTCGCGGATCTCGACGTTGGCGCCATCGAGCGTCCCGACGGTCAGTGCGCCGTTGAGCGAGAGCTTCATGTTGCCCGTGCCGGAGGCCTCCTTGCCGGCCATGGAGATCTGCTCCGACAGGTCGGCGGCGGGGATGATCCGCTCGGCGAGCGTCACGTTGTAGTTGGCGGGGAACACCACCGACAGCCGCCCCGCCATGGCCGGGTCGGCGGCGATCGTGGCGCCCACCTGGTTGATGAGCCGGATGATGAGCTTGGCCATCTGGTAGCCAGGCGCCGCCTTCGCGCCGAACAGGACCATCCGTGGCGGGATCGCTGCGGCCGGGTCCAGTCGCAGGCGGCGGTACATCGTGGCCACGTGCAGCAGCTTGAGCATCTGGCGCTTGTACTCGTGCAGGCGCTTGATCATGATGTCGTACATCGGATCGGTGGGGTAGACACCGACCGGTCCGGGCTTCGAGCAGCGTCGCGAGCTCGACCTTGTTGGCCAGCTTCACGGCCCGCCACTGCTCCTGGAACGCCGGGTCGTCGGCGAGGGCTCTCGAGCCCGCTGAGCTTGTCCAGGTCGGTCAGCCACCCGTCGCCGACGGCCTCGGTGAGCAGGTCGCTCAAGCGGGGGTTGGCCAGCTTGATGAACCGGCGCGGAGTCACGCCGTTGGTGACGTTCGTGAACCGCTCGGGGTACATCTCGGCGAAGTCGTGCAGGACCGTCTCGCGCAGCAGCTGGCTGTGCAGCGCGGCCACGCCGTTGACGTGCACGCTGGCCACGGTGGCCAGGTGGGCCATCCGGACCATGCGCTCGGAGCCCTCCTCGATGATCGACATGTTGATCACGCGGGACAGGTCGTTCGGGAACCGCTCGCGGACCTTCTCCAGGAAGCGCTTGTTCATCCGGAAGATGAGCTCCATGTGGCGGGGCAGGAGGTACTGCAGCAGGCCGACGCTCCAGCGCTCGAGGGCCTCGGGCAGCAGGGTGTGGCAGGTGTAGTTGAAGGTGCGGCTGGTGATGTCCCAGGCCTCGTCGTAGTCCATCCCGCGCTCGTCGATCAGGATGCGCATGAGCTCGGGGATCGCGATCACCGGGTGGGTGTCGTTGAGCTGGATGCTCACCCGGTCGGGGATCTCGGTCAGGGGGATGCCCTCGAGGTCGGCCACGCGGACGAGGTCGGCCAGCGCGCACGCGGTGAAGAAGTACTGCTGGCGCAGCCGCAGCTCCTTGCCGGCGGGCGTGGAGTCCTCCGGGTAGAGGACGCGCGAGATGTTCTCGCTCATCGACTGCTGGCGCACTGCCTCGATGTAGTCGCCGGCGTTGAAGACCTCGAGGTTGAACTGCGAGGACCCGCGGGCCTTCCACAGGCGCAGCGTGTTGACGACGCTGTTGCCGTAGCCGGGGACCATCAGGTTGTGCGGGACGCCGAGCACCTTCTCCGCGGGGAGCCAGGTCCGGTCACCGGTCGCCGGATCCACCTCCACATGTCCACCGAACCCGACGGACACAGCGTGCTCGCGCTGGGCGAAGAGCCACGGGTTGTCATGGTCGAGCCACTGGTCGGGCTTCTCGATCTGGCGACCGTCCTCGAAGGACTGCTCGAAGATGCCGTACTCGTAGAGGATGCCGTACCCGATGGCGGGTCGGCCGAGTGTGGCCAGCGAGTCGGCGAAGCACGCCGCGAGCCGGCCGAGGCCGCCGTTGCCCAGGCCGGGCTCGACCTCCAGGTCGTAGATGTCCTCAAGGTCGAGCCCCAGGCCGGACAATGCCTCGCGCGCGATCTCGGTCAGCCCTGTGGCCAGCAGCGCGTTGCCGAGCTGGCGGCCCATCAGGTACTCGGCAGACAGGTACACGACGGTCTTGGACTGAAGGCGGCCCCGGTTGCGGACGGTGTCGAGCCAGTCGGACATCAGGCGGTCGCGGACGGTGTGGGCGAGTGCGGCGTACACGTCGCGGCGGCCCGCCCGCTCGAGGTCGACGGCCCGGTCGAGCTGCAGGTGCGCGAGGAACTCCTCGGCGAATTGCTGGGGGGTGGTCTCCGAGGTGGTGGTCGTCAAGCTCATCATCGCTCCATGTGTCGGGTGGCGGAACGGCTCAGGGTAGTCCGTTCTGGCGTGTCAGGCACCATCTCCGCGTGCACGGCGAGGATCGGTCGGACGCCCCAGGGGCGCGCGTGCTGGGAGAGCGGTTTCAGGTCCGGTCGCCCTCGTGCTGGTCGAGTGCCGGAGGCCGATGGGCGGCCGGAACCGCCGCCACCGTGGCCCGCGCCGTGGACCACGGCCTGGCCCGCGGCGTGGTCGGCCTCCCCGGACAGCAGGGCGGTCAGCTCGTCGGCGAGGTCGCGGACCTCTCCGCGCAGGAAGTCGCGGGTCGCGAGGTCGCCGGTGGCGATGCGGATCGTGGCGATCTCCCGGGTGAGGTACTCGGTGTCGGCGACCAGTCGCTCGGTGAGGTTGCGGTCCTCCTGGTACTGGACGCGGTCGCGGTCGGCCTGGCGGTTCTGGGCCAGCAGGATCAGGGGTGCGGCGTAGGACGCCTGCAGCGACAGGATCAGGGTCAGGAAGATGAACGGGAACGGGTCGAAGCGCCAGTCGTCCGGGGCTGTGGTGTTCCAGATGACCCAGACGGCGACGAAGACCGTCATCCATCCGATGAACCGGGCGGAGCCGATGAAGCGCGCAACCTTCTCGCTCCAGCGGCCGAACATCTCCGGGTCGTACTGCGGCTTGATCGTGCGTGAGCGGTCCCGTGGCTGGTCCATCCGCGCGGACCGGGAGGAGGCGCGTGCCATGGCCTAGTCCTCCTCGTCCGCGTCGTCGGGGTCGGAGTCCAGGTCGCGCCAGTCCTCGGGGAGCATGTGGTCGATGACGTCGTCGACGGTGACCGCGCCCAGCAGCCGGTCGAGCTCGTCGACCACGGGCAGTGCCACGAGGTTGTAGGTCGCGAAGTAGCGGGTCACGGTCGACAGCGGAGCCTGCGGTCCGACCGGCTCCAGCGAGCTGTCGATCACCGCCGAGACCAGCTTCGACGGCGGCTCGCGCAGCAGTCGCTGGAAGTGCGCGACGCCGAGGAACTTCCCCGACGGGGTGTCCAGCGGCGGGCGGACCACGTACACCTGCGCGGCCAGCGAGGGCGAGACCTCGGGGCTGCGCACGCGGGCCAGCGCCTCGGCGACGGTCGCGTCGGGCAGCAGCATGATCGGCTCGGGGTTCATCATGCCGCCGGCCGTGAGCTCGCCGTAGGAGAGCAGCCGGCGCAGGTCCTCGGCCTCGTCGGGCTCCATCTCCTGCAGGAACTGCGCGGCCTGCTCGGGCGTGAGCTCGCTGAGCAGGTCGGCGGCGTCGTCGGGCTCCATGACCTCCAGGACGTCGGCAGCGCGCTCGATGCCCAGGTCGGTGAGGATCTGGACCCGGTCGTCCTCGGGCAGCTCCTCGAGGACGTCGGCGAGGCGCTCGTCCTCGAGGTTGCGGGCCACCTCCAGGCGGCGCTTGTTCGGCAGGTCCTGCAGGACGTTGGCGAGGTCGGCTGGGCGCAGGGTGTCCATCATCGCCAGCAGGCTGTCCACGCCCTGCTCCTCAGGGGGGCCGTCGACCGACAGGCCGCCCACCTCGGACCACGGCAGCGTGGTGGCCTCGCCGCGGCGCCGGAACCCGCGAAGGACGCGCGCGACGTGCAGCCGGGTGATCCGCCAGTCGCGGTTGCGGTCCTGCTCGATGGCGGCGTCGACGATGGTCGCGGGCTGGCCGTCGGCGGTCGTGACCCGCCGGTCGAGCAGCTCGCCGATGACGAGGGTCTCGCCGGGGCGCTGCTGGAACCTGCGCAGGTCCAGGCGGGCGTTGACGACGACCTGTCCGGCGTCGATCGTGGTGACCCGCGTCATCGGCAGGAAGATCCGCCGGCGCTGCACCTCCATCACCAGGCCCAGCACGCGCGGCGGCTCATGGTCATGGCGCAGCACCACCACGAGGTCGCGCACCTTGCCCAGCGTGTCACCGGCCGGGTCGAACACTCCGATCCCGGACAGGTGCGACACGTAGACGCGCGCGCTGCTGCCAGCCGTCACAGCGCTGAGGCTACTGCCGGTGACGGTTCGCAGCGGGCAGCGACGCACGAGCGCGAGCATCGGTCGCCGCACCCCTCAGCGGGGGTTCGGGTGGAGCTGGTGGTCGATTCGGTCGATTGTTCCGACCGAATCGACCACCACAGACGGCGTAGGGTCCTGCGAGTGAGCACCGCCCCGGCCCCCGCGACCCTGTCCCGGCCCCCCGGCACGGACATCGCGCTGCTGGCCGTGGCCGTCATCGCGATCTCCACCTCGGGTCCCCTCATCGCCGCGTGCACCGCCCCGGCGCTGGCCATCGCGTTCTGGCGCACGGCGCTGGGGTCGGGGTTCACGTCGGTCCTGGTGGCGATCCGGCACCGCGCCGAGGTGCGGGCGCTGACCCGGGCGCAGTGGCGGCTCATGTCGTTGTCCGGGGTGCTGCTGGGCGCGCACTTCGCGACGTGGATCCCCAGCCTCCGGTTCACGACAGTGGCGTCCTCCACAGCCCTCGTGGCCACGCAGCCGGTGTGGGCGGCGCTGATCGCGCACCGGCGCGGGGTGGCGATCACCCGGATCGCGTGGATCGGCATCGCCCTGGCGCTCCTGGGGGCGGTGGTGCTCACGGGCGTCGACTTCGCGCTGACGCCGCGGGCGCTGTTCGGCGACGCCCTGGCCCTGGCCGGTGCGGTGCTGGCCGCCCTCTACGTGACCGTCGGGGAGAAGGTCCGGGCCACGACGTCCAACCCGACGTACACGATGATCTGCTACGCCGTCGGCGCCCTGAGCCTGCTGGTGCTCGTGCTGCTGGGCGGCATCCCGCTCGTGGGGTTCTCCCTGCGGGACTGGATCCTGATCCTCCTGATCACGCTCGGTGCCCAGCTGCTCGGGCACTCGGTCGTGAACCGCGTCCTGGCCACGACGTCCGCGACGATCGTGTCGCTGGCGATCCTGCTGGAGATGCCCGGCTCGACGGCGATCGCCGCGGCGTGGCTGGGCCAGGTCCCCCCGCCGGCGATCATCCCCGCAGTGGTGCTGATGTTCGCGGGCATCGCGCTGGTGATCAGCACAACAACCCGACCGACCGACCCCCCCAGCGAGACCCCCCAGCCTGACCCGCACCGGCGCCGGCCACCCCGCCCGCACCGGACGCCCCGCACCGGACGCCGCCGCACCGGACGCCCGCACCGGACGCCCCGCAAACCCTCCGCGAAGGGCAGGAACCTCCGCGGCGATGCGGAGGATCTGACCCTTCGCGGAGGGTTTGCGGGGGCTGGGGTGCGCGTGGGGAGGGGGGTCAGGCGCCGAGGGCTTCGATCGCCTCGTGGATCGCCAGCGTGCGTTCGGCTGAGGCCACGTGCAGGTTCTCGATCATCCGGCCGTTGTACGTGACCACGCCGGAGCCGCGACCGGCCTCCCACGCGGCCAGGATCCCGCGGGCGTCCTCGACAGCCTTGGCCGACGGGGCGAACGCCTCGTTGGCCGGCTCGACCTGCCCGGGGTGGATCAGCGTCTTGCCGTCGAAGCCCATCTCGCGGCCCTGGGCGCACTCGGCGGCGAACCCCTCGGCGTTCTTCACGTCGTTGTAGACGCCGTCGATGATGACCTTGCCGGTCGCCCGGGCGGCCAGCAGCGCGAGCCCGAGACCGGTCAGCAGCGGCTGACGGCCGGGTACGTGCTCTGCGTACAGCTCCTTGGCCAGGTCGTTGGTGCCCATGACCAGCACCGTCAGCCGGTCGGAGGCGGCGGCGATCTCCCGGGCGTCGAGCATCGCAACGGGCGTCTCGACCATCGCCCACAGCGTCGTCCGGTCGGGCGCCCCGTGCCGCTCCATCGCGGCGACGAGCGCCCGCACGGCCGCGGCGGAGTCCACCTTCGGGACCACGATCGCGTCCGGCCCGGCGGCGCACGCGGCGGCCATGTCGGCCTCGTGCCACTCGGTGTCGGCGCCGTTGATCCGGATGGTCAGCTCGCGCCGGCCGTACTCACCGGACTGCACCGCGGCGCACGCGGCGTCGCGCGCGGCCGGCTTGGCGTCGGGGGCGACGGCGTCCTCGAGGTCGAGGATCAGCCCGTCGCACGGGATCGTCTTGGCCTTCTCCAGCGCGCGCTCGTTGGACGAGGGCATGTAGAGGACCGAGCGGCGCGGCCGGAACGTGCTCATGCGACAACCTCCCGCGGCTTGAGTGTGGACAGGACCGGGTCAGCGCGACGGCGGCGGACGCTGCGACGGGGCACCTCATGCCGACACCTCGATCGCGTCGTAGGCGGCGCGCAGCTCGGGGTCGATCTCCGCGAGCTGCTCGGCGAGCTTCACCATCACCAGGCACTGCTTGAGCGAGGCGTCGTCCTCCATCTTGCCGTCGAGCATCACCGCGCCCGTCCCGTCGCCCATCGCCTCGACCACGCGCCGCGCGTGCTTGATGTCGGCCACGCTCGGGGCGAACACCCGGTTGGCGATCGCGATCTGCTTCGGGTGCAGGGTCCACGTCCCGACGCAGCCCAGCAGGAAGGCGTTGCGGAACTGGTCCTCGCACGCGACCACGTCGGTGATGTCGCCGAACGGGCCGTAGTACGGGTAGATGCCGTGGGTCGCGCACGCATCGACCATGCGGGCGATCGTGTAGTGCCACAGGTCCTGCTGGAAGATCGCGCGCGGACCCTCGATGTCACCGTCGACGGCATCGGCCCGGACCAGGTAGCCGGGGTGCCCGCCGCCGACACGCGTGGTCTTCATCCGGCGATCCGCGGCCAGGTCGGCCGGGCCCAGCGACAGGCCCTGCATGCGCGGGCTCGCCCCGCAGATCTCCTCGACGCTGGCCACGCCGCGCGCGGTCTCGAGGATCGCGTGGATCAGGATCGGGCGGGTCAGCCCGGCCTTGGCCTCGAGCTGGGCGAGCAGCCGGTCGACGTAGTGGATGTCCTCGGCGCCCTGCACCTTCGGCACCATGATCACGTCGAGCTTGTGCCCGATCGCGGGCACGAGCCGGGTCAGGTCGTCGAGCACCCAGGGGCTGTCCAGGGAGTTGATCCGCGTCCACAGCTGGGTCGGGCCGAAGTCGGTCTCCTGCGCGATGCGCACCAGGCCCTCGCGGGCGTCAACCTTCTTGTCGGCCTTGACGGCGTCCTCGAGGTTGCCCAGCAGGACGTCGACGGTGCCGACCATCGCCGGCACCTTGGCGGCCATCTTCTCGTTGCTGGGGTCGAAGAAGTGGATCGCACGCGAGGGGCGCGCGGGGATCTCGGTCAGAGGCGTCGGTGCGCCTACGGCCAGCGGTCGGAAGAAGTCCCTGGGGCTCTTGGTTGTGGGCATACTCGGACGTTAGCAAGCGCCGATCGCACGGCGTTTCCGGGGTGGTCGGTGGGCGCGCGCGGCCGTCCGCGTGGCGTCGGCGTGTGCAGCGGCCGATCCGCCGCGCGTGCGCCCATGGTCCGCCGCCGCGTGCGCCCGTGGTCCGCAGGCCGGTCCGGCCCGGCAGAGGTGACCGGGGACCTGGTGGAACCTCGCGGGTGTTCCGGTCGATCCCGCACTGGTGGGCCGGGCTGTCAGGCGACCTCGCGGGAGTTCGCGGTCGCAAGGGCTGCCGTTATGTGAGGCCATGCGACGAAGCGGGTGCGAGGTTGACTCCAGGCTGCGAGCGGCTGCCCGGATCCACCGCTTCTGGTGCGAGGTTTCCGTTGGGTGAGGCGAAGGCATCCGGGAGCTCGCCGCGTGGCGGCGGATCGAGGGCGCGGGAGATCGGGGCTGGTCCCAGTCGTCCCTGGCTCAGGCGTCGTTCCAGAGGTCCTCGTCGGGGATCGCGACCCCGCCGGGGGGTTGGTCGTCCCAGGCCCGTGGGTCCTCGATGGGCTCCAGGTGGGTGGCGATGACGGTGTCGGGCAGGACGTGGCGGATGTCCTCCTCGACCGCCTCGAGCAGGTCGTGCCCCTGTGCCACCGACCACGCGCCCGGGACCAGCACGTGCATCGAGACGAACCGCTGGCGCCCGGACTCGCGGGTCTGCAGCGCGTGGAACCGCACCTTCTCGGTCTGGTGGCGCTGCAGCACCTCCACGATCAGGGCGTTCTCCTCCTCGGGCAGGGCGGCGTCGAGCAGGCCCATCGCGGAGCTGCCGATGAGCTTCAGGCCGGCGAACACGATGTTCAGCGCGACCGCCATGGCGATCAGCGGGTCGAGGCGCAGCCAGCCGGTCCAGCCGACCAGCAGCACGGCGACGATGACCCCGCCGGAGGTCCACACGTCGGTCATGAGGTGCTTGGAGTCCGCCTGCAGCACGATCGAGCGGTGCTTGAGCCCGGCGCGCATCAGGATCGTGGCGACCGCGAAGTTCAGCGCCGAGGCGATGCGCCGAGATGGTCAGGCCGATCCCGAGGTCCTCCAGCGGCTGGGGGTCGAGCAGCCGGGGGATCGCGGTGAACATGATCAGCCCGGCGGCGATGAGGATCATCAGGCCCTCGAACAGCGCGGAGAAGTACTCCGCCTTGCTCAGGCCGAAGTGGTGGCGCGCGTCGCCGGGCTTGGAGGCGGCC
Organism: uncultured Actinomycetes bacterium; assembly: GCA_963729885.1. Taxonomy (GTDB): domain Bacteria; phylum Actinomycetota; class Actinomycetes; order S36-B12; family CAIYMF01; genus Prado023. The sequence continues at coordinate 41,928 of CAVSQK010000024.1, forward strand.
TTCAGCGCCACGAGCGCGACGACGGCCGCGACGATGTTGACCGTCGACTCCATCGCATCGGAGAGCAGGCCCACGGAGTCGGTGAGGAAGTAGGCGCAGCAGCTTGAGCGCGAACACCACGATCCCGGTGGCGATCGACAGCCACGCGTACCGGGAGAGATCCTCCTGACCATCATGCACGGGGCTCATCCTGTCACTGGGGTTGGCGCGGGTTCGTGGTGACACGGGGGCTGTCGATCCACCGCCGCAGCCGGGCGCGCGCCGGCGGCACATGGCCCCGGCGTGCAGATCGCCCATGGCGCGGGGGATACTGGCCAGTAACAAACGCAGACCGATCGAGGAGGAACCATGCCACGCCTGGCGCAGACTGAGGGCCTGACCGAGGTGCAGGAGGAGATCCTCGCCGCGGTGCGGGAGTTCGTGGACAACGAGATCATCCCGGTCGCCCAGGACCTGGAGCACGCCGACGAGTACCCGACCGCGATCGTCGAGGGCATGAAGGAGATGGGGATCTTCGGCCTGATGATCCCCGAGGAGTACGGCGGCCTCGGCGAGTCGCTGCTGACCTACGCGCTGTGCGTCGAGGAGATCGCGCGCGGCTGGATGAGCGTCAGCGGCATCGTGAACACGCACTTCATCGTCGCCTACATGCTCATGCAGCACGGCACCGACGAGCAGAAGGCCAAGTACCTGCCGCGGATGGCCACCGGCGAGGTGCGCGGCGCGTTCTCGATGTCCGAGCCGCACTGCGGGTCCGACGTCGCGGCGATCACCTCGAAGGCCGTGCCGAACGCCGACGGCGGCTACACGCTCACCGGCCAGAAGATGTGGCTGACCAACGGCGGCTCGTCCACGCTGGTCGCGGTCCTGGTCCGCACCGACACCGACGCCGCCGAGGGCGCGAGCGTCTACAAGAAGATGTCGACGTTCCTCATCGAGAAGCCCGCGGGCTTCGGCGAGGTGCTCCCGGGCCTGACCATCCCGGGCAAGATCAACAAGATGGGCTACAAGGGCGTCGACACCACCGAGCTGATCATGGACGAGTTCCAGCTCGGCGCCGACGACCTGCTCGGCGGGGTCCCCGGCAAGGGCTTCTACCAGATGATGGACGGCGTCGAGGTGGGCCGCGTGAACGTGGCCGCGCGGGCGTGCGGGCTGTCGGTCGCGGGCCTTCGAGCTCGGCGTCGAGTACGCCCAGCAGCGCCACACGTTCGGCAAGGCGATCGCCGAGCACCAGGCCGTGTCGTTCCGCCTGGCGGACATGGCCGTCAAGGTCGAGGCCGCCCACCAGATGATGGTCCGCGCCGCCCGCAAGAAGGACTCCGGCGAGCGCAACGACCTCGAGGCCGGCATGGCCAAGTACCTGGCCAGCGAGTACTGCAAGGAGGTCGTCGAGGACTCCTTCCGGATCCACGGCGGCTACGGCTACGCCAAGGAGTACGAGATCGAGCGGCTGTACCGCGAGGCCCCGATGCTGCTGATCGGCGAGGGCACCGCCGACATCCAGCGGATGATCATCGCCCGGCGCCTGCTCGAGGACTACAAGCTGCGCTGATCCGATCTGGCGAGGACGACGGCGCCCGAACTCGGCGCCCGCGAACTCGGTGCCCGCTGGGCGATCCCCGGCGGGCACCGGCATGTCCGGCGCCGTTCGGCG
>CAVSQK010000025.1:0-11377 GCA_963729885.1 uncultured Actinomycetes bacterium
ACGCCTCCTCGAGCTCGTCGTAGACGACGGCGAACTCGGCATCGGAGCTGATCTGAAGGGTCAGCACGTCCGGCCAGGTGATGGTCATCGGCCACTGGGCGCCGGTGAAGCAGTCGTCCCATGGACCCGGAGGGATGGGAACCACCTCACCGCTGGGGATCCCCGCGGCGTCGCGCAGCAGCATGCCCGTGGCCGTGAAGTCCAGCTCCGCGACCGCCCCCGGGTCCAGCACCCGACGGAACCACGGGTGCCAGCCCGCGGTCGCCGGGAACGCGTGCTGTGCGGCGTGCACCTCGATGCGCTGCGCCAGGTGGTCGGCGGCCAGGCGGAACTCCTGGACGACGTGGCCGGGGAACGGCCAGCGGTCGTCCAGGTCGCACCGGATCGTCAGCGCGTCCCCCGACACCGTGACCACGTCCCAGGGGCGGTCCATGACCAGGCCGTGGCCGGCGTGCGGGTGGGTCCGGTCGGTGGGCAGGTGGTGCTCGACGCCGTCGACGCGCAGCACGCCGTCGCGGATGCGCCCCGCCCACGGGACCATCACGAACGACCCGTGCTCGATCACCCCGGTGCCGATCCCGCCGAGCAGCTCGACGCCGGCGACCGCCAAAGACGTGATCCGCCCTCCGTCGAGCGGATCGACGACCACCCGGGCGGGTCCGGCGTCAAGCACGCGGGTGGTTCCGGCAGCCATCGAATCCTCCTGCCCTGCAGAGCGGGTACTCCGACGAACGGTATCCCGATCCGGCTCCCAGCCCGGGCCCCTGCGGGACCCCGCACCCCTGACCGATGGGACTCCGGCGAGCGGGACGGCCTACCAGATCACCACGCGGTCGGCCGGGTCGCGCCACATGCCGTCGCCGGGCTGGACGTCGAACGCCTCGTGGAACTCGGTCAGGTTGCTGACGATGTTGCAGCGGAACTCGTCCGGGGAGTGCGGGTCGATGGTGAGCAGCTGGATCGCGCGCGCCTCACGATGCTTGGTCCGCCATGCCTGGGCCCATCCCAGGAAGAACCGCTGCTCGCCGGTCAGCCCGTCGATCACCGGTGCCGGCTGGCCGCCCAGGCTCAGCCGATAGGCCTCGAAGGCCACCGCGACCCCGCCGAGGTCGCCGATGTTCTCGCCGACGGTCAGGGCCCCGTTGACCCCGTTGCCCGGGGGCAGGCTCCGGGGCACACGGCCGTCGAACTGGGCGATCAGGCGGGCGGCCAGCTCGTCGAAGCGGGCGCGGTCGTCCTCGGTCCACCAGTCCACGAGGTTGCCGGTGCCGTCGTAGCTGGAGCCCTGGTCGTCGAAGCCGTGGCCGATCTCGTGGCCGATCACGGCCCCGATCGCGCCGTAGTTGACGGCGTCGTCGGCGTCGAGGTCGAAGAACGGCGGATGCAGGATGGCGGCGGGGAACACGATCTCGTTCATGCCCGGGTTGTAGTAGGCGTTGACCGTCTGCGGGGTCATGAACCACTCGAGGCGGTCCACCGGTCCCCCGAGCTTGGACCACATGTGGCGGGCCTCGAAGAGCGACGCCCGCCGGACGTTGCCGATGAGGTCGTCAGCCGAGATCTCGAGGGACCCGTAGTCGCGCCACTTGTCCGGGTAGCCGATCTTGGGGGTGAACGCCGCGAGCTTCTCGAGGGCTCGCTCCCGGGTCTCCGGGCTCATCCACTCGAGGACCTCGAGCCGCTCCCGGTAGGCGGCCACGAGGTTGTCCACGAGCTCGACCATCCGCGCCTTCGCCTCCGGCGGGAAGTGCCTGCCCACGTACAGCTCACCGACCGCCTCGCCCAGGGAGCCCTCGACCAGCCCGACGCCACGCTTCCAGCGCTCGCGCAGCTGGGGGGACCCGCTCAGGGTGGTGCCGTAGAAGTCGAAGTTGGCCTGCACGATCTCGGCGTCCAGCAGCGACGCCCCGTTGCGCACGACCGACCACGCCAGCCAGTCCCGCCAGGCCTCAAGCGGCTGGTCGGCCAGCAGCGCGGGCAGCGACTCGACGTAGCTGGGCTGGCGGACGACGACCTCGTCGATGTGCTCCATCGGGGCGCTCAGGGCCGTGAGCCACTCGCGGATCCCGTAGCCTGCGATGAATGCGGGGACCTCGGCCAGCGCGCGCCGGTTGTACGACTTCAGGGCGTCGCGGGTGTCCACGTTGTTCCAGTGCCGGTCGGCGACGGCGGTCTCGAGGGCCATGATCCGGTCGGCGGCCGCCTGCGCGTCGGGCTGCGTCCGCCGACCAGCCGGCCAGGAGCAGCATCCGGGCGATGTGGGCGACGTAGGCCTCGCGGATCGCCGCGAACGACTCCTGGTGGTAGTACGACTCATCCGGAAGGCCCAGGCCCGACTGCGTGAGGTACACGATGTAGCGGCTGGAGTCCTGGGCGTCGGTGTTGACGTACGGGGCGAGGAACCCCCCGACCGCGCCCTGGAGCTGCAGCCGGGCCATCTCCGAGAGCAGCCCCGCGAGGTCGGTGACGGCGCGGATGTCGGCCAGGTCCGGCCCGAGCGGCTCGCGCCCGCGGGCCTCCACCGCGGCCTCGTCCATGAACGAGGCGTAGAGGTCACCCACCTTGGCCCCCAGGGTGCCGGGTGCGGACTCCGAGGCCGAGGCCTCGATGATCGCCCGCACATCGGCCTCGGCCGCGTCGCGCAGGGCATGGAACGCCCCGTCGGAGGGCCGGTCGGCGGGGATCTCGTGCTCAGCCAGCCAGCGGCCGTTGTGGTGGCCGTAGAGGTCGTCCTGGGGCCGGACGGACGCGTCCATGTGCTGGGTGTCGATGCCGGAGGGCATGTCAGCTCCTGTGCTGGTGGGCGGTTCGGGCACCCCGCTGCGTGCGCGGGTAGGTCGTGAGTCTGCCATCCCCGGCCCCGACCGGCAGGCCAGGTCGGGGCCGGCGCCGCCAGCCGGGTCGCCACCGCGCACGAAATGAACTGTTAGAGCAGGGTCGGATCGATGCCTCGGCCCCGGCGCACACGGTTTGAGCGCTATGGCCCCCCGCGCGGCCGGCTTTCCGCTCACCTCGTGCGCGGTCGGCCACGGGCCACCTGGAGCTCGCAGCCAAACCGTGCGTTTCGTGCGCGATGGCCGCCGCCCGGCTGGGCACGGACGTCGGAGCGGGGTGGCAGCATCGTCGGCATGAGCGGTACCAGGGACCAGGTGCGCCCGATGCTCGAGCACGTCGCCGAGCCGGAGCGCGCCCCGGCGATGGCCGCCTACATGAAGGGGATCGCGCCGTACCTCGGCGTGCCCACCCCCGCCCGCCGCGCAGCGACGCGCGAGTGGATCCGGACGTTCGACCCCGGACCGCAGGCAACCGACCTGCTGTCCGCGGCCCACGAGCTCGTCACCGAGCCGGAGCGCGAGTTCGCCTACGTCGGCATCGACCTGGTGGCCCGGCACGAGCGCGCCCTGCCGGAATCGAGCCTGCTGAGCCTGCGCTCCCTCGCCCTCGAGCGCCCCTGGTGGGACACGGTGGACGCCTGGTCGACGCTGATCGGCCGGGCCGGGCTCCGGCACCGGTCGTGGGACCCCGAGGTGGCCACGTGGGCCACGGACGAGCGGCTCTGGGTGCGCCGGATCCCGCTGGTGTTCCAGGTGGGACGCCGCGACGCCGTCGACCTGTCGCTGCTGTTCGCCGCCTGCGAGGCGAACCTCGGCGACCGCGACTTCTTCATGCGCAAGGGCATCGGCTGGGGGCTGCGCGACGCGGCCCGGACCCATCCCGACGAGGTGCGGGCGTTCGTCGAGGGGCACCGCTCCCAGATGTCGGGCCTGTCGATCCGCGAGGCGACGAAGCACCTCTGAGACGAAGGGCACGGTCCGGCGCCCTGCGCCTCCGGAGCCCCTGAGCCCGATCGCGACCGCGCCACTCGTCGGCCCTGAGGACCGTTCGTCGCTCCCCGGCTGACCTCTGGTCGAGGCCCACCGCCCGCTCGCCGCAGGTCGGCCCGTACCTGTTCCCTCCCGCTTCCCGGCTGCCCTACGTTCGCGCCACCCCACACGGGAACGCACGAACGCCAGGGCCGCCCGGTCCGGCGAGGCACACTCCAGGAGGCAGCACGATGACCAGTGATCTCCAGGGGCCCCCGCGCCAGGGGCCACCGCCGCAGGGCACCGGGGGCGTCCCCGATCCTGAGGCCTACCTGCGGGCCCAGAGCAGCCCGCAGTTCGTCGAGCTGCGCGCCCGGTACCGGGGCTTCGCCTTCCCGATGACCGCGGCGTTCCTCGTCTGGTACTTCATGTTCGTGCTCGCCGCGGTGTTCGCACCGGAATGGATGGCCACGCCGGTGTTCGGCAACATCAACATCGGCATCATCTTCGGCCTGCTGCAGTTCGTCTCCACCGGGCTGATCACCTTCCTGTACGTCCGCCATGCCAACAACCGCCTCGACCCGCTGGCGACCGAGATCCGTGACGAGATGGAGGGCAACGCCGCATGATCACCACCCTGGTCCCCACCGCCACGACCTCCACCGTGGGCAGCCCGCTGGTCAACATGGCGATCTTCCTGGCGTTCGTCGCAGGAACGATGATCATCGTCGTCCGGGCCGCGAAGTCCAACACCACGGCCACGGACTACTACACCGGCGGCCGGTCCTTCACCGGCGGGCAGAACGGCACCGCCATCGCCGGTGACTACCTGTCCGCGGCCAGCTTCCTGGGCATCACGGGCGCCATCGCGCTCACCGGCTTCGACGGCTTCCTGTACTCCGTCGGGTTCCTGGTGGCCTGGCTGGTGGCCCTGCTCCTGGTCGCCGAGCTGCTGCGCAACACCGGCAAGTTCACGATGGCCGACGTGCTCGCGTTCCGGATGCGCCAGCGCCCGGTGCGCACAGCAGCGGCGATCTCCACCCTGGCGGTGTCGTTCTTCTACCTGCTGGCCCAGATGGCCGGTGCCGGTGGGCTGGTCAGCCTCCTGCTGGGCATCACCGGGAGCGTCGGCCAGTCCATCACCATCGCCGTCGTCGGCATCCTGATGATCATCTACGTGCTGGTCGGCGGCATGAAGGGCACGACCTGGGTCCAGATCATCAAGGCCGTCCTGCTCATCTCCGGTGCCGCCCTGATGACGTTCTGGGTGCTGAGCAAGTACGGGTTCTCCCTGTCCAACGTGATGGGCGCCGCCGCCGACAACAGCCCGCTGGGCGACAAGCTCCTCGAGCCGGGCGCGAAGTACGGCAAGAGCACGCTCACGAAGGTCGACTTCATCTCGCTGTCGATGGCGCTGGTCCTGGGCACCGCGGGCCTGCCGCACGTGCTCATGCGCTTCTACACCGTCCCGACGTCCAAGGACGCCCGCAAGTCCGTGGTCTGGGCCATCGCCCTGATCGGCATGTTCTACCTGTTCAGCCTGGTCCTGGGGTACGGCGCTGCGGCGCTGGTCGGGCCCGAGACGATCGCCTCGGCTCCCGGCAAGGCCAACTCGGCGGCACCGCTGCTGGCCTACGAGCTGGGCGGGACCCTGCTGCTGGGCTTCATCTCCGCGGTCGCGTTCGCCACGATCCTGGCGGTGGTCGCCGGGCTCACGATCACGGCCAGCGCGTCGTTCGCCCACGACGTCTACGCCAACGTCATCAAGAAGGGTGACGTCTCGGCGGACAAGGAGGTCCGGGTCGCACGGATCTCCGCCGTCGTGATCGGCCTGCTGGCCATCGTCGGAGGAATCCTGGCCAAGGACCAGAACATCGCGTTCCTGGTCGCGCTGGCCTTCGCGGTGGCGGCCTCGGCCAACCTGCCGACGATCGTCTACTCCCTGTTCTGGAAGAACTTCACGACTCGCGGCGCGCTGTGGAGCATCTACGGCGGGCTCATCGCCTCCATCGGCCTGATCATCTTCTCGCCGGTCGTCTCCGGCAAGCCGGTCGACGCGGTCACCGGCAAGAGCGCGTCGATGCTCCAGGGCGTGGACTTCTCCTGGTTCCCGCTGGACAACCCGGGCCTCATCTCGATCCCGCTGGCCTTCTTCCTGGGCTGGCTCGGCTCGGTGACCGACAAGGAGAAGCCGAACGTCGCCAAGTACGCCGAGATGGAGGTCCGCTCCCTGACCGGGGCCGGCGCCGAGAAGTCCGTCGCGGTGCACTGAATGACTGCCGTCCGGGCGCCGGCGAGCCAGCTGCCCCGGCGTCCGGACGGTACCCACCCCCACGACCCCGCTCAACGCCCGCACGACCAGAGAGCAGGAGCTCCGATGTCCACCGACACCCTCGCGAACCTCGCCACCGAGAACCGGACCTTCGCGCCGGACCCCCTGTTCGCCGCGCAGGCCAACGCCACCGCGGCCCTGTACGACCGGGCGGACGCCGACCGCCTCGGCTTCTGGGCCGAGCAGGCCGAGCGCCTGGCCTGGGACCGCCGCTGGGACGAGGTCCTCGACTGGTCGGACGCCCCCTTCGCGAAGTGGTTCGTCGGCGGCCAGCTCAACGTCTCGGCGAACTGCCTCGACCGCCACGTCGCCGAGGGCCGGGGCGCTCGCACCGCGATCATCTTCGAGCGGGAGGACGGCGCGACCGAGCACATCACCTACACCGAGCTGCTCGCCCGCGTCTCCCAGGCCGCCCACGCGATCACCGCGCTGGGCGTGAGGGCCGGCGACCGGGTGGCCATCTACATGTCGATGACCCCCGAGGCCGTGGTGGCGATGCTCGCGTGCGCCCGCATCGGCGCGGTGCACTCCGTGGTGTTCGGCGGGTTCGCCGCCGAGGCGCTGCGCTCCCGGATCGACGACGCGCAGGCCAAGCTGGTCATCACCGCCGACGGCCAGTACCGCCGCGGCTCGGCGATGGCACTCAAGCCGGCCGTCGACGAGGCCGTCGAGCACTGCCCCAGCGTCGAGCACGTGCTGGTCGTGCGGCACACCGGCCAGGACGTCGACTGGCTGGAGGGCCGCGACGTCTGGTGGCACGAGTGGATGCCGGTCCACCCGACCGAGCACACGCCGCAGAGCTTCGACAGCGAGCACCCGCTGTTCATCCTCTACACGTCGGGCACGACCGGGAAGCCCAAGGGGATCCTGCACACCTCCGGGGGCTACCTGACCCAGGCCGCCTCCACCTTCACCAACGTGTTCGACCTCAAGCCCGAGACCGACGTGTACTGGTGCACCGCGGACATCGGCTGGGTCACCGGTCACTCGTACATCGTCTACGGCCCGCTGGCCAACGGCGCGACCCAGCTGATCTACGAGGGCACCCCGGACACCCCGCACCGCGGCCGGTTCTGGGAGATCATCGAGAAGCACAGGGTGACGATCCTCTACACGGCACCCACGGCCATCCGCACGTTCATGAAGTGGGGCGACGACCTGCCCGGCGGGCTACGACCTGTCGAGCCTGCGGCTGCTGGGGTCCGTGGGCGAGCCGATCAACCCGGAGGCATGGATGTGGTACCGGGAGGTCATCGGCGGCGGTCGCTGCCCGATCGTGGACACCTGGTGGCAGACCGAGACCGGCGGCATCATGATCAGCCCCCTGCCCGGCGTCACCACCTGCAAGCCCGGCTCGGCGATGCGCCCGCTGCCCGGGATCTCCGCGAAGGTCGTCGACGACGAGGGCCACCCGGTGGGTCCCGGGGGCGGCGGGTACCTCGTGCTGACCGAGCCGTGGCCGGCGATGCTGCGCGGGATCTGGGGCGACAACGACCGCTACGTCGACACGTACTGGTCACGGTGGCCGGGTTCTACTTCGCCGGCGATGGGGCGAAGCTCGACGAGGACGGCGCGATCTGGCTGCTCGGCCGCGTCGACGACGTGATGAACGTGTCCGGGCACCGGATCTCCACCACGGAGGTCGAGTCCGCGCTGGTGTCGCACGACGCCGTCGCCGAGGCCGCGGTCGTCGGGGCCGCCGATGCCACCACCGGGCAGGGGATCGTCGCGTTCGTCATCCTGCGCTCGGGCGTCGAGAACACCCCCGACCTGGTGGGCGCACTGCGGGCGCACGTGGCCCACGAGATCGGCCCGATCGCCAAGCCGCGCCAGATCCTGGTCGTCTCCGAGCTGCCCAAGACCCGCTCGGGCAAGATCATGCGCAGGCTGCTGCGCGACCTGGCCGAGCATCGCGACCTCGGGGACGTCACCACCCTGGCCGACCCGACGATCATGGCCCAGATCCAGGCCGGCCTCGCCGCGCCGGCCCCGGCCCCGGCCTGACGTCCCCGCCCTGCCCGCTGCTGTGTCAGGGAAGGGCTCCCCCGTGTGGCCCGGATCCATGACACAGCGGCGGGGGGCCGATAGCGTGCCGCCGTGGGTGACTGGGTGCTCGCGGTCGCAGCGATCGCCGGGGCGATCGTGCTGGGGGTGCTGCTCGCGCGGGCGGTGCGGGGCCGGGCGCGCCTGGGCTCCGAGGGCGACATGGCCACCTACCGCACGCTGCACCTGGCCAGCCTGGCCGCACCACCCCTGCGCGCCGGGCTCACGCCCGCCTCGGCCCAGCGGGCGGCCAAGCACCTGCGCACCCTGCTCGGGGTCGAGGCGCTGGCGATCACCGACCGCGTCGAGGTGCTGGCGTGGGACGGCGTCGGCGAGCGGCACGGGCAGGCCGCCCGGACCACGCCGCCCTGGCCCTGGAGTCGGGAGCAGCCGTGGTGCTGAGCGCCACCCAGGCCCGGGCGGTGTCGGAGATCCTGCGCAGCGGGGTCGCCGCACCGCTGACCTCCGACGACATCGTGATCGGGGCGCTGGTGGCCTACTCGTCCCAGCCGCCGGGGCCTGCGACGGTCCGCGCGGTGGAGGAGGTCGCAGCGTTCGCCTCCGGGCAGCTGGACCTCGCCGAGCTGGACCGGACCCGCGCCCGCTCGGCGGAGGCCGAGGTGCGGGTGCTGCGCGCCCAGATCTCGCCCCACTTCGTCTACAACTCCCTGACCGCCATCGCCTCCTTCGTGCGCACCGACCCCGACCGCGCCCGCGACCTGCTCCTGGACTTCGCGGACTTCACCCGGTACAGCTTCCGCTCCCACGGGCGGTTCACGACGCTGGCCGAGGAGCTGCACTCGATCGAGCAGTACCTGCTGCTGGAGCAGGCCCGGTTCGGCGACCGCCTGACGGTCTCCCTGCGCGTGGACCCCGAGGTGGTGGGCGTCCGGATGCCGTTCCTGTGCATCCAGCCCCTGGTGGAGAACGCCGTGCGCCACGGCTTCGAGAACACCGATGGGCCCGGCACGATCACGATCGCCGCCCGGGACCGCGGCGCGGACGCCCTGATCAGCGTCGAGGACGACGGCGCCGGGATCGACCCCGCGGTGGTCCGGCGCAGCCTGTCGGGTGATCCCGGCGACCATGTCGGGCTGGCCAACGTCGACGAGCGGCTGCGCAGCACCTTCGGCGACGACCGCGGGCTGGTCGTGGAGACGGCCCCGGGCGCGGGGACGCGGATCACCATGCGGATCCCCAAGTACGCCGAGGCGGTGACCGTCGATGACTGAGCCGACGACCGCGCCCACAGGCCTGCGCGTGCTGGCCGTCGATGACGAGCCGCCGGCGCTCGGCGAGCTCACCTACCTCCTCGAGCACTCCGACGCGGTGGCCGAGGTGACGCCCGCCGGCAGTGCCGCCGAGGCGCTGGCCGCGCTGCAGACGCGGGAGTTCGACGCGGTGTTCCTCGACATCCGGATGCCCGGCATCGACGGCCTGGCGCTGGCCGGGATCCTGACGCGCTTCGCCGCCCCGCCGCCCGTGGTGTTCGTCACCGCCTACGACAACCACGCCGTGGACGCCTTCGAGGTCGCTGCCGTCGACTACCTGCTCAAGCCGATCCGCGCCGAGCGGCTCGCCCTGGCCCTGACCCGGGTCCGCGCGGCGATCGAGTCCCGGCGAGGCGGCGACCGCAGGGTCCCGAGATTCCTGCCGCGGGACCGCTGCCGGGGACCGCTGGCGGAGACTCACCCCCGAGCCCCGCCGGTCGACGAGACGATCGCCGTCGAGCTCGGCGGGGTCACCCGCTACATCCGCCGCTCCGATGTCGTCTACGTCGAGGCCCAGCGCGACTACGTCCGCCTGTGCACCCGCTCCGGGGGGCACCTGGTGCGGGTCCCGCTGGCCACCCTCGAGGAGCGCTGGGAGCCGCCGGGTTCCTGCGCGTCCATCGCCGGTATCTGGTCAACTCCGCCTACGTCGAGGCCCTGCGCACCACGGCCGGCCGGGTGTCCGTGGACCTCGGATCCGGGCAGTCCGTACCCGTCAGCCGACGGTTCACCCCGGAGGTGCGCGCCGCGCTCGTGCAGCGCCACCGCCTCGACCGGGAGCCCCCCGCGCCGGGCAAGGACGCCGTCCATGACCGACACCCAGCGCCCGCGGCGCGAGGTCATCACGGGACCCCGGCGCGATGTGCGCCGGCGCACCCGCCGCTCGGCGGTCGAGGACATCGACCAGCAGACCCGGGTCGGAGCGGTGTACGTCCGGGCGCTGATCCGCACCCAGCTCCTGCTGGGGCTGTCGACGGTGGCCGTCGTGGTCGTCCCGCTGGCCGCCCTCCCGCTGCTGTTCGGGCTGGTGCCCGGGGTGCGCGTTGCAGGTGGGCCCGCTGCCGCTGTGGTGGCTGCTGCTGGGGTTCCTCGTCTACCCGGCGATCCTCGGCGTCGGATGGTGGTACGTCCGCCACGCCGAGCGCAACGAGGAGCAGTTCACCGAGCTCGTGGAGGGCCGATGAGCAGCGCCGCGGTGGTTGCCGGCATGACCGCGACCGTCCTGGTGACCCTGGCCCTGGCGGGGTTCAGCTTCCGGGTCGCCCGCACCACCGGCGACTTCTACGTCGCCGCCCGCTCGGTGCCCGCCTGGTGGAACGCCTCGGCGATCTCCGGCGAGTACCTGTCGGCGGCCTCGTTCCTCGGGGTGGCCGGGCTGATCATGGTCGGCGGCGCCGACGCCGTCTGGTTCCCCGTGGGCTACGCCGTGGGGTACGTCCTGCTGCTGTCCCTGGTCTCGGCCCCGCTGCGCCGTTCGGGTGCCTACACCCTGCCGGACTTCTGCGAGGCCCGGCTGCGCTCCTCGACGGTCCGGCTGGCCGCGAGCGTGCTGGTCGTGGTGATCGGCTGGCTCTACGTCGTCCCCCAGCGCGGGGGCCGGCCGCGCCCTGCAGACGGTCCTGGGGACCCCGATCTGGCTGGGCGGGGTGCTGGTCGCCCTGACGGTCCTCGTCGTGATCGTCGGCGGCGGGATGCGCAGCGTCACGATGGTCCAGGGCTTCCAGTACTGGCTGAAGCTGGTGGCGATCATGGTGCCTGCGCTGTTCCTGCTCGCCGCCTGGCAGCTCGACGGCCGGCCCTCGGCGCTCGTCGACCAGGTCCCACGTTCCCCGGGACCTCCACGGTGTCGGTGGGCACGGACGTCGTCGTCACCGTCACCGAGCCGGTCACCGTGGTTGCTGACGCCACGATCGACGGGTCACCCGTGA
>CAVSQK010000026.1:0-34488 GCA_963729885.1 uncultured Actinomycetes bacterium
GCGGCGTGCTGCTCAGCGACGGCTCGCTGCTGGACCGGACCCCGGTGGAGGCCAGCTGGATGGGGTTCCCGATGAGCCAGTTCGACAAGGACGCCGTCGAGGAGATGGGGTTCCTCAAGCTCGACGTGCTCGGCATCCGGATGCAGTCGGCGATGGCCCACGCCCTCGACGAGGTGGTCCGCATCGGCGGGGAGCCGATCGTGCTGGACGCCGTCCCGCTGGACGACCCGGACACCTTCGCGATGATCCGCACCACCCACACGCTGGGCTGCTTCCAGATCGAGTCACCCGGCCAGCGCGAGCTGATCGGCAAGTTCGCCCCCGAGACCTTCGGCGACATCATCGTCGACATCTCGCTGTTCCGGCCCGGTCCGGTGAAGTCCGACATGGTCACACCGTTCCTGCGGGCGCGGCAGGGCTGGGCGCAGGCCGACCTGATCCATCCCGACCTGGAGCCGGTGATCTCCGAGACCCACGGTGTGGTCGTCTTCCACGAGCAGGTCATCGGCATCATCGCCGTGATGACCGGGTGCAGCCTCGCCCAGGGTGACGAGGTCCGCCGCACGATGGGCTCCCCGGAGGGCCAGGCCCAGGTCCGGGCGTGGTTCTACCCGCAGGCCCTGGGCCGCGGGCTACTCCCTCGAGGTCGTCGAGGGAGTCTGGGACGTGCTGCGTGCGTTCGCCTCGTTCGGGTTCTGCAAGGCACACGCAGCCGCGTTCGCCCTGCCCACCTACCAGTCGGCCTGGCTCAAGGCCCACCATCCGGCGGCGTTCCTGGCCGGGGTGCTCACCCACGACCCGGGCATGTATCCCAAGCGCCTGATCCTCGACGACGCCCGCAACCTCGGGATCAGCATCCTCAGCCTGGACGTCAACCGCTCCGATGCGGTCTACCGGGTCGAGCCCTGCCCCACCCCGGCGGCACGTCCGACGCTGCCCGGCCTGCCTGATGGCAGTGCCCACGGGATCCGGCTGCCGCTGACCGAGGTCAAGGGGATCTCCTCGGCGGAGGTGGAGCGGATCGTCGCCGGCCAGCCCTACGCCTCGCTGTCGGACTTCTGGCAGCGGGCCACCGTGGCCACCCCCGTGGTGGAGAACCTCGTGCTGGCCGGGGGGTTCGACACCATCTACGGGATCGACCTGTCCTCGGGCGCCCGGCTGCGCGGCCAGGTGACCCGTCGGGACCTCCTGCTGGAGGTGGCCGACTGCGAGCGACTGGCACGCAGCGCCCGCGCCAGCAGCGGTCGTGGTCGTCGTGCGCCCCGGCGCAGCGACACCCGTGTCGACCCCCGCGCCGATCGGGCAGCCGGCGCCTGGGGCCGCGGCCGGACAGTTGGTGCCGGGTCGGAGGGTCCCCCCGGCCCCGCCGACCCGGCCCTGGCTGCAGCCGCGCAGTCCCAGGCCCCGGCTGCGGTCCGGGCCAGCGAGGTGCAGCTGTCCCTCGAGCTCCCGATGGGCGGTCAGGGCCGCAGCAGCGGGTTGCCGGAGATGTCGACGGGGGAGGGGGTGCGCGCCGAGCTCGACGTCCTCGGGATGGACGTCAGCCAGCACGTGCTGGACTTCTACCGGCCGATGCTGGCCGACCTCGCCGTCGTTCCTGCACGGGACCTGTTGGCCCAGCGCTCCCAGAGCCAGGTGTGGGTCGCCGGGGTGAAGGTGGCCACGCAGACCCCGCCGATCCGCAGCGGACGGCGGGTCGTGTTCCTCACCCTGGACGACTCGACCGGCCCGGTCGACGCCACCTTCTTCGAGGATGCCCAGGACCCCTATGCCAGCACGGTCTTCTCCGGATGGCTGCTGATGGTCCGTGGGCTGACGCGGCGCACCGGCCCGCGTGGAATCTCGATCCGGGCGACCGGCTGCTGGGACCTCGGGGTGGTGCACGAGATCTGGCAGGCCGGTGGCCGCGATGCGGTGGCCGAGTACGTCGCCTCGTTCCCGACGGTCGACACCCGGGCCCGCAGGGCCGTCGAGGTCATCGACATCCCGGTCGAGGAACAGCAGGGGGTGGAGCAGCGGGGCGCGGGGCAGCTGGTCGGGCGCTCCCCGGTGGGGATCGGTCGGACGGCCGCCGGGGGGATGGGCCAGCGCCGCAGGGTCCTGGTGCACGCCAGCGGCTTCAAGCAGTCGCCCTACGCAGACATCAAGCCCGCCGGGGAGGACCCGGCCGTGGTGCCGCCGAAGGCCCCCGCGGCCCGGACCCGCGCGCCCGGCAAGCTCTGGCATGCGAGTCCCGGGAGCAGCGGGTGGTAGGAAGAGCGCGAGGAGGTGTCATGTGAGCCGCAGCCAGATCAATCGGCCGCTGGCACCCACCGGCCTGGGCGAGGACGACGCGGGCTGTCCGATCCTGCACGTGGACATGGACGCCTTCTTCGCCTCCGTGGAGGTCGCCCGGCGTCCCGAGCTGCGCGGCAGGGCGATGATCGTCGGCGGGGCGGGCAGCAGGGGCGTGGTGGTCGCCGCCACCTATGAGGCACGCCAGTACGGCATCCACTCGGCGATGCCGATGAGCCGGGCGCTGCGCCTGGCCCCCGACATCATCGTCGTGCCCCCGGACCACTCCCACTACGCGGAGGTCTCGGCCTCCGTCATGGAGCTGTTCACCGCGATCACCTCCCGGGTCGAGGTGCTGGGCCTCGACGAGGCGTTCCTCGATGTCTCCGGGGCAAGGCGCACCCACGGCCCGCCCCGGGCGATCGCCGAGATGATCCGCGCGCAGGTCCACGACGAGCAGGGCATCACGTGCTCGGTGGGGGTCGCGCCCACCAAGTTCGTCGCCAAGCTGGCCTCCACACAGTGCAAGCCCGACGGGCTGCTCGTCGTTCCCGCCGACCGGGTCATCTCCTTCCTGCACCCCATGCCCGTGGGGGCGCTGTGGGGGGTGGGGGAGCGCACCGAGGAGCAGCTGCACCGGCTGGGGCTGCGCACGGTCGCCGACATCGCCCACACCCCGCGGGCGACCCTCATCCGTGCCCTGGGCCAGGCGTCCGGAGCCCACCTGGCCGAGCTCGCGTGGGGCCGCGACGACCGTGTGGTCAGCACGCACGAGCGGGAGCGCAGCGTGGGGGCCGAGGAGACCTTCGCCCGCGACATCGACGACCAGGAGCTGATCCTCGCCGAGCTGCTGCGGCTCTCGGAGAGGGTGGGTGCCCGGATGCGCCGGGCTGGGTTCTCGGGCACCACGGTCTCGATCAAGGTCCGGTTCGCCGACTTCGCCACCATCACCCGGACGCACAAGCGCAAGGTGCCCACGGACTCCAGCCGTGAGATCTTCCACGAGGCGCGGGCGCTGTTCCATGCCCTGCACCTCGATCGCGCACGGATCCGGCTGGTCGGCGTGCGGGTGGAGGGGATCCTCGACTCCGAGGAGGTCGAGTCCCAGCTGGTCCTCGGGGCCCCGGATCGGGGGTGGCGTGAGGCGGAGGAGGCCGTCGATCGGCTGTCGGCCAGGTTCGGATCAGGCAGCGTCCGCCCGGCGCGGCTGCTCCCCGAGCCCGGCGCGGCAGGACAGCCGGCCGGCCCGGGCGAGCGTCACGGAAGCGGACGGATGGGCGCGCCGTCCACCCTTGACCAACTGGTCGCGAGTAACATGCCGGTTCGGGTTTCCTATTCGGCAAACCCTGCCTATTCTGTGTTGTGTCAGCCCGTTCTCGACGCCCAGTAGGAGGTCACCGTGCCACTCTCCGAGCACGAGCAGCGCCTGCTTGAGCAGATGGAACGGGCCCTCTATGCCGAGGACCCCAAGTTCGCCACCAGCATGCGCAGCGCGCGCGGCGGGGCCGGGGACCGCGAGCGCATCGCCGTCGGTGTCGTCGCCGTCCTCGTGGGGCTCGGGCTCCTGATCGCCGGGGTGGCCGCGAAGCTCGTCGTCGTGGGCGTCCTCGGGTTCCTGGCGATGCTCGGTGGGACTCTGGCTGGCGATCAGCTCCATGCGCGCCGGCGCCGGAGCAGGCTGCCGCCCCGGGCGCCGGTGGCCCCGCGGCCCCGACCAACATCACCAGCCGGTCGAAGAAGCCTCCGGTCCAAGAAGCGATCGGGCGAGTCCCTGTCCGATCGCATGGAGGAGCGCTGGCGCCGTCGCCGCGAGACCGGCGACTTCTGACCAGCCCCGCACGACAACGGCCCCACCCGCTGAGGATGGGGCCGTCGCCATGTGGACGGGGTGGGCCGTCGCGCCTACGCCAGCGTGCGCGTCGAGCCAGTCGACGATGTCGGCGAGGACCTCGTCCTGCTCCGGCTCGTTGTGGGGCTCGTGGAGCAGCCCCTCGTAGATCTTCACGGTGACGTCGCCCTGGACCTTGCTGGCGAACTCCTCGGTCCCCCGGACGTAGGCGATCGGGTCGTCCGATCCGTGGATCATGAGCAGGGGCAGCGTGAAGTCACCTGCGTGCGCCAGGGCCCAGTTCGCGCCCTCTGCGCCGTCCTTGCCCAGGGCGAAGGATGCCTTGTCGTGGACGAGCGGGTCGGCCCTGTACGCCTCGAGGACCTCGGGGTCACGCGACAGCCCGGAGTCGTCCAGCCCGGAGGGGATCGCGATCGTCGGGAGCGTCGAACCGAGCAGCTTGGCCGCGGTCATCTTCAGCTGCTGCTCAAGGACGGGGCTGCGCAGCCCTGCGCTCGACACGACGACGCCGGCAAGGTCGGGCTTCAGCCGCAGCGCGTAGGTCAGGACGAGCAGTCCACCCAGTGAGTGCCCGTAGAGGAACCGGGGCACGCCGGGCACCTGATCCCGCGCGTGGGCCAGGCACGCGGCGATGTCCTCCATCGTCCGGTCGAACGGGGTGTGGCCCCGTCCGCCGGGCGATTCCCGTGGCCACGCAGGTCGAACATGGCGCACGGCGTACCCGGCGTCGCTGAGCCGCTGGGCGACGTGCGCGTTGCCGTCCGGAGTGCTCACCGAGGCCGTGAACGCGGACGACGCGTGGCCTTGGGCGGGCCGACTGGCGCCCACCACGTTGCGTGCAGGGCGGTGCCGTCGGCGGAGCGCAGCGTGAAGGTTTCCTCAGTCATGGCCGAATCATCCCCCACGCCCGCTGCGACGCCGGTCGACCAGGGTGGCGCCCGCGGTCCGCGCGGACTAACCCGCGCCCGCACGGCCCCGGTTCGCCGCCCGGGCCGCGCAGACCGGTGAAGACCGAGCGGGGCACCAGGACCGCCACCGCCCGCCGGACCCACCCCGCGCGGCGGGCCAGCGCGCGCCGCGACGATCCGGACGTCCCCCGCGAGGGCACCCGGCCGGCTGCGCCGCGTGGGCGGCTGACCTGGCGTTCGGCCAGCATGACCCCGCCAGCCGACCGCCCGAGGGCTCGCGACCCGCGGCGACCCGGTCGGCTCCGCTCGCGCCGCGAGGGCCTCGCGCCGGGGACCCGTAGCGCTGCCACTCGACGGCACGCAGGATCCGGGCGAGGGCCTCCTGGACCTCGCCCGACTCCGGGGCCGCCTCGCCGCCGCTCCGGCGCCGACGAGGGCCTGCACCGCGGTCAGCGTGGAGCGCGGGGTCGAGGACTCCGACGCCGAGCCGGAGGTCGACCATGGTGTCGACGACCTCCCGGTAGGCCGCGTCCCCGTCGCCGGACCGGGTGCGCCGCCGGCGGCGGACGAGCCGCACGGCCGCGGGAGCGAGGAGCGACGACCAGGATCAGGACCACGAGGATCCAGCGCACGGGCAGGCCCTCCGAGCCCGACTGCTGTCCCGCCGGCGGCCCCTGCCTCCTCGTCGGGCACCTGGGCCGGGACGCCGGTGTCGCTCGCCGACGGCGCGGCCGAGGACTGGGTCGGCTGCGGCGGTCGGGACCGTCGGTGGACTGGGCGTGCCGACGTGTACCCCGGCGTGGTGGTGGTCGGCGCCCCCGGCGTGGGCTCGAACCGGACCCACCCGGCAGAGCCCATCCACAGCTCGGGCCAGGCA
Source organism: uncultured Actinomycetes bacterium (assembly GCA_963729885.1). GTDB lineage: Bacteria > Actinomycetota > Actinomycetes > S36-B12 > CAIYMF01 > Prado023. The sequence goes on from CAVSQK010000026.1 coordinate 5,909, forward strand.
TGGGCGTCGGTCCCGCGGACCACCCACTGGTTGCCCTCGAGGCGGCCCTGCGTGAACCCGACCACGACCCGGGCCGGGATGCCCGACCGACCGGGCCATCAGGGCCATGGTGGCGGCGAACTGCTCGCAGTAGCCGACCCGCTCCTCGAGGAAGGTGGCCAGGGCGTCCTCGTCGGAGCCGCCCTCGATCTGCGTGGAGTAGGTGAACCCGCCGTCGGTGGTGAACCAGCGCTGCAGCGCGACCGCCGCGTCGAAGGGCGTGGCGGCGCCCGCGGTGATGTCCCGGGCAAGTTGCGGCAGCTCCTCGCCGGTGAGCGGGGTCGGGGTCGGCGAGGTTCTCGCCGAACACCTGCTCGGGGCGGGGCGGCACCGTGCTGGCTGCGCGCAGGCTGTCGGCGTCGAGGTCCTGGGCGGTGGCCACCAGGCTGATCCGGGCCCCCTCGACGGTGTCGCCGTCGGCGCGCAGGGGCAGCGAGGTGCGCTGGTCCCACACCACGGGCCAGTCGGTCAGCGAGAGGTAGGACCCGTTCGGGCTCGGCAGGGTCGTGCCGCCCAGCGGGCCGACATCGAGCTGGTACTCCGCCAGCGGGCACCCCGGGCGGTTGCTCGGCCGAGGGGACGCTGCCGTCGGCGCGGGCCGGCGGCTGGGGGCCGGTCGGCGTTCGGGCCCACGGGCTGCCACTGCTCGCCGTCGAACAGCTCGAGGACGGCCAGCCGGAGGTAGTCGGGTCGGGTGGCGGTCGTCGCCAGGGTGATCACCGGCCGGGTGTCGTTGCTCACCAGGGATCGGCGCAGGGAGACCAGCGCGTCGACCTCCACGGTCCCACCGCCCGATCCGGTCCCGATGTCGATGGGTTCGGCGGGCCCGCGCAGGGTCGCCAGCCCTCCGGCGACCAGGGCCAGGGCCGTCGTTGCGCCCGCGATGGCCAGGCCGATCCCCGGGGATGCCGGCCCGCGCACCCGGGCTCCACTGCGAGGCGCGCTCGCGCTGGAGGGCCGACACGACCGCCAGCCACCCGCAGCGCCACGAGGGCGAACGCCCACCACGGCGCCGAGCCCCGGTTGACCAGCCACGGGACCGCGAAGAGGGCTGCCAGCGGGATCAGGGTCATCCCGGGCAGGTCCAGCCCGGCGCCGAGCGTGTCCACGACCAGCGCCGCCAGGCCGATCCCGGCGACGATGAGCAGCAGCAGCCCTGGATCGGCTCCGGCCGGCGGCACGCGTCGCCATCGAGTAGTCGCGGCCCTGGGCGGCGAGCTCCCTGCAGCCGGGACAGCGAGGCCGGCCCGGGCAGGAGCCCCAGCGCGCCTCGTCACGGGCGAACAGCAGGGCCAGGCTCGCCAGCAGCGCGCCGAACTGGAGCAGCGGCTGGACAGCGGAGCGGGCATCCGCAGCGAGCCGGGCGACGCCGCCGACCACGACGATGACCACCACCACGACGACCGTGCGCGCCAGCCACCAGGCCCCGTCCAGCAGCGGCTGCATGCACAGCGAGCCCAGCAGGACCGCCAGGGCCCCACGATCCCCCGCGTGCCAGCGTCCCTCGTGCAGGCGCTGCGGCGAGCACTCGCCCCGGCCCGCCCGGACCCCCGGACGCTCCAGGTCCACGGCTCATCGCAGGGCCGCCAGTCCCGCCCACGAGGCGGCCACGGAACCGCTGAGCGCCTCCGCCCGGCGCCCGGACCGCTCGAGGCGCGTGATGCGCCATCCGGCCTGATGGAACCAGTCCAGCGCCGCGTCCTGCCCGGCACGTGCCCCGAGGGGCGCGGGTCCGGGCTCGCTCGGGGGCCCACTGCTCGGCGGCGACGGCCACGAGCAGCCGCGTCGGGCTGTGCACCCCGATGGCGGTGAGCAGCCGGGCCGTGGGCACCTCGACGCGGCCGGCGATCAGGATCAGGGGCCCGGCCCGCTGGCCTGCGCGGAGTAGGCCAGCGACGAGCTCGGGCACCGCGGCTGTGGCTCACCGGCACGGTGGCCAGGGCGAGCAGCAGCTCGCGGCGCTCGGCGGACACCCCGGTCATGGGCGAGCCGATGAACAGGGCCACGTCGTCGGTCGTGCGGACGGTGAGGTCCCAGCCGCTCTCGAGGGCCAGGCACCCGATGCTCGCGGCCATGCTCAGCGCGGCGTCGACGGAGGACTCGGGCTCCCGGCCGCGGTGGGCGGCCTCCCGCAGGTCGAGGACCAGGGTGATCGCCGAGCGCCAGGGGTTCTCCTCGCTGCGGACCATCAGGGCGCCGGTGCGGGCCGAGGCCTTCCAGTCGATGCGCCGGACCTCGTCGCCGGGGTGGTAGTCGCGGGGGATCACGTCGTCGGTGGCCGCCCCGCGGGCCCCGAGGTGGCCGCTGCCGGTGCCGACCGACGCCCCGCCGAGGACCATCGGATCCAGCTCGACGACCGGGGGGTGGACGATGATCTCGTCGCGGCTCCCCGGCCGTGATCACCCGGTGGACCATGCCGTAGCGGTCGATCACGTGGATGCGCATCGGCCCCAGGTGGTGGATCCCGCGGGCGCCGACCCGCAGCCGGTAGTGCGAGCGGCTGATGCCCTGGCCGGCGATCCCGTTGAGCGCGAACCGGTGCGGGCCGCCGAGCTCCGGCGGGGCCTGCGTCCTCGAGCAGCAGGCTGCGCCCGCGCGGGAACCTCCCGCGCACGCTCACCGTGACCTTGAGCATGTCCCCGCAGGCCAGCTCGCGGGCGCTCAGGTCGCGCTCGAGGGTCAGGTCCGACCTCGGGCTGCGGGTGAGCAGGGCAGCGGCCAGCGGAAGCAGCGCGACGAGGGCCCCGAACTGCACGACCGGCGTCCAGCCCTGCACCCAGCCCAGGACCGCCAGGGCCAGCCCGGTGCCCAGGAACCACCACCCGCGACCGGTCAGGCCGACCCGGGAGCGGATCGACCCCGGGGCCTGCGGGTCGGGTGGCACGTCAGCTCCAGGAGGAGCGGGGGATCCGCGTGACGATGGCCCGGATGACGTCGGGCCCGCTGCGTCCGGAGGCCGCCGTCTGGGCCGACAGCAGCACGCGATGGCCCAGCACGGTCGGGGCGAGCATCAGGATGTCGTCGGGCAGGACGAACGTGCGCCCGTCGAGGGCGGCCCACGCCCGCGCGGCCCGGACCAGGTGCAGGGTGCCCCGGGGCGAGGCGCCCAGGCGCAGGTCCTCGCTGGTCCGCGTGGCGGTCGTGACCGCGACGGCCAGGCTGCGGACCGGGTCCGACACGTGCACCTCACGGACCGCGCCCATCAGTGCGGCGAGCTCCTGGTGGGTGGCCGCGGGGGCCAGCCCGAGCAGGGGGTCGTCACCGGCGTGCTCGGCGAGCATGCGCAGCTCGTCGGCGGGGCTGGGGTACCCCAGGGAGATCCGGGCCATGAACCGGTCGCGCTGGGCCTCGGGCAGCGCGTAGGTGCCCTCCATGTCGACGGGGTTCTGGGTGGCGATGACCAGGAACGGCGTGGCCAGGACGTGGGTCGTCCCGTCGACGGTGACCTGGTGCTCCTCCATGGCCTCCAGCAGCGCGGACTGCGTCTTGGGGGAGGCCCGGTTGATCTCGTCGGCCAGGACGATGTTGGCGAAGATGGCGCCGGGCCGGAACTCGAACTCCCGGGTCTCCTGGTTGAACACCGACACCCCGGTGACGTCGCTGGGCAGCAGGTCCGGGGTGAACTGCATGCGCCGGACGGTCACCCCGAGGGTGCGCGCCAGGCTCTTGGCGAGCATGGTCTTGCCCACGCCGGGCACGTCCTCGATGAGCAGGTGGCCCCCGGCGAGGAGCACCGTGACCGCCATGCGGGTGGCCTCGGGCTTGCCGGCCAGGACGGAGTCGACGCCTGCGCGGATCCGTGCAGCCGTGTCCAGGACGGTGCGGTCGAGCATGTCGGTCATCGCCGGCGGGCCTCCTCAAGGACACGTGCAGTGACAAGCATCACCCATGGTGTGACCTCGCGCCACCCCCCGCCCGCGGAGGTGCCCGGTGCCGTGGCCAGAATGGGAGGAAACCCATCGACCCAGAGGAGGACCCATGACCGTACATCCGGCTGTGCTCGGACGTTTCTTCGATGACTTCGAGGTCGGTGACATCTACCAGCACCCCTTCGGCCGGACCATCACCGAGGCCGACAACGCCTGGTTCACGCTGCTGACGTGCAACACCAACCAGATGCACTTCAACGCCCACCTGTCGCAGCAGAACCCGGTCACCGAGGGCAGGATCATCGTGGTGTCAGGCTTCACGGTCGGGCTGGTGCTGGGGCTCACCGTCCTGGACATGAGCCAGAACGCCGTGGCCAACCTCGGCTGGAACAACATCAAGCTGACCCACCCGGTGTACGTCGGCGACACCATCTACGCCGAGAGCGTCTGCACCGACAAGCGCTCCTCGAAGTCCCGGCCGGACATGGGGATCATCTCGATGATGACCCGCGCCCTGAACCAGGACGGCGACGTCGTGATGACCTACGACCGCTCGGTCATGGTCCCGACCCGTGCCAGCGGCATCGGGCAGAACTACTTCCCCCAGGCCAAGGCCGGCCCGCTGCAGATGCCGGCGCCCCCGCAGTAGCCGCCTGCCCCCGGTAGCGGCGCGACCTGCCCTGCGACGAGTCCCGGTCTGGACCACCACGGTCCGGGCCGGGATTCGTCGCGTCCGGGGGCGGCTCGCCGGGGCCAGCTGGGGGCGATGTGGAGGATTCCCCGCCGATTGGGGGTCGATAGGGAGACAAGTGGAGGGTTGTGGAGTATCGTGGCGGACGTTCGCAGGGGTTACCGGGCGCCTGGGGTGCATCGGGGTGGGAGGGGAGGTGAGTGGCCGTGTTCCTGGGGACGCATTTCCCGAAGCTGGACGAGAAGGGCCGCATCATCCTTCCCGCCAAGTTCCGCGAGCCCCTGGCCGACGGACTGGTCCTGACCAAGGGCCAGGACCACTGCCTGGTCGTGTGGCCGCGCGAGGAGTTCGACGCCTACGCCGCCGGCCTTCGCGCCAGTGCCCAGGCCAACGCCCGCGTGCGCGCCATGACGCGCGTGTTCTTCTCCTCGGCCTACGACGAGTCGTTGGACCGCCAGGGACGGCTGACCGTCCCGCCGGTGCTGCGCGACTACGCGTCCCTGGATCGCGAGCTCACCGTCGTCGGCGCGGACAACCGCATCGAGATCTGGGCCGCCGAAGCCTGGGAGACCTACCTGTCCCAGCACGAGGCCGAGTTCGCCGAGCTCGACCAGGACGGGGGTGTCGTCCTGCCCTAGAGATGTCGTCCTGTCCGCCCCATGAGATTCCCCTCCGCGATCTCGACGCCACTTCCCCGGTGCCGAGACCACCCCGACGCCACTTCCCCGGCGCCGGAGACGCGGCGGGGGGCCTGGTGGTACGGCCCGTTCCCCCCAGGAGGTGCCCCGTGCACTCGATCCGCCGGTACCTCGCGCTCCCCGCATCCGTGCTGTGCACCGCGGGCACCCTGTACCTGGTCAACCAGCTCGTGGTCCCCGGGTGAGCCCGGAACCGGGGCATGTGCCCGTCCTGCTCGAACGCTGCCTGGAGCTGCTCGGCCCCGCGCTGAGCCGGCCGGGTGCGGTGGCCGTCGACGCCACCCTCGGCCTGGGGGGCCACACCGAGGCGATGCTGGCCGCCCACCCGGAGCTGGTCGTCGTCGGGCCTCGACCGGGACACCGAGGCCCTGGCCCGGGCCACCGCGCGGCTCGCCCCCTTCGGCGGGCGGTTCCACGGCGTGCACTGCGTCTACGACCAGCTCCCCGAGGCGATCCACGGCCTCGGGTACCGGCAGGTGGACGCGATCCTGTTCGACCTCGGCGTCTCGTCGATGCAGCTCGATGTCGCCGACCGCGGCTTCGCCTACTCCCAGGACGCCGCGCTGGACATGCGCATGGACCAGACCCGGGGGATCACCGCGGCTGAGGTCCTCAACACCTACCCCGTGGGTGACCTGGCCAGGATCCTGCGCACCTACGGCGAGGAGAAGTTCGCCGGCCCCCTGGCCCGGGCGATCGTCCGGGAGCGTGAGCGCGAGCCCTTCACGACCAGCGCCCGCCTCGTCGCCCTCATCCGCGACACCATCCCCGCGCCGGCCCGACGGACCGGGGGCAACCCCGCCAAGCGCACCTTCCAGGCGCTGCGGATCGAGGTCAACTCCGAGCTCGACGTCCTGCGCCGTGCGATCCCGGCAGCCCTGTCCGTCCTCGCCGTGGGTGGTCGGATGGTGATCCTGAGCTACCACTCGGGGGAGGACCGGATCGTCAAGGCGGCGCTGATGCCCGCCACGAACCCGGTCGTCCCGCACGGGCTGCCGGTGATTCCCGAGGAATTGCGCCCGACTGCGCGTGTGCTGACACGCGGATCGCAGAAAGCATCGGAAGATGAGGTCCTGCGAAACCCGCGGGCCGCCTCGGTGCGGTTGCGGGCCGTGGAGAAGGTCGATGCACGGGAGGTCTGAATGAGTTCGACGCGGACGGCAGGTCGCCGCGACTCGCGACCCCCGGGCGCCCGAACTGCCCGAACGACCCGGACCACGTCGCGGCGCACGCGCCCGTCGGTCGCGGCCCCGGTCCTCGACCGGGTCACGGTCGAGGACGAGCCGCCCGTCGCGCGAGCGCCGGCGCGGTGCGTCGTCGGGCCGGCCGGTCACGGGCTCGGACGACGTCGTCGACCAGGTCCCCGAGGCACCGCATGCTCCTGGCCTGCACCGCGGTGCTGGCCGCCGGGTTCTTCGCCGTGCTGCTGCTGAACACCGTGATCAGCCAGGGCGCCTTCCGCCAGCACGAGCTGGAGATCCAGCTGATCCTGCTCGCCGAGAAGGAGGAGGCCCTGGCCCGCGCGGTCCAGCAGGCCGAGGCCCCCCTCGAGGTGGAGAAGGCCGCACGCAAGCTCGGCATGGTCCCTGCTGCGGCGCCGGTGTTCCTGCGCCTGTCCGACGGCAAGGTCCTCGGGGAGCCGGTGCCCGCCCCCGAGCCGACCGCGCCGGTGGACTTCGCCGGGGCCCCGGGGATCCAGCCGACCCCGAAGCCCTCCCCGAGCGGCACCGCCGACCCCGCCACCGACCCCCGGCGATCGACCCCACGGCGATCGACCCCGCGCTGGACCCGGCCACCGGCATCGACCCGGCGCTGGACCCGGCGACCGGCCTCGACCCGGCGGCCGGCCCCGCGGCGGATCCCGCGCCGGCGCCGCACCCAGTCCGGGGCCGACCCCGCCGTCAGCCCCGCACCCGTCCCCACGCAGCAAGGGGTGAACCCGTGAGCTCCGTCGCCCCTCCCCGTCCCCCCCGGACGCAGCCCGACCCCGCCGAGGCACCGGCGCCGCGGATGTTCGCCGCGGGGCGATGGCCGGACCCGGGCCATCTACCTGACCTTCGCCGTCCTGATGCTGCTGAGCATCTACGCCGGGCGGATCTTCGACCTGATGGTGCTCAAGGGCGACGACCTGGCCGCCATGGGCCAGAACCAGCGCAGCCGGACGCTTCCGCTGCCGGCCGACCGCGGACCCATCTACGACTCGCAGGGCGCGCCCCTGGCGATCACCGTCGAGTCGCGCAACGTCACCGCCGACCAGAACCTCATCGAGGACCCGGCCGAGGCGGCGGCACGACTGGCCCCGATGCTGGGGATGGACCAGGCCGAGCTGCAGGGCAGGCTCACCGGCGACGACATCTTCGTCTACGTGGCCAAGGGGCTCACCCCCGAGCAGTGGCGCCAGATCAAGGACCTGGGCATCGAGGGGATCTTCAGCGAGAAGACCACCAAGCGCACCTACCCCTCCGGGACGCTGGCGGCCAACGTCCTGGGCTTCGTCAACTCCGAGGGCGTGGGCTCCGGCGGGCTGGAGATGGCGCTGGACTCCCGGCTCAAGGGCGTCGACGGCTCCCGGACGTTCGAGCAGGGCGCCGCCGGCCAGGCGATCCCTCGGCCGAGGACATCCTGCGGGCCCCGCAACCCGGCCAGGGCGTGCAGCTGACCATCAACCGCGACATCCAGTACGTGGCCCAGCGGGCGATCGCCACACGCGTCCGGGAGGCGAACGCCGAGAGCGGCACGGTCATCGTCCTGGAGGCCAAGACCGGCCGGGTCCTGGCGATGGCCACCGCGCCGACGTTCGACCCCAACAACTACCGCGACGCCGACAAGGACGACATGGGCAACCGCCCCGTCTCGGAGATCTACGAGCCGGGCTCGACCGGGCAAGGTCCTGACCCTCTCGGCGGTCCTCGAGGAGGGCAAGGCCAAGCCCACGTCGAAGATGACGGTCCCCCCGGTGCTCAACCGGGGCGGGCACACGACCCACGACCACACCGACCACGGGACCCTGCAGCTGACCCTCAACGGGGTGCTGGCGCAGTCCAGCAACATCGGCACGATCCTGTTCGCGGACAGGATCGGCGGCGAGAAGCTCTACGAGTACCAGCGCAAGTTCGGCATGGGCCAGCCGACCGGGCTGAACTTCCCCGGCGAGGAGGACGGGCTGCTGCCGAAGCCGGAGAACTGGTGGCCCACCACGTTCCAGGCCCTGGCCTACGGCCAGAGCTACTCGGTGACCTCGCTGCAGGTGGCCGGCGTCTACCAGACGATCGCCAACAACGGCGTCCGGCTCAAGCCCCGACTCATCGACGGCTACGTCAACCCCGACGGCACCTTCGAGCCGGCCCCGACCAAGCCCGGGATCCGCGTCGTCAGCAAGAAGACGGCCAAGACCATGAGCCAGGATGCTGGAGAACGTCGTGACCGACGGCACCGGCAAGCTCGCGGCGATCCCCGGCTACCGCGTCGCCGGCAAGACCGGCACCGCCGAGCGTGCCGTCAACGGCGGGTACTCCGGGTTCAGCGCGTCCTTCATCGGCTTCGCGCCGGCCGACGATCCCGGAGATCGTGGTGCAGGTCGTGCTGCAGGACCCGAAGAACGGCCACTACGGCTCCGTGCTCGGCGGCCCGGTGTTCAAGACGGTGATGACCTACGCCCTGCAGGAGCTGAAGATCCCGCCGTCGGGCACGAAGTCCCCCAAGATCCCGACCACCTGGTAGTCGGGCCAGTGATCCGACCGACCGGCGTCCGCGTGAGCGGAGCCGCCCTGCGCCGCATGCTGGGGCTGCCGGACGGCCCGCCGGAGCACGTGACCGGCGTCACGCTGGACTCGCGGCGCGTGCGTCCCGGCGACCTGTACGCCGCCCTGCCCGGCTTCACCACCCACGGTGCGCGGTTCGCCGCGCAGGCCCAGGCCGCGGGTGCAGCGGGCATCCTGACCGATCCCTCGGGCGCCGACCTCATCCGGGCCGAGGGCGGGATCGACGTCCCGGTGCTCGTGGTCGACGACCCCCGGGGGCTGCTGGGCGCGGTCTCGGCCTGGGTCTACGGCGACCCGGCTCGGGCGCTGGCGACGACCGGCATCACCGGGACCAACGGCAAGACGACCGTGAGCTACCTGCTCGATGCCGCCCTGCGGGCCGGCGGGCACACCACGGGGGTGATCGGCACCGTCGCCACGCAGATCGGTGACGAGGTGCTGCCCGCCACCCGGACCACCCCCGAGGCCCCGGACCTGCACGCCCTGCTGGCCGTCATGCGCGAGCGGGGCGCCTCGGCGGTCACGATGGAGGTGTCCAGCCACGCCCTGGAGCTGGGCCGGGTGGATGGCGTGCACTTCGACCTGGCGGTGTTCACCAACCTGAGCCAGGACCACCTGGACTTCCACGGGGACATGGAGTCCTACTTCGCGGCCAAGGCGCAGCTGTTCACCGCCGCAGCGGGCCGCCGCGGGGCTGGTCTGCGTCGACGACGAGTGGGGCCAGCGGCTGGCGGCGGGCGCGGCCGAGTCCCGGTCACGACCTATGCCCTGGACCAGCCCGCCGACTGGACCGTGCGCGACCTCCGGCCCGATCGCACTGCCCCGGGGGCCGTGCAGTTCACGGCCGTGGGTCCCGGTGGCGCTGGAGGTCGCCGCCGGGGTCGGCCTGGCCGGACGGTTCAACGTGGCCAACGCGCTGGCCGCGCTGGCCGCGGCCGTCCACCACGGCGTCGCGCCGCAGCTGGCCGCAGACGCGATCCGGGCCTGCCCCGGGGTCCCGGGCAGGATGGAGCGGGTGTCCGCCGGACAGGCGTTCGTGGCCATCGTGGACTACGCGCACACCCCGGACGCCGTGGCCCGGGCGATCGGGGCGACCCGGGAGGCCGTCACCGGCCGGGTGATCACGGTCCTCGGCTGCGGCGGGGACCGGGACCGCGGACAAGCGCCCGACGCATGGGTGAGGTCGCCGCCCGCGACAGCGACATCCTGGTCATCACCGACGACAACCCCCGCTCCGAGTCGGCCCTGGCCATCCGGGAGGCCATCATCGGGGGCACGCTGCGGGTGGATCGCCGCCGTCGGGCCCAGGTGCTGGTCGAGGCCGACCGGGCCCGGGCCATCGGGATCGCAGCCGGGATGGCCCAGCCGGACGACGCCGTGCTGGTGCTGGGCAAGGGCCACGAGCAGGGACAGGAGGCAGCCGGGAGTGGTCACGCCCTTCGACGACCGGGTCGAGCTGCGCCGGGCGATGGAGGCAGTTGGCGTGATCAGGATCGACATCGCGCGGGGTCGCGGCGCCGTGGGCGGGGAGCTCGTCGACTGCCCGGATCCCGGCGCTCGCGGTCACCGGCGCCGCCGCCGACTCCCGGCTGGTCGCCCCGGGCGACCTGTACGTCGCGATCCTGGGGGAGCGCGTCGACGGCCATGACTTCGCCGCCGCCGCCCATGCCGCGGGCGCGGTGGTCACGCTCGGCTCCCGACCGACGGGCCAGCCGACCATCGTCGTCCCCGATGACCCCGTCGCCGCCCTGGGTCGGCTGGCCAGCCACGTGCTCGACGCAGCTGCCCGACGCCAGCGTCGTGGCCATCACCGGCTCGTCGGGGAAGACCACCACCAAGGACCTGATCGCCACGCTGCTGGAGGACCTCGGGCCGACGGTGGCCCCTGCCGGCTCGTTCAACACCGAGGTGGGGCTGCCCCTGACGATCCTGCGCGCCACGGAGGACACCCGCTTCCTGGTGCTGGAGATGGGTGCCCGGGGGATCGGGCACATCGCCACCCTGTGCCGGATCGCGCCCCCCGACGTCAGCGTCGTGCTCAACGTCGGCTCGGCGCACCTCGGGCGAGTTCGGCAGCCGCGAGGCGATCGGGCACGGCCAAGGGCGAGATCGTCGAGGCCCTGGCGCCCCGACGGCCTGGCGGTGCTCAACGCCGACGACCCGATCGTGGCCGCGATGGCCCCGCGCACCGCGCGCGCCGCGTCGTCACGTTCGGATCCAGCCCTGCGGCGGAGGTCCGGGCCGTCGGGCTGACCCTCGATGCCTCGGCCCGCGCCGGCTTCACGCTGCACACCCCGTCCGGGGATGCGCCCGTGCAGATGGCCATGGTCGGCGAGCACATGGCCGCGAACGCCTGCGCCGCGGCGGCCGTCGCGCTGCACTTCGGGATGACCCCGGCGCGCGTCGCCGCAGCTGCTGGCCGCCGCGCAGCCGCGCAGCCGCTGGCGGATGGAGGTCAGCGACGACGGCCTCCGGCGTCACCGTCGTCAACGACGCCTACAACGCCAACCCCGAGTCGATGCGCGCGGCCCTGCGCTCCCTGGCCGCGATGCGCGGGCAGGGTCGCACGATCGCGGTCCTGGGCGAGATGCGCGAGCTGGGGGACCGACAGCATCGCCGAGCACGACGAGGTGGGCCGGCTGGCGGTGCGGCTGGACATCTCCAAGACGATCGCCGTCGGGCAGGGCGCCCGTGCCCTGTACCTCGGGGCGGCCCAGGAGGGGTCCTGGAACGAGGAGGCCGTGTTCGTCCCCGACGTGGACGCGGCCATCGCGCTCGTCTGCGCGACCTGGTCCGCCCCGGTGACGTGGTGCTGGTCAAGGCCTCCCGATCGATCGGCCTGGAGGCCGTGGCCCACGCGCTCCTGGAGGACCCCGCATGATCCCGATCGTCCCCCTGGAGGTCCCGGCATGATCCTGATCGTCCTCAGCGGCATGCTCGCCCTCGGGCTGACCCTGCTCGGCACCCCGCTGCTGATCAAGGTCCTCAGCCGGCGCAACCTGCGCCCAGTCGATCCGGGAGTCCGGCGACGGCATCGTCTACCCCGAGCACAGCGGCAAGCGGGGGACGCCGTCCATGGGCGGGCTGGCCATCGTCGCGGCCGTGGTCCTCGGGTACGGCGGCGCGCACCTGCTGCGCTGGACCCCGCCCACCGCCTCGGGGCTGCTGGCCCTCTACCTGATGGTCGGCCTGGCGATGGTGGGCTTCGCCGACGACTACCTCAAGGTGTTCAAGTCGCGCAGCGGCGGGATCCGGGCCCGCACCAAGCTGCTCGGCCAGGCGGCGGTGGCCCTGAGCTTCGCCTACCTGGCCACGCGGTTCCCCGACGACTAGGGGGTGACCCCGGCCACGGCGCGATCTCCGCGGTCCGGGACCTCCCGTGGATGCTGCCCACCGGGCTGTTCCTGCTGTGGATCTGGTTCCTCGTCACGGCGATCACCAACGGCGTGAACCTCACCGACGGCCTCGACGGGCTGGCGGCCGGCGCCTCCGTGCTGACGTTCGGCGGCTTCACGCTGATCGGCGTGTGGCAGTACGGCCAGAGCTGCGCCTACGCAGGCCACCAGCGGCTGCTACACCGTGCGCGACCCGCTGGACCTGGCGGCCTTCGCCGTGGCGTGCGCCGGGGCCACGTTCGGGTTCCTGTGGTGGAACACCAGCCCGGCCCAGATCTTCATGGGCGACACCGGCAGCCTGGCCCTCGGCGGGGCGATGGCGGCCCTGGCGATCATGACCCGCACCGAGCTGCTCTTCATGCTCCTCGGGGGCCTGTTCGTCATCATCACCCTGTCGGTCATCGCCCAGGTGGGGTCGTTCAAGCTCACCGGCAGGCGGGTGCTGCGGATGGCGCCGCTGCACCACCACTTCGAGATGCTGGGCTGGGCGGAGATCACCATCGTCGTGCGGTTCTGGCTCATCCAGGGGCTGTGCGTGGCGGCCGGGCTGGCCCTCTTCTACGCGGAGTGGGTGCGCTGATGGTCGCCGACCTCGTCCGGGACTCCGACTGGGGTGCGGTCCACGTGGCGGTGGCCGGCATCGGCATCGCCGGGTTCGCCGCCGCGGACGCCCTGCTGTCCCTGGGCGCCCGGGTCACCGCCGTCGACGCAGGGGACGGCCCCCGGCAGCAGGAGCGTGCCGGAGTGCTGGAGGTCCTCGGGGCGACCGTCCGGCTCGGGGACGGCGACACCCTGCCCGAGGGCGTCGACCTGCTCGTGGTCTCCCCGGGGCTGTCGCCGCTGTCGCCGATCATCGCTGCCGCCCGGGCGGGCGACGTGCCGGTCTGGGGCGAGCTGGAGCTCGCCTGGCGGCTGCGCCCGGCGCACGGTGCCGCGCCCTGGCTGGTGGTCACCGGCACCAACGGCAAGACCACCACGACGCTCATGCTGGAGTCGATGCTGCGGGCCGCCGGGCTGCGGACCCTGGCCGCGGGCAACATCGGGGTCTCCATGGTCGACGTCGTCATGGCCGAGGCGACACCGCAGGGGGCCCTGGACGTCATCGCGGTCGAGGTCGGGGCACCGCAGCTGCCGTTCCTGCACTCCATGAGCCCCCAGGCCTCCGTGTGCCTGAACATCGCCGAGGACCACGTCGACCTCTTCGGGTCGTTCGAGGCCTACGTCGCGGCGAAGGCGCGGATCTACGAGCGCACCCAGGTCGCCGCGGTCTACAACGTCGCCGACGAGGTGACCCGGCGGATGGTCGAGGACGCCGACGTCGTCGAGGGCTGCCGGGCCATCGGCTTCACGCTGGGCGTCCCGGACATCTCCATGCTCGGCGTGGTCGAGGACATCCTCGTCGACCGCGCCTTCGTGCCCGATCGCCAGCGTGCGGCCCAGGAGCTGGCCACGGCCGCCGACGTGCGGCCCTCCGCCCCGCACAACGTGGCCAACGCCCTGGCGGCCGCCGCCCTGGCCCGTGCGCACGGCGTCCCCGCGGCCGCGGTCCGCGACGGGCTGCGCGCCTTCGAGCCGGCCGGTCACCGGATCGCCGACGTCGGCACGGTCGCCGGCGTCCGGTACGTCGACGACTCCAAGGCCACCAACTGCCATGCGGCCCAGACCTCGCTGATGGCCTATGACCGGGTTGTCTGGATTGCCGGGGGCCTGGCCAAGGGCCAGCAGTTCGACGACCTGGTGCAGGCGACGGCCAGCCACATGACCGGGGTCGTCCTGCTCGGTGCCGACCGGGCCGTCATCGCCGACGCGATCGCGCGACACGCCCCGGATCTGCCGATCGTGGAGGTCTCCCGGACCGACACTGGTGCCATGGCAGAGGTCGTGGCGGCAGCCGCGGCCATGGCAGGGCCGGGCGGCACGGTGTTGCTGGCCCCGGGGTGTGCGTCGTGGGACATGTTCCGCGACTACGCCCACCGGGGCGAGGCGTTCGCCGAGGCCGTGACGTCGTTGGCGCAGGAGGGCACGTGAGCCAGACCCGATCCCCCCGGAGCTCGGCCGAGGACCGGCTCGAGCCCGGGTTCCCGGAGCCCGGGTGGCGCGACCGGCTCAACCAGCACCCGATGGCCCCGTACTACCTGATCCTCGGCGCGGCGATGCTGCTGCTGGTCCTGGGCCTGGTGATGGTGCTCAGCTCCTCGAGCGTGGAGTCCTACGAGATCCACGACTCGGCCTTCACCCTCTTCAGCCGCCAGGCCATCTTCGCGGTCATCGGCGTGGTCGCCATGCTGGTCATCTCCCGGCTGCCGATCCCCGTGTTCCGGCGGTTCGCGCTGGCCTTCCTCGTGCTGAGCATCGGCATGCTGCTGCTCACCTTCGTCCCGGGGATCGGCGCGCCCGTCAACGGCCAGCGCAACTGGATCCGCCTGGTCGGGCCGTTCCGCCTGCAACCCTCGGAGTTCGCCAAGCTCGCCCTGATCCTGTGGTCCGCGGACCTCTTCACCCGGCGCGAGGCCCACCTGCACCAGTGGCGTGCCCTGCTCGTGCCGTTCATCCCCGTCGTCGCGCTGGTCGTCGGCCTGGTCGTGCTCGAGGGCGACCTGGGAACGGCGATCGTGCTGGCCATCATCGTCGCGGGGCTGCTGTTCGTGGTCGGGGCGCCGATGCGGATCTTCGTCGGGCTGGGGGCCGTGGGCCTGGTCGGCATCGCGCTGCTGTCCCTGACCGCCGGCTACCGCATGAGGCGCTTCACCGCGTGGCTGCACCCCGAGGCCGACCTCGACGGCGCCGGCTGGCAGCTCACCCAGGGCAAGGTCGCGCTGGGCACGGGCGGCTGGTGGGGTGTCGGGCTCGGTGGCAGCCGCGAGAAGTGGGGGGCCCTGCCCGAGGCCCACACCGACTTCATCTTCCCGGTCATCGGCGAGGAGCTCGGCATCTTCGGCGCCCTGACGGTGCTGGGCCTCTTCGCGGCGATCACCATCTTCGCCCTGCGCATGGCCATCCGGACCTCCGACGCGTTCGTGCGCATCACGTGCGTCGGGATCGTCGCCTGGATCGTGGGCCAGGCGCTGATCAACCTCGGGGCCGTCCTGCAGCTGCTCCCGATCACCGGTGTGCCCCTGCCGTTCATCTCCTACGGCGGGTCCTCGTTGCTGCCCTCGCTGATGGCCATCGGCGTCCTGCTGGCCTTCGCACGCCAGGAGGCGCTGCGCGCCGGGGCCCGCACCGGTGCCCGCGCCGGACGCCGCCCGTCGGCCGTGGAGGTCTGAGGGTGCACGTCGTCCTGGCCGGAGGCGGGACCGCCGGGCACATCGAGCCGGCGCTCAACCTCGCCGACGCGCTGCGCCGCCGCGACCCGGACATCGGCATCACCGCCCTGGGCACCGAGAAGGGCCTCGAGGGCCGCCTCGTCCCCGCCCGGGGCTACGAGCTGCGGATGATCCCTGCCGTGCCACTGCCGCGCCGGCCCTCCGGTGACCTGGTGACGCTGCCCGGTCGGGTCCGCGGTGCGCTGCGCCGGACCGAGGAGATCCTGGCCGAGGTCCGGGCCGACGTCGTCGTCGGGTTCGGGGGCTACGTGTCCCTGCCGGCCTACCTCGCGGCGCGGCGGACCGGGACCCCCCTGGTGATCCACGAGGCCAATGCCCGCCCCGGGCTGGCCAACCGGGTGGGTGCGCGGTTCACCACGCACGTGGCCGAGGCCGTGGCCGGAACCCTCCCCGGTGGGCGGCGGATCGGCATCCCGCTGCGCCGGAGCATCTCCACCCTCGACCGGGCCGCGGCCCGGGACGAGGCACGCGCCGCCCTCGGCCTGGCGCCCGACGGGCCCGGTCCTGCTGGTGTTCGGCGGCTCGCAGGGCGCGCAGCGGATCAACGCGGCCGTGTCCGCCGCCCTGCCGGGGCTGCTGGACCTCGGCGTCCAGGTCCTGCACTCCGTCGGGCAGGCCAACATCGACGCCGTCACGGACTCGGCGCCCGGCTACCACCCGGTGGCCTACCTGGACCGGATGGACCTGGCCTACGCCGCCGCCGACCTGGTCGTCAGCCGCAGCGGCGCCATGACCTGCGCGGAGCTCGCGGCCGTCGGCCTGCCGGCGATCTACGTCCCGTTCCCGATCGGCAACGGCGAGCAGCGGCTCAACGCCCTGCCCGTGGTCAACGCCGGCGGCGGGCTGCTGGTCGCCGATGAGGACCTCGACGGCGCCACGCTGCTGGCCGACGTCCGGGCGCTGGTGGCCGACCCCGAGCGGATCGAGCGGATGGGCGCCCGGGCGGCCGCCCACGGCATCCGTGATGCCGACGAGAAGCTCGCCGACATGGTGATGGACGCGGTCGGCCGACCCGTCGACGGCAGGGTGGGGTGAGCACGATGGTGGACCTGACCGGGCATGTGCACATCGTCGGCATCGGGGGAGCCGGCATGTCCGGGATCGCCCGGATCCTCGTCGCCCGGGGCGCGGTCGTCTCCGGAAGCGACGCCAAGGAGTCCCGGCGACTCGTGGCCCTGCGGGCCCTGGGGATCGACGCGCGGGTGGGGCACGACGCGGCGAACGTCGAGGGTGCCGACGTCGTGGTCATCTCGACGGCGATCCGCGCCACCAACCCGGAGGTGGTCGCCGCCCAGGAGCGCGGGATCCCGGTGGTGTCGCGGGCCGAGGCGCTGGCCGCGGTGATGGCGGGCTCCCGGGGAGTGGCCGTCGCCGGCACGCACGGCAAGACCACGACCACCTCGATGCTCACGATCGCCGCCCAGCACTGCGGGGTCGACCCCTCGTTCGCGATCGGCAGCGAGCTCAACGACTCCGGCGCCAACGCCCACCAGGGTGCGGGCGACCTGTTCATCGTGGAGGCTGACGAGTCCGACGGCTCGTTCCTGCGTCTGCCCGCGGTGGCCGGCATCGTCACGAACATCGAGCCCGACCACCTGGACCACTGGGGCACCTTCGACGCGATCGAGGCCGGCTTCGTCGAGTTCGCGTCCGGCATCTCGGCTGCCGGGGGCTTCGTGGTCGCCTGCGCCGACGACCCGGGATCGGCCCGCATGACCCGCAGCGCACGAGCCCTCGGCGTCGACGTGCGGACCTACGGAGTGGACCCCGGTGCGGACTACGTGCTGTCCGAGGTCACGACCTCGGCCACCGGGTCCGGGGCCGTCGTGTCGCACGGCGGCGAGGTCGTGGGGCGGCTGTCCCTGCAGGTGCACGGCACCCACAACGTCCTGAACGCCGCCGCCGCCCTGGTGGCCGGCATCGGGTTGGGGCTGCCCGCGGCGGAGGTGCTCGAGGGGCTGTCCCTGTTCAGCGGGACCCGTCGGCGCTTCGACTTCAAGGGCGAGGTCGCGGGGATCCGGGTGTTCGACGACTACGCCCACCACCCCACCGAGATCGCCGCGACCCTGCGGGCCGCACGGGAGGTGGTGGGGGAGGGCAACCTCGTGGTGGCCTTCCAGGCCCACCACTACTACCGCACGGCCATGTTCGTCGACGAGTTCGGCGAGGCCCTCGGCCTTGCCGACCAGGTCGTCGTGCTCGAGGTGTACGCCCCGGGTGAGGACCCGATCCCGGGCGCCAGCGGTCAGTCGATGGCCAGCCATGTCCCGCTGCCACCCGAGCAGGTCGTGTTCGAGCCGTCGTGGTCGGCCGTCGCCGGGCACCTGGCCGACCGTGCCCGACCCGGCGACATCGTCATGACCCTCGGGGCCGGCGACATCGTCCTGCTCGGCCCCGAGGTCCTGGACCTGCTCGCCCGACGCCATGGAGCCCCGACATGACCGAGAACGAGACCGCGCAGATCCTCCCGGAGGAGTACGTCGAGGCTCCGGCGGCATCGGCACCCATGCGTCGGCGGCCGCACCCGCGGCGGCGCCGGCGCATCCTGCTCGCCGCATGCCGTCGGGGCCGGACTCGTGTACTGGGTGGCCTGGCAGTCCCCGGTGACGCTCGTGGAGCACGTGGTCGTCGACGCCCCGCGGGGGATCTCCGCGGAGTCGATCCGCCTGGCCTCGGGGATCTCGGCGGCCGACCGGGTGCCGTCCGTGGATGCCGAGGCGGTGCGTCTGGGCATCATGACCGCGATCCCGGCCGTCGCCGACGTCCAGCTCGAGCGCTCGCTGCCCGACACCATCCGCCTGGCGGTCACCGCCCGCGCCCCGCTGGCCGCGGTCGAGGCGGGCAAGGGCTACTACGTGATGGACGCCGAGGGAGTCGTCTACGACAAGGTGGCGCGCGCCAAGGCGCTGCCGGTCATCAAGGCCAGCACCGACGCACAGCGCGAGGTCGCCCGCGGGGTGCTGCTGGCCATCCCGGAGGATCTGCGCGCCAAGGTCACCCGCGTCACGGCCAGGAGCCGCGACGACGTCACGCTGGGGCTGCGCGGTGGGGCGACCGTGCGCTGGGGAGGCGTGGAGGACTCGGACCTCAAGGCTCGGGTCCTGGCCGGTCTGACGGCGGTCAAGGCGACCCGGTACGACGTCAGCGCACCCCTGCTGCCCACCACATCGGGCTCCCCGACGGAGCCGACGAGCCCCACCGGGTGATCTGAGGCCCCGTGGCGTGTTCGCCCATAGCGAACACGCCGGGCCCTCCTGACCGTCGGTTCCCGGGGGTGGGGGAGAGGCGCCGCCGCACCCGTCCACAGGGCGGGCGCACATGTGGACAGGGTCGTCCACAGGGTGGGCCCGGGACCTGTCCCCACCCTGTCCCGAGCTTCTCCCCAGCCCGTCCCCAGCCCGTCCCCAGGGGGGCGCCGGAACCCCGATCCGATCGGCGGTCCCGCCCCGCGGACCGGGCCGGCGGATCCGACACGCCGACGTTCCCGGGGGTCCTTGCAACCACCGATACGGGCACCTAGGTTCCCTTCCAACCACAGGTTGACATAACTCTAAGCCTCAGGTTGAGGGTGAGAGTCGAGGAGACCGAAGGTGCAGGCCCGTGATGGAGCTCAACCCTCCACCGCACAGTCCGACCCCCAACCCTTTGCAGCAACCGAGAAGGAGAGCCTGACGTGGCAGCCCCACAGAACTACCTGGCAGTGATCAAGGTCGTCGGGATCGGCGGTGGCGGCGTCAATGCCGTCAACCGGATGATCGAGGTCGGCCTGAAGGGCGTGGAGTTCATCGCCATCAACACCGACGCGCAGGCGCTGCTCATGAGCGACGCCGACGTCAAGCTCGACATCGGCCGCGAGCTGACCCGCGGCCTGGGCGCCGGCGCGGATCCCGAGGTCGGTCGCAAGGCCGCCGAGGACCACGCCGAGGAGATCGAGGAGGTCCTCAAGGGGGCCGACATGGTCTTCGTCACGGCCGGCGAGGGCGGCGGCACCGGCACCGGTGGCGCTCCGGTGGTGGCCAAGATCGCCCGGTCGCTGGGCGCCCTGACCATCGGGGTCGTGACCCGGCCCTTCGGCTTCGAGGGCCGCCGCCGCAGCGGCCAGGCCGACAACGGCATCGACAGCCTGCGCGCCGAGGTCGACACCCTGATCGTGATCCCCAACGACCGCCTGCTGTCGATCGCCGACCGCAGCATCTCGATGATCGATGCGTTCCGCCAGGCCGACCAGGTCCTGCTGCAGGGCGTCTCGGGCATCACCGACCTGATCACCACCCCCGGCCTGATCAACCTGGACTTCGCCGACGTCAAGTCGGTCATGTCCGGTGCCGGGTCGGCCCTCATGGGCATCGGCTCGGCGCGCGGCGACGACCGCGCCGTCGGTGCGGCCCAGGCCGCCATCGCCAGCCCGCTGCTCGAGGCCAGCATCGACGGGGCGCACGGCGTGCTGCTGTCGATCGCCGGCGGCTCGGACCTCGGCCTGTTCGAGATCAACGAGTCGGCCCGGCTCGTGGCCGAGGCCGCGCACCCGGACGCCAACATCATCTTCGGCGCCGTCATCGACGACACCCTCGGTGACGAGGTCCGGGTCACGGTCATCGCGGCCGGGTTCGACGGGGGCCACCCGCCGACCAAGCGCGAGGCCGCAGCCGGACGCCGCGTGGTCGACGAGGCCGCGGCTGTCGCCGAGCCCGCCGTGCGCGCCGAGGCGCCCGTGTTCGCCACGGTCGGCGCCCAGGCCGGTGTGGTCCTCCCGCCCGGGCTGGCCAACGCCGAGAAGGCCGGGGTCGACCTGCGCCAGCCGCGGACGATCAGCTTCGACGAGCCCGACGACCTCGACGTCCCGGACTTCCTGAAGTAGTCGACGCGTCAGATGATCAGCCACCGCCTCGACCTCGCCCTTGCCGGTGGGGTCGAGGCGCGTGTCCTGTTCAGCAGCCGGGGTGGTGCGGCCAGCGGTGGGTCGAGCCGGTCGCCGTACGCCTGGGCGAATCTTGGATCGCACGTCGGGGATGACCCGGCTGCGGTCGTGGCCAACCGTCGCCGGCTGGCCGGGGAACTCGGAGTCCCGGCCAGCGCGATGACGTTCATGCATCCCGATCACGGACGAGGGGTTGCCGCAGTGTCTGAGCCCACCGGGGTCGCGCCGGGTGCCGAGATCTCCTCGGTCGACGCCCTCGTGACCACCACGGCCGGCATCGGCCTCGTGGCGCTGGCGGCCGACTGCGTCCCGGTCATCCTGGTGGAGCCGGTCTCCGGCGTGGTGGCCGCGGTGCACGCCGGGTGGCGGGGCGTGGCACTGGACGTGGTCGGGGCGGCGGTGGCCGAGATGGTCGCCGCCGGCGCGCGGGCCGAGGACGTGCAGGCCCTCCTGGGGCCGGCGATCTGCGGAGCCTGCTACCCGGTGCCCGAGGACCGGGCCCAGGAGGTGGCACGGGTCCGCCCGGAGGCGGTCACGGTCGCCCCGGACGGGCAGCCCGCGCTGGACCTGCGCGCCGGGCTGGTCGCGCGGCTCGACGAGCTGGGCGCGACCAGCACGCTCATCGGCGGGTGCACGGCCGAGGACCTCAGCCTGTACTCGCACCGTCGGGACGGCCGCACCGGTCGTCAGGGCGGTGCGGTGGCGATGGTGGCGGCCGCATGAGCACCGCGCGGCGGGCCGAGCTGGCCGAGAACCTCGCGGCGGTGACCGACCGGATCGGCGCGGCCTGCGCGGCCGTGGATCGGGACCCCGACGGCGTCACCATCGTCGCGATCACCAAGACGTGGCCGGCCGACGACGTGGCGCTGCTGGCCGAGCTCGGGATCCGGCACGTGGGGGAGAACCGCGACCAGGAGGCGCGCGAGAAGGCGGCGGCCTGCGCCGGGCTGGGCCTCACGTGGCACTTCGTCGGGCAGCTGCAGCGCAACAAGGCGGCCTCGGTCGCCCGGTACGCCGACATCGTCGAGTCGGTGGACCGCTCCTCGCTGGTGGTCGCCCTGGACAGCGGCGCGGGCAGGGCGGGGCGTCACCTGGGGGTCTGCATCCAGGTGGACCTCGACGAGACTGCGCACGCGGGCACCGACGCCGGGCCGGCGCGCGGCGGGGCAGCCCCCGACCAGGTCCTGGACCTGGCCGACCAGATCGGAGCCTGCGACGGGCTGGAGCTCCTCGGCGTGATGGCCGTGGCGCCCCTGGGGCAGGATCCGGGGCCCGCCTTCGACCGGCTGGCCGTGCTCCACGAGCGGCTGGCGGCCCAGCACCCCGGGGCCACCATGCGCTCGGCCGGCATGTCCGGCGACCTCGAGCCGGCGATCGCTGCCGGTGCGACACACGTCCGCCTGGGCAGCGCGCTGCTCGGGCACCGCGAACCCCTGAAGTAACCTAACCCGATACCGGCTCGCCCTGGCGGACCGGATGGCACGTAAGGAGCCCACATGCCCGGCACGATGCGCAAGATGGCCGTGTACCTCGGCCTCGTCGAGGACGACATGGTCGACGACGACTACGAGCCCGAGCCCCGCCCGCGCACCCGGGAGGCGCCGCCCACCGTGGTGGACACCCGCCCGCGCACCGCTCCCGAGGTCGTCGTCCGGCCCACCGCCACCGCGGTCGCCGAGCGCCCGTCGGCCACGTTCCGGCCGACCGGGTCGGCGGCGGGGGCCGACATCTACCGGATCACCACGCTGCACCCGCGGACCTACAACGATGCCCGTCGCATCGGCGAGGAGTACCGCGAGGGCGTGCCGGTCATCATCAACCTGACCGGCATGGACGACAACGACGCCAAGCGCATCGTGGACTTCGCCGCCGGCCTGGTGTTCGGCCTGCGCGGCAGCATCGAGCGGATCACGAACAAGGTGTTCCTGCTGTCGCCGGCCAACGTCGATGTCGGTGCGGAGGCCCGGGCCCAGATCGCGCAGGACGGGTTCTTCAACCAGAGTTGACCCATGGGACTCATCGTCGGCGTGCTGTCGACCCTCATCTGGCTGTTCCTGCTGCTGCTGATCGCCCGGATGATCATCGGGCTGATCATGGTGTTCGCGCGGGACTTCCAGCCCACGGGCGCGCTGGTGATCATCTTCGAGTTCGTGATGAGCATCACCGATCCGCCGCTGAAGGCGCTGCGGCGGATCATCCCACCCCTGCGGATCGGGCAGGTCTCCCTGGACCTGGCGTTCCTGGTGCTGTTCATCGCCCTGCAGCTGCTGCTGCGCGTGCTGGCGGGGCTCGGCATGAGGTCGCTGTCGCGCCCCGGAGGTCGGTCATGGCGTTGAGCTCCCAGGACGTCCACGACAAGCAGTTCAAGCTGGTGCGCAACAGCACCGGCTACGACATGGACGAGGTCGATGCGTTCCTCGACGAGGTCGAGGCCGAGATCGCGCGGCTGACCGACGAGCTGGCCGCCGCCCAGGAGCAGCTCGCCGCCGCCGGCCCGGTGCCCGAGGCGGAGGCAACCTCGGCAGCAGCGGCGCGCATCCTGGAGATGGCCCAGCGCACCGCCGACGAGTACGTGGCCGAGGCCCGGCGCAAGGCCGACGCGATGGTCACCGACGCCGAGAAGGCCGCCCGCAAGTCGGTGAAGAAGCTCGAGGCCCAGCGCAGCGACCTCGAGGCCCGGGTCACCGCCCTGCGCACCTTCGAGTCCGAGATCCGGTCGCGGTTGACCGGGTACTTCCAGTCGCAGCTGGCCGACCTGAAGGCGCTGGCCGACGAGGGCGGAGCCAGGGACGTAGGTCAGCGCCCGATCGCCCGCCGGCCCCCGGCCACGCCCCTGCGGCCGTACTCGTCGGCGGCCCGTTCGCCGGCGCGCCGGCTCTGGGCGGCGGTGCCCGCCCCACTGGCGGATCCGCGCCACGTCCCCCGGGCCCGCGAGGTCGCGCGGTGGTAGTCGGTGACCGCGAGGTCGCGGGCGCGCAGCGCCAGGTCGACCCGGTGCGCCGCGGGCTCGGTGCGCCGGCGCGCCGTGCGCACCTGACGCCGTCGGCCGACCCCGGGCTCGCCCCCGGCGCCGGCGCGGGCCTGCCGGGCGGCCTCGTCGAGGTTGCGTCCCAGCCGGTGGATGAAGCCCAGGCAGAAGGCGTTGCGGGCCACCGACGCGGTGACCGGACGGGCCGGACCGCCCTCCGGCGGGCGGTAGGTGGTGCCCCGCCACTGGCCGGAGCGCACGTGCTCCTGGGCGCGGGTGAGCATCATGGCGCTCGCGGTGGCGAAGACCGCCTCCACCCGGTCGAGGTCGGCCGGCATCCCGTAGACCAGGACGTAGGTCGATCCGTGGCCGATGTCGACCCGGACCGACCAGGCGCGCGCGGTGGCCACCATCAGGCTGACCAGCAGCTTGTTCAGGGCGCGGCGTGGCTCGCCGATCGTCAGCATCCGGTGCGTGGGGCCCTCGGGATGGGCGTCGGGGCGCATCGCGGCCACCGCCATGTCCACGCTGTGGCGCTGGGCGACCAGTGCGGCCTTGGCCAGGTACGCCTCGGCCTCCTGCGGCACTGGCCGTGGACTCGGCCTTGGCCAGCAGGGCCGCGACCCGGCGCACCTGCTCGTCGGGGCCGGCCTCGGCGTCGGCGAGCGTCCGGGACGGCGTCGATCGGGGCGAACAGGTGCCGGAGGAGCTCGGCGGCGCCGGGGCCGATGTGGCGGTCGTACAGGGCGACCAGGGTCCGCGCGGAAGGCGCGGCCGTGGCCGGGGGCGCCGGTCAGGTGATGGGCGACCTCGTGCAGGACCACCGAGCGGGTCAGCGCCCAGCGGCCCCGGGGGTCGGCGGCCGGGATGTGGATGCGGCCCTGGGAGTACGTGGCCATCCGGAAGCCGCGGCGCACCTCGACCACGACCGGTCCCCGGTCGGGGAACTGGCCCGAGCCGGTGGCATCGGCCAGGACGGCGTCGACGAAGGCCTGGATGGCCGCGAGGCTGCCGAAGCGGACCTCCTCGGGCAGGGTGACGACCGAGGAGCCGACGCGCACCGCGCGGTGCGGCCGGCGCATGACCGAGGCGACGGAGTCCTCCGCCTGGTAGACCGCCCCCCGGCTGCGGTCGACCCTCGGGTCCTGGTTCTGCATGGCCGACAGCCTGCCATCCCGGTCCGACATCCCGGTCCGTTCGTCCACAGCGCGCGCGACCGTGGTGCGCGGGATCAGGCCCGGCGCAGCGCGAAGGTGAGGCCGAGGTCCGCGTCGGTCCCGCCGAAGGCGTCCGACGGGGGCAGCGTCACGGGAGACCGAGACGGCCAGCACCTCGCTGCCGATGTCGGCGGCGTGCTCGTCCAGGGCCTCGGCCAGCTCCGGCGGAGCCGGTCGACAGCCAGAGCTCGATCCGGTCGGTGACCTCCAGCCCGGCGGACTTGCGTCCCTCCTGGACCAGCCGGACCACCTCGCGGGCCAGCCCGCGGCGGAGCAGCTCCGGGGTCAGGTGCAGGTCCAGGGCGAGGGTCTCCCCGGCGTCGGTGGCCACCGCCCAGCCCTCGCGCGGGGTCTCGGTGATCACGACGTCGTCGGGCCCGATGCTCTCCGGCTGGCCGTCGACGATCGACCGTGGCCGAGCCGGTGCCGCGCAGCGCGGCCGTCAGCGCCACGGGGTCCGCAGCGGCGATGGCGGCCGCGACCGGCTGGGTGCCCTTGCCGAAGCGCCGGCCCAGCGAGCGGAAGTTCGCCTTCACGCTCACATGGACCAGCTCGTCGGTCGTGGCGTCGTCGGTGCCACCGCCGAGGCTGACCACCGAGACCACGTTGAGCTCCTCGGCGAGCTGGTCGCGCAGCTCGGCGGGCATCCGGTCCCAGCCGGGCGCGGACACCAGGGCGCGGCCCAGGGGCTGGCGGGTGCGCACCTTGCCCTCGGCGCGGGCGCCGCGGCCCAGCTCCACCAGTCGGCGGATCAGGGCCACCTGCTCGGCGAGCTCGGGGTCGGCCAGGGCGGCGGAGTCGTCCGGCCAGTCCTGCAGGTGCACCGAGTCGCCGGGGCCGGTCGCGAACAGGTCCTGCCACACCCGCTCGGTGACGAACGGCGTGAACGGGGCCATCAGCAGGGTCACGGTGCGCAGGCACTCGTGCAGCGTGTGCAGGGCGGCGGGGTCGCCGTCCCAGAACCGCCGCCGCGAGCGGCGCACGTACCAGTTGGACAGGTCGTCGATGTAGGCGGCCAGCAGCCGGCCGGCGCGCTGGGTGTCGAAGGCGTCCAGCGCGTCGGTGACCTCGGCGGCCAGCCGGCTGGCCTCGCGCCAGCGCCCAGCGGTCCAGGACCGGGCGGTCCGCGACGGCCGGTGCCGCGGCCGGGTCGGCGACGAACCCGGCGGTGCGGGCGTAGAGCGACTGGAACGACACGGTGTTCCAGTAGGTCAGCAGCGTCCGGCGCACCACCTCGGCGATGGCGGCGTGCCCGACGCGGCGGGCCTGCCACGGCGACCCGGCAGCCAGCATGAACCAGCGCACCGCATCGGCGCCGTGGTCGTCCATCAGCGGGATCGGCTCGAGGATGTTGCCCAGGTGCTTGCTCATCTTGCGGCCGTCGTCGTCGAGGATGTGGCCCAGGCACAGCACGGTCCGGTAGGACGACTGGTCGAACACCAGCGTGCCGACGGCCATGAGCGTGTAGAACCAGCCGCGGGTCTGGTCGATCGCCTCGCAGATGAAGTCCGCGGGGTACTTGCGCTCGAACATCTCCACGCCCGTGTGCGGGTAGCCCCACTGGGCGAAGGGCATCGCGCCGCTGTCGTACCAGCCGTCGATGACCTCCGGGACGCGGGTGGCCGTGGCGGCGCACTGCGGGCAGGCGAAGGTCACGTCGTCGACGTACGGGCGGTGCGGATCGAGCTCGGAGAGGTCCTGCCCGGCCAGCTCGCCGAGCTCGGCCAGCGACCCGATGCAGGTCAGGTGGTCCTCGGCGCAGCGCCAGATCGGCAGCGGGGTGCCCCAGTAGCGGTTGCGCGACAGCGCCCAGTCGACGTTGTTCTCCAGCCAGTCGCCGTAGCGGCCCCACTTGATGGTGTCCGGGTGCCAGGTGGTGCCCTCGTTCTCGCGGACCAGGGCGTCCTTGATCGCGGTGGTGCGGATGTACCAGGACGGCTGGGCGTAGTAGACCAGCGGCGTGTGGCAGCGCCAGCAGTGCGGGTAGGAGTGCTCGAACTGCTCGTGGCGGAACATCAGGCCGCGGGCCTCGAGGTCGGCCACCAGGGTGGGGTCGGCGGCCTTGAAGAACATCCCGCCGACCATCGGGACCGACGGGTCGAACGTGCCGTCGGGCAGCAGCGGGTTGACCACGGGCAGGCCGTAGGAGCGGCACGAGACGAGGTCGTCGGCGCCGAACGCCGGCGCCTGGTGGACCAGGCCGGAGCCGTCCTCGGTCGTGACGTAGTCGGCCAGGATCACGTAGTGGGCGTCGGGGATGTCGACCAGGTCGAAGGGCCGGGAGTACCCGGTGCGCTCGAGGTCCCGGCCGGGCATGCTCGCCAGGACCTCGTGGCCCTCGGGCAGCTTGGCCTCGCGCAGGGCCTCGGCGATGACCAGGAGCTCGGAGTCGCCCATCTCGCCGGTCACCCGGACCACCTGGTAGGTCGCGTCCGGCTTGACCGCGACCGCCGTGTTGGACACCAGCGTCCACGGGGTGGTGGTCCACACCAGCAGGCTGACCCCGGGGAACCGCTCGGCCAGCGGGCCGCTGGTCACCGGCATCCGCACGTAGACCGACGGGTCGACGACGTCCTCGTAGCCCTGGGCCAGCTCGTGGTCGGACAGGCCGGTGCCGCAGCGGGGGCAGTAGGGGCTGACCCGGTGGTCCTGGACGAGCAGGCCCTTGTCGAAGATCTGCTTCAGCGACCACCACACGCTCTGGACGTAGGCGGGGTCCATCGTCCAGTAGGCGTCGTCCATGTCGACCCAGTAGCCCATGCGCTCGGTGAGCACGGCGAACTCGTCGACGTGGCGCAGCACGGACTCCCGGCAGCGGGCGTTGAACTCCGCCACGCCGTAGGCCTCGATGTCGCCCTTGCCGGTGAACCCGAGCTCCTTCTCGACCGCCAGCTCGACCGGCAGGCCGTGGCAGTCCCAGCCGGCCTTGCGGTCGACCCGGTACCCGCGCATCGTCTTGAACCGCGGGAACACGTCCTTGAACACCCGGGCCTCGACGTGGTGGGTGCCCGGCGTGCCGTTGGCCGTCGGCGGGCCCTCGTAGAACGTCCACTCGGGGGCACCCTCGCGCTGTGCCAGCGACCGGTGGAAGACGTCGTTCTCGGCCCACAGGGCAAGGATCTGCTGATCCACCGATGCGAGGTCGACCTTCGCCGGGACCGCGGCGTACTGGCGCGTCGAGGTGGGCTCGGGCGCGGGGTGGGCAGGGGTCGAGTGCGTGCTCATCGTGTCGTCCTTGATCGGGGGCAGGCGGCTGATTCTAGTCGTGGGGCGTGCGCGCGCGGAGTTCACTCGTCGAGCAGGGCGGCCCACCGGGCGGCGAGATCCGGGGGTGGGTCGCTGATCTCCACCAGCTTGTCCCGCGACGTGGCGCCCGCGGACCACCCTGACCTGGCGGGGCCGCAGGCCCAGTGCGCCGGCCAGGACCCGCTCGGCGGCAGCGGTTGCGGCCCCATCGATCGGGCGGGCGCGCACCCGCACCTCGAGGGCGGGAGGGTCGCCGGGGCGCGAGGTCGTCGCCCGGCCCCCCACGGCGTCCTTGTGGGCCGCCGGTCGGACGCGAATCGTGGCACGGAAGGATGTCACGCGGGATATCCTCGCCCAAGGCGTGCTCACGGTGGGGTGGGGCTGCAGTCAGGAGTTGTCGGATGGGTGCTGGGGACTGGGTGACCGGGGGGCTGCGCCGCGCCGTGTCCGGG
>CAVSQK010000027.1:0-69854 GCA_963729885.1 uncultured Actinomycetes bacterium
TAGCGTCCCAAGCGTGCCGAAGATGCGCGCCACGCTGCCCGACGGCCGTGTTCTCATCTGGTCGCCGGACCCGCCGTATCTCGCGGGAGACCCCGCCCTAGTGGCTCGGGTACGGGCATGGCTCGACCGGCTCGAAGAGGTCAACGTGACCCCATCTGGACCGTCGGTCCCGGCCGACGTGGCTGATCGACTGGCCGTCTTCACGGCCGTCCGCGCAGTCGCACCCATCGCCGCCTGGCGGCCCGACCCCACCGACTAATCGCCCGCCTGAGGCCCCAGCACCTCGACCCGACCAATCACACCGACCCGGCGCTACCGTGGCCCTACGGGGCGCGCTGGGGGCCATCCGCGACCGGCACTGCGCATTCGCCGGATGCCGAGCTCCCGCAATGTGGTGCCAGGCGCACCACATGGTCCATTGGGAGGACGGTGGGCCGACCGACGAACGCAATCTCGTCCTGGTGTGCAGCTTCCATCACAGGGCCATCCACGAGCGCGGGTTCACGATGCGGTGGGCGCCCGGCGGCCACCACATCGAGACCCTTCGACCCGACCGGTCCGTCATCGCGATCCCGACGGCCAGAGGCCTCCGACGACCGAAGGGGAGCATGCCGTGCGGCATCGACACGACCTGAGGCCGGCCCCGCAGGGATACTGGGGACATGCCCGAGACCCCAGCCGTGGTGAGCCTGCACATCTGGGGGGTTCCCACCCGGCACGTACCCACGGCGGTCACGCACATGGCCCGACACCGCCGCCCCGTGCGGGCCATCCCCGGCGTTCGGTTCGCCAAGCTGCTGGGCACCGGGAACGGGCGCACCTTCACCCCGCTGGACGCCGACGCGCACCACTGGGGGGTGCTGGTGTGCTGGGACGACGTCCAGGGTCCCCAGCGGTTCGCCGACTCCACCGTGGCCCAGGACTGGAACCGGGTCGCCGAGGAGTCGGCCACCTGGGTCATGCGCCCGCTGAGCAGCCGAGGGCTCTGGGCCAAGCAGCAGCCGTTCGGGGACCCGGTCCCGAACCGCTGGGACGGGCCGATCGCCGCGATCACGCGAGGGCGGATCAAGCCCCGGATGTGGCGGACGTTCTGGAGCTCGGTGCCACCAGTGGCACTCGACGTCAAGGAGGGCGGGGGGCTCACGTTCGCGATGGGGATCGGCGAGGCTCCGGTCGGGCTGCAGGGCACCTTCTCCACCTGGTCCGACGGCCGCGCCCTGTCGTCGTTCGCCCACCGCCGCCCCGCGCACCAGCAGGTGATCGCCCAGACGGCGCAGCTGGGGTGGTACAGCGAGGAGCTGTTCGCGCGGTTCGCCCTGCTGTCCGCCGAGGGCACCGTGGCCGGCCGCCGAGTACCGGCGCCCGACGCAGCGTGAGGGTGAGCATCATGGCAGTCATGGCCACTGACACTGAGCTCGGCGCCCGGGCACAACGCCCGGCCTAAGATCGAGGCCGTGCCCGCCCCTGCCCCTCCGGTCCTGCGCGCCCTGCCGTGGGTCCTGGGCGCTGCCGGGGTGCTGTCGCAGATCGTCTGGGTGCTGATCCCCGAGGACCTGCGGGATGCCGCCACCATCACCTCGGTGCTGCTCCTGGCGGCGGCCGGCGCCTGCCATGCCGCCGTCCACCGGGGCCCCGGTTGGGCAGCGCGCCTGTACGTGGCGACGGCGGCGATCGGCCTGGCGGTCGAGGCGATCGGGACCGCGACCGGCTACCCGTTCGGCGCCTACCGCTACGGCGAGCGACTGGGACCGATGCTGCTCGACGTCCCCCTGCTCATCCCACTGGCGTGGTGCATGGCCGCCTACCCGATGCTGCTGCTCGCCCGACGGCTGGGCACCCGGCGGTGGCAGGTGGTGCTCATCGGCGCGTGGACCATCACCGCGTGGGACCTCTTCCTCGACCCGCAGATGGTGGGCGAGGGGCACTGGGCCTTCGCCGACCCCACCCCCGCGCTGCCGGGATCACCGGGCATCCCCCTGACGAACTACGCCGGATGGTTCGCAACCGGCGTGCTGATCTTCTGGGTCCTGGACCACCTGCCCCGGACGGCGGCCGACGACCGGATGCCGCACCTGCTCATGCTGTGGATCTACGCCTCCAACGTGATGGCCGCGGCCGTGTTCTTCGGCCGTCCCGCGGTCGCCCTGTGGGGCGGGATCGCGATGGGGCTCACCGTGATCCCGTGGGCCCGGATGGTGGTTCCCGAGCTGCGGCGCAGCCCCGACCCCGCCCTGGCCGGCGCACCGTGAGGCCCGGGCGCGCGACCGTCCTGGCTGCCACGGCCCTGGCCACCGGGCTCACCGTCCACTCCGCGTGGAACACCCGCCACCTGCGGCACGCACCCGTCCCCGCGCCGGGCGACCCGGCGGAGCAGAGCCGGGTGACCGTCCTGCTGCCCGCGCGCGACGAGGCCCACCGGATCGGGCCCTGCCTGTCCGGGCTGCTGGCCCAGGACCACCCGGCATTGCGCGTGATCGTCCTCGACGACGGCTCGACCGACGGCACCGGGGACCTCGTGCGCGCCTCGGTCGCCCACGACCCCCGGTTCACCGTCATCCACGGCGGCCCCGAGCATCCTCCCCGGGGATGGCTGGGCAAGCCCTGGGCCTGCCAGCGCCTGGCCACGGCGGCCCTGGAGGGCGAGACAGCGCCGGACCTCCTCCTCTTCCTGGACGCGGATGTGGTCCTCGCCGCTGATGCCGTGCGCCGGATCGCCGCCCTCATGCGGGACTCCGGCCTCGACCTGGCCAGCCCCTACCCGCGCCAGGTGGCGATCACCCTCGCGGAGCGACTGGTCCAACCCCTGCTGCAGTGGTCATGGATGACCACGCTGCCGTTGGGCGTCGCTGAGGACTCCCCGCGACCCTCCCTGACGGCTGCCAACGGGCAGGTGCTGGCGATCACCCCCGCGGCATACGAGCGCTGCGGCGGCCACGAGACCGTGCGCCACGAGGTCCTGGAGGACATCGCCCTGGCGCGTGCGGTCAAGGCCATGGGCGGACGGGCCAACGTCACCGACGGCACCGACCTGGCCACGTGCCGGATGTACACCGGCCGTGCCGAGCTCGTCGACGGGTACACCAAGTCGCTCTGGGCCGCGTTCGGCTCCCCCGTGGGCTCCGCCGGGGCCACCGCCCTGCTCACCTTCGCCTACGTGCTCCCCCCGGTGGCGGCGCTGGGCGCTCGATCACCGGCCACGAGGGGGCTCGGCGCCGCCGGCTACGCCGCAGGGGTGGCTGGTCGGGTCCTCGTGGCCCGGCGCACGGGCGGTCGGGTCGCCGACTCGTGGTCGCACCCGCTGTCGATCCTGGCCCTCGACGCCCTGACCGGCCTGTCGTGGTGGCGCCACGAACGCGGCCAGCTGTCCTGGAAGGGCCGCCACGTGCACGTCAGCGCAGGGCCATCGCCCGCTCGGCCATCGCCGTGATCGTCAGGGCGGGGTTCACGCCGATGTTCGCGGGCACGACGCTGCCGTCGAGCACGCGCAGGTCCTCGTGCACGTCACCGTCGGGAGTCGCGTAGACCCGGTGGGCGCTGTCCACCACCCCGTCGGCTGGCGTCCCCGCGATCACCGCCCCACCGAGGATGTGCGCGGTCGACCCGACGCCGAGCACCGGGTCCAGCAGCGTCCCGTAGGCGGTCCCCCCACTGGCGCGCGCGACCGCCCTGGCCGCGGCATTCGCCTGCGGGAGGTAGGTCGGGATCGCCGGGGAACCCGGTGCCAGCCGCGAGCGCAACCCCCACGCGAACGGCCCCCGGCGCAGGTGCAGCGAGATCTCGTTGTCGTCGTGCTGCATGACGGTCAGCACCGTGACCCGCCGGTGCCAGTCGCGTGCCCGCGCGTTGGCCGTCGCGCCCGCCGGATCCCGCAGGATCGCTCGCGCGGTGGCCCGCGCCCGGGAGCCCTGCGTGTCGCCCTCAACGAGCGGGGAGAGGTACCACCGCATGAACCCGAACGAGTGGGGGAACCGGTTGTTCGTGACGTGGGTCAGGTCATCGGGGTGGAAGTCGCTGCTGATCGTCGCACCATCGGTGACGTCCACCCCGCCCGGCGGTTGCAGAACGGCCGTGAACGCCTCGGAGTTCGTCC
This sequence comes from uncultured Actinomycetes bacterium, assembly GCA_963729885.1. Lineage (GTDB taxonomy): Bacteria > Actinomycetota > Actinomycetes > S36-B12 > CAIYMF01 > Prado023. The sequence continues at coordinate 4,091 of CAVSQK010000027.1, forward strand.
GCACGTGCGAGCCCAGCGCCGGGGAGGCCCACGGGAGGGTCCGCCAGCGATCCCGCGAGGCCAGCAGGAGCTCGGTGGTGCCCAGCACGCCGGCGCTCAGGACCACCTCGCGGGCCGTGAGGCTCCCGAGCGGCGCGCGGCGACGCAGCGGATCGGCGAGGTCCAGGCGCCAGCCGCCGCCGGGCAGTCGCGCGAGCCGCACCACCTTCGAGCGCGGTCGCACCACGGCCCCCCGCTGCTCGGCGTGGGCCAGGTAGGTCCGGTCGATGCTGTTCTTCGCGCCGTGGGCACAGCCGGTGATGCAGGCCCCACAGCGCACGCAGTCGGCGAAGGAGATCCCCTGAGGGGTCGCCGCGAACGTCCCGGCCACGCCCAGCTCGGCCGCCGCGGCCTGCAGCCAGCGCGTCCTGCGCGCCCGAGTGCGGGTTCGTCTGGCGACCCAGCATCGCCGCCGCCGTCGCGTAGTGCGGCTCCAGCTCCGCGGCCCAGTCCACCCCCACGGCGGCCCACCCGGGCGCCCGCCAGGCGTCGGGCTTGGGGTGCAGCAGGACGCCGGCGTAGACGATCGACCCGCCGCCGACCCCCACCCCGTGCACCACCATCACATGGCGCAGCAGCGTCTGCTGGAAGTAGCCGTGCAACCGGATCCGGGGCTCCCAGAGCAGGTCGCGGGTCCGGCGACCGCCTGCCTCGAGGTCCTCGGGCGTGAGCCGGCGCCCCTGCTCGAGCACCACCACCGAGCGTCCCGCCTGGGCGTGGCGCAGGGCAGCCACTCCCCCACCGAAACCCGACCCGACGATGGCGACGTCGACATCCCACACGCTCACGCCCACAGCCTCGCCGCTGGGAGCCGGTGATGCGAACCGGGGGGCCGGCCGGCACCGGCGCCCACGTAGGGTGCCGGACATGGCACGCATCATCGTGATCGGCGCCGGCATGGGCGGGATGGCCGCCGCAGCCAGGCTGAAGGTCAAGGGGCACGAGGTCACCGTCGTCGAGGCCAGCGACACCCACGGCGGCAAGCTCGGCACCTTCCGCCGCGATGGCTTCGCCTTCGACACCGGCCCCAGCCTGTTCACGATCCCCGCCGTGTACCGCGACCTGTTCCTCAAGACCGGTGGCCCCCTGGAGGACAGCGTCGAGCTCGTCCCGCTCGACCCGGGATTCACCTACCGGTTCGCCGACGGCTCCACGCTGCCGATGCCCGGTGTGGGGGTCGGCATGGGGGCCGCCGCGATGGGCGAGGCGTTCGGAGGCCGATCGGCCGACCAGTGGCGTGCGCTCATGGAGCGTGCGGGCCGGATGTGGGCGGCCACCCGCCGCCCGTTCCTGGAGTCGCCCCTGACCGGCGCCCGGGACCTGATCCCCCTGGCCCGCGACCTGGGAGCCGTGCGCACGGTGGCACCCTGGCAGACCCTGCGCGGGCTCGGCAGGAGCACGCTGACCGACTGGCGGGCTCGGCAGGTCTTCGACCGCTACGCCACCTACTCCGGATCCGATCCCCGCAGGGCGCCGGCCGTCCTGGCCACGATCCCCTACGTCGAGGCCACGTTCGGCGCGTGGCACATCGCCGGTGGCCTGCGCAGCCTCGGCGACGCCCTGCGCGCCCGGCTCGACGAGCGCGGGGTCACGGTGCGCCTGTCGACCCCGGCGACCCGGATCCTGCTGTCCGGCGACCGGGTGTCCGGGGTGCAGCTCGCCGGCGGCGAGGTCCTGCCCGCCGACGTGGTCGTGGCCAACGCCGATGCCAGCCATGTCTACGGCAGCCTGCTGGGTGACCGGGCCCCGCGTGAGCCGGTGCGCCGGCTGGCCCGGGCCACGCCCTCGCTGTCCGGCTTCGTGCTCCTGCTGGCCGTCCGGGGCCGGACGCCGGGCCTGACCCACAACAACGTGTGGTTCCCGCGGGACTACGACGCGGAGTTCGACTCCATCTTCGCCCGCCGTCCCCGGCCCGTCGACGACCCGACCATCTACGCCTGTGTCCCCGACGACCCGGGCATGCGCCCCGATGACGGCGAGGCGTGGTTCGTCCTGGTCAACGCCCCGCGGCACTCCCCCGGCGGGAGGCAGCCGGGCACCCTCGACTGGGACGCGCCCGGCCTGGCCGACGAGTACGCCGACCGGGTGCTGGCCCGCCTGGCGCAGCGGGGCACCGACCTGGCCGGGCGGGTGCTCTGGCGGGAGCTGCGCACCCCGGCCGACCTCGAGCGCGCCACGGGCGCCCCCGGTGGGTCGATCTACGGGACCTCGTCGAACGGGGCCAGGGCGGCGTTCCTGCGCCCCCAGAACGCCTCACCCGTCCCCGGCCTGTTCCTCGTGGGCGGCTCGGCCCACCCCGGCGGCGGCCTGCCGCTGGTCGGGATGTCGGCGGAGATCGTGGCCACCCTCGTCGGGCGCGCCTGAGCGACCGCCGCCGGCAGCCGACCGCCTACGGGCCGGGGTCCGTCCAGCCGGCCAGCCGGCCGACGCGGGACACGGACTGCAGCGCCTTCTCCGTGGCCTCGCGGGCCTGCAGCGTGCTGACGATCAGCAGCCGGTCACCGACCTTGATGCGCGTCGTGCGGTCGGGCACGAGCGTGTGCCCGCTGCGGATCACGAGCGAGACCACGGCCCCCGGCGGCAGGGGGAGCTCGCTGACGTAGGTGCCGGCCACCCGCGACCCGACCGGGATGTCGAGGTCCAGCAGCGCGGCGTGCATCGTGTCCAGGGGGGCGGCCTCCACGGTCAGCTCCCCCACGCGCTCGGTGCGGACCAGGCCCAGCCGGCGGCCCAGCATCGGCATGGTCGGCGCCTGCAGCAGGGTGAGGATGATGACCAGCAGCAGCGTCACGTCGAAGATCAGCTCGCCGTCGGGCACGTCCGAACCCAGGGGGATCGTCGCGAAGATGATGGGGACCGCGCCACGCAGGCCGGCCCACGAGACGAATGCGACCCACTGCCACGGCATCGGCTCCGTCCGGGACCGACGGGTGATCCACCCGGGACGCATGAACGCACCCAGCGAGGCCAGGACGCTCACGGGCCGTGCGACCACGCAGGAGCAGAGCCCCGGCCAGCAGCGCGATGCCGGCCGACTCCGCCAAGCGGCTGGGGAACGCCAGGAGGCCGAGCATGACGAACAGCCCGATCTGCACCGTCCACGCCAGCCCTTCGATGAAGCCGAGCACCGAGCGGCGGTGCGGCAGGGGCGAGGCGGCCATCATCAGCGCGACGACGTACACCGCAGCGAAGCCGGAGGTGTGCAGGACCACCGCCAACCCGTAGGCGAGCATCAGCAGCGCGATCACCGCGACGGGGTAGAGCCCCGAGGCAGGAAGTGCCAGCCTGGGCAGCAGCCAGCGGGCGAGGAGCCCGACGAGCACACCGACGAGCAGGCCGCCCACCAGCTCGGCCGCCACCACGATCGGGATCAGCCAGGCCGGCATCTCGCTGCCGACCGTCGTCGAGAGCAGCACCACCAGCACCACGACCGGCGCGTCGTTGAGCCCGGACTCGGCCTCGATCAGGGTCTGGAGGCGCGACGGCAGTCGCAGTCCCCTGGCCACGGTGAAGACCGCAGCGGCATCGGTGGGGGCCAGGACCGCGGCGATGAGCACTGCCGTGCGAAGGTCCATCCCGGTGATCCAGTGCAGCGGCCACGCCACGAGCACGATGCTGATCGCCACGCCGAGGGTCGCCAGCAGCATGGCGGGCACGATCACCGGGCGGACTGTGGAGGTCCGCGTCGTCAGGCCGCCCTCGGCCAGGATGATGACCAGCCCGGCATAGCCCAGCGCCGTGGCCAGCTGGGCGTCGTCGAAGGGGATCCCGCCGGGCCCGTCCTCACCGAGGAGCAGGCCCAGGCCCAGGTAGAACAGCAGGCCGGGCAGGCCGAACCGGGAAGCCAGCCGGACCCCGACCACAGCCGCGAGCACGACCACCGCGACGACCAGCGTCAGTTGTGCGGCCTGCTCGGCGTCCATCAGCCACCGCCCCCCAGCGTGCGGCGGACCACGGCCAGCAGCTGCACCAGCCCGACCACCCCGAGGCCCACCAGGGCCCATGCCCCGAGCGTCGCCCACCCGGGATCGTCCCCGGGTCGGGCCACGGTCGCCAGCAGGGACATGACCACCACGATGACCCGGGTCGGTCGCTCGTTGAGCGTCAGGACCCCCACCTCGGTCATGCCCGCACCGCCGGCGCGCGCACGCGCGTACTCCTGCAACCAGCACAGCGCCACGGCAGCCACGCAGGCCGCGGCCGGCGCCCCGGCCACCCAGAGCGTGGCCACGAACACCGCGTCGCTGATCCGGTCGCAGACGGCGTCGAGCACCGCCCCCCACCGGCTGGTGCGCCCGGTCATCACCGCGACCGCGCCGTCCAGGGAGTCGAACAGGCCGCTCAGCGCGACCACCAGGGCAGCAGCGAGCACGCCCCCACGGCCGAGGGAGGCCAGCAGCGGTGCCGTGCACGCGATCAGCAGCCCCAGGAGGGTCACGGCGTCCGGCGGCACCCGCAGGCGCGCCACGGGCGAGGCCACCGCATGCACGATCCGCAGCCATCCCCCGACGACGCCCGTCGGGCGGGCACCCCCATGCAGCGTCGACCACTGCTGCAGGTAGGTGTCCCGGTCCATGATCAGCGCAGGGACCATCCGACGGTCAGGCTGACGACGACCGCTCCCTCGCCGGCGTCCAGCGACATCCTCCCGGCCATGTCCGACTCCGGCGCCGCCGCCATCCGCATGGGGCCCGGAGGTCGGGGGCGCCCGACGGTCTCGTCGATGGCCAGGGCATCCCCCAGCTCGCGGCCGGCCAGGGCAGCCAGCTGGCTGGCCCGGGACAGGGCATCGGCCCATGCGGCCTCGCGCGCGCGGACCATCAGTCCGGTCGGGTCACCGTGCCGGAACGAGACGTCGTGCACGCGCGCAGCGTCGCCCCCGGCCTCCACCACGGCGGTCAGCAGCGCCCCGACCGACCCGATGTCGCGGGTCGTCGCCGTGAGCTGGACCGCTGCCTGGAAGCCCGCGACGGTCGGGTACTGGTCGTAGACCGGGGTGAGGCTCACCGCGGACGTGCTCAACCCCGACTCCGGCACCCCGGACGCCAGCAGGACGGCGCGCATCTGCGCCAGCGACTCCGCCGAGGCGGTCAGGGCTCCGGCCGCCGAGGGCCGGCGCACCTCGGACCCCACCGTGAGCACGCACTCGTCACGGGACCCTGTCGCGGTCCCGGAGCCCGTGACCCAGATGCCCTTGTCCATCGCCCACCTCCTTCAGTCGCTGCCGGCCCTACCTCGTGAGCCGGGTGAAGATCTCGCGCGTGGCCGTCGACCGGTTCAGCGTGTAGAAGTGCAGGCCGGGCGCACCGCCGGCCAGCAGCTTCTCGCACAGCTCGGTGGCCACCTCGATGCCCAGGTCGGTCACGGCGACCGGATCGTCGGCCACGGCCTGGAACCGCGCCGCCAGCTCGGCAGGGAACGCGGCGCCCGAGAGCACCGCGAAGCGCTCGATCTGGCGCACGTTCGTGACCGGCATGATCCCCGGCAGGATCGGCATGGTCACGCCGTGCTCGGTGGCCCTGCGCACCATCGTGAAGTAGTCCTCCGCGCGGAAGAAGAACTGCGTGATGGCGAAGGTCGCGCCCGCATGCTCCTTCGCGGCCAGCACCTGGGCGTCGGTGCGCAGGTCCGGGGACTCCGGGTGCCCCTCGGGGAACGCCGCCACCCCGATGGTGAAGTCCCCCGACTGCCGGGCCAGCCGGACCAGCTCGTCGGCGTGCGACAGGCCCCCGGGCACCGGGGTCCAGGGGCTGCCCGGCCCGCCCGGCGGATCGCCGCGCAGGGCCAACAGGTTGGTGATGCCCGCGAGCTGGTAGCGCGTGAGCACCTCGTGCAGCTCCTCACGGGTCGAGCCGACGCAGGTCAGGTGCGCGACCGCGTCCATCCCCGTCTCGTTGAGGATCCGGCTGGTGATGCGCACCGTGCGATCGCGGGTGGATCCGCCCGCTCCGTAGGTGACCGAGACGAAGGTCGGGGACAGCGGGGCGAGGTCGGAGATGGCCGACCACAGCTGGCGCTCACCCTCGTCGGTCTTCGGGGGGAAGAACTCGAAGGAGAAGACGGGCTCGCCCGAGGTCAGGCTCCGGGACAGGTCGACCGACATCACAGGCTCCGGGAGGTGGCAGCGATCGCGAGCTGCTCGAGGGCGGATCGGGCATCGGGGGCCAGATCGGCGCGGTCGAGGGCGGCCACCGCCTCCTTCGTCCGCAGGGCGATCAGGGCCTCGACCTCGTCCAGGGCCCCCGTGGCCAGGATGATCCCGCGCAGGTCGTCGATCGCCTCGGCCCCCAGGTGCGGATCCCCCAAGCCCTCGCGCAGGTGCGCGGCCTGCTCGGGGGTCGCGCGCTGCATCGCTGTGGCCACCAGGATCGTGCGCTTGCCCTCGCGCAGGTCGTCGCCGGCGGGCTTGCCCGTCTCGACCGGGTCCCCGAACACCCCGAGCACGTCGTCGCGCAGCTGGAACGCCTCGCCGAGGGGCAGCCCGTAGTCGGACAGGGCTGCCATGAACCCCTCGTCCGCGCCGGCCAGGGCGGCGCCCAGGTGCAGGGGCCGCTCGATCGTGTACTTGGCGGACTTGTAGCGCACCACCAGCAGGGCGCGCTGCACTGATCCGCCGCCGCGGGCCTGCTCGGCCAGGTCCAGGTACTGGCCGGCCATCAGCTCGGTGCGCATCCGGTCGTACACGACCTTGGCCCGTGCGAGGGCCGTGGCATCGAACCCCGACCGGTAGAGCATCTCGTCGGCCCAGCTCAGGCAGAGGTCGCCGAGCAGGATCGCGGCCCCGTCGCCGAACCGCTGGGAGTCCCCCGCCCACTCCGAGCCCCGGTGCAGGGTGGCGAACCGGCGATGCGCGGCGGGCCTGCCGCGGCGCATGTCCGAGTCGTCCATCACGTCGTCGTGGACCAGCGCGCAGCCCTGCAGGAGCTCCAGCGAGGCGGCGGCGTGCAGGGCATGCGCGACATCCGCGCCACCCGCGCCCAGGTAGCCCCACATGCAGAAGGCCGGACGCAGCCGCTTGCCCCCGGCCAGGAGCTCACCGAGCCAGTCGGTGAAGGGCACGAGGTCCGGCGAGATGCCGGCCAGGATCTGGGCCTGCTCCGCGAGGAAGGCGTCGAGGGTCCCCTGGACCGAGGCACGCAGGTGCTCGGCGGTGAGTCGGGGTTCGGGCGTCATGGCCCACAGCCTAGGGCCCATCGCCACCAACGGGCCGGAACGCCCATGTGGTGGGCGCTGGGCACCACCCTCACCACGCCATCCCGTTCGCCGAGGTCGGCGTCGGGGCCTACGGTTGGTTCATGAGACTCCCCCTGACCCATGCCGGCCCCGTGGTCGGCCCGACGCAGGACGTGGTCGTCGTCGGCGCCGGCCTCGGTGGCCTGAGCGCGGCACTGCGACTGGCCGGAGCCGGCCGGAACGTCACGATCCTGGAGCGCGAGGCCGTCCCGGGTGGGCGGGCCGGCGTCATCGAGGACTCGGGCTACCGCTTCGACACCGGACCGACCGTCCTGACCATGCCGGGCCTGATCGAGGACGCGTTCGCGTGCGTCGGCGAGGAGATGTCCGACTGGCTCGAGCTGGCCCCGGTGAGCCCGGTGTACCGGACGTACTTCCCGGACGGCTCCCAGCTCGACGTCCACTCCGACGTCGATGCCATGGCCGACGAGATCGCCGAGGTGATCGGCCCGGACGAGGCCGCCGGGTACCGGCGCTACATCGACTTCGCGACCGAGCTCTACACCCTCGAGATGGCCGACTTCATCGACCGCAACATCGACAGCCCGTTCGACCTGCTGACCCCCAACCTCGCGCGGCTCGTCGCGATCGGCGGGTTCCGCCGGATGGCCCCCAAGGCCAACGACTACCTGAAGGACCCCCGGACGCAGCGGGTCTTCTCCTTCCAGGCGATGTACGCCGGGATGAGCCCGCACGACGCCCTGTCCATCTACTCGGTGATCGCCTACATGGACTCCGTGGCCGGGGTCTTCTTCCCCAAGGGCGGCATGCACGCGGTCCCGGCCGCCATGGCCGCGGCTGCCGAGAAGCACGGCGTGTCGATCCGGTACTCGACGACGGTGGAGTCGGTGGAGCACGACGGGTCGCGGGCGTCAGCGGTCATCACCACCGACGGCGAGCGGATCCCAGCCGACGTGGTCGTGCTCAACCCGGACCTCCCGGTCGCCTACCGGGACCTCCTCGGCCTCGAGCCGTGGAACGTCCGGCGGCTGACCTACTCCCCCAGCTGCGCGGTCCTCCTGGCCGGCTCGTCGGCCCAGTACTCGAAGATCGCCCACCACAACATCCACTTCGGCCGGTCCTGGGAGGGCGTGTTCACCGACTTGATCGACCGGGGCCGGCTCATGGCCGACCCGAGCCTGTTCCTGACGAACCCCACGCGGTCCGACCCGTCGCTGGCCCCCGACGGCAAGCAGTCGTACTACGTGCTGTTCCCCACGCCCAACCTCGATGCCCCGATCGACTGGACGGTCGAGGGACCCCGATACCGCGACCACATGGTCTCGGTGCTCGAGGAGCGCGGGTACGTCGGCTTCGGCGACGCCATCGAGGTGGAGCGCCTGACCACGCCGCTGGACTGGGCCGAGCAGGGCATGGAGCGCGGCTCCCCGTTCGCCTCCGCGCACTCGTTCATCCAGACCGGCCCGTTCCGCCCGGGCAACCGGTGGGGCGAGAACGTGGTGTTCACGGGGTCCGGCACCCAGCCGGGCGTGGGGGTCCCGATGGTGCTGATCTCCGGGCGGATCGCCGCGGAGCGCATCGTCGGGCCGCTGCCGCGCTCGCTGTCGCGGTAGGCCGGCGAGCGGCGCTCGGCGCGCGGCTCGCTGGGCGCGCAGCGGCCGGGTCTGCAGGCGTAGCGTCGGTAGAGCCGTGAGCATCCCGAAGGGAGCGTTCCATGCCTGCTGCCGCGCCCGCCCGCCGAGGACTCGCCCTCGCTCTGTCGTTCGCCCTCGCTCTGGCCTTGGCTGTCGTCCCGCTCGGCCGGACGGCGCCCGCCGCCGCGAGCCACACGCCCGAACCGTCATCGGTCACGATCACGGGCTCGCTGCAGTCCGAGCTCGGTTGCCCCGGCGACTGGGACCCGGGATGCGTCGTGACACACCTGACGTACGACGCCGACGACGAGGTCTGGCAGGGCAGCTTCACGCTCCCGGCTGGGAGCTACGAGTACAAGGCTGCCCTGGACAACAGCTGGGACGAGAACTACGGTGCGAACGCCGCCCAGGGGGGCTCGAACATCCCGCTCAGCCTGGCGGCTGACACCACCGTGAAGTTCTACTACTCCCACGGCACCCACTGGGTGACCGACAACCACAACTCGGTCATCGCCGTGGCCGTCGGCACCTTCCAGTCGGAGCTTGGCTGCCCCGGCGACTGGCAGCCGGACTGCCTCCGGTCGTGGCTGCAGGACCCGGACGGGAACGGCACGTACTCGTTCGAGACGACGGGGATCCCGACCGGCTCGTACGAGGTCAAGGTCGCGATGAACGAGTCGTGGACGGAGAACTACGGCGCCGGTGGGGCTTCCGGGGGGGCCAACATCCCGTTCACCGTCCCCTCCGGCAGTGCCGTGGTGAGGTTCATCTACGACGGCGCGACCCACGTCCTGGCCGTGACAGCCGTCCGCACTGCACCGGCCGCCGACAACAACGTCGAGTGGGACGGACTGCGCCACGACTCGCGGTCCGACGTCTACCGCTCCCCGGGTGGAGCCGTCCCAGCGGGGACCCCGGTCATCCTCCGCTTCCGGACGTTCCACGACGACGTGACCTCCGTCAAGGCGCGGATCTACTCCCTCGAGCGGTCCGCCCAGCAGGTCCGGGTCATGAAGCCGGTGGCCAGCGGCGTCTCCTGCTACGAGGAGGCCCTCGCGGATGCCACGTGCGACTTCTGGGAGACCACGATCCCCTCCGACTGGGGCCCGGACAACATCTGGTACCGATTCATCGTCACCGATGGCACGGACACCGACTACTACGCCGACAACACCGCGGCACTCGACGGCGGTGTGGGCGCCCCGACGGACGACGCGGTCGACAACTCCTGGGCGCTCATGCTCTCGGAGCCAGGATCTGACGTGCCCGAGTGGGCGGCCGATGCCGTCATCTACCAGATCTTCCCCGACCGCTTCCGCGACGGTCGCGCCAACAACAACCCCCGCACGGGCGACGTCCGCTACGACGACCCGGTCCTGGCCCTGCCGTGGAACACCCTCCCCGAGGGCTATTGCCGCAACTACGCCGACGGTGCGACGAACTGCCCGTGGCGGTTCGACACGACCCCGCCGGCTGACTCGCCGGACAAGGAGCAGCCGCGCGGGCGGGACTACATGGGCGGCGACCTCAAGGGCGTGGACCAGCAGCTGGACTACCTGGCCACGCTGGGCGTCAACACGATCTACTTCAACCCGGTCTTCGACTCCGGTTCGAATCACGGGTACGACACCCAGGACTACTACCGGATCGACCCGTACTTCGGCACCCAGCAGGACTGGGACAACCTCGTCAAGCACGCAGACGAACTCGGGATCCGGATCATCCTCGACGGGGTGTTCAACCACGTCTCCTCCGACTCGCCGCTGTTCGACCGCTACCACCACTACAGCCAGGTGGGAGCCTGCGAGTCCGTCGACTCCGCGTACCGCGACTGGTTCACGTTCATCGAGGTGCCGGAGGGTGAGGAGGGTCCGTGTGCCGGTCCCGGCGGCCCCGGCACGATGGACTACACGGGCTGGTTCGGCTTCGACTCGATCCCCGTGCTGACCAAGACCGACGCCGAGGTCCAGGAGTACTTCCTCACGGCGGACGACTCCGTCACCCGGCACTGGCTCGAGGCCGGCGCCTCCGGGTGGCGCCTCGACGTCTCCGGTGACACCTCGTTCCCCGACGGGTACTGGGAATCGTTCCGCGACGTGGTCGACGCGACGAACAGCGACGCCCTGACCATCTCCGAGACGTGGCAGAAGGACTCGACGCTGCTGCGGATGCTGCGTGGGGACCGTCTCGACACGACCATGAACTACCGGCTCCGCGACGCCGTGCTCGGCCTGCTGACGCCCGGCCCGTTCGACTCGAAGGGCTTCGCGGACTCGGGACGGGTGATCAGCCCGACGGAGTTCGTCAACCGGGTCGCCTCGATCCGTGAGGACTACCCGGACGCGGCCTACTACTCGCTGATGAACCTCCTCGACAGCCACGACACCGAGCGACTGCTCTGGACCCTCACACCGGGCGCGGAGACGACGGCGGCGAAGGTGCTGAACACCGGCAACGTCTCGCAGGGCAAGGCGCGCCAGCGCATCGCCGCACTGCTGCAGTTCACGATGCCCGGGGCACCGACCATCTACTACGGTGACGAGATCGGGATCACAGGCGACGACGACCCCGACGACCGGCGCACCTACCCCTGGCCGGGCAAGAAGGGTGACACCCGCGACCGCCAGCTGCTGGCGTACTACACGTCGCTCAGCGCGGCCCGCTCGGCGAACGCCGCGCTGGCCGACGGCGACCTGCGGATCCTGCTGTCCGACGACACGGCCGACACCCTGGCGTACGGGCGGGCCACCGAGGACCGGGCCGCCGTCGTGGCGGTCAACCGGGCCGACACGACCCAGACCCTGGACATCCCCGTCGGCGGCTACCTGCCGGACGGGACGGCGCTGGCCACCGTCGCGGCCGCCAACGCACCCGTGACGGGCTCGGCAACGGTGACCGGCGGGGAGGTCGAGGTCACCCTCCCGGCGCTGTCGGCTGCGGTCCTGGCCAGCGGCCCCGTCGACCTGGCCCCGCCGGCACCGCCAGCCGACCTCAGGGTCACCAACGAGTCCGACGGCGCGGTCGAGCTCGCCTGGGAGTCGTCTGAGGACGCGTCCAGCTACGACGTCTACCGAAGCCCGCTCACGGGCGGCGGCTACGTCAAGGCCAACGACGCCCCGGTGACCGGCACCAGCTTCACCGTGACCGAGGGGCTGACCAACGGCGTGACCAGCTACTTCGTGGTGCGCGCGATCGATGCGCTGGGCAACGCCTCCGACCCGTCGAACGAGGTGTCCGGCGTCCCGCACCCCACCATCGGGTGGGCGAACCTGCAGTGGCCGCCGACACTGACCCACACCATCTCCGCGGTCAACCGGACCGACAACGTCTATGGGCAGGTGTGGATCGACGGTGTCACCAACCAGCCCGGCCCGACGCCGGGCCTCCGGGCGCAGCTCGGCTTCGGGCCGGACGGCTCGAACCCGGCCGAGCAACCCCTCCTGGACGTGGGTGGAGGCGGCGTTCAACCTCGACGCGGGCAACAACGACGAGTTCATCGCGTCGCTGCTGCCGGAGTCGACCGGGGAGCTTCGACTACCTGTACCGCTACTCCGTGACATCGGGGCGCGACTGGCTCTACGCGGACCTCAACGGCCCGGTTCCTACGGACAGCCCCCCGCCGAACCCGGGTGACCTTGATCGTCACATCGAGTGGTGACACCACCGCGCCGGCCGCCCCCGCGGGCCTGCGGGTCACGGCGGCCTCGCCTGCCGGGGTCGAGCTCGCCTGGGACGCGCTCGTCGGGGACGCGACCCTCTACGGCTACGAGGTTGGACGGGCCGACGCGTCGGGCGGGACCCTCCACCGTCGTTGCCACCTCCACCTCCGCCAACTTACACCGACACGCAGGTCACTGAGGGGGCGACCTACCACTACGTCGTGCGGGCGGTGGACCTGTCCTTCAACCGGTCTGACTGGTCAGGCGAGGTCGTGGCCGTCGCCGAGCTGCGCACGGTCACCCTGACCGTGAACCTGACCGTGCCGGCGACCACGGACGCCACCGGACGCTCCGTGTACATCGCCGGCTCCCTCGACCGACTCGATGGAGGCCTGCCGGACTGGAACCCGGGCGGCACGTCCTGACCCGTGTGGACGCGACCCATTGGACGATCACGCTGACGGGCAAGGAGTCCACCGAGGTGGAGTACAAGTACGCCCTCGGGCTCGTGGGACTTCGTCGAGAAGGACGGCGCCTGCGGCGAGATCGGGAACCGCCAGCTCGCGCTGGCCTACGGCTCGACGGGCACCCAGACTGTCAACGACACGGTGCTCAACTGGCGCAACGTGGCACCCTGCGGCAACTGACTGCCCGGCCCGAGGACGGTAGGTGTCTCCTGGCTCCCAGGGCCGCGAGAACCGGTGAGCCCGCGGTAGGCCCGCCGAGCGACCATCGGGATCCACCACCGGAGCAGCCGCAGTACCCTGCCAACATGGCGGCGCCTGCGCGTACCTCGCAAGCCCGGATGGACCGGGCCATGGCGGCGCACTATGCCCTGCCCGGCCTGCTGGGCAGCGCGCTGATCGCACTGGGCGCCCTGGGCGTGGGGTGGCTGCCGGCCAACTCGCCGCTGATCGACGTCGGCATCGTGAGCACCCTGCGCTCGACGGCCCCCGGGGAGGCGCTGTCGCGCATCGCCGTCTTCGCCGGGGTGGCCCTGCTGCTGCAGACGTGGCTCGTGCTCGGCCACGACGTGCTCGACGACCTCGAGCGCGACGACCGCCGGCTCGTGGTGATCCTGGCGATCTGGACCGCACCGCTGCTGCTGATGCCCCCGCTGTTCAGCCGTGATGCGTACTCCTACTTCGCCCAGGGCCAGCTGGTCCTCGCCGGGCTCAACCCCTACGAGAACGGGGTCTCCGCGCTGCCCGGGTGGTTCCTGACCGGGGCCGACCCGCTCTGGGCGGAGTCACCCACGCCGTACGGGCCTGCCTTCCTGATCCTGCAGCAGGGCGTGGCCGCGGTCGCCGGCACGCACGCCTTCATCGGTGCCCTGCTGTTCCGCCTGATCGCCCTGACCGGCGTCGCCCTGATGGTCGTCTACCTGCCCCGACTGGCCCATGCGCACGGGATCGACCCGCCCAAGGCGGTCTGGTTGGCCCTGCTCAACCCCCTGGTCCTCATGCACTTCGTGGCCGGTGCCCACAACGACGCCCTGATGGTGGGGCTGATGGTGGCCGGCCTGACCCTCGCGGTGGAGCGGCATCCGATCGCCGGGATCCTGCTCATCGGCCTGGCCGGGGCCGTGAAGCCGATCGCCCTGGTGGTCCTGCCGTTCGCCGGCCTGATCTGGGCGGGCACCCGGGCCAGCTGGCCCCAGCGCATCTGGGCCTGGGTCCGGGCCTCGGCGATGGTGCTGGCCGTGTTCGCCCTGCTGTCCCTGGCCGTCGGCGTCGGGCTGGGCTGGGTCGCCTCCCTGAGCACCCCCGGGTCCGTGCGCACCTGGCTGTCCCCGCCCACCGCCCTCGGCATGATCGTCGGCAGCGTCCTGGACTGGATCGGCCTGGGCACGGTCGACGGCGCGGTGAGCGCCTTCCGGGCCGCGGCCATGGTCGCCGGTGCGGCGATCGCCCTCTACCTGGTGCTGCGCCCCGAGGGCCGCTCGCCGGTGCGCGGAGCCGCCCTGGTCCTGCTCACGATCGTGGTCCTCGGTCCGGTCGTCCAGCCGTGGTACCTGCTGTGGGCGCTGCCGCTCCTGGCCGCCACCGGGCTGACCGGGACCCAGCTGCGTGCGGTGATGGTCGCTTCGACGATCCTCGTGCTCCACGGCATGGTCGAGTCCAACGCCACCGCGGACACCCTCGTGGACTTCTTCCGGGACGGGCTGGCTGCTGCGTTCGCGCTGGGGATGGTCGGCGTGGTGCTGGTCTCGAGCCCCGGCGAGCGCCGGCTGATCGTCGGGGACCCGGTCGACCGCGGGATCCGCCCCCGGACCGGCGAGGCGAGGCTGCGCGCGGGCGCCCTGGTCGTTCAGCCCGCGGGCTCCTCGATCTCGTAGTCCTCGTCGACGAAGACCTCGCGGGCGCTGCGGTGCTGGCCCAGCGAGAGCTGCGGGCCCTCGCCGATCAGCACGACCCGAGCGGCCAGGTCGGCCTCCTCCCAGGCCGCGAGGATGTCGCGGAACACGTCGATGGCGATCGCGAACTGCTCCGGCTCGGACTCGGCCATGTCCCCCCAGCCCGACCACAGGATCAGCAGGCCGTCGGCATCGTCGAGGTCCTCCACCTCGTCGAACTCCTGGGACTCCAGGCACTCCTCGAAGGCGTCCCAGTTGTGGCCGAAGTACTCCGGGAAGCCGAAGCCAGCGGCGCACGCCTCGAAGAAGGCCGCGCGCCCACCTCCCTCAGTCACGTCGATGAGCACCGAGGCCCAGTCCAGCAGGGCGGCGAGCTCGGCGGCCGCATCCGCGTCGGGGGCGTCGCGCCACAGGGCGATCCGATTGCTCATCCGGACACAACCTCTCGGAAGCTCGAGTAGTGGTCGGAGGTGTAGAACCGCGAGCCGTCATCCCCGGCGACGATCCGGCGCGCACCGCGATCGTCCTCCTCCGGGGTGATCACGGTGTACTCGGCGTAGAAGCCCGTCGGCTGCTGGGGAAGGATCCCCTCGCGGTTGCCGAACGTGGACCCGTCCTTGGTGTACGGGAACGGCCCGCCGGACTCGATGAGCTCGAGGGTCTCGATGCCCTCCGGCGGCAGCTGCTCGACCGTCATGGTGCTCAGGTCGGTGGTGGGCTCGGCCGGCGCGAGGTCGGCGTACTGGGAGGCGACCGCCTGCGCGCTCCCCCCACCTGCCTGGCCGGCGGCGGCATCCGTGGACGTCCCCGCACACCCGGAGACGGCCACCAGGCCGATCAGGGCCGCAGCCAGCCGCATCCGCATCCTCACGACGAGAGCATCCCACATGCCGCAGCCGGGATCGGCGGCGAGATGGGAGGATGTGGCCATGTCACGGCGAGAGCTCGATGCCGCAGGGATCACCGATCCGCAGATGCGCGCGGCCTACGAGGCCTGCCGGGAGCTGCACGCCCACCACGGCCGCACCTACTACCTGGCCACCCGGCTGCTGCCCCCCGGCAAGCGGCCGTTCGTGCACGCCCTCTACGGCTTCGCGCGCTACGCCGACGAGATCGTCGACGACCTGGACTCGGCACTCACCCCGCAGCAGCGCGCCGACGAGCTCGCCCGCTGGGGCGACCAGGTCCTGGCCGACCTCGCCCGGGGGCACTCCGAGGACCCGATCGCCCGGGCGCTGGTCGACACGGCGATGCGCTTCGCGATCCCGCACGTGCACTTCGCCGACTTCCTGACCTCGATGCGGATGGACCTCACCGTCACCGAGTACCCGACGTTCGCCGACCTGTCGGTCTACGTGCACGGCTCGGCCGCCGTGATCGGCCGGGAGATGGTCCACGTGCTGGGCGCCACCGACCCCGCCGACCTGCCCGAGGCCCTCGACCGCGCTGACGACCTCGGGGTGGCGTTCCAGCTGGCGAACTTCATCCGCGACGTCGGGGAGGACCTCGAACGGGGTCGGGTGTACCTGCCCCTCGACGAGCTCGAGCGCTTCGCGCGTGAGCCGTGCGGACCTCGAGCGCCGGGTGCTGACCCCGCAGATCCGCCTCGCACTGGAGTTCCAGGTCCGCCGGGTGCGCCAGCTCCAGGCCCGCGCTGAGCCCGGGATCGCGCTGCTCCGGCCCGAGGCCCAGCCGTGCATCGAGGCCGCCAGCGAGCTCTACTGCGGCATCGTCGATGCGGTGGAGGACATCGACTACCAGGTGTTCGACCGGCGCGCGACCGTCGGCAACGGACGGCGGATCCGTGTGGCCGGTGCGGCCTGGCGCGAGGCACGCCGCGCCCGCCGTCGCGCTGCCTGAGCCCCGATCAGCCGCCTCTGCCCGTCGCGCCCTCGGGCAGGCGGGCGACCTGCTCGCCGAGCACCCATGCAGCGCCATCAGGTGCGATGCTCAGGGCCTTGACGTCCACGGGGTAGGTGCTCACCGGTGCGCCGGACGCCAGACCTGCCGCGTCGTAGCAGACCACCCCCGGGTCCCGGATGCTGCACACCTCCCCCGAGGGGGTCTGCGCCAGACCACGGGCAGCAACCCGGTCGACCGTCCACCGCCATCGGCGTACCGGGCGAGGGCCTGGCCCGCATCCTCCGCGTCCAGGGTCGCCCAGACCGCTCCATCCGCGGCGACGAGGAGCTGGGAGACCCAGGTGTAGGGCTCGGGCACACCCACGGCCGACCACGGCCAGTCCCAGCAAGCAGCCAGGACAACGCCGCGCTTCGGATCCGCGTCGGACGTCCAGACGACCCCCGGCCCAGCTGCCAGGGGCGCCCCCGCGAACAGCGGCCTGCTGCCCCCGGGCCGCCCGATCGGGGTGCGCGACCCGTCGGGACGGACCGCCACGACATCCCCGTCGAGGATCGTCCAGACCGAGCCCTCGTCGCCGGCGGCCAGCGAGGTCCGCATGTACGCCGCCGATGTCGTCGGCGACCACCGACCAGCCGTCACCCTCGATCCGCACGAGCCCGTCGGCCGTGGCCTGCCAGAGGGCGCCATCCGAGGCCAGGACCGGGATGCTGGCCGTGTCGCCGGGCTCACCGGCCCGATGGCGTCCCAGGCCCCGTCGCGGTGCCGCGAGAGGGTGGTCCCCGCCACGAGCCACGGCGGCGCCATCGACCACGGGTGCCGTCGGGAGCCAGGCCTCGTCGGCGTTGACGGCGAGCACGGCGTCGGGGACCTGCCCGAAGGCGACCTCGAACGACGGGCTGCACCACGGCCGTGGGGTCCTGCCACAGCGTGACGAACTGGTCGCCCTCGCCGCGCACGAGCCCCGTGAAGGTCGCTCACGAGGACCGTGTCACCCGCGACGGCCAGGGACGGCCAGCGGCCCTCACTGCCCTCGGGGGCGCCCTCGTCGGACCCGAACGGCTCCCACGTCCCATCGGCGGCGAGCCGGGCCACACGCACGTCCCCGCTCGGGTCGATGCCGTTGCCGGAGCCCACCATCGCCCACAACTGGCCGCGCCGTGGTCGCCGCCATGTCAGGGCGTACCCGCCCGGGCCGGCCTTGGACCACGTCGTCCCGTCGAAGCGGTAGATCCCGTGCTGGTCGGTGGACGGGCCGTCCTGGGTGCTGGCCACCCACACCCCGCCCGAGGGATCTGCCGCGATGTCACCGATCCCGCCCGTCGGGGCCAGTCGCGGCGTTGCCAGGGGTCGTCCACGCCGTCCCGTCGAAGCGCACGACCACGTTGCGCTCCTCACCGTCGAGCGTGCTCACTCCGCCCGCCCAGACCGCCCCCGTGGAGTCCAGAGCCAGCGGGCCGGCCACGCTGAGCTGCTCCATGCCGACCGACTGACCAGGACCCGTCGACCCACCGAGCCGACGCCCCGCGCCACCACTGGCCCACAACTCGTCGCCCACCTGCAGCACCTCACCCTCGGGGACCTTCCCCGTCGGGCACGTCGGCGTACTGGGCGGGCACCGCGATGTCCACCAGGAACCGCTGTCCGTCGAAGAGCCGGACCCGGTCACCGCTGTCGAGCCACACCCCGGCCGGCTCGGCAGGGGCGAGCCTGCGTACCGTGGTGAAGGCCAGGTCGTCGGCGGCGTCCCAGATCGTCGCCCGGCCCGTCGCCGGATCGACCCGGGCCACCTGCCAGGGACCGTCCACCCACACCATCCCGGCCCCGTCGACGACGACATCGCCCTCGCCGGTCCCGCCTGCCAGGGTCAGCCCGCTGGGCACCAGGTCCGCGGAGCTCCCCTCAGGCCACGCGGGCCCAGCACCCCCATCAGATCCCGTCGCGCACCCCGCGACGAGCAGCGCCGCCAGAGCCAACCATGCACGCGTCCCCATCGCGCACCTCCGACCCGGGGCGCGCGCCGCGCACCCCTCACCTCCAGCGCATCACTGCCCACCGTCATCCGCAAGGGGCTTGCGGCCCCCCACCCGGGCCAGCAGCGGCACGAGGACCGGCAGGGGCGGGCCGGACATCGGCTCCCGCTGGACCCCACGCCGCCCCCAGTGGACCCACAGGGTCAGCGTGAGCATCACGAGGGCGAAGCCGAACATCAGGTCCTCGACCGGCGCGAACAGGATGCGACCGTCGCCGAGCACCGGGGGCGGGGAGTCCTCGGGGGTGCTCGACCCGAGGATCGCCTCGCCCGAGTACCGCACGATCCGGAACCCCGTGAGCACGCCGTTGGTGAGCAGCTGGAAGAACACGATGATCGGGTAGGCCATCCAGAACACCCGGCGGGTCAGGAGCCGGGTGCGCAGGATCCACAGGTCCCAGACGATCACCAGGAGCACGCCCAGGACGGCCAGCTGCGTGTAGGTCACGGGAGCTCCCCCTCATCCCCGTCCGGCGCACCACCGGGCGCCCCATCCCCCGCCTCATCCCCCACCGCCAGCCCCGTGGCCGAGCGGACCGCCTCGAGGGTGAGGATGGCCGCCACCGGGACCAGGAGGAAGAAGACGACCTCGTCGATGGGCAGGTCACCGGGCAGCCGGATCCCGGTGATCCGCGCCTCGTCGAACCACCAGTGGCCCGAGGCGATCGCATAGACGTCCCAGAGCGCGAAGACCAGCGCCACCGGGAGCACCGACAGCAGCAGCCGCCGCCAGCGTCGCAGCACGCGCGTGCGCAGGCCCACCTCGAGCCATCCGGCACCGAGGACGATGAAGGCCATCACCGCCAGGTACGACCACTGACCCACGGCTCAGCCCTCCCCGGGGAACATGGCGGCCGGGGTCGCCCCCGGGTCGGCGAGGGCAGCGGGATCCGTGCGTGGCGTGCCCGCCGGGTGGGCGAGCATGGCCCGCCGGGCTGCTGCCATGTCCCGGGGCCGACCGGACGTGCACATCCCCACGAGCCGGTCGGATGCGTCGAGCGTGAAGGCGCTCCACGCCTCGGCCGGCGGATCCGCAGCACCCGGGTCCTCGCGCAGGACCACCCGGCCGCGACCCGGGTCCCCGAGCACGAGCAGCCGCCGCGCGCCGAGGTCGCTGAACACGTACGGGATCGGGTCGGCGACCGGCACGCCCCTCGGCGGCGTCCCCCACCTGTGGTCCCGCCGGGCCGCCAGCCACCCACTGCGGCGACCGCCGGCGCCACCGACTCCGGGGCGTTGAGGGCCTCGGTCCAGTGCCCTCCGGGCAGGTGCGTGCCGTAGCGGTCGGACCAGCGCGCCGCCGCGTCGCCCACGGCGAACAGCCCCGGGACGCTCGACCGGCCCCAGGGGTCCACCAGGACCGCTCCCCCGGAGGCCCGCGCGACGCCCGCCTCCGCAAGCCACCCCGTGGCCGGCTGGACCCCCAGAGCGGCCAGCACGAGGTCGGCGGGCAGCCCCGAGACGACCGCCGCGCCCCGCTCCTGCTCGATCGCCTCGCACCGGACGCCCCCGATGCACGCGCACGCCGACCTCCTCCAGCCATCGCTCGACGCGTCCGGACACCTCGGGCGGCACCCGGCCCGCCAGCACGCTGTCCGAGGCCTCGACCAGGTCCACCTCGGCGCCCCGTGCGGCCGCCGTGGCCGCGGCCTCACACCCGACCCAGCCGCCGCCCACGACCACCAGGCGCACACCAGGGCCCACCCCGGCCAGAACCCGGCCGCGTCACGGCGGGTGTGCAGCACGTGCACCCCGGCCCGAGTCCAGCCCGGCGGCAGGACGGCGTTCGCCCCGGAGGCCGCCACGACCGCCCGGGCGCCGACCTCACGGCCGTCCGAGCACAGCACGACCAGGCCGTCGCCCTCCCCGACCACCACGACGCGCTGGCACCCACCCCCAGCCGGACCTCGTCGGCGTGGGCCCACACGTCCACGCCCATGGCCGGGCGCAGGTCCACCTCGGCGTCCGGGTCCTTGGTCAGCGGCGGCCGGTCGTACGGCGGATCCGCCTCGGCCCCGAGCAGGACGACCCGGCCGGTGACCCCGGCGGACCGGAGCAACGCGCAGGTGCGCGCCCCCGCCAGCCCCGCGCCCACGACCACCACATCCGCCACGAGCCAGCAGCCTAACCGGCGAGTTCCCTCCCGCCTCCTAGAATTGGCCCGTGAGCCCGTCCCAGCCTCCCTCCCCCACAGCGGTCGACCCGCTGGTGGGCCGGGTCCTGGACGGGCGGTACCGGATCGAGTCCTTCCTCGCCCGGGGCGGGATGGCCACGATCTACCGGGGCGCCGACCTGCGCCTGGACCGCACGGTCGCCATCAAGGTCATGCACCCGACCTTCGCCTCGGACCCGGGGTTCGTCGACCGCTTCGAGCGCGAGGCGCGGGCCGCGGCCCGGCTGAACAGCCCCTACGCCGTGGCCGTCCACGACCAGGGCAACGACGCCGGCGTCACCTACCTGGTCATGGAGTACGTGCCCGGGCACACCGTGCGCGACGTCCTGCGCACCCACGGGGCCCTGCCCCCCGCGCAGGCGCTGGCGATCATCGACCCCGTCCTGCAGGCCCTGGCCGCAGCCCACCGCGCCGGCTACATCCACCGCGACGTCAAGCCCGAGAACGTCCTGATCTCCGAGGACGGCCGGGTCAAGGTCACCGACTTCGGCCTCGCCCGGGCCATCGAGGGCGCGACTCGGGCAAGACCCACGGCCTGCTGCTCGGGACCGTGGCCTACCTGTCGCCCGAGCAGGTCGAGCACGACCACACCGATGCCCGGTCCGACGTCTACAGCGCGGGCATCCTGCTGTTCGAGCTCGTCACCGGCCAGGTCCCCTTCACCGCATCGGCCCCCATGCAGGTGGCCTACAAGCACGTCCACGAGGATGTGCCCGTCCCCGTCGTCGATCCGCCCCGGGATCCCCGCCGGGATCGACGAGCTCGTGCGGCGCGCGACCCGCCGCGACCCCGCCCAGCGCTTCGGGGACGCCGACGCGTTCCTGTCCGCGGCCCGTGTCAGAAGGCGCAGCTGCCCCCCGCCCAGCCCTGGGCGCCCTCCCCCACCGACACGCTCGTGGTGCAGCCGCGAGGGGGAGAGCAGCCGCAGCCGCGGCCCGGGCCGCCCTCGACGCCCCCGAGTGGGTCAACCAGCGGCCCGCCGGCGCCGGCAGCCCCCGCGGCCCTCGCAGTCCCCGACCCACCGCCGGAGCCCTCCGCTGCGGCCGCCCAGCCCCCTGCGGAGCCCGAGGACCAGGTGCACGTCACCGAGGTCAGCCACCAGACCGCACCGGACGAACCCCGCCGGCCCCGCCGCGGCCGCAAGGCCCTCTGGCTGGGAGTCGTGGCCCTGGCCAGCGTCGTGGCCCTGCTCGTCATCGCCTTCGGACCCCTGCAGCGGGTCACCGTCCCCGACCTCCTGGGCAAGACCCCCACGGAGGCTGCTGCGATCCTGGCCACGTCCAACCTGGTCCTCGACGCCCAGGAGTCCGACTTCAGCGAGGACATCGCCAAAGGGCTGATCATGTCCACCGACCCCGGTCCGGAGTCCTCGGCGCGGTCGGGCAGCACCATCCAGGCGGTCGTGAGCAAGGGTCCCGAGCGCTACGACGTCCCGAAGCTGCGCAAGCTCACCGTCGAGGAGGCCGAGGTCGCCCTCGGGGCGGCCAACCTCGTCCTCGGCGAGCAGAGCGAGGCCTACGACGACAAGGTCAAGAAGGGCGAGATCATCAGCAGCGACCCACCGGCTGGGGAGTCCGTGAAGCCGGGCACCGCGGTCGCCGTCGTGGTGTCCAAGGGCCCCGAGCCGGTGACGATGCCCGCCCTCGAGGGCACGGATGGGGACGCCGCCGAGGCAACCCTGACGGACCTGGGCCTGAAGGTGGACCGCTCCACCAAGACCAGCGAGTCGGTCGCCAAGGGCCTGGTCATCCGGACCAACCCCGAGGGCGGCGCGGGCACCTTCCGGGGCGAGACCGTCGAGCTGGTCGTGTCCAAGGGCCCACCGCTGGTGACCGTGCCCAACGTCGTGGGCAAGAACGAGGCTCGGAGGCCCGGGCAGCACTCGAGGACGCCGGGTTCGTCGTCAGCGTCAACAAGCCACTCGGGTTCGTGGTGTTCGGCGTGAACTCGCAGAACCCCCGGGGGGGCACCAAGGCGCCCAAGGGCTCGACCGTGACCATCACCGTTGTCTAGCCCCGCCTGGACGCGCAACCACCACACGCTGGCGACCCTGGCCCTCGTCGGGGCCACCGCCGTGTGGGGCGGGACGTTCGTCGTCGTGCAGGATGCCGTCGAGCAGATGCCCGTGCTGCCGTTCCTGTTCTGGCGGTTCGCCCTGGCCGCCCTGGTGCTGGCGCTGCTGCGCCCGCGCGCCGTGCTCACGCTCACCCCGGAGAAGCGCCGGCACGGGGTCTACCTCGGCCTGCTCCTGGGCGGCGGGTACGTCCTGCAGACCTTCGGCCTGCTGCACACCTCGGCCACGGTCTCGGGGTTCATCACGGGGATGTTCGTGGTGTTCACGCCCCTGATCGGCTGGGCGGTGCTGCACCAGCCCATCGGGCCCGCGGTGTGGGTCGGCGTCGCTGCTGGCCACCATCGGGCTGGCGCTGATCAGCCTGAACGGGCTGGCGATCGGCACTCGGCGAGCTGCTGACCCTCGGGTGCGCCGCGCTGTTCGCCGGCCAGATCGTGGGACTGGGCCACTGGTCCACCGCCTCGGACGCCTACGGCCTGACCGTGCTGCAGCTCGGCGTCGTGGCCCTGATGTGCCTGCTCGCCTCGCCGCTGCAGGGCGGGCTGGTGGTCCCGCCGAACGCCGGGGTGTGGGTGGCGATCCTGTTCCTGGCCCTGGCGGCCACCGCGCTGGCCTTCCTGGCCCAGACCTGGGCCCAGACGTACATGAGCGCCCCGCGGGCCGCGATCGTCCTGACCCTCGAGCCGGTGTTCGCCGGCATCTTCGGGGTCACCGTCGGCGGCGACGAGCTGACCACCCGCATCCTCGCCGGCGGGCTGTGCATCGTGGCGGCGATGTACGTCGTGGAGCTCGGCCCCCGGTCGGACGCGGCCTCAGCCGGACCAGCAGCCCCCTGAGCACGTCGGCGGCCCGATCGATCCCGTCGTCGTCGACGTCCATGTGGGTCACCAGGCGGGCCGTGCGGGCGCCCAGGACGCTGACCGCCACCCCCTGCTCCCGGGCGGCGCCGGCCAGGCCTTCGCGTCCGGTCCCCGCGGTCAGGTCGAGGACGACGATGTTCGGTCTCGACGGCTGCCGGATCCACCACGTCCGGACGCACCGCCGCGATGGCCCCGGCCAGGCGGCGGGCCCGGGCATGGTCCTCGGCGAGCCGCTCGACGTGATGGTCGAGGGCGTACAGGCCCGCGGCCGCCAGGATCCCCACCTGGCGCATCCCGGCGCCGTAGCGCTTGCGCCACACGCGCGCCCGCGGCGATCCGCTCGGCCGAGGAGACCAGGACCGAGCCCACCGGGGCCCCGAGGCCCTTCGACAGGCACACCGACGCGGTGTCGAACAGGCCGCCGATGTCGGCCAGCGCCACGCCGGAGGCCACGTGGGCGTTCCACAGCCGCGCGCCGTCCAGGTGCAGCGCGATCCCCGCCTCGCCCGCCCACGCCGCCAGGGTGCGCAGGTCCGCGAGGTCCTGGACCGTCCCACCGCCGAAGTTGTGGGTGTCCTCCACGACGACGGCGGCCGTGGACACCAGGTAGGGACCGGCGTCCGGGGCTGCCATCGCGATCACGGCCTGCGGGTCGAGCCGGCCAGCCGGGGCCGACCACGTGCGCGTGGTCACCCCGCCGAGCACGGCGTGGGCCCCCAGCTCGGCGCGCACCACGTGGGCCAGCTGGTCGCACAGGAGCTCCGCACCCGGGCGGCACCAGCAGGCGGACCCCCAGCTGGTTGCCCAGCGACCCGGTGGGCACGAACAGCCCGGCCTCGTGGCCCAGCATCGCGGCGACCCGGGCCTCGAGGGCGTTGACCGTGGGGTCCTCGCCGTACACGTCGTCACCGACACCGCCTCGGCCATGGCTGACCGCATGCCGGGGGTGGGACGGGTTACGGTATCCGAGCGCAGGTCGACGACATCCATGGACCGACAGCCTACGCAGGAGGGGTGGGCATCGTGAGGAGCGTGCCGGGACGGGGTGCGGCGCTGGTCGTGGCGGGGGCCCTGCTGCTCAGCGGGTGCAGCCAGCTGCAGCGGATCGGCGACTCGCTGACCGCATCCAGCGATGCCGAGCTCCTGGCCGCGGTGTCCCTCACGGAGTCCGACGCGGCCCCGGGGGCGACCTTCCAGCCCTACGAGGGCGGCACCGAGGTGTTCGGCCGCACCTCGCTGGACCTCTGCTTCGGCGACTTCCCCAGCGAGGAGCTGCGCAGCGGGCGCAACCAGGTGGGGATCGGCGACGAGACGGGCACGGACTGGGTCAGCAGCGAGGCGATCCTCTACCCGACGCCGGAGGACGCCAGGCAGGCGATGGCCGAGCTGGAGAGGGCCCGCGAGGAGTGCCCGACCGGGCCGGTCGATCCCCCGGAGCCGGACCGCGACGCCCTGGCGTGGGAGTTCCACCCCGCGCCCGACGCCGACTGGCCCCAGGAGCCCGGGGTCACCCGTCAGGCCTACGCGTTCGAGGCCACGAACCCCGCGGGTGAGACGTGGACCAGCACGGCCACCTACCTGCAGCGCGGGCGGATGATCCTCGCGCTGTACGCGACCCCGCCCGACAGCCCCGCGCGACGCTGCGCAACGCCCCGGACCAGGCGCGGTTCGTCGAGGTGATGGCCAACCGGCTCGCGGGCCTGCCCGAGGAGCCGCTGCAGTACGGCGAGCCGTTGGACGACCCCAACGACATCAGCGTGTGACGAGCATCTCCGCGACGGCGAACGCCAGCTCGAGGGACTGCACGCGGTTCAGCCGCGGGTCGCAGGCGGTCTCGTAGCGCAGGCCCAGGCCGTCCTCGGTGATCCCCGCGGTGCCGCCGACGCACTCGGTGACGTCGTCGCCGGTGAGCTCGACGTGCAGGCCGCCGGGGTGCACGTCCAGGGCGCGCATCACCTCGAAGAAGCCGGTGACCTCGTCCATGACGTCGGCGTAGGACCGGGTCTTGTGCCCGCTGGCGGCCTCGAACGTGTTGCCGTGCATCGGGTCGCAGACCCACACCACCGGGTGGCCCGAGTCGCGCACGGCGCGCACCAGCGCGGGCAGCGCCTCGCGGATCCGGTCGGCCCCCATCCGGGTGATGAACGTCAGCCGTCCCGGGCGTGAAGTGCGGGTCCAGGGCGTCGGCCAGGGCGACGGCGTCCTGCGGGCTGGTCGTCGGCCCGAGCTTGACCCCGATCGGGTTGCGGATCTCGCGGGCGAACTCCACGTGCGCACCGTCGAGCTGGCGGGTGCGCTCCCCGATCCACAGGAAGTGCGCCGAGACGTCGTAGGGCAGGCCCGTGCGCGAGTCGATCCGGGTCAGGGCGTCCTCGTAGTCCAGCAGCAGCGCCTCGTGGCCGGCGTAGAACTCGACCCGGTGGAACTCCTCGGGCTCAGCGCCGCAGGCGCGCATGAACGCCAGCGCCCGGTCGATCTCACCGGCCATCAGGTCGTAGCGCCGGCCGGCCTCGGTGGAGGCCACGAAGTCCTGGTTCCAGGCGTGGACGTGGCGCAGGTCGGCGTAGCCGCCCTGGGTGAAGGCGCGCACGAGGTTCAGGGTGGCGCTGGCGGTGTTGTAGGCGCGGACCAGGCGCTGCGGGTCGGCGCGGCGGGCCTCGGCGGTGGGCGGCACGTCGTTGACGGCGTCCCCGCGGTAGCTCGGGATGGCCACGCCGTCGACGATCTCGACGTCGCTGCTGCGCGGCTTGGCGTACTGGCCGGCGATCCGCCCGACCTTGACCACGGGCATCGAGGCGCCGTAGGTGAGCACGATGGCCATCTGCAGCACGGTCTTGAGCTTGGCCCGGATCGCGTCGGCGGTGGCGCCCTCGAAGGTCTCCGCGCAGTCACCGCCCATGAGCACGAACGCGTCACCCCGCGCCACGGCGGCCAGCCGCTCGGTGAGCTGGTCGCACTCGCCGGCGAACACCAGCGGCGGCAGCGTGCGCAGCGTCGCCGTCGCAGCGGCCAGCGCCTCGGGGTCGGGCCAGATCGGCTGCTGCACAGCCGAGCCCAGGCGCACGGTGTTCTGGGGGGCGGCGGTCAGGGCCGCATCCTGCACGGACATGGGTCCAAGGGTATGTCAGTCGCGCCGATGGGGCGGACCGCGCTGGCCCGCCCCATCGGCGATAGCTCAGTGCTCGACGTGGACCTTCTCGCGCTTGGTCTGGCCGATGCCGGCCAGCAGCTCGCCGAACCACGGGACGTCGATGTCGAACGCCTTGCCGCCCTTGATCCGGTCGAACTCGATGGCGCGCAGCTCGTCGCCGCGCTCCTCGTCGTGGCCGACGAGCCCGGTCCCGCCGGACAGCGCGGTCTGCACCGCCGTGTCCACGCAGGACTTGATCAGCTCGAGGTCGCGGGTGTTGGCCGCGGCGGCCCGGGAGTAGTAGCCCGACTTCTGGATCAGCACCTTGCCGGCCTCGATCATCGGGGCGAACTGCTCGGCGAACCACTGCCCGGGGTTGATCTCGTCGAGGCGGACGTGGCCGAACGCATCGCGCGGGACCTCCTGGCCGGCGGCCTCCATCTGGGCCACGATCGACTCCACGCCGGCACCCTCGGACAGGAAGATGTTGACGTTGCCGTGCTCGTCCATGATCCCCTTGAGCCGGGCCGCCTCGTCGGCGAGGTCCAGGGCCATCTCGGGGACGAACACCGCGTGCACGTCCCGACGGATCCGCGGGACCCCGAAGTCGTCGAGCCACTCCTTGGTGTCCAGCAGGTCGCGGTAGGACTGCGCCGTCGCGGCGGTCAGCCATCCGCAGTTGCGGCCCATGACCTCGTGCACGATCAGCATGCGCGGGGCGGCGCTGTGCTCGGAGACGACGTTCCAGAAGTACCGCGCGCCCTCGTCGGCTGCGGTCCACGCACCCAGGGACTGCTTGATCGGGATGACGTCGTTGTCGATCGTCTTGGGCAGGCCCACGACCTGCAGGCCGTAGTCGTTGCGCGCCAGGAACGCGGCGAGGTCGGCGGCGGCGGTGTTCGTGTCGTCACCACCGATGGTGTGCAGCACGTCCACCCCGTCGGCGACGAGCTGGTCGGCGGCCACCTTCTGGGGGTCCTGGCCCTCGGCGACCAGGCCGCGCTTGACGCAGTCGGCCACGTTGGTCAGCTTCACCCGGCTGTTGACGATGGGGCTGCCACCGAAGTCGTGCAGCAGGTGGGCCTTGGCGCGCACCTCGGGGGTGACGAACATCTTGTCGCCCTTGAGAAGGCCCTGGTAGCCACCGCGGTAGGCGATGATCTCGATGTCCGGCGCGACCTCCGTGTAGCGCTGGATCAGTCCACCGACAGCCGAGGACAGGCACGGTGCGAGTCCGCCGGCGGTGAGCAGTGCAACCTTCTTGACAGCCATGGATGAGCCCCTTCTGCGGTGGTGGGTGTGCTGCGGACCACCGTACCGAGGCGGCCGTCGCGACGCTGGCCGACCGGGGCGCCCTAGAGTGTTCGCCCATGAGCATCCTGGCCATCGACGCCGGCACGACCGGCGTGACCGCGCTGCTGGTCTCCACCGACCTGCGCATCGTCGCCCGCGGCTACAGCGAGTTCCCCCAGCACTTCCCCGCCGATGGCTGGGTCGAGCACGATCCCGGCGAGATCTGGTCGGCCACGCTGGCAGCGCTGCGCCAGCTGCTGGCCACCCCGCGAGGCGACGGCCGACCCGCCGACCGCGGTCGGCATCACCAACCAGCGCGAGACCATCTGCTTCTGGGACCGCGAGACCCTGGGCTCCCCCCGCCGGGCGATCGTGTGGCAGGACCGGCGCACCGCCGGCATGTGCGCGAGCATGCGCGAGGCCGGCAACGAGCCACTCATCGCGCGGCTGACCGGCCTGCGCCTGGACCCGTACTTCTCCGGGACCAAGCTGGCCTGGGTGCGCACCGAGGATCCCGCAGACCTGGCGGCGGATCACCTCCGGCGAGGTCGCCGTGGGGACCGTCGACTCCTACCTCGTGGCGCGCATGACCCGCGGGCTGCACCACGTCACCGACCCCTCGAACGCCTCGCGCACCCTGCTCTACGACCTGCACACCGGCGACTGGAGCCCCGAGCTGCTGGAGATGTTCGGCGTGCCGCGCCATGCCCTGCCCGACATCGTCTCCTCGTACGGGGTCATCGGGAACACCGATCCCTCGTGCTTCCTGGGCCTTGACCTGCCCATCGCCTCCATCCTCGGCGACCAGCAGGCAGCACTGTTCGGCCAGGGATGCTTCACGCGTGGGCTCGAGCAAGTGCACGTACGGCACGGGGTCCTTCGTCCTGGTCAACACGGGCGAGGAGATCGTGGCCTCGCACTCGGGCCTGCTGACCACCGTGGCCTGGCAGCACCCCGACGGCCGCCGTGAGTACGCCCTCGAGGGGGCGGTGTTCGTCACCGGGGCCGCAGTGCAGTGGCTGCGCGACGGCCTGCAGATCATCACCTCGGCCGCCGAGACCGAGGAGCTGGCCCGCTCGGTCCCCGACTCCGCCGGGGTCGTGTTCGTCCCCGCCCTGACCGGCCTCGGGGCCCCGGACTGGGACCCCTACGCGCGCGGCACGATCATGGGCATCACCCGCGGCACGACCCGGGCGCACATCGTGCGCGCCACGCTCGAGGCCATCGCCTTCGAGGTGCGCGACGTGGTGGACCTGATGACCCGGGAGGCCGGGGTCACGGTGCCCGCGCTGGCCGTCGACGGGGGTGCTGCGGCCAACGGCTTCCTGTGCCAGGTCCAGGCCGACCAGCTGCGGGTCCCGGTCCTGCGCTCGGCGGAGCTGCAGGCCACCGGCCTGGGCGCGGGAATCGCCGCCGGACTGGGCACCGGGGTCTGGGCCTCCATCGCCGAGGTGGGCGACCAGCTCAGCGCGGCAGCCGACGCCCGGTTCGAGCCACAGCCCCACGACCCCTCGGCGCACCGCCTGTGGCGGATCGCCGTCGAGCGGTCGAAGGGGTGGGCGCGGCTGCGCTAGGTAGCCCGGGCACGGACCTCAGGCCGGCGTGACCTCGCCGGCGTCCACCGCGGCAACCAGGTCCGGCGACGGGGTGGAGGTGCCGTACTTGGTGATGAGGTCCTTGGCCTTGTTGGCATAGATGTCGACGTACTCCTGGCCGGAGAGCTCCATCAGCTCGTACATGATCTCGTCGGTCATGCTGCGCAGCACGAACCGGTCGTCCTCCATCCCGGAGTACCGGGAGAAGTCCAGCGGCTTGCCGATCCTGATCGTCAGCGGGTAGAGGTTCGGGATCTTCTGGCCGGTGGGCTGGATCTTGTCGGTGCCGATCATGGCCACGGGGATGACCGGGGCCGGCGCGGCCAGGGACATGCGGGCCGGACCCGTGCGCCCGCGGTAGAGCCGACCATCCGGCGATCGCGTTCCCTCGGGATAGATGCCGAGCAGGTCGCCCTGCCGCAGGATCCGCACACCTGTGTCGATCGCGGCCATGCTCGCCCGGCCCCCGGAGCGATCGATGGGGACCTGACCGACTCCGGAGAAGAACTGCTTGGTCATCCAGCCCCGGACCCCGGGTCCCTCGAAGTAGTCGCTCTTGGCCAGGAAGGTGATCTTCCGGTCGACGACCAGCGGGAGGAAGAAGGAGTCGGAGAACGACAGGTGGTTGCTGGCCAGGATCGCCGGACCGTCCTCGGGGATGTTCTCGATGCCCTCGACGTGCGGGGTGTACAGGGTCTTGAGGGCCGGGCCGACGATCACATGCTTCATCAGCGAGTAGAGCATCGGTGGTCCTCCCTTGGCAAAGGACACGGTAGGGGACGCTCACGCCGGGCGGCAACGCGGGACGTCCGCGTCGCGCACGGATGTGCGACGATGTGCAACGTGCCTGAGGACCAGGAGGAGTTCGACGAGGCGTGGGCTCGCATCGTCGAGGACCTGACGGGCACGGACCCCGCGATGGGCATGGACCCGGGGACCGAACCAGCCGGTGGCGCGTCCGGTGCGGCCCCTCCGGAC
The DNA here is from genome assembly GCA_963729885.1 of uncultured Actinomycetes bacterium. GTDB lineage: Bacteria > Actinomycetota > Actinomycetes > S36-B12 > CAIYMF01 > Prado023. The sequence continues at coordinate 34,968 of CAVSQK010000027.1, forward strand.
GCGGAGGCCACGGCGGGTGCGGCTGGTCCCGACCCGGGGCTCGCGGCCCTCTTCGAGCCGCTGCGCCGACGTGAGCCACCCCCGGACGCATTCGTCGACAACTGGGAGGACGAGGGCCACTTCACGCCACCCGAGCCCCCGGAGATCCCGGCGGGCACGCCGGTCAAGCGCCTGGCGTGGGCCGGAGCGCTGGGAGGGCCGGCCGTGCTCGTCCTGACCGCGCTGACCGGCTGGGATGCCCCTGGGGTGGTCACCCTGGGCGCCGGACTGGCGTCCCTGGCCGGCTTCGCCACCCTCGTGTGGCACCTGCCCGACTCACACGGCGACGGGTGGGACGACGGCGCGCGGCTGTAGGCAGGGGTCGGGTTCTCGGTCACTCAGGTCCGGGCCGGTCGTCCCCGGAGGTGTCCCCCGGAGCGTCACCATCCCCGTCATCCACGCTGTCGACCTCATCGGCGGTCCCGCCGCCGAAGGTGCGCTGGTCGGCCGCGGAGGTCAGTGCGGACCCGAGGCCCGTGATCACGCTGCGGGCCACCTCCCCCAGGTCGACGAGCACCTGGGGGTTGACCTGGTCGAGAGTGGCCGCGGCCTGGCAGATCGGGCAGGAGTCGCACACCGCCTGCGGCACCTTGGGCTTCGGTGGGTCCAGTGGATCCGCCGGGAGGAGCAGGCCGGCGTCATCGGCCCAGGAGCGCACTGCGTCCCAGAACGACGACCCCTCCGCGGTGGCCATTCAGCCCTCCGCCCGACGCTTGAGGCCCTTGAGCGCGGAGTCGACGATGACCTTCTCGCCGCGTCGTCGAAGCATCCCGATCACCGGCACGGCGAGCTCGACAGCCAGCGAGTACTCGACCTTCGTGGTCCCGTCGCCGAGGTCCGTGCACGTGTAGATGCCCTGCAGGTCGTGGAGCATCTCGCCCTTGGTCAGGTGCCACGAGACCTCGGTCTCGGCCCAGTCGTAGGCGACCGAGTAGGTGTCCTTGATCATCCCGAGGTTGCCCGTGAAGGTCGCCTCCTCGGGCCGACCGTCGTCATCCACGCCGTGGGCCTCGACCCTGTCGATTCCCGGGATCCACTCCGTGTAGGCCTCGACATCGGCGATGATGTCCATGATGTCGGCGGGATCAGCCGTGATCACGATGCTCGACTGCGTCAACTCGGCCACGAGCGCACAGGCTAGCCGGTTTGCAGCCTGCGCGCCCCACAGGCCATGTAGCGTGATCGCGGTGCCGAGGAGGAAGGGGCGGATGTGGTCAGCCAGGATCACGGGTCCGCCCAGGGCCTTCGCGTGGTGGTGGCCGACTCCCACCACCTCGTTCGCCACGGACTGGCAGAGGTGCTGAGCTCGGCGGGGGCCCTGGTCACCCAGGCGCAGGACGCCGATTCCGCCCTGCGTGAGGTCGCCGAGCGCCGTGCCCATGTCCTGGTGGTCAGCCTCGACCTTCCCGGCAGTGAACGCGGCCACGTCGTGGCGATCGCCCGCGACCGCTGGCCCGCCCTTGCCGTGGTGGCGCTCAGCGACGAGGTGAGCCATGAGGCGATGTTGCGCGCACTGGACCTGGGCGCCTCTGCCTACCTGCCGAAGACCGCCAGACCCGAGCGCTTCGTGAGCACAGCGATCCGCGCGGCCGCCGCTCCGGGAGCCTTCGTGGCCGACGATGTCCTGGCCCCGCGCCGGCAGGCACGCGGAGGCCCACGCCTGACTCCCCGGGAGTCAGAGGTGCTCGCCCTGGCCGCCGAGGGCCTGACTGTCCAGGGGATCTCTGCTCGGCTCTACGTCTCGGAGGCGACCACGCGCTCGCACCTGTCCGGGATCTACCGCAAGCTCGGGGTGACCTCACGCAGCCAGGCAGTGCTGGCCGCCGAGCGTCTCGGGATGCTGCGGGCCTGACATGACCCGCATCCGTCGACCACACGCTCGCGAACCGACTGGACGATCTGGTTGGTCAGCCGGCTCGTCCTGGTCGCCATCATCCTCGGGGCCATCCCCTGGCCGGAGCAGGTCAACGACCTGACGATCTACGCCCGATGGGTGCAGGAGTCCCTGCAGCACGGGCGGTTCCCCACCGACGACATGTGGCAGTACCCGCCCCTGGCGGGGCCGGTCTTCGTGCTCGGAGCCTGGCTGCCTGGGGAGCGACTGGGCTTCGTGACCCTGTTCCTGGGCTTCGACGCGGCCATCATGGCCATGCTCACCCACCAGGCACGACGGTCCGGGCTCGGCGGCGGCACCCGGCTGTGGGCCCTGCTGCCCCTGATCGTGGGACCGCTGCTGCTGGCCCGCTTCGACGTTGTCCCGACGGCATTCGCCGTGGCCGCCGTGCTGCTGGCCGCGCGGCCGATGGCAAGCGGGGCCCTGGCGGCCACCGGTGCATGGCTCAAGGTGTGGCCGGTGCTCGTGCTCGCCGCCCTGCGACGCCGCGACCTTCCCCGTGGGGTCGCAGGTGCGCTCGCCGCCTCGGCCGTCATCGCCGGCGTCCTGGTGGTTGCGACGGTCGACCCCCTGTCGTTCCTGAGTGGGCAGCGCGATCGCGGCCTGCAGATCGAGTCGCTGGCCGCCTGGCCGTTCCTGGTGGCACGGTTGGCCGGTGCCCCGGTCGAGGTGGTGTACCGGTACGGGGCGCACGAGATCGACGCAGCCGGCGTCGACGCGGTCGCCGGCGGGGTCGTGGTCCTGACCGTGATCCTGCTGGGCGTGGTGGCCGTCCAGCGCCTTCGGGGCGTCCTCGACGAGGTGTCCGGCGCGGATGTCGCGCTGGCCACCGTGCTGTTCACGGTCGCCACGAGTCGGGTGTTCTCCGGCCAGTACTTCATCTGGTTGCTGGCCCTGGCCGCCGTGACCCTCGGCGACCCGGCGAGCCGGATGCGGCGGACCACCGCGCTGCTGATCGCGGCCGGTGCGGCCACCCAGCTCGTCTACCCGTGGCTCTACTCCGCCCTCCTGGACGGAAACCCGGTGGCCGTGGCAGTCCAGACCGTGCGCGTGGGGCTCACGGCGGCGGCCACGGTGTTCGCGCTCGTCGTCCTGCTGCGCCCGGGAAGGGCTGCGACTCAGGCGTCCGGGTCGCCCCCGTCGAGCATCACGCGCAACCGCTCGGCGGAGTGATCCCAGCCCCAGGACGACTCGACCCACTGACGCCCCGCGGCGCCCATCCGCGCCGCGAGCTCCGGATCGGTCAGCAACTGGCAGACCCGGGCCACCAGGGCGTCCTGGTCGCGGCCCCCGACGACGAAGCCCGTCTCCCCCTCGCGCACGGCGTCCGGCGCACCCCCGGAGTCCCCGGAGACCACGGGCAGGCCGGTCGCGGAGCCCTCGAGGTAGACGATCCCCAGACCCTCGACGTCCCATCCCCGCTGCCGGGTCCTGCTGGGCATGGCGAACACGTCCCCAGCCGCGTAGTGGGCTGGGAGCTCGGACCACGGCACCCCGCCGGTGATGACCACATGCGCCTCGAGGCCCAGCTCGACCACCAGCGCCGTGAGGTCCTTGCGGTAGGGCCCGCCGCCGACGATCAGCAGCGCGACGTCCTGGCCCGAGGTCCTGCGGATGCGCGGCAGCGCCCGGATCAGCGAGTCCTGGCCCTTGCGCGGCATGAGCCGGGACACGCAGACGATCACCGGACGGTCCCCCAGGCCATGGCGCTCTCGGATCTCGCGTCCCGCACCGTCGCGCAGGCCCGGATGGAAGAGCTCCGAATCCACCCCCGGCACCAGCTGGCGCATCCGTTCAGCCGCCGCGGGGCTCAGCGCGGAGGAGATCCTGCCGCGCGTGTACGCGCCGAGGTAGGTGACCCGATCCAGCCCCTCCCCGATCCGGCGAAGCATGTGCCGCGGCCCGGGAGTCTGCGCCCACGCCGCCTCATGCCCATGGGTCATGCCCACGCTCGTATGGATCCCGGCCGAGGCCAGCCGTGGTGCCAGCAGCCCCAGGGGTGCCGCGGCCCCGAAGACCACCCGGTCGCACCCCTCGGCCCGCGCGATCTCCCGTGCCCGACGCAGCACCGTGGGCTCGGGCACCATCAGCGACGTCGGGTGCCGGACCACAGGGAAGGGCTGCTCGGCGTCGAAGGCCGCATCGCCCTTCCACTTGGGGGCGTAGACCACGACCGAACCCTCCGGCTGGCGGACCAGGACCCCATGGACGAAGGCCTGGATCCCGCCTGCCCGGGGAGGGAAGTCGTTGGTCACGCAGAGCACACGCATGGGCACATCTTGGCCCACTGGGACCCCCGACGGCGGACGTCAGGCCGAGGCGACGCCCCGAGCTGGATCCCGCGGCCCGGCCGAGCCGCCCGGGAGCATCCGAAGCGGTGGCACCAACCCGCCATCGGCGAGCACCGCCAGGGCGCTCTGCTCCGCTGACCCCAGCCCGCCCGGTGGACCGAGCAGGAACGTCACCACGCAGTCGTCACACGCCAGGTCCCGCATCTGGCACCCCTCGCAGTCGATGATCATGAACCCCTCCCTCACCCCCGGCTGTCCTGCCAGTGACGCTACGAGAGGGGTCCGACATCGGCGGACGGGGATGGGCGAATGGGCCCCCGGTCCATTCAGGCGACGTGGGTGTGGGTGTCGTCGGGGTGGGAGGTCGCGGTGGCGCCTTGGGGGCTGGTCCAGCGCAGTCCACGTCCCGACGTCGCTTCGACTCGCCAGCCGCCTTCGTGTTTGAGGCCGTGGTGGCGTCGGCAGAGGGCGTGGAGGTTCTCCGGGGAGGTGGGGCCCTGGGGGAACGGGATCAGGTGGTCGAGGTCGCACTCGGTGGCGGGTACGGCGCAGCCGGGGAACCGGCAGGTCCCGTCGCGCAGGCGGACGTGGCGGTCCAGGGCGGCCGGTGGGCGGTAGGACAGCGTGCCGACGTCGAGAACGGCGCCGGTGGTGCGACAGGTCAGCACGTGGCGCCAGCGCGTGTCCCCGGCGGCCAGGCGGCGGGCATCGGCGGCTGGGATCGCCCCGAACCCGTTGATCACCCCGGGGGCGTCGGTGAGCCCGGCCAGGGAGTCGATCGGGATGGTGACGTGATCACGGTGTCCACCCGGGGTCCCCGCCGCACGCCCACCGACTGAGACACCGGCGCGTCGTCTGACGGGCGGGCCGCGCCGGCTGCGGTGCTACCCGTGCAGGCTGCCGTGTTGCCCGGGCCGGGTGTGCAGGTGCCGGTCGCGGGGTGCAGGACCAGGTCCACCAGGGCCGCGGCGAGCCACAGGTCCAAGGGTTCGCGGGGATCGGACCCGTCGTGGGTGGGGTCGCCGTTGCGATCGGCGAGCGCGCAGGACCGGATCACCGCGTACACCGCTCGGCGTCGGGGCTGGCCAGCCGCGCGACCAGGTCCGCGGTCGCGTCCCCGATGCCCGATCCAGACACCGCGCTCGGCCAACCCCCGGGCCCGGCGCCGGGGCCGCCCCCACAGCCCAGGGCCCGCAGCCGGCGCTGCAGGTAGAGCTCAAGGCGGCGGGCGGTGTGGTCCCGGGCGTAGGCCAGGCCCTCGGCCAGCAGGGCGGCACACTCGGACGTCGTGGGCCACCGGGGCACCCCGTCGGGATCGGTCACCGCGATCTCGACCAGAGCATCGGCCAGGATCCGGGCCCGGGTCAGGTCCAGCTCCCCCGCCACAGCGCCGCCCACACCGGCTGGTGGCGCGCCGCCTCCGCCGTGGCCCGGGTGTACTGGGTGGAGCGGCGGGAGACGACCAGCGCGCAGGACAGCTCATCAAGCACCCGATCCGTGCCCGCCCCGCCCGGGGTCTCATCGGCGACCGCCGCCACACATGCGACGCGCAGGGCAGCGACCTGCCGGGACAGGGCTCCACAGCCTCCAGGGAGAGCACCGCGGGTCCGAAGACCGCCACCTCGAGATCCTGCTCCGATGGACGGTCCGGGCCCGGTCCCGGGCCAGGTGGCCGGGCTCGGATCACCTCCACCAACCCGTCGACGCCCAGCTCTGCGGCGTCCACGAGCTGGCCGCATCCATCCCGCACGGACAGCACAACCTCCAGCATCGTCCCTCCCCCGAGACACGAACCGAACACCAGTTCGATCCACTGCCCCGAACCTACCCCACCCCACCGACAACGCGAGGGACTGCCTGCTTCGGCGCCGCGAGCGCCAGGGAGACGACCACGAGGGCCCCCGCCAGCCAGAACTGGTTGTAGAACGCCTGCTTGTTCACCAGGTTGGCCACCAGGAGCAGGAGGGCCAGCCAGCGCAGGACCTCCGCCAGGCTCGGCTGGCGCCGCTGGACGACCACGATCACGGCGGCCAGGGTGGCCAGGACAACCAGCCCGGTGAGCCAGAACGGGAGGGTCACGCCGAACACGTTGAGGGCCAGCAGGTAGAGGGTGTTCGCGAACAGGATCGCGTGGAACGACACGAGCAGCGTGACGGTGTCGTGCAGGAAGTCCGGGGGCCGGCCAGGAACCAGGGAGCGATGAGCGACGCCCGTCAGGGCCCCGGTGGCCAGGGTGCGCCACACGCCGAAGGGGCGCCAGACGAGCAGGACCGGCAGGAGCAGGGCCAGGTGCTGCTTGCTGGCACACGCCAGGGCCAGGGGGACCACGGCCCACCAGGCCCGGCCACGGTCCACCAGCACCGCCCACCACACGACGCCGGCGAGGAGCAGCGGCTCGGTCCACGCCTGGTCCACCTGCGTCAACGTGCCCGGGGCGAACAGGATCAGGGCGGTCACTGCCGCCGCCCGCCAGCGCGGGCCGGGTCCACCGCGGGATCCGGCCGCCAGCGCCCAGACGCCGACGGCGGCCACGAGGGTCCAGACCATCAGCGCCCAGCGCACATCCCCGGCCAGCCACCGCCCGGGGGCCAGGAGGACGGCCGTCCACGGCAGGTAGGTGAACGCGTCGGCGACACCCGGCGAGCCCGACCCAGGTGACCTCGTAGAAGCTCACCCCGCGGGCCAGCGCGTCGCTGGCCTGCTGCAGGGTCACCCACACATCGATCTTCGGGGCGGGGTCGTTGAGGATCGCCGCGGCGCCCACGACCACATACCCGAGGACGGCCGCCGCCAGCGCAGCCCCCGCCGGGCCCTCCCGTCCGGGCCAGAGGAGTGCCGCGACCACCAGGGGCACGACCACCAGCAGCGCCCGGGCCACCGCCAGCCCGGTGCCGTCCAGGTAGGAGAACAGCGGCACGACCAGCGTGGCCAGGGCAGCTGCCCCGCCAGCATGACGGCCATCGCCGGCGGGGTCAGGACGACGCGGTCGCGGCGCCACTGCCAGGCCGCCAGTGCGACGGCCGACACCGTGAGGATGACCACGATGGGCACCTTGAAGCGCACCACGCTCCACTGCAGGGCGGTGAAGAAGGCCAGCCAGGCGACCGCGAAGGCCAGCGCTCGGTTGCGGTCTGCGCGCGAGGGCATCAGCTGTCGGGCCGGGCCACGACCTCGATCGCCGCACCGCTGCCGCACCAGCGGCAGCTCACCGACTCCAGGGTGTCGCTGAGGACCTCGACGGACTCCACCGCGGGCTCACCGGCGAGGTCGAGGTGCCAGAACTCGCGGGTGCGCGCCTGGCGCACCACGTCGAAGCGGGTGAGGTTCCCGCATTGCGCGCAGCGCCAGCGACTGCCGGCATCCGGGACGGTGAGGTCGGACATGCAGATCGGCTCCTGGGTCTGCCCGACGGCCAGCTCGCGCGCCGGGGTAGATGACGGCGAAAGCCTACCGGCCCCGGCGTGGGACCCACGTCGATGTCGGACCCCGCGCCTACCGTGGGGGCCATGAGCGCGGCCACCCAGTTGACCTTCGACGACCTGGGCCCTGGGCTGAACCAGGTGACCTTCGTCGTGGTCGACCTGGAGACCGACGGGGGCAGCCCCGAGGGCGCGGGGATCACCGAGATCGGGGCGGTGAAGGTCCGGGGCGGGGAGGTGGTCGGGCAGTTCCAGACCCTGGTGCACCTCGGCCGGCCGCTCCCGCCGTTCATCCGCGCGCTGACGGGCATCACCGACGACATGCTCCTCGGCGCTCCCCCGCTGTCGGCTGCCCTCCCGGCGTTCCTGGAGTTCGCCCACGGCGCCGTGCTGGTGGCCCACAACGCTCCCTACGACGTGAGCTTCCTCAAGGGCGCCTGCGCACGCCTGGACATGACCTGGCCCGATCCTCCGGTGGTGGACACCGCGCGGCTGGCGCGCCACGTCCTGACCCGCGACGAGGTCCCCAACTGCAAGCTCGGCACGCTCGCCCGGCACTTCCGGACCGCAGGTGACCCCCAACCACCGCGCCCTGGCCGATGCGCAGGCGACCGTGGACGTCCTGCACGGGCTGATGGAGCGGGTCGGCAACCTCGGGGTGCACACCCTCACCGAGCTGCAGGGGTACAGCAATCGCGTTCCCGACGCGCGGCGGCGCAAGCGCGGCCTGGCCGACGGACTGCCCGACGGCCCGGGGGTCTACGTCTTCGAGGACTCGCAGGGGGCGGCGCTCTACGTGGGCACCTCCCGCTCGATCCGCAGGCGGGTCCTGAGCTACTTCACGGCCGCCGAGCAGCGCCGCCGGATGACCGAGATGGTCGGCCTGGCGGCCAAGGTCGTCGCCGTGCCGTGCGCCACGCCGCTGGAGGCCCAGGTGCGCGAGCTGCGCACGATCGCCGCCCGTGCCCCGCGGTACAACCGGCGCTCGACACGGCCGCAGAACGCCGTCTGGCTCAAGCTCACCGTCGAGCGGTTCCCACGGGTGAGCGTGGTGGGCAAGGTCCGTGACGACGTCGAGCGCGGTGCGCGCTACATCGGGCCGTTCACGAGCCGGCGCACCGCCGAGGCGGCCGCGGAGGCCCTCGCGGAGGCCCTCCCGCTGCGCACGTGCTCCCAGTCGCTGTCGAGCCGGCCGAAGGCCTCCGCCTGCGTCCTGGCCGACCTCGGCCGGTGCCCGGCGCCCTGCGTCGGGGCCGTCACCCCGGACGGAGTACGCCGCCATCGTCGAGCGCGCGCAGGTCGCGCTGGGCAGCGACCCAGCCGAGGTCGTGGCGGCCCTCACCGCCCGCATGGACGTCCTGGCCGAGCAGGAGCGCTACGAGGAGGCCGCCGCCTGGCGCGACCGCCTCAGCGCCCTGCTGCGTGGCGTGGACACGGCCACCACCAGCGACGTCCTCGGCCAGACCCACCAGATCGTCGCCGCCCGGCCGACCGACGACCGCGGCTGGGAGGTCCACGTCATCCGCCACGGCCGGCTGGCCGCTGCCGGGGTGATCCCGGCCGGGGTCGACCCCACCGGTCCGCTGGCGGCGATCCTTGCAGGCGCGCGAGGAGGTGGCCGTCCCCATCCGGCCCACCTCAGCCGCCCTGCCGGAGGAGACCCAGATCCTGGCCCGCTGGCTCTTCTCCCCCGGCGTGCGCCTGGTCAACCACGACGGGCCGCCCCTGGCGCTGCCCCTGCGCGGGGCAGCCTCGCGCCGCGATGCCTTCGAGGTGGACCTGCGCGACCCCGTCCTGGGCCTGGTCCGCTAGGCGAGCTGCCGAGCGAGGCGTCGTCGCCGTCAGCAGATCATCTCGACGTCCTGCCCGCCCTGGACCGTGAAGACGACGGCGAATGTGACGGCGTACAGCACAGCCGAGCACGACCCACACCCGCGCGGACCCGAGGTATCCGCCGACAGCCGATCCCGGCGACGAGCACCAGGCCGGCGACCCAGAGCGACGTCCGCAGGATCGTCAGGTCGGACGGGCCGCACAGGGGGATCAGCGACCAGGCGTTGAGCAGCAGCGGCATCGCACCAGCCGCAGTAGGCAAGCCAGCCTGCGCCCCAACCCGGCACGGTGGCTCGGGTGCACGGCGCGCTCCCAGGCCGGCAGCGATCGGGGTCATCGGGGCGATCACGAGCAACCCGAGTGGGACGAACATCGCGAGCACCAGGGGCAGGGACATCGCCGCCCACCCGACAGCACGTCCGAGAGACCGCCCAGCACGATCAGGCTGGGTGCGGTCCTCGCTCGCGTCCAGATCGCTGCCCGGGACTCATGGTCCTCATCTCCCGACGCACCATGCTGGCACGAACGGCGCCGGAGGCACACCCTCACACGACGACGCCCGCGCCGGCGACTCCAGGTCGGGCGGCGCGGGCGTCGACGTGATCAGTGCTGGTGCTCGGCGATCTCCGCCGCGGCCTGGGAGCCGGATTCGACCGCCTCGTGCAGCTCGTGGTCGATGTGGACCTGCGCCTCGGCAAGCTCCTCGTCGCGTGGGCAGCGGCACGTTGTCGGCGTAGAAGAAGCGCGACCAGCGCGACCTGCGCCTCGTCCTTGCGCCCGGCCGGGTTGGCCACGCCGTTCTCGTCGACGGCCTCGGGCAGCGCCAGCGGCTCGACGTCGGTCTTCGACAGGATCTTGGCCCGGTACTCCTCGTCCACGGGCTCGTGGATCTCGAGGAACTCCCCGCTGGGCAGGCGCAGCACCCGACCGGTCTCCCGACCGTGCAGGAGCAGGTCGCGGTCGCGACGCTGCAGCGACAGGGCCATCCGCTTGGCGACGATGAACGCCACGACCGGCCCGACGAAGAGCAGGACCTGCAGGACCCGGATCATCGTGTTGAAGCTCAGGTCGAAGTTGTAGGCGATGATGTCGTTGCCGCCGCCGATCATCAGCACGATGTAGAAGGTCAGCATCGCCGCACCGAGCGCCGTGCGCGTGGGGGCGTTGCGCGGACGGTCGAGCAGGTGGTGCTCGCGGTCGTCCTTGCCCGTGGCGTAGCGCTCGATCCACGGGTAGACGCCCGACCAGCAGCAGCAGGAGCGGGCGCGAGGACCATCGCCGGGATGATCAGGTTCAGGCTCAGCGTGTGGCCGAACTGCCGTGATCTCCCATGGGGGCATGAGGCGCAGGGCGCCGTCGAGGAAGCCCACGTACCAGTCGGGCTGCGAACCGGCCGTCACCTGGTCGGGGATGTAGGGACCGTAGGCCCAGATCGGGTTGATCTGGAACAGGCCCGCCAGGGCGACGATCGTGCCGAACACGACGAAGAAGAAGCCACCGGCCTTGGCCATGTAGACCGGCATGAGCGGGTAGCCCACGACGTTCTCGTTCGTGCGGCCCGGGCCGGGGAACTGCGTGTGCTTCTGGTACCAGACCATCATGAGGTGGGCGGTCACCAGTCCGAGGATCAGCCCGGGGACCAGCAGGATGTGGATGCCGTAGAGCCGCGGGATGAAGGCCGTGCCGGGGAACTCCCCGTCGAAGAGCAGGAACGAGATCCAGGTGCCGATCACCGGGGAGGCCTGGATGATGCCCTGGGTGATCCGCAGGCCCGTGCCCGAGAGCAGGTCGTCGGGCAGCGAGTAGCCCGAGAACCCGGCCGCGATGGCCAGCAGGAACAGCACCACGCCGATGACCCAGTTGAGCTCACGCGGCTTGCGGAAGGCGCCGGTGAAGAACACCCGCAGCAGGTGGATGGCGATCGCGGCCACGAAGAACAGCGCCGCCATGTGGTGGATCTGGCGGATGAGCAGCCCGCCGCGGACGTCGAAGGAGATGTCCAGCGTGGAGGCCATGGCCTCGCTCATCTTCACGCCCTTGAGCGGCGCGTACGAGCCGTCGTAGACGACCTCGATCATCGACGGCTTGAACCACAGCGTGAGGTACACGCCGGTCAGCAGGATGACGATGAACGAGTACAGGGCGATCTCGCCGAGCATGAACGACCAGTGGTCGGGGAAGACCTTGTTCAGGCTGCGCCGGATGAAGTTGGAGTTGCCCAGCCGGTCGTCGACCCAGCCCGCACCCTTGCCCCCGGTCTCATACACCACACTCATGAGCGCTCCCAGAAACTCGGTCCGACGGGCTGCTGGAAGTCACTGACGGCGACCAGGTATCCCTCGTCATCGACGGTGATCGGCAACTGCGGCATCTGGCGGGCCGCCGGGCCGAACACCACGTTGCCCGAATCCGCCAGGTCGAACGTCGACTGGTGGCACGGACACAACAAATGGTGCGTCCGCTGCTCGTAGAGCGCAATCGGACAGCCCACGTGGGTGCAGATCTTGGAGTAGGCCAGGATCCCCTGGTAGTCCCAGGCCTCGCCCTGCTGGGAGACGATCTCGTCGGGGACCATGCGCACGAGGATGATCGCGGCCTTGGCCCGGGCGTTGAGGTTGCCCGTCTCCTCCTCGACCTCGTGGAGGTTGGCCGGAACGGCCGCGACCAGGCCGCCGACCGGGACGTCCTCGGGCTTGAGCGGGTTCAGCTCGACGTCGGTGACGATGCGCACCCCTGTGCCCCAGATCGTCTGCTCGAGCTGCTCGGCCGGGCTGGGGGCGCCCTTGGGGGCGATGTACAGGTCGCGCAGGAGGATCACCAGCGGCAGCGGGAGCACCAGCATCGCGCCGATCAGCGTGCGCCGGATGATCGGCCGCTGGGCGAACCCGGAGTCGGCCAGCCCGCGGTCGAACGCCTCGACCGCCGCCTGGCGCTCGTCGGGCGTCGAGCGCATCTCGTGGCGCATGGCCACGACCTCGTTGCCGGGCATGAGCTTGCGCGCCCAGTGGATCGCGCCCAGGCCGATGAGCAGGATGCCCAGGCCCAGGCTCAGCCCGAGGGCCACGTTCAGCGCCCCGACCGGGCCGAGGAACGGGAGTTCACGACCCGGCGTCGACCGGGATCACGACGTAGGCCACGACGGACGCGAGGATCAGCAGCGCGGCCAGCACGAACATGGTGGCCACCTGGCGCTCGGCGCGCTTGGCGGCCCGGGGTCGACGTCCGTGCGCCGCGGGTGGTGGGCTGACCGGTCGCCGTGACGAAGTCCGGCTCGGTCTCGGTGGAGTCGCTCATCGCAGCTTGGCTCCGATCCAGACGGCGAACCCGGCCATCAGGCCGAGTGCGAGGGTGAACAGGAGGGCGCCCTCCGTGACGGGGCCGAACGAGCCGAGGGCCCACCCGCCGGGCTGGGTCTGGGTCTGCAGGTGGTCGACGTACTTGAGGATGTCCTGCTTCTCCGACGGGCTGAGGGTGCCGTCGCCGAACACCGGCATGTTCTGCGGGCCGGTCAGCATGGCCTCGTACACCTGCTGGGGCGTGGACTCCATCAGGCTGGGGGCGTACTTGCCCTGGGTCAGCGCGGCACCCTTGCCGGCGAAGTTGTGGCACTGGGCGCAGTTGGTGCGGAAGAGCTCCCCGCCGACGGCGAGGTCGGCGTTCGTGGTGTCGAGCTGCTCGGCCGTCGGGATCGCCGGGCCGGGGCCGAGGGTGGCGACGTACGCGGCCAGCGCGGCGGTCTGCGCCTCGGTGTAGCTGGGCGCCTTGCGCTCGACCTGCACGGCGGGGGCCGCCAGCGGCATGCGACCGGTGGACACCTGGAAGTGCACCGAGGCCGCACCCGCGCCGATCAGGCTCGGGGCGACGCTCGTGCCCTCGGCGTTGAGGCCGTGGCAGGACGCGCAGCCCTCGAGGTAGAGCGCCCTGCCCTCCTCCACGGCGGTCTCGCTGTGCGGGGCGCCGGCGGCACGGGCGGCGGTGCTCGTGTTCACGAGCGCGTAGATCGTGCCGATGATCGCGAGTGCGCCGAGCAGGAGCAGCATGAGCGCTGCCGGGTGCCTGCGTCGGGCTACTTGAGTGTTCACTGGCCTACCTCTGCAGGGATCGGATTGCGGGGGCGGGGACGAGCGGGTCGGGCGCTACTGGAGCACGTAGATCGTGAAGAACAGGGCGATCCACACCACGTCGACGAAGTGCCAGTAGTAGCTGGTCACGATGGCCGCCGTGGCCTGCTCGTGGCCGTACCGCCGCGAGGCGTAGGACCGGGCCAGCACGAACAGGAACGCCACCAGACCGGCGATCACGTGCAGGCCGTGGAAGCCCGTGGTCAGGTAGAACGCCGAGCCGTACGCCGAGGACGACAGCGTCAGCCCCTCGGCCTGGATCAGGTGGGCGTACTCGAAGACCTGGCCGCCGATGAAGATCGCGCCCAGGACGAACGTGAGGATGTACCAGCGCTGCATCCGGTGCAGGTCACCGCGCTCGGCGGCCAGCACGCCCATCTGGCAGGTCACGCTCGAGGAGACCAGGATCAGGGTGTTGATCGTGGCGAACCCCACGTTGAGGAACTGGGTCTCCTCGGCCCAGACCTCGGGGTTCGTCGAGCGGAGCGTGAAGTACATGGCGAAGAGCCCGGCGAAGAACATCAGCTCGCTGGACAGCCAGATGATCGTGCCCACGGCCACCTTGTTCGGGTGGGTCGGATGGGCACCTGGATGCGCGGAGGTCACAACGGTTGTCGAAGCCACGCGCGCAGTCTGTCAGATCCGTCCCGGAGTTCCCACCCGGACCCCGATGTCAGCCGCAGCGTGTCCCGCCCGACGCCGCCCGTGTCCCGCTGGCACCCCGTGTCCCGCCCGGACCACGGCGCCGCAGCGCGGACCCAGTAGCATCGCCCCAGACGCAACCCACAGGAGTCCCCATGCCCAGCCCCCAGGCCGCCCCGTCGCTGCGGGTCATGGTCTACAGCGATGACCGCACAGTCCGCCGCGCCGTGATCAACGCCCTGGGCACGCGCCTGGACCCCGACCTCCCCGAGCTGGAGTTCCTCGAGGTCGCCACCGGTCCGGTCGTCGTGCGCACCGCGGATGCCGGAGGGCTGGCACTGATGATCCTCGACGGCGAGGCCACCCCCACCGGGGGCCTGGGACTCACGCGCCAGCTCAAGGACGAGATCCACCGCTGCCCCCCGATCCTCGTGCTCACGGGGCGCCCGCAGGACGCCTGGCTGGCCACGTGGTCGCGCGCCGACGCGGTGGTGGGCCACCCGATCGACCCGGGCCAGCTGGCCGAGGCCGTCTCCGGCCTGCTCCACGCCCGGCTGCAGGCGACGACGCGCTCGTGACCGAGGCGCCACTGACCGACTGGGTCGACGTCCTGGAGGCCCTCCTGGCCGGTGAGGACCTCAACGCCCCCACGACCACGTGGGTGATGGCCGAGATGCTCACCGGGTCCGCTCCCCCGGCCAACACCGCCGCCTTCCTCGTCGCCCTGCGCGCCAAGGGCGAGACCGCCCGGGAGGTGTCGGGGCTGGTGACCGGCATGATGAACGCCAGCGTGCCGCTGGACGTGGAGGGTCCCGTCGTCGACACGTGCGGCACGGGCGGAGACCGCTCGCACACGGTGAACATCTCCACGATGGCCGCGGTGGTCGCCGCCGCAGCCGGTGCCCGGGTCGCCAAGCACGGGAACCGCGCGGCCTCCTCGCAGAGCGGGTCGGCCGACATGCTCGAGGCCCTCGGGGTGGTCATCGACCTGCCCGCGGCCGCCGCAGCCGAGGCCGGGCGCCGGCTGGGCATCACGTTCTGCTTCGCCCCGGTGTTCCACCCGGCCATGCGCCACATCGGCCCGATCCGCCGGGAGCTGGGGATCCGCACGGTCTTCAACGTCCTGGGTCCGCTGGCCAATCCGGCCCACCCCGCCGCCCAGGTCCTCGGCGTGCCCACGGAGGCGATCGGCGAGCTCATGTCCGGCGTGCTGGCTGCCCGGGGCACCAGGGCACTGGTCGTCCACGGCGACGACGGCCTCGACGAGCTCACGGTCTACGCCACCTCCACCGTGTGGGACCTCACCGGACAGCAGCCGCGGCGGGTCGTGCTCGACCCGAGCGCCCTGGGCATCCCGACCCCGGGCCCCGATGCCCTGCGCGGCGGATCGGCCCAGCGCAACGCCCGCGTGTTCCGGGCACTCCTGGACGGGCCCGACGACCCGGCGGTCGCCGGGATCCGGGACGCGGTCTGCCTGAACGCCGCAGCTGCCCTCGTCGCCTATGCGGCGGCCGGGGGCCACCTGCCCGTCGAGATCCCGGATCCGTCCACGGACCTCACCACCCGGATGGCAGCGGCCCTGCCCGCGGTGCGTGAGGCGCTGTCGTCGGGCGCAGCCCGCACGCTGCTCGACCAGTGGATCAGCACCAGCCAGGACCTGCAGCCGTAGGAGGCGACGATGGCCAAGTCCTCCCGCCAGCGGGCGATGCCCAGCACGCCTCAGGACCGTCCCCCGGCGGCGCCACCCGCCTCGACCACGGGCGGCCGCGCCCCGACGCCGGCCGCGACCAGGAGGGCGGCCGCCCCTCCGGTGCAGGTGGAGCCCGGCTACCTGATCGCCGGTACGGGCTGCACGGCGGGCCACGAGCGCGGCCAGGAGCTCGACGCCGGCCGGCTGGGCCGGGTCCCGAGCAGGAAGCGGGCACGGATCGGGTTCGGGCTGGTGCTGTGGTGCGTGGCCGGGCTGGCCTTCCTGGCCGCGGTCGGGATCACGTCGTGGACGTGGTCCACGGTCGGCGCCCAGCTCGCGGTGCTCTGGCTGGCCTTCGCCGCGTTCGTGGTGCGCACCTCGGGGCACCGCAAGCGCTGCTGGCGCACCCGCACCTGGCGGCACGCGTGGGGCGGCCTGGCCCCCGGCTCAGGCTGACCGATCGGGTAAGGTCCGAATCGGGCGTTCCCAGCCACTGCGAGCCGCTCGCGCGCGTTCCCGGCCACATGCGGCGCGGAACTCCCACACCCCTGGCGACGTGGCGCGGAACGCGCGATGTGGCGGTTGGCCGCAGTCAGAACTGGCGCTTGGGGCCCTGGTAGTACTCGAAGACCCAGTACGCCGACGACATGATCACCAGGACGGCGCCCGCAGCCACGATCCACGCGGCGAACGCCAGGCCGGCGAACGTGATGGCGGCCGAGGCCCCCACCAGCAACGGGGCCCAGGAGTGCGGGCTGAAGAACCCGTAGTCCGGATCCGCGTCCCAGATCTCGGCGTCGGGCAGGTCGTCGGGCTGGTCGGGCAGCCGCTTGGCGGTGACGACCAGGTAGAAGCCGATCATCGCCGAGAGGAAGCCGGTCAGGACCAGGGCGACGGTTCCGGCCTCGTCGTGGGACATGATCCAGTAGACCGCCGAGACGAGCCAGTAGAAGACCGCCCCACCGATGAAGAGCTTGCCTGCGAGCTTCACGAGATCTCCCCCTTCGCCGTGCCGGCCCCCTGGGCCTCGAGCGAGGCCAGGTAGCCCGCCGAGTCCCAGTCAGCCAGTTCCGGGTGGTGCAGGTCGAACGCCGGGCGCTCGGAGCGGATCCGGGGCAGCGACACGAAGTTGTGCCGCGGGGGCGGGCACGAGGTGGCCCACTCCAGCGACCCGCCGTACCCCCATGGGTCGTCGACGGTCACCTTCGGGGCGTACCTGTGGGTCCAGTAGAAGTTGTACAGGTAGACCATCGTGGAGATGCCCAGGACGAGGGCGAACGCCGAGGAGATCTCGTTCTCCAGGGTGAAGCCGTCCCCGGGGAGGTAGTCGCCGTATCGGCGCGGCATGCCCTCGACACCCAGCCAGTGCTGGATGAGGAAGGTCCCGTTGAACCCGATGAAGGTCAGCCAGAAGTGCCACTTGCCCAGGGTCTCGTTGAGCATCTTGCCGGTGAACTTCGGCCACCAGAAGTAGAAGCCGGCGAACATCGCGAACACGACGGTCCCGAAGACCGTGTAGTGGAAGTGCGCCACCACGAAGTACGAGTCCGACACGTGGAAGTCCAGCGGGGGCGAGGCCAGGATGATGCCGGTCAGGCCACCGAAGAGGAAGGTCAGCAGGAAGCCGATCGCCCACAGCATCGGCGTCTCGAACGTCAGCGACCCGCCCCACATGGTGCCGATCCAGTTGAAGAACTTCACGCCGGTCGGGACGGCGATCAGCATGGTCATCAGGGCGAAGTACGGGAGGCTGATCGCGCCGGTCACGTACATGTGGTGCGCCCACACGGCCATCGACAGGGCGGCGATCGCGATGGTGGCGAACACCAGGCCCTTGTAGCCGAAGATCGGCTTGCGGCTGAAGGCCGGCAGGATCTCGGAGATCACCCCGAAGAACGGCAGGGCCAGGACGTAGACCTCGGGATGGCCGAAGAACCAGAACAGGTGCTGGAAGAGGATCGCGCCGCCGTTCTCGGGCAGGAAGACCACCGAGCCGAACTTCCGGTCGATCTCGAGCACGACGAGCGTGGCCGCCAGCACCGGGAAGACCATGAGGATCAGCACCGAGGTCAGCAGCACGTTCCACGTGAAGATGGGCATCCGGAACATGGTCATGCCCGGGGCGCGCATCGTGAGGATCGTGGTGACGAAGTTCACAGCGCCGAGGATCGTGCCGACGCCGCCGAGTGCGAAGCCAAGGATCCAGAGGTCCGAGCCGATGTTCGGGGAGAACTCCGCGCCCGACAGCGGCGTGTAGAGGAACCAGCCGAAGGCGGCGGCCCCGCCGGGGGTCAGGAAGCCGAACAGGACGATCAGGCTGCCGAAGAAGTACATCCAGTAGCCGAGCATGTTCAACCGGGGGAACGCCACGTCCGGCGAGCCGATCTGCAGCGGCATGAGGAAGTTGGCGAAGCCGACGAACAGGGCCGTGGCGAACAGCAGCAGCATGATCGAGCCGTGCATCGTGAACAGCTGGTTGTACTGCTCCAGGGTCACGATCTGCAGGCCGGGCCGGGCCAGCTCCGCCCGGATCAGCAGCGCCATGAGTCCGGCGATCAGGAAGAACGTGAAGCTCGTGCCCATGTAGAGCCGGCCGATGGTCTTGTGATCGGTGGTGGTGATCACCGAGACGATCTTCTGGCCCAGGGATCGCTCACGCGGTGCGGCTGCGGCGCCCAGCTCGGCGGGACGGTCGTTGAGAAGCGTCACAGCGTGCCCTCCGGCTCTTCGTAGCGGTCGGACTCCCAGTAGCGCTCACCATCGCGGGTGATGCGATCGGTCTCGATGGAGCCGACCTGGCCCTTGGCCCTGAGCTCGGCCATGCGGCGGTCGTACTCGGCGCGCTCCACGACCTTGACGGTGAAGAGCATCCGCGCGTGATCGACGCCGCACAGCTCGGCGCAGCGGCCGGCGTACGTGCCGACCTTGTTGGGCGTGACCTCGAACTTGTTCAGGCGGTCGGGGAACACGTCCATCTTCATCAGGAAGGCGGGGATCCAGAACGAGTGGATCACGTCCGGGCTCTGCAGCTCGAAGACGACCGACTCGTTGACCGGCAGGTACAACGTGGGCGTGTCCTCGACCTCGGCGGTGCCGACGTCGTAGACGTCGTCCTCCACGTAGTTGAAGGCCCAGCTCCAGCGGAACCCGACGACCCCGACCGTGTTGTCCGGGTTCGCCGAGACCTTGGTCAGCTCGGTCTGGTCACGCGCTGTGAAGTAGAACATGCCCAGGATCATCACCAGGGGGACGATCGTGTACATGACCTCGAGCGGCACGTTGTAGCGCATCTGCTTGGGTGCCGGGTCCCCGTCCTTGCGACGGAAGCGGATGGCCGCGAACAGGATGAGCCCCCCGGTGATCAGCCCGACGACGGCGACCGCCACCCAGGCCCCGAACCAGAGGCTCTCGATGATCGGTGTCTGCTCGGTGGCGCCGTCGGGGGCGTTCAGGGACAGCGCCTCCTGGGCGCTGCATCCCGACGCCAGCAGGGCGACGGCGGCGACTCCTGCCCCAGCCCCCCACCGGCGCATCGACCGGCGATGGTCGGTGCGATCTGCTACCACGTCTGGTGATCCCCTCAATCGGATGGGCGATTCCGCGCTGTGCGGAGACACCGCGCCACGGACGCTGAACGGGTGGAGACTAGCGCAGGAACGTCTCCCCGTGCCACGGGGGTCACCGATACCGTGTACGGCATGTCGCGGTCATTCGATGCTGCCTCCGGGCTGCCGCTGGGACCTGAGGCGCGCCGTGCCCTCGATGCCGCCCTGGACCGCGGATGGGCCGATCCGGCCCGGCTGCACCGGGACGGGCGTGTCGCCCGCCAGCTGCTCGACGCGGCCCGCGCGTCGGTCGCCGCACGCATCGGCGCGCTGCCCCAGGAGGTCGTCTTCACCGCCTCGGGCACCCAGGCCCTGCACATGGGCCTGCTCGGGCTGGCCCGGGGCCGGCGCACCGTGGGGACCACCGTCGTGGCCAGCGCCGTGGAGCACTCCGCCGTGCTGCGCGCCGCGGACTGGGTGGTGCCCGGCCAGGACCCCGTCCTCGTGCCGGTCAACCCTCACGCTGAGGTTGAGGTTGAGGCCCTCCGCGGGGCGGTGCGCTCCCCCGGGGTCGCCCTCGTGGCCGTGCAGCACGTGAACCACGAGGTCGGGGCGATCCAGCCCCTGGAGCAGGTCCACGAGATCGCCCGGGCCGAGGGGGTCCCGCTGCTCGTCGACGCCTGCGCGGCGCTGGGGTCGCTGCCGGCGACCCCGCACTGGGACGTGCTCGCGGGCAGCGCCCACAAGTGGGGCGGGCCCGCCGGGGTCGGCATCCTCGCGGTGCGCACGGGGGTGCGCTGGCGCAGCCCCATGCCCACCGACGAGGCGGGGCGGTGGGCGGGCTTCCCGGACGTCCCGGGCGCCGTGGCCGCCGCGACCGCGCTGGAGACGGCCACGGCCGCCCTGGGCCGGACATCGGTGCACCGGGCCCGCCTGCTCACGATCCTGCGCGAGCGGGTTCCGGGCCTCGCCCCGGACATCATCGCGCTCGGACGCCCGGACTCGGCCCCGCACATCGTGTGCTTCACGGTCCTGTGGGCCGACGGTGAGACGCTGGTCACCGAGCTCGACCGGGCCGGCTTCGCGGTCAGCTCGGGCTCGGCGTGCACGGCCGACACCCGCCGGCCCAGCCACGTCCTGGCGGCCATGGGGGCGATCACGCACGGGAACCTGCGGGTGAGCCTGCCCCCGGACGCGACCGAGGCCGACGTGGCGGGGTTCCTCACCGCGCTGCCCGCGGCCGTCGCCGCCGCACGCGCGGCGGCCGATCGGGCCAGCTCGTGACCGAGCCCGACGCCACGGTCGAGGCCCGGGGCGTGCTCTGCCCGGTGCCGATCATCAGGCTGGCCCGGACTGCCAGCTCGCTGCCGCCGGGCAGCCTGGTCGAGCTGCTCACCGACGACCCGGCAGCCGAGTACGACGTCCCGGCGTGGTGCCGGCTGCGGGGGCACGAGCAGGTGCTGTCCGAGCTGCTCGAGGCGCCCCTCCCCCTCGACCCCCGCGCCGGAGGGGTCCGGTCCCGAGCCGCACGCCCCCAACGGGACCCCGGGTCAGGCCCGCCGCCACCTGATCCGGCTGGGGAGGCCCCGACGGATCCACCTGACGGACCGGCCCCGGGCGATCGGAGAGCGCGGGTTCGCAGGCCAGGGCGCGGCGCAGGGCCCGCAGGTAGGCCGGGCGCGGGCACCTCCACCGCACCCAGGGAGCGCAGGTGCTCGGTGCACCACTGGACGTCGATGACCCGGCGGGGGTCCGCGTCGGCGGCCAGGAGGTCGGCCAGGGCCACCACCGCGACCTTCGAGGCATCCGTGCTCACATGGAACTTGGACTCGGCGGCGAACAGCCCACCGACCTCGACGCCGAACAGCCCACCGGCCAGGCGGCCGTCGCGATCCCAGACCTCGATCGAGTGCGCCCAGCCCAGTCGGTGCAGCTCGAGGTAGGAGTCCCGGTAGGCGCCGGCTGATCCACCCGTGGGGCCGCCGCAGGTCGGCACACGCGGCGACGACCTCGGCGAAGGACCGGTCCATGCTGACCTCGAAGCGGGCCAGGGCCCGCCGCAGGGAGCGCGCGACATGGACGCCGGCCCGGGAGCAGCACCCCCCGGGGGTCCGGCGACCACCAGCCGAGCTCCCTGCCGTCGGGCATGGCGAACAGCCCCCCGCGGTAGCCCGCGAGCAGCATCCCCGGCGAGAGGTCCGCCCCGACGGCGACCAGCTCCCGACCCTCGGGCATGTCGTGGAGGTCGGGCAGTGCCCACCGAGGCGCATCCGGCTCGACGGGCATGCGCGTGGGTCAGGGCCGGGCCAGGCTGATGTGGGCGCCGATCTCCTCGGCAGCCTGGTCGCCGTAGGCCTCCCGGATCCGCAGCAGGAACGACCTGCGGGCCAGCTCGTACTCCTGGGTCCCGATGCTCTCGATGACGTGCGTGGCCAGCAGCGAGCCCACCTGGGCGCACCGCTGCAGCGGCAGCCCCCAGGCCAGCCCGGCGAGGAAGCCGGCGCGGAACGCGTCCCCCACGCCCGTCGGGTCGGCCTTGTGGGTCTCCTTGGGCGTGGGCACCTGGATCATGTCCTCGCCCCTGCGCTCGATGCGCACACCGTTGGGCCCCAGCGTGGTGACCCGCGTGCCGACCCGGTCGAGGATCTCGTCGCTGCTCCACCCGGTCTTCTGCTCGGTGAGGGCGGCCTCGTACTCGTTGGTGAACAGGTAGGCGGCCCCGTCGACGAGCAGGCGGATCTCATCGCCGTGCATCCGCGCCAGCTGCTGGGAGGGGTCGGCGGCGAACGGGATGCGCCGGTAGCGGCACTCCTCGGTGTGGCGCATCATCGCCTCGGGGTCGTTGGCCCCGATCAGGACGAGGTCGACGTTGCCCACGCGCTCGACGACCGGCCCCAGCTCGATGTCGCGGGCCTCCTGCATGGCCCCGGCGTAGAACGTGGCGATCTGGTTGGCGTGCTCGTCGGTGGTGCACACGAAGCGGGCGGTGTGGCGGACCTCGGAGACGTGCACGGACTCCGTGTCCACGCCATGGCGCTGTCAACCAGGACCGGTAGTCGGCGAAGTCCGGGCCGACAGCGCCCACGAGGATCGGGTTCTCGCCGAGCACGCCCATCCCGAAGGCGATGTTGGCCGCGACCCCGCCGCGGCGGATCTCCAGCTCATCGACGAGGAACGACAGCGAGATCTTGTCCAGCTTGTCCAGGACGATCGAGTCGGCGAACCGGCCCGGGAACGTCATGAGGTGGTCGGTGGCGATGGAGCCGGTGATGACGATCCGCATGCGTGGGTGACCCCCTGGTCGGTCGTTGACGACGCAGGTGACCCTAGCCGGTCAGGTCAGTGGAACGAGTCACCGCATGCGCAGGAGCCGGTGGCGTTCGGGTTGTCGATCGTGAAGCCCTGCTTCTCGATCGAGTCGACGAAGTCGATCGTGGCGCCCGACAGGTACGGGGCGCTCATGCGGTCGGTGACGACCTCGACGCCGCCGAAGTCCTTGCGGACGTCGCCATCGAGGGAACGCTCGTCGAAGAACAGCTGGTAGCGAAGGCCCGAGCAGCCACCGGGCTGGACAGCCACACGCAGCGCGAGGTCGTCGCGACCCTCCGAGTCGAGCAGGGTGCGCACCTTGTCGGCGGCAACCTCGGTCAGGAGGATCCCATCGCTGACGGGAGCGGTGGTCTCGGTGGTGGTCTCGGCGGTCATCGGTGCCCTCCTACTGAGCATCGTGGCGGTCTACATCGGGGCCAACGCGAACACGCTGTGCAGCATTCCCGGTGGTCCCATGCTGACACGGTTTGCGGAGTTCGACCAACCGCGCGCCCACGACTCACCGGGATCGAGGGCCTGCGGCACCTGTCACGGCGCCGTCCGCAGGTAGGTGAGCACGGCCATCACGCGACGATTGGTCGCCTGGTCGTCATCGAGGCCCAACTTGGTGAAGATCTGCCTCGAGTGGACCTCAACCGTTCGTTCGGTGATGAACAGGCGTCGCGCGATCTCGGCGTTGGTCAGCCCCTCGGCAAGGTTCGCCAGGACCTCCCGTTCCCGTTCGGACAGCGCTCCGAGGGGGTCGGTGCGTCGTTCCCTGCTCAACAGTCGGGCAACGATGTAGGGGTCGACCACGCACTCCCCGGCGACCACGCGGCGCAGCGCGTCGAGCATCACGGCCCGATCGAGGATCCGGTCCTTGAGCAGGTAGCCGACCCCGTCACCACCCTCGTCGAGGAGGCGGAGCACGAATCCCGACTCGATGTGTTGCGAGACGATCAGGACGGCCGTCCCTGGGTACTCGCGCCGGATCCGCGCCGCGGCCACGAGCCCCTCGTCGGTGTGGGTGGGGGGCATCCGGATGTCCACGACGGCGGCATCGGGCTCCTCGGTCGCGACCAGGGCCATGAGCGTGGCGGCGTCGGCGGCCTCACCGACCACATCGATGCCGGCATCGCGCAGGACGTGCATGAGTCCCTCCCGGGTCAGGAGCTGGTCCTCGGCGACGACCACCCTCATGGCACCTCCATGTGCACTCGGTCGTGCAGCGGAAGTGTCCCGCGGACGACCGGGACGACACCGCCCCCGTCCGCACCGTGGTACTTCAGTGTGCCGCCGAGGACGGCGAAGACGTCCGCCAGAACCCCATCGGGGAGGCCGGCCCCTTCGGCAACGACCTCGACGACGTCCTGCGAACGGGCGATGGAGACCTCGAGGGGATCCCGCGCGGTTGCCGCCAGGCGCGACACGAGCAGGTAGATCGCCCGCTCGATCTCCGCTGGCATCCGCTCAACCGGCACCGACGTGACCGAGACCGGGACCGGGGCAGCGTCCGCAACCCCATCCAGCGCGTTGCCCAGCCCTGTTTGGCCCAGCGACGCTGGGTACAGGCCGTGCGAGAGGTCGCGGAGCTCGCCGAGCACGAGGTGGGTGGATGTCCAGGCATCGGTGCAGGACGTCGCTGGGTCCCGGGATCTGATGCGCGTGTCCAGCGCCGTGCGCAGCGCCAACCCGAGCGCGAGGACGTGCTGCTGAGCACCGTCGTGGAGGTCACGCTCGAGCCGACGGCGCTCGGAGTCCGCCTGCGCGACGATCCTGCGTCTCGACGCCGACAGGGCGTCGGCCTGATGACCGACCGTGGCCGCGAGCCGGCCGTTCTCGATCGCCACGTGCGCAGGTCCGCAGACGGCCGCAGCGAGGGTCGCCGGATCGGAGAGCCCGGGGTCGTGGGCAACCCGGGCGACGACGCCCTCGGGGCCGATCACGTCGGTCCACACCTGGCCGGGGGCAAGTTGGGCCGGCGGGCCCCCGTGTCGGTCGACGAACTCCGATCCGGCGCCGAGCGGGTAGGACACGGTGATCCCGGGGTCGCCCACCTCGTCCCGCAACGTGGCCTCCACGTCTGCTGCCCTCCTCAGCGCCCGCGCGAGGTCCGCGACCCGCGCCCGCGCCTCGAACTCCCGGGCAACGTGTCCCGCCCCCCACGACGAGGATGACGCCCGGCTGTCAGGATCGCGGCCTGCGCCGCGGAGGCCGGTCGGAGGGCGACTGAGCCAGGCCGATGTGGCCAGCAGGCCCAGTGCCAGCCGCCGGGGGCCACGAGCGGCCGCACCGGTCAGTGCGGCGGCGGCCACCGACGCACCCGACCAGAGCACGGCGTTGGCTGTCCCGCTCAGGTGGGTCAGGGCCAGCGGGTTCCGGGCGCACACGGTCAGGCATGTAGGGTCGAAGAACGGGTCGTAGAGGAGTCGCGCGCAGTGGGACCGGCGACGAATCCCCCCGCCAGCGCCACCCGGATCAGCCGAGTGGTCGGCGAGCATGCCCACGCGGCCAGCGGTGCGAGGACCGGGGCTCATCGCGGAACGCCGCAGCCACGAGGGCGCCGGGTGGTTCGAGACTGTCGGAGTGGGCCAGCGACGGCGAGGGAGAGGCCCACGATCAGGGCAGTGAGCGCGAGCCGCCACTGCTGCACGGCCGCCGCCGCCGCCCCCACGACGAGGAGGGCGGCGGCAGCTGCCAGCGCGATGGCGATCCACGTCAGGGCGCGTCCCCCACGCGGACGAGCGGGTTGTGGAAGTAGGCAGCCGTGAACCCGCTCGGGTCCGGGGTGTAGCCATCCAAGCCCTGACCATCGGGGAGGCCCGTGGGGGCGTCAGGCGAGGGGGCGAACACGAGCTCGTCGCCCGAACGGCTGAAGACCAAGGGCCAGACCAAGTCGCAACCGAGCGGACTGTAGGTCACAGCCAGGAACTGCGAACCATTGAGCGTGTACTCACCGGTGCACGTGCGTCCATGTGACTCGACGTACTCGTACGTTCCGCCGTCGAAGGTCCAGGTCCACGTACCGGCGTTGTTCGTGGCATCCATCGGGGACTGGTTCGCGTCCAGAAGCACCTGTTCGTCGACCTCGAGTCGCCACACCCCGTCGATCGCGCGCTGGTCGCCCTTCGCCTTGAGGGTTGGCAGGGGTAGCGACGACGGTGCAGCGCTGCACGCCACGGGGGCCTTGGACTTCGCGAGGCCCTGACTGAGCTGGCGGATTCGGGCGATGACGTCTCGGGTCAGGTCTTCCCGCTCAAGAGCGGCAACCACCGGCGCGGTGGCCGCCTTCATCGCCTCGAGCTCGGCGGGGGCCGCGATGGCGATGTCCCCGAAACCCTGGGAGCAGTAGGCCGCGGCCATCTCCGCCGGGTCGGTGTGCCTGGTCGCCATCCAGTCACGGGTCTGGGCAGCAGCGGCACGCAGCGCCTGCTGCTGGGCCGCGGACAGGCCCGCGAACACCTTGTCGTTGGCCACGATCACGTTCGCCCGTGCGAACGCAGGCTCATTGGCAGTGAAGATCTCGCCACCCACCGGCTGGCTGGGCTCGTTGAAGTAGCCCCAGCTGCCTCGCACCTCCTTGGCTTCCACAGCCTTCTCGAAGTCCTGCCCGTTCCGCGGGTCCGAGGTGGCCCCCAAGGCCTGAGTCAGGAGGTCGTTGGCCCTGCTCGGCCGCACCTGGAACGCCTTCCCCCGGTAGTCATCCGGGGATAGGACCGGCTCCCCGAAGCCGCCGGGGTAGGCCAGGAAGTCGAAGGCGAGGCCAAGGCCCACAAGGCCAAGCTCCTTGGTGCCCTCGAGCATCTTGCCCGCGACCGGATCGGCGAGGACCTTGTCGATCAGCTCGTTCGAGGTGATCAGGTAGGGGGCCTGGAGGGCCTGGAACGAGGTCACCCCCAGTGTGTCGAAGGTCCGGGCCGAAACGACCCCGAGGTCGGCGCGGTCGTCGCGCACCATGGCGATGGCCTCGGCCGAGGTGTCCGGCCTACCGCTGTCGGGTTCGGGCCCGGCCTTGATCGTGATCGATCCGTTGGACAGGCTCTTGGCGAGCTCGCTGAACTTCACCAGCTGGTCGCCGCCAGATCGACCGGTGACGCTGTAGCTGATACCGGTCAGCGTGACCGGGGCGTCGGGCGCCCCGTTGGGGGTCACCTGGCCGGCGGCGTCGGCGCATGCCGCCAGGAGCAGGGTCGTCGTGACCAGTGCGGCGGGTCGAAGGGAACGGATCATGAGGTGCCTCCCAGGAGTCGGTGGCTTCGACGGTAGGTCGGCGCCACCGCCAGCGAATCGGCGTCTCCTGCTAGGTCAACCTGTGGGTAGCCACAGTCCTGATCCGGGTCGGGAAGGACGATCTCGAGCCTCGTGCCACCCAGAGCCGGGCTCGACACCGTCATGGCCCCACCCAGGGTGTCCACCCGGTCGTTGAGGCCCCGCAACCCCGTTCCGGAGGGGTCCGCGCCGCCGGGCCCGGCGTCGACGAAGGTGGCGTGCGTGAACGCCCCGACGCGTCGAACGGCGATGTGCAGGCCCGCGCCGCCCGCGTGCTTTGCCGTGTTCGTCGCCGCCTCTGCGCTGCAGAACCACAAGGCACGCGCGACATCGCGTGACACCGGCTCGTCGATGTGGTCGATGACCACCTCGCACGAGGCAGTCCTCGCCATCTCCGCCAGCGCGGGGCGGAGGGTTCCGCCCAGGGCCCAGAGGGTCGATCCCACGCACGATCGACTCCAGCGCGTGTCGCGTGGTCCGAGCTCGTCGTCGCTCCTCGTCGAGGGCTGGGATCGCGCGAGAGCTCCCGCTCCATCTCTGCCACGTGGGCGGTGGCGCGCGTGCTCAGCTGGGCACCGAGAGCCGCCCGTTCGGAGTCGGCCGCCGCGAGCAGCCGTCGTCGTGACGCCTCGAGCTCCTCGACCTGGGCGACGATGGACCGCCTGAGTCGTGCGTTCGCAGCCGCGAGCCTGAGAACGTCCTCGACCGCAGCCGATACGGGCGACCGCAGCGCGCCCTCGATCACCGCGCAGGGCACCCCAGAGGCGTCGCGCACGGGGTAACCCGAAGGAGCGGGCCCGGGGCGCGTGTCCCCACTCGGGCGGAGCCAGCCGCCGTTGCCGTCGTGAAGTGCGATCTCGATGTCCTCGTCGCCGAGCTCGGCACGGATGACCGACGTCAGTTGGGCCATGCCATCGCCGCCCAGTTCGATCTCATCCAACGCCTGGCGACGCGTCCCGGCCAGCGCCACAAGGACCCCGGTCGCGGCGAACCCAACGGGGTGGCCCACGGCCACCCACGCCTCCGCGTCCATGCCCACGAGTGCGCGCAGCACCGCGTCACCGACCAGGCCGACACCGAGCACCAACCCCGCGGCCGTGCGCAGAGCCCGCACGGTCTGCGGCAGCCGGTGCCCCGTGCTCAGGACAGCCGCGGTCAGGCACACCCCGGCTGCTGGCAGGGCCACCTGGAACCCACCCACGACGGCCGTCAGGGCAGCCACGTACCCGACTGTCACCGCCAGCCACTCCGCAGCGCCGCGAATGCGCACGGAGCCGACGACGACGACCGCATGGGCGAGGAACGCGATGTGCATCAGGGCTGTGCATCGAAGAGCGGTGTCGGCTGCTGGGATCCCGGACACCGCCAAGACCGGGATGAACCACGTGTATCCAGCTCCGAGCACGAGCCATGCCACTGGCCCCTGGGCACGGGACCGCAGGAGGACCAAGCCACTGACGATCACTGCGAGGCCCGCCGTCACCGCGACGATGTCCGGGCGCCTGAGGTAGGCCACATAGGGCAGAAGGACCGTGGCAACGACGATCCCCAAACCCGCCGCGCTCGCCACGACAACCGCGACCGTGGTTGGTCGCGCCGTCATGCCGAACCCTCGGGGAGCACCGTCACATAGTGATCCAGGTCACATGGTTTGACCAGATGATCGGGCTGCCGAATTCCCGCGGCCGGGCCGAAGGGTTGCGGATCCCGGCGTGACCCATCGGCCAGGCCGACATACGGGTTTCCCCTCACCGCGGCCTCGTGCTGGCCCTGATGTGGCGAAGGCGCCCTCTCCACGATCGTGGGTGACATCCGGTCACAGCGATCGGAGTTCCGCCAAGGAGGCAGGCATGAGAGCACGTCGGGTGATCAGTGGAACGGCCTTGGGGTGTGCGGCGCTGGTTGTGGGGGCGTTCGTGCCCGCGCACGCCGGGCCGGCAACCACGACGGAGACGTATTTCGACATCTACAACATTGCGGCCGACGGCACCAACGAGATGGCTGCGTTCGTCAACACGACCCGGCTCACGTACTGCACCCCGGAGATCGTGGAGTTCGAGAACGACCTCGTCGACTGGTTGGCGACCGACAGGTCCGACGCCTGGGCCAACATTCCCGGGCCACCTCGCCGATCGGCCGGTGACGGCCTCACTCAAGGCCGTGGGCAGCGGGAACTTCCGTCTCACCGCGAGCACGCAGGTGCCAGTGGAGCTGTGGACGTTCGAAGGGGGCAAGTCCACGGCGGAAGGGAACCTGGTGCAGCCCTGCGTGGACACCGACGGCATCGTCGACGGGTCCGATGCACAGACGACTCCCGGCAACCTGTTCGCCTCGGGTGATGGCACCTTGACGTCCAAGGACAACGACGCCAACGGAACCGGCCCGCGAACGAACATCTGGGGCGACCGGTTGACTGCGTCGCTGTCCGGCCCAGGGGGCAAGTACACCTATCGCATGGCCCAGACCAACCAGGGACGTCCCGACAACTACATCAAGGGCTGGTCGCACTTCAGCCTGACCAAGCACTGAGCCGCGATCGCCCTGTCGCCGCGTGCCGCCCGCTGGCGCTGGTCAGCTCCTCGACCAGGTGCGGGCGGCGCGCGCGGCGGCGCGGGCCACTCCCTCGCGGTGGGACTCACCGGGCTCCGCGGCCGCGGGGAAGGCCGCGGCCACGCCAGCGGTGATCCACTCGCGCCGGCTCACCTCGACCCGCCCGGCGAGGACCACGACCGGCACCGCTCGCTCGAGGGCGGCGGCGGCGACTCCGGCCACCACCTTGCCGCGCAGGGACTGCCAGTCGAAGGACCCCTCCCCCGTGATCACGAGGTCGACGCCCCCGATGAGCCCGGCGATGTCGGCGGCCTCGAGCACGGTGCCGATGCCCGGGACCCGACGGGCACCGAGCCGGATGAGCGCCGCCCCGAGCCCGCCGCCCGCGCCGGCGCCGAGGGCGACTGCGGCGAGCGCCCATCAGCGGTCTGCGCCCCAGCAGGGTCGCCCAGTGGGTCATCGCCGCCTCGAGCTGCTCCACCTGCTCGTCGGTGGCACCTTTCTGCGGGGCGAAGCCCCGGGCCGCCCCGCGAGCGCCGAGCAGCGGCACGTCGACGTCGGTGGCGACCTCCAGGGCGCACCCGCCGACAGCATCCAGCGCCGGGGCCAGATCGACGGCCGCGATGTGGGCCAGCCGGGCGCCACCGCGGGACAGCTCGCCCGGGGGCTGGGACGTAGCACCCAGCGCCTCCAGGAGCCCCGCTCCCCCATCGCAGGTGCCCGGTCCCCCCGACCCCGACCACGATCCGGCGGGCTCCCCCGTCGAGGGCCGCGAGCATCAGCTCGCCGACGCCGCGCGAGGTGGTGCGGGTGGGATCCCGCTGGTCGCTCGGAACCAGGTGCAGCCCGGCAGCGGTCGCGGACTCGATCCATGCGGTGCCGTCGTCGGTCATCAGGTAGTCGGCAAGGACCGGGCGGCCCAGAGGGCCCGGTGACCGACAACGTGTGACGAACCCCGCCCCGCCCCGCGCCGATCGCGTCGAGGAACCCCGGCCCGCCGTCCGACAGCGGGCGCAGCACCAGGGCATCCCCCGGGGCGACGCCGGCCCAGCCCTCGGCCATCGCCGCCGCGGCCTCGGCAGCCGAGAGCGTGCCCGTGAACGAGTCCGGGCAGATCAGCACCTTCACGAGCCCGAAGTCTGGCACCTGGCGCGCCCGCGTCCGCGGAATCTCCCGCAACAGCACAGACCCTCCCGAACGACTCGGAGGATCTGGCCTCGTGCGGAGGTTCTCGGCTGTGGCCGGCGCGCGACTCTGTGGAACGATGGGGCCCGCCCACGAGGAAGGCCACGCGATGACCGACACGGCTGCTTGGACCGAGCCGCAACCGACCCCGCTGGCACTGCTCCTGCTCGGCCAGGGCACCGACCTGGACACGGAGAAGGGCGTCGAGTGCCCCGGCGCCCTGCCGCCGGCCTCCGACCCCGACCTGGTCGACCGCGCCCGACGGGCCCGAGCCGCGCTCGGCTCGCGGGCCTACATCCTCGGCCACCACTACCAGCGCGACGAGGTCATCGAGTTCGCCGACGTCACCGGCGACTCGTTCAAGCTGGCCCAGCAGGCCGCGGCGCACCCCGAGGCGGAGTACATCGTCTTCTGCGGGGTGCACTTCATGGCCGAGAGCGCCGACATCCTGACCACCGACGACCAGCGGGTGATCCTGCCGGACCTCGCCGCCGGCTGCTCGATGGCCGACATGGCCGAGATCGGCCAGGTCGAGGACGCATGGGAGCGGTTCATCGAGCTCGGGCTGGCCGAGTCGACCATCCCGATCACGTACATGAACTCCACCGCCGCGATCAAGGCGTTCACCGGCCGCAACCACGGCACGATCTGCACGTCGAGCAACGCCAAGCAGTCCCTGGAATGGGCCTTCGAGCAGGGTGAGCGCATCTTCTTCCTGCCCGACCAGCACCTCGGGCGCAACACCGCCGTGCTCGACCTGGGTCTGAGCCTCGAGGACTGCGTGGTCTACGACCCGCACAAGCCCGGCGGCGGGCTCACCGACGAGCAGATGCGCGCCGCGAAGGTGGTGCTGTGGCGCGGGCACTGCTCCGTGCACGGCCGGTTCACCGAGGCCGTGGTCGACGAGGCCCGGGAGCGGATCCCCGGGGTCAACATCCTGGTGCACCCCGAGTGCCGCCACGAGGTGGTCCAGAAGGCCGACTACGTCGGGTCCACCGAGTACATCATCAGGGTCCTCGACGCCGCGGAGCCCGGATCGGCGTGGGCGATCGGCACCGAGCTGAACCTCGTGCGGCGCCTGGCCAACGCCCATCCGGACAAGCAGGTCACGTTCCTGGACCGCTCGGTCTGCTACTGCTCGACGATGAACAGGATCGACCTGCCGCACCTCGTGTGGGCGTTGGAGAACCTGGTCGCGGGCAACGTCGTGAACCAGATCGTGGTCGACTCCGACACCTCACATTGGGCCCGCGTCGCACTGGACCGGATGCTGGCCCTCCCCGGCGTGGGCGCGGCGCCCGAACCGGACTGACGCAACCCAATCCCCGCAAACCCTCCAAGAGGGTTCACACCCTCCCGTCCGCCAGGGAGGATCTGAACATTGGCGGAGGGTTTGCGCCAGAGGGGGGGCTACAGGCCGGGGGCGCCCCAGATCGGGAACCAGCGGGTGAGGTCCTTCTCCACCGCCAGCTCGTCGCGGAGCAGGTCGCGGATCTGCAGCTCGAGGACGGTGTCGCGCGTCTGGCTGTCCGTGGGGGCGAAGGGGTAGAACGAGCCCTGCTTGAACAGGTAGACCATCGCCAGCGGCCGCCCACCGGGGCCGACGAACATGGCGGTCGAGCAGAGCAGCTGCGGGCCGAAGCCGCTGTCCTGCAGGGTGAGGTTGACCGCGTGCAGGTGGGTCACGAGCGAACCGACATCGGGCGGATCGGTCGAGACCACGAGCCAGGTGTAGCCGTACTGGTCGGCGGCGAGCTCCACGGCGGGGTTGCCCGACGCCGCGAGCAGGGCCTCGATCTCGGCCTGGACCTCGGCGAAGGCACGCCCCTCCGGGACCCGGAACGCCACCGCCCCGGTGCCCGTGGCTTCGTAGCCGAGGCTGGCCGACAGGGTGATGGCCGCCGACGGCAGCCCGAAGATCGCATCGAGGTCCGGGCGGACGGGCTTGCGCCGACCCATGATCGAGTCGAACAGTGCCCATCTACTGGCCCAACTGGGCGGAGATGCGGGCCAGCTGCTCCAGGCGCTTCTCCAGCGGCGGGTGCGTGGACAACAGGCTCGCCATCGACTGCTGGCCGCCGAACGCCGGCGTGATGAAGAAGGCGTTCATCGACTCCTTCGCGCGCAGGTCGCGGGTCGGGATGGCACCCATGTCGCCGCTGATCTTCTGCAGGGCACGTCCCAGAGCCGCGGGGCGACCGGTCAGCAGCGCACCGGCGCGATCAGCCGAGAGCTCGCGGTACCGCGAGAGGACCCGCACCAGCAGGAAGCTGATGAAGTAGACGAGGATCGACACGACCATGATGATCAGGAAGGCGAACGCGCTGTTCAGTCGCTGTCACGCCGCCTCGTGAGCCCGCCCCACATCCACGAGCGGGTGAGGAACCCGGCGAGGACGCCGACGAACGAGGCCACGGTCATCACGAGCACGTCCCTGTGGGCCACGTGGGACAGCTCGTGGGACAGCACCCCCTCGAGCTCCTCAGCATCGAGGCGCCGGAGCAGCCCCGTGGTCACGCACACCACAGCCCGCTTGGTACTGCGCCCGGTTGCGAACGCGTTGGGCATGTCCGTGTCGGCGATCGCGACGGCGGGCTTGGGCATGTCGGCCATCGCACACAGCCGGTCGACGATGGCGTGCAGCTGGGGCGCCTGCTCGGGCGTCACCACCCGCGCCGACATCGAGAAGAGGGCGACCCGATCGGAGAAGTACCACTGGGCCCAGGCGGAGCCCCCCGCGAGGATCAGCACGAAGAAGAGACTCATGCCCGCGTAGATCAGCGCGGCCATCAGCACGACGTAGAGCAGCCCGAGGATGAACATCGTCCCGCCCATGCGGGCGGTGAGCCCACGATCGGGTGCGTACCTGTTGCGCGCCATGGCGAGCTTGCGAGCCTCCTTGGGGTCCTACTGAGCGGCCGGGCCGGCGGGCGCCGCCGGCGGCGCGGGCGGAGCTGGGGGTGCCGCCGGGGCTGTGGGCTCCTCGGCGATGATCGCGTCGACGACCTCGTCGGCCGGCGCCGCGCCGACCGCAAGCGTCTCGGCGGCCGCACCGGTGACCGCCGCCGGCGGCTCGGCGCCACCGAGCTGGGCCTTCATGGCAGCCAGCTCGTTCTCGACCTGGCTGTCGGCGGCCAGACGCTCGAGCTCCACTGTCAGGGAGTCCTTGCCGCCCGTGGTCTCCAGCGCTCCGGTGGCCATCAGCTCCTCCATCGCGCCGGCGCGTGCCTGCATCTGGGCGGTGCGGTCCTCAGCGCGCTGGATGGCCAGGCCGACGTCGCCGAGCTCGCTGGAGATCCCGGTGAACGCCTCGTTGATGCGCACCTGCGCCTCAGCGGCCGAGTACGTGGCCTTGATGGTCTCCTTCTGCGTGCGGAAGGCCTCCACCTTGGTCTGCAGCTGCTGGGACGCGACGGTGAGCTTCTGCTCCTGGACCGTCAGCTGCTCGAGCTGCACGTGCAGGTCGGCGATCTGCTGGCTGAGGGTGGACTTGCGGATCAACGCCTCCCGGGCGAGGTCCTCGCGTCCGGCCGCCAGGGCTGCGCGGGCCTGATCATCGAGCTTGGCCAGCTGCTTGTCGAGGCTGGCGATCTGCAGCTCGACCCGCTTGCGGCTCGTTGCCACATCGGCCACACCCCTGCGGACCTTCTGCAGCATCTCCAGCTGCTTCTCGTAGGAGTAGTCCAGGGTCTGCGCGGGGTTCTCAGCCTTGTTCATGGCCGCGTTGGCCTTGGAGCTGAAGATCATCTTGAAGCGCTGCCACATTCCGGCCATGGTTCGCTGTCGCTCTCTCTCCAGGCGGCACACCCGCCGACGTCCACAAGCCTAACGCCCCACGGGTTGGCACGACGTACCCTTGGTCCGTGAAGTTCCTCTCCCGCAACGCCCCCGCCGAGCCAGCCCCCGTCGAGCCGGAGCCCACGCCCACGGTCGGCAAGGGGCACCCCACCCCCTCGCGCAAGGAGGCCGAGGCCCAGCGCAAGCAGACGCTGAAGGTCTCCTCCGATCCGAAGGAAGCCAAGAAGGAGGCCAAGGCGCGGGCAGCCCAGGAGCGCCAGGCGTCACGGGCCGCGCTGATGGCCGGGGACGAGAGCGCCCTG
>CAVSQK010000028.1:0-76652 GCA_963729885.1 uncultured Actinomycetes bacterium
CCATCACCGGGGGGATCACCGCCGACCAGCTGGCCGACCTCGAGCTGGCCTACGCGCCGCCCTACGGCTCCGCGAAGGACCCCGTGAACCAGCTGGGCTACGTCGCGGACAACATCATGACCGGCACCACCCACACGATCGGCTGGGACGAGATCGAGGGCACCAACCGGTTCGTCATCGACGTGCGCACCCCCGGCGAGCACCGGCGCGGGCGCATCGCCGGATCGGTCAACATCCCGGTCGACGAGCTGCGCGCCCGGCACACCGAGATCCCGAGGGACACCGACGGCGTGCCGATGCCCGTGGCGGTGTACTGCCAGGTCGGCCAGCGCGGGCACACCGCCGGGCGGCTGCTGACGCAGCTCGGCTACGACGTGGTCAACCTCGACGGCGGCTGGCTGACCTACAGCCTCGCGCGCGCCAGCTGACCGGACCCGCGCGCACCAGGACCGACACGACGGTGTACGCGCGCGTGCGTGCACCGCCCGGAGCGTGTTGTACGGTGATGCCGCTGTTGGACGAAGAGGGTCGAGCAGCGGCTCATTTCACATCTGCACGAGGAGTACGAAGCACCATGGCACAAGGCACCGTCAAGTGGTTCAACGCCGAGAAGGGGTACGGCTTCATCGCCCCCGACGACGGCACCGCAGACGTCTTCGTTCACTACAGCGCCATCCAGTCCAGCGGCTACCGGTCGCTCGAGGAGGAGCAGCGCGTCGAGTTCGAGGTCACCCAGGGCCAGAAGGGCCCGCAGGCAGACCAGGTCCGCCCGCTCTGACGCCAGCTCGCTGGCTTGCACGCGAGGGGCCCCGATCCACGGCGGATCGGGGCCCCTCGCGCATCCCTCAGGCCCCGTGGCGGGCACTGCGCAGCGCGATCCACGACACGACCATCGTGGCCAGGCCCCCGACGAGCAGCGCCAGCGCCGGGCCCACCACGTCCCCGGCCACCGACGCCGCCAGGGCGGTCGCCGCCCCCGCCCCCAGTGCGAGCCAGTGGTTGGCCCGACCCCGCAGGAACGCCCCGAGTCCCACGACCGCCACGGCCGCCTGGCCCGCCCGGGTCGGCCACGCCCACGGACCGGCGGCCATCCCGACGGAGGCGACCAGCGCCACGGCGCCTCCCAGGACCATCGCCGTGCGCCGGCCCCGGGCCCAGCGCGCCCCGAGGCCGGCCCACACCGCCCCGAGCGCCACCAGGAACGCCCAGGTGCCGGGACCGGGGGGCACGACCACCCAGGCCGCCCACACCAGGGAGCCCAGGAGCCCGGACTCGGACACCGGGGTGCGCGCGACCACATTGACCACGAGCATCGCCAGCACCACACCCAGGGCGAACGCCGTGCTTCCGGGATCGGCCGACAGGGCGCCCTGACCGGATCCGAGCGCGACGCCGACCCCGGTCGCGGCCACTGCCACACCGGTGGTCAGCAGCGCCGACACCGCGCGCCGGCGCTCGCTGCCCAGGCTCCGGCTCCACGGCAGCCGGACGAACAGCCCGGCCGCCACGAGGGCCAGGGTCGTGAGGCCGGCGAACGTCCACCGCACGCCCGGCTCCCACGCGGACCAGCCGCGCACGACGACACCGCCGACCGAGACGAGCACGAGCGCGGCCCCGGCATACATGCCGATCTCCGCGGCCACCCGCCGGCTGACCAACGGCACGGGGGGCGAGGGCGGCTCAGCCGGTTCAGCCGCAGCTCCCGGGGCTGACCCGGGCCCGAAGACCGGCCCACGGGCCAGGACCTGGGTTGACGATGCGGGATCGGCCAGCGATCCGGCCACGTGTGTGTCCAGGACCTGGGTGTGACCCTCCTTCGGTGGAGCGGCCGACCCCTGGGCCCCGACTTGCCCGGAACCCGCCCCCACCGCCGTCGACAGCGGGGCACCCGATGCCGGCGTCGCACGATCGAGGACAACCGTCGTCGACTCGTCTGACCCGACGTCCCCGGCCGGCATGGCCGACGGTGCCTCGACCGGAGCCTCCTGCCCCGGGGCAGTCCCGCCCCGACCCCGGAATCCACGCATGTCGCCCAGCGTAGGGCCGCATCCGACCGGTTCGGGGCAGCACACTATGGGCGTGGCCCCGACCGGACGTCCCACGCAGTACAACCTGCTGCGCCTGAAGCAGTTCGATCGCACATGCGTCAGGCCCGACGTCTTCGCGGGCCTTGGCGTCGCGGCCTACTTGATCCCCCAGGTGATGGCGTATGCGACCCTGGCCGGTCTGGACCCCGTTGTGGGCCTCTGGGCCTGCCTGGCTCCGCTGGCCATCTACGTCATCGCGGGCACATCCCGGCTCCTCAGCGTCGGCCCCGAGTCCACGACCTCGATCCTCACGGCGGCCGCCCTGGCCCCCCTGGCCGTCGGCGACGCCGCCACCTACGCCTCGATGGCCGGCTTGTGCGCCCTGGTGGTCGGTGTCCTGGCACTGGCCGCCGGTCTGCTCCGGGTGGGATTCATCGCGCAACTGCTCAGCCGCCCCGTACTCATCGGCTACCTCGCGGGCGTTGCCGTGATCATGGTGGCCGGGCAGCTGGGGAAGCTCCTCGGGGTTCAGGTCGACGGGACCGAGCCGATCGCCCAGATCATCTCCGCCATGCAGCACCTCGATGCCACCAACGGCGCGACGCTGGCCATCAGCCTGGCGGTCATCGTGACGCTGTTCGTCGGCACGCGGTGGGCCCCGCGCCTCCCCTGGCCGTTGCTCGCGGTTCTCGGCGCCACGGCACTGACGATCATCCTGGGTCTGGAGGAGGACGGGGTCAAGGTCGTCGGCACCATCCCACAGGGCTTTCCCCCGCTCTCGCTGCCCACCGACCTGTCCCTGCTGCCCGAGATCCTTGGGCCGGCGATCGGGATCGCCGTCGTCGCGTTCGCCGACAACGCCCTCGACGGCAGGGCGTTCGCCGACGACGGCGAGGAGATCGATGCTGACGCCGAGCTGCTCGTCCTCGGGATGTCCAACATCGGCGCCAGCCTGACGTCCGGCTTCCCGGTCTCCAGCAGCAGCAGCAGGACCGCCCTGGCCAAGGTGTCCGGGGCACGGACCCCGGCCTACGGATGGGTCACCGCTGCGGCCGTCGTCGTGGTCCTGATGTTCGCAGGACCGATCCTGGCGGACTTCCCGATGGCGGCCCTTGGCGGCCTCGTGGTGTTCGCGGCCTTCAAGATCGTGGACATCGCGGAGTTCCGGTGGCTCTGGAACTTCCGCAGGAGCGAGTTCTGGCTCGGCATCGCCACCGCCATCGCCGTGCTCACGCTGAACCTGCTTGCCGGCATCGGCTTCGCGATCGCCCTCTCCGCCGTGGTCGTGCTGGCGCGGGTCGCCCGACCCCATGCGGCGGTCCTGGGGAGGGTTCCGGACATGGCAGGCATGCACGACATCGGCGAGTACCCGGCCGCCACCCAGATCGAGGGGCTGCTGGTCTTCCGGTACGACTCGCCGCTCTTCTTCGCCAATGCCGAGGACTTCCGCATCCGCGTCCTCGACGCTGTCACGGGAGCAGCAGGCCGACGGCCTCGAGGTCCGCACTGTGCTGCTCAACTGCGAGGCCAATGTCGACGCGGACTCGACCGCGGTGGAGGCCCTCGAGGCATTGGTGCGGGAGCTGCAGCGCCGGGACATCTCCGTCGCCCTGGCTCGCGTGCACGTGGAGCTCGCCGAGCTGCTCGAGCGTGCAGGGATCCTTGCCCTGATCGGCGAGGAGAACGTCTACCCCACGCTGCCGACAGCGGTCGCCGGCCACGAGGCCGGCAACGAGGACCCCGACGGACCCTGATCGCCGTCCCAGCCCACCGCGGCCGGCGACACCCGTCGATCCTCGCTCCTCGTCGGCCCGCGTCCTGCGCGGCCAGCGGGGTACGGTCGGCGCAGGTACCCATCAACCCGGGAGGTCGGCTCATGCTCGAGGCGTCGGAGGTCGGCAACAAGCTGTCGAAGGCGGAGTTCAAGGCCATCGAGCCGCAGCTGCGGGTCGACCTGGTCAACGCCCAGTACGACCTGAAGAGCGCCGACTTCGGGGTGCTGATCTTCGTGGCCGGTGACGACCGGATCGCCGGCAACGAGGTGGTCAACCGCATCAACGAGTGGATGGACGCGCGGTTCATCCAGACCCACGTGATGGGCCCGCTGACCTCCGAGGAGGCGATGCGTCCGCGGTACTGGCGGGTCTGGCGCGACATGCCGGCCAAGGGCCGGATCGCCCTGATGGCCGGCGGGATCATGCGCCTGCTGCACGAGAACCTCGCCGGCGAGCTGTCCGACGAGGACTACGAGCGGGCGATCGACCACCTGGAGGCCATGCAGGAGGCGCTGGTCGCCGATGGGACCCTGATCGTCAAGGTGTTCCTGCACACCCCGGCCAAGGTCCAGCGCAAGCGGATGAAGAAGGCCGAGGGCGACCGGGAGGAGGGCTGGCGCATCGACCAGCGCGACTGGGCGATGCTCGACCTGCTGGAGGAGAGCGGGCACAAGCTGGAGAAGCTGCTGCGGCGGACGTCGGTCGCCGGGGCGCCGTGGTCGGTGGTGGAGGCGACCGACGCCCGCTACCGGGACGTCGCCGTGGCGCGCACGATCCTCAACGCGATCACGGCCCGGATGGCTGAGGGGACCCCGCGCCGGCGCGGCCGTCAGCGACCAGCTGTTCTCCCCGGCGAGCGCCAGGCCACGGTGCTGGACACCGTGGACCTCGACCCGCACCAGCGACGAGCAGATACGACAAGGAGCTCAACAGGCTGCAGCGCGAGGTGCACGGACTGGCCCGGCAGGCCCGCGACCGCGGCATGTCGACGGTGCTGGCCTTCGAGGGCTGGGACGCCGCGGGCAAGGGCGGCGCGATCCGCCGGATCACCCAGGCCCTGGAGGCCGGCGACTACCGCGTGATCTCCACGGCCGCCCCGACCGAGGAGGAGCGCAAGTACCACTACCTGTGGCGGTTCTGGCGCGACCTGCCGCCGGCCGGGAAGTTCGTCATCTACGACCGGACCTGGTACGGCCGGGTGCTGGTCGAGCGGATCGAGG
Organism: uncultured Actinomycetes bacterium; assembly: GCA_963729885.1. Lineage (GTDB taxonomy): Bacteria > Actinomycetota > Actinomycetes > S36-B12 > CAIYMF01 > Prado023. The sequence continues at coordinate 5,023 of CAVSQK010000028.1, forward strand.
GCTTCGCCACCCCCGCCGAGTGGCAGCGGGCCTACGACGAGATCAACGACTTCGAGGACCAGCTCGTCGAGCGTGGCTTCTACGTGGCCAAGTTCTGGCTGCACATCTCCGCCGAGGAGCAGCTCGCCCGCTTCCAGGCCCGGGAGAACACCCCGGAGAAGGCCCACAAGATCACCGAGGAGGACTACCGCAACCGCGAGAAGTGGGACGACTACGTCGCAGGCGGTCGACCAGATGGTCGTGCGCACGTCGTCGCGCGACGCGCCGTGGCACATCATCCCGGCCAACGACAAGCTCATGGCGCGCATCGAGGTGCTCGAGCACGTGCGCACGGGGCTCAAGAAGGCGCTGCGCACGCTGCCCTGAGTCCCGGCGAGCGTGGTGCCGCGGCTGCAGGTCGGTGCGTCAGTGCGCGTCGCGCGCGGCGATCTCGGTGAGCACCTCGGCCACGCGGGCGCCGCTGCGCCCGAAGTACTCACGGGGGCCAGGTAGTCGTCCATGAACGCCCGCACGTCCGGGGTGATCACCGGGCGGGCCCGGATATGTCGACCATCTCGTCGAAGGAGTCCGGGTGGTAGCCGATGCGCTCGGCGAAGATGTACGACTCGGCACTTCCCGGGAGGTACTCGGCGATCCGGTCGGCAAGCAGCCAGCGCGGGAAGATCACGGGCTTGCCCAGCGCCCAGGCCTCGTAGACGGTCGTGCCGAAGTCGGCGACGACGATGTCGGCACGCGGCATCGACGCGCCGGTCGGGGTGTGGTCGGTGCGGTTGCGCGGATGCACCGAGACGTCGATCCAGGCGAACCTCGACAGGGCGCGCAGGTAGTTCTCGAACTCCGGGAAGCTCGACGTGGACCGACCGGTCTCGCCGCGCTTGCGCCGGTTGTGCGTCGGCGCCCACAGCACCCGAGGCTTCGGCATCGCCCGATGAGCCGGCGCGCCGGCGGCGGCACCTGGCCGATCAGGTCGTCGAGCCGGGGCCAGCCGACGACGTGGATCCGGTCCTCGCCGAGCTTGATCGCCGGTGACTCCAGCAGCCGGCGCTTGAGCCACTCCCCCGGCACCAGCAGGTGCTGGCGTGCGTTGGCCAGGCGCTTGCCCTGCCCGTCGGAGGACCACAGGTAGTTCTTGTCGGCGACGCCGTGGCTCATCACCACGTCAGCCTGGGGCCGGATGAACAGGCAGAAGTTCAGCGCGCCTGCCCGGTAGTCACCGCGCTCGGGCTTCGGTTCGGGCAGGTGCGGGTCGATCAGGTCCAGCAGCTGCTCCTGCACGCCCTGGTAGGAGTCGGCGCGATCGAGCACGAAGCGGATCGGGCGCGACATGGCGCACAGGCTACCGAGGCCGGCCGGCGCCGCGAGCAAGTGACGCGCGGACCGCCCACTGGCTCGACCCCCGCCCGGGCAGGCGCCCGATCGATCCGGATTCGCGGCAAGCCGCCGTCGGGGATCCGGATGGGTCCGGGGTGGGCCACTCGATGGCGGATCGATCGAGGGGTGACGACACGAGACGTCTCACGATGCGAACGGGAGTGGACAGATCGCCGAAGTTAGGGCAGCCTCTGGTCATGATCACGGCCGGGGACGCGACGGGCATCCTTGTGGTGCGCCGTCACGTCGACCTGTGCCGAATGTCCTCCAGCATGTGTTGCGCCTGATCCCGCAGTTTCCCCCGGACGCTGCGGTCGACCAGGCGCCGGACACCCATGATCCCGTGCCTGGTGAGCGCATGCGTCCTCCGACCCTCGGAGAACGCCCATGACCGACACACCCGCCGCACCCCCCGGCCCGCCCGGGCTCCCCGTGATGAGGGCCAGTGGGCCCTCGGCTACACCGAGCCGCTGAACGCCAACGAGGAGTTCAAGGGCGACGACGACGGCCTGAACGTCCGCGAGCGGATCGAGACCATCTACGCCCGCAGGGCTTCGCCGCGATCCCCGCCGACGACCTGCGCGGCCGGATGCGCTGGTGGGGCCTCTACACCCAGCGCCGCCCCGGGATCGACGGCGGACGCACCGCGAGCCTGCCGCCCGAGGAGCTCGACGACGAGTACTTCATGCTGCGCGTCCGCAGCGACGGCGGCGCCCTGAGCAGCGAGCAGCTGCGCGCGATCGCCGGGATCTCGACACGAGTTCGCCCGCGACACCGCCGACATCACCGACCGCCAGAACATCCAGCTGCACTGGATCCGCATCGAGGACGTGCCCGAGATCTGGCAGCGGCTCGAGGCGGTGGGCCTGAGCACGCACCGAGGCCTGCGGCGACACCCCGCGCGTCGTCCTCGGCTCCCCGGTCGCCGGCGTCGCCGCCGACGAGATCATCGACGGCACGCCGGCGATCGAGGAGATCGTCGCGCCGCTACGTCGGCGACCCGCGAGTTCGCCAACCTGCCGCGCAAGTTCAAGTCGGCGATCTCCGGCTCCCCGCGCCAGGACGTCGCGCACGAGATCAACGACGTCGTCGTTCGTCGGCGTCGTGCACCCCGAGCACGGCCCCGGCTTCGACGTGTGGGTCGGCGGCGGGCTGTCGACCAACCCGATGCTCGCCCAGCGCCTCGGCGCGTGGGTGCCGCTCGACGAGGTGCCCGACGTCTGGGACGGGCGTCATCTCGATCTTCCGCGACTACGGCTACCGCCGGCTGCGCAACCGGGCCCGGCTGAAGTTCCTCGTCGCCGACTGGGGCGCGGAGAAGTTCCGCGAGGTGCTCGAGACGCAGTACCTCGAAGCGCCCGCTGCTCGACGGCCCGGCGCCGGCGCCGGTCCCCGCGGGCGCGCGCGACCACGTCGGCGTCCACCCGCAGCGCGACGGCCGGTTCTACGTCGGCGCCGCGCCGACCGTCGGCCGCGGTCAGCGGCACGATCCTGGCCCGGCTCGCCGACCTCGCCGAGGCGCACGGCTCCGGCCGGGTCCGGCTCACCGCGCAGCAGAAGCTCGTGATCCTCGACGTGCCGCCCGACCGCGGCCGAGGCGCTCGTCGACGCGCTGCGACGAGATCGGGCCTGCAGGTGCGCCCGCAGCGAGTTCCGCCGCGGCACCATGGCCTGCACCGGCATCGAGTTCTGCAAGCTCGCGATCGTCGAGACCAAGGCCACCGCCCGGCGCCCTGGTCGCCGAGCTCGAGGACCGCGCCGTCCCGACGCTCGACGCCCCGCTGTCGATCCACGTCAACGGCTGCCCGAACTCGTGCGCCCGCATCCAGGTCGCCGACATCGGCCTCAAGGGGATGCTCGTGCCCGACGCCGACGGGCAGCCCGGTCGAGGGCTTCCAGGTGCACCTCGGCGGGGCGCTGGGCCACGACGCCGGGTTCGGCCGCAAGCTGCGCGGCCTCAAGGTCGACCGCCGCCGAGCTGCCCGACTACGTCGAGCGCGCTCGCCGGGCGCTACCTCGAGCAGCGCACCGAGGGCGAGCAGTTCGCCGCCTGGGTCGCTCCGCGCCGACGAGGAGGCGCTGCGATGACCACCGGCACCAGACCCGCCGTGGGCGTGTCGACCACGGCCCGGGTAGTACACCGGCGCCCTCACGCCCCGGCGCAGTCGCGGCCACCTCCTCCGCGCCGGCGGGCGAGCGGGCGGTGCCCTACCACTGCCCGTACTGCGCCGAGCGAGGACCTGCGCCCGCACTGGGTGCCACCCACGGGCGCCTGGCACTGCCGCACGCTGCACTGCGCGCGTTCTCGGTGCGGTTCCTGGCTGAGGCCTGACGGCATCGGCGACCGCCGACCCCTCGGCGGCGGCCGCCCCACGCCCACGGCCGAGCCGACCGCGAGCCCCATCACCCCGCCCACCAGCGAGGTCCGCCGTGGACTCGACCCACAGGAGGTCCCGATGAGCCCGACGCCGCGCGACTCGCACGGGACGCTAGGTGGCCGAGCGGCGCAGCGGTCGTCGCGCACTTCGCCGACCCGTCGACCAGGCGCGGATCGCCCTGGCCTGGGCCCACGACACCTTCGGCGACGGCCTCGTCGTGGCCTCGAGCATGGGCGACGAGGTGCTGGTGCACCTGGCCAGCGAGGTCGATCCCCGGGGTCGACGTGCTGTTCCTCGACACCGGCTACCACTTCGCCGAGACGATCGGCACGGCCGCCGCCTACGACGGCCACCCGACCGATCACGCTGATCACCCTGACGCCGCGGCAGAGCGTGGCCGAGCAGGACGCCGCGGAGGGTGCGGACCTGTTCGCCCGCGACCCCGACCGCTGCTGCGCGATGCGCAAGGTCGAGCCGCTCGAGCGCGGGCTGGCCCCGTACGAGGCCTGGGTCACCGGCATGCGCCGGGAGGACGCCCCGACCCGCACCGACATCGAGGTGGTCGGCTGGGACGCCCGGCGCGGCAAGGTGAAGATCAACCCGCTGGCCGCGTGGACCGACGAGGACGTCGACGGCCTACGCGGAGCGCAACGGCGTCCTGCTGAACCCGCTGCGCCAGGTCGGCTACGCGTCGATCGGCTGCGAGCCCTGCACGAACCCACTGCCCCTGGCGACGACCCCCGCGCCGGCCGCTGGGCGGGCCGGGCCAAGACCGAATGCGGGCTGCACACATGAGCGCCACTGTCTGACGCCCACACGCCACGGCTGCACGTCGACCACCTGTCGACGCTGGAGAGCGAGGCCATCCACATCATGCGCGAGGTCGCCGGGGAGTTCGAGCGCCCCGTGCTGCTGTTCAGCGGCGGCAAGGACTCCGTCGTGATGCTGCACCTGGCGGTCAAGGCGTTCCACCCGCGCGCGCGTGCCGTTCCCGCTGCTGCACGTCGACACCGGCCACAACTTCCCCGAGGTGCTGGACTACCGCGACGAGACCGTCGCAGCGCACCGGCACGCGGCTGGTGGTCGCCCACGTGCAGGACTGGATCGACCGGGGCGTCCTGCGCGAGCGCGCCCGACGGCACCCGCAACCCGCTGCAGACCGTCCCGCTGCTCGACACGATCAGCGAGCACCGGTTCGACGCGGTCTTCGGCGGGGGCCGCCGCGACGAGGAGAAGGCGCGGGCCAAGGAGCGCGATCTTCAGCCTGCGCGACGAGTTCGGCCAGTGGGACCCGCGCCGCCAGCGCCCGGAGCTGTGGGACCTCTACAACGGCCGGCACGCGCCCGGGCGAGCACGTGCGCGTGTTCCCGCTGTCGAACTGGACCGAGGTCGACGTCTGGCGCTACATCGAGCGCGAGGGCATCGAGCTGCCGAGCATCTACTACGCCCACGAGCGCGAGGTGTTCGCGCGCGACGGCATGTGGCTGACCGCCGGCGAGTGGGGCGGGCCCGAGGCGCGACGAGACCGTCGCAGAGCCGCCGGGTGCGCTACCGCACGGTCGGCGACATGTCCTGCACCGGCGCGGTCGACTCGAGCGCCACGACCGTGGCCGAGGTCATCGCCGAGGTCGCGGCCAGCCGGCTCACCGAGCGGGGCGCGACCCGCGCCGACGACCGCCTGTCCGAGGCGGCCATGGAGGACCGCAAGAAGGAGGGGTACTTCTGATGGCGCACGAGCCTGCTCCGCCTCGCCACGCCGGGTCGCGTCGACGACGGCAAGTCCACGCTGGTCGGCCGGCTGCTCTACGACACCAAGTCGGTCCTGGCCGACACCCTCGACGCGGTCGAGCGGGCTCAGCCGCGACCGCGGCCTGGCCGCGCCCGACCTCGCGCTGCTCACCGACGGCCTGCGCGCCGAGCGCGAGCAGGGCATCACCATCGACGTCGCCTACCGCTACTTCGCGACGCCGACACCGGTCGTTCATCCTCGCCGACACCCCCGGGCACGTGCAGTACACGCGCAACATGGTCACCGGCGCCTCGACCGCCGAGCTGGCGCTGGTCCTCGTCGACGCCCGCAACGGCGTGGTCGAGCAGACCCGCCGGCACGCCGCCGTCAGCGCCCTGCTGGGCGTGCGGCACGTCGCGCTGGCCGTCAACAAGATGGACCTCGTCGGCTTCGACCGGGCCGTGTTCGACCGCGATCCGCGACGAGTTCGACGCCGTACGCCCGCGCCCTCGGCGTCGACGACGTCGTGGCGATCCCGATCTGCGCCCTCGACGGCGACAACGTGGTGACCCGCTCGACCCGCGCACGCCTGGTACGAGCGGCCCGACGCTGCTCGAGCACCTCGAGGCGGTCCCGGTCGGCAGCGACCCGGCGCGCGCAGCCGCTCCGGTTCCCGGTGCAGTACGTGATCCGGCCCGCAGGACCGCCGAGCACCACGACTACCGCGGGTACGCCGGTCGCGTCGCCGCGGGCACCGTCGCGGTCGGCGACGAGGTCGTGGTCGCCCCGACCGGGGCGCGCACGACGGTGGTCGGCGATCGACACCTCGACGGGCCGCTGGCCTGGGCGCAGGCGCGGCCAGTCGGTGACCCTGCGGCTGGCCGACGACATCGACATCGCCCGGGGCGACCTGCATCGCCGCGCGTGGCGGACGCGCCGGGCCGGTGCGCGAGGTCGGCGCGACGGTCACGATGGTGGCCGAGCAGCGCTCGTCCCCCGCCAGCGGCTGCTGCTGCAAGGCCGGCACCCGGACCGTGCGGGCGCTCGTCGAGAGCCATCGACAGCCGGCTGGACATCGACACCCTCGAGGTCGCACGGGGGCGTGGAGCGACCTCTGGCTCAACGACATCGGCGACGTCCGGATCCGCCTCGCCGAGCCCGTCGCGTTCGACGCCTACGAGCGGATGCGGTCCACCGCGGGCTCGTTCCTCCTGATCGATGACCAGACCGGGGCCACCGTGGCCGCCGGGATGGTCCGGACCGGCGGCATGAGCGCGGCCGCGGGAGGCCGACGGCACGCCCGGCGTATCCGCTGCTGCTGGACCTGGCGGGCGCGCTGCACTCGTGGCCGGCGGCGGGCCGGTGGCTGCCCGCCGTGCGGCTGGGCTCGTCGAGGCCGGGGCGCTGGTGCACGTCATCGCGCCGGCGATGTGCGAGGACCTCGCGACGCGTGGCCGAGGGCAGGGTCACGTGGTGGCCCGGGAGGCGCGGCGAGGACGTCACGGCCGGGCCGGCTGGGGCCACAGCTCCCGGGGCGGAGCAGGACAGCCGCGTGGCCGGCGTGCCCGTGCGGATGCCTCCCGCCGGGCCATCCGCTGGTGGCTCGTGCACACGGCGACCGGTGACCGGCACGTGGACAGGAGATCGCCGACCGGGCCGAGGATGCCGGGCATCTGGTGCGCCGCGCCGACCGCGCCGAGGAGTCCGCCGCGCATGTCCCCGCGGTCGCACCGGTCCCGACGGCGTCCAGGTGGCGGTGTCCGGCGGCGGGGACCCGGGCAGGGCGCGGGCGATCCGCGACGCGATCAGCGGGCTGCTGGCCACGGGCGCCCTCCCCCTGCGCCGCACCCGCCCGCCCCGCCCCGCCGGATCGCGCGGGTTCGCGCCGATCGCGTCGGTCGGAACCCGACGCGATCGGATCCGGGACCCAGCAGACCCGACGCGATCCGCGGGCGGGTCCACGGGCGGGTGGTGCTCGTGGGGGGGGGCCGGGGGATCCCGGGTTGATCACCGTCGCCGGGCGGCAGTGGTTGGCGCGCGCCGACGTGGTCGTTACCGATCGGCTCGGGTCCGACCAGCATCCTCGCCGAGCTCGCCGCCGACGTGGAGGTCATCGACGTGGGCAAGACGGCCGGCAACCACCCGATCCCCCAGGACCAGATCAACCGGATCCTGGTCGAGCACGCGCGGGCCGGACGGACCGTGGTGCGGCTCAAGGGCGGCGACCCGTTCGTGCTCGGGCGCGGCGGCGAGGAGGCGCTGCACTGCCTGGCCCACGGCGTGCCCGTCGAGGTGGTGCCGGGGGTGACGTCCGCGGTGAGCGTCCCTGCGGCCGCCGGCATCCCGGTGACCCACCGCGGGATCACCACGTCGCTGGTGATCGCCAGCGCCCACGCCGGTGCGCGGACAGGTCCTCGACGCCGCCCGCACGGCGCCGCACGATGCCACGCTCGTGCTGCTGATGGGCCTCTCGGGCCTGGCCGGGACCGCCGACGGAGCTCGTCGCCTCGGGACGGGACCCGCGCACCCCGGACGGCGGTGATCAGCGACGGGTGGACGCCGCGACAGCGCACCGTGACCGGGACCCTGGCAGGCATCGCCGCCAGGCCGCAGCCGCGCGGCCTGCCGGGGCCGGCCGTGATCGTGGTCGGCGACGTGGTCGCGCTGCGCGCAGAACTCGGCGACCTCTCCGGCGTGCCGCAGGCTGAGATCGCCCGGGCTGGGTGACCATAGTCCCGATGTCCTGACCCTCCTGGCCCACGGATCACCTGATCCGCGGCACGCGCGTGACGTCGCGCGCTGGCGGGCCGGCTCAAGGTCGCCGGGATCGCGGCACCCGGTGGCCTTCCTCGACCACCACGCACCGAGCCCGGCCGAGGGCCGCGCGCTCGTGGCACGGGGCCGGGGCACCGGACACCACGGTCGTCCCGCTGCTCATCAGCCCGGCGTACCACGCCCGGGTCGACGTCCCGGCCGCGATCTGCGCGATGCGCCCCGGCGCACCTGGCCTCGGCCGTCGCCGCGGCCGATCCCGTGGGCCTGCACCCGCTGCTCCTCACGGCGGCGGCCGCAGCTGATCGCCGGCGCCTGGAGATCCCCGTCGACGCCCGGACCGGGATCATCCTGGCCGCGGCCGGGTCGCGCGACCTGCGCGCTGTGGGCGCGATGGAGTCGCTCGTGCCGCACCCAGGGCGCCGACCTGGCGGCCTCGCGGGGGCCCGCGCCGTGCGCGCGGCCTACCTCGACGGCGGCCGCCCGCTGGGCCGGATGCGCACCCTCATGCGGTGCGTGGACGGCTGCACGTCGTTCATCGTGGTCCCGATGGTCGATCGCCGACGGGATCCTGCGCGACCGGATCGTCACCGCGGCCGCCCGCCATGACGTGCCCGTCACCCCGGGGGTCCTGGCCGGCACCAACGCGATGGCCGACCTGGTGGTCCTGCGGGCCGGGTCCGCCCCGCTGCCCACGGCGGCGCCGACGCCGTCGCGAACCCGCCGCTGAGGGCGTTCCCCCGGGCCGGGCTACGCGCTGATCCCCATCACCGCCAGGATCACGGCCTGGGTCTGCGCCTCCTCGTCGAGCGCGGCATACCGACCGGCGGCACCTCCGTGCGAGCCCTCCTCGAGCGCCACGCGCAGCAGCACCCCGCCACGGCGGCCGGGCACCTCGACCGCCGCCGCGCCCGGATCCGAGGCCCGCAGCCGGGCGACCCACTTCGCCGGCTCATGGACCATGACCCTGGGGTCGTGCACGGCTCCGGTGGCCAGGATGAACGGCCGTCGGCCGGCGGGCGGGACGTTGTCGTACGGCGAGTAGTCGACCATCCACGCGTACTGCTCGGGCAGCGCCGGGTTGCCCCACTCCTCCCACTCGCCGACGGTCAGCGGCAGCTCGGGGTCGAGCATCGAGTTCACGACGTCGACGAAGGGCACCTCGGCGATCACGCCCGCGAAGGCCTCCGGGTCGAGGTCCATGCTCGCCGCGACCAGAAGTCCGCCGGCCGAACCACCACGGGAGACGATGCGGGACCCGTCCACCACCGCATCCGGGCCCGACCCCAGGGCCCGGGCGACGTCCACGAAGTCCCGGAACGAGTTGGCCTTCGTGGCCATGTGGCCCCCGTCCCACCAGTGCCTGCCGAGCTCGCCGCCGCCACGGACGTGCGCGTGGGCCCACACCACACCCCGGTCCAGGAGGCTGGGCAGGGCCCGGCTGAAGGTCTGGCTCGTAGCTGAACTCATAGGCGCCGTACCCGAACAGCAGGCAGGGCGCCGTCCCGTCCAGCGGAGTCACCCGATGCGAGACGAGCGTCACCGGGACTCGCTGCCCGTCGCGAGCCGTGACCCACTGCTGGGTCACGACGTAGCTGCCCGGGTCGTGGTTGGGCGCCTGCGCCCGGTGGCGCACGACGGGCTCGCCCGTCCCGGCCAGCGGATGGTCGGTCCACACCGGCGGATCGACGCGTCCCTGCGTCACGACGGTCACGAAGCCCGCATCGAACTCCTCGTTGGTCCCCAGCTCGACGAACGACCCGCGGGGCGGAGCGCAGCGCCTCGCGCGTTCGGCCAGTCCAGGCCCGTCGGCCCGACGGGGACCACGTACAGGGCAGGGCGCCCGGACTCGCGCAGGGTGATCACGACGGCCCCGGCGAACGCATCGACGCCGCTGGAACCGCCGCAGGACCGGGGACCCGGGAGCGTGGGCAGGGCCCGCGCCGTCGGGATCCCCCGGGAGCGGGCCGTCGAGGGCGGGCGGCCAGGTGGCCGGGTCGTCCGCGCCGAGGCCCAGCCAGCTCAGCGTGAACTCCCGGGCGCCGCCGTGGTCGGTCACCGCGAGGAAGGGCTCGGGGCCGCCGGGCACCGACTCCACCTCGTACTCGTGGCCCTCCCGCCGACCCGCCGACGCTCACGGGTGCGGCGGTCGGGTCGCTGGCCGGGATCGCCCAGGTCTCGGCGCTGTCCCGGCTGCCGGCGTGGATCAGCACCCACCGCCCGCACCGGGTGGCGCGCACGAAGAGCTCGAAGCGCCGGTCGTCCTCCTGCAGGACGAGCACGTCGGCTGCCGGGTCGGTGCCCGACCACGTGGCGCCACACCTGGTGGGGCCGGTAGACGTGGTCCACCACGGTGTAGAAGAACGTGCGCCCGTCGGCCGCCCACGCTCCCCCGTAGTAGGTGCGCGGCATCCGCTCGGGCAGGTCCGTGCCGGTGGCGACGTCACGGAAGCGCAGCTCGTAGAGCTCCTCGCCGGTGGAGTCCAGCGACCATGCCAGCAGCGAGCCGTCCGGGCTGACCTCGCGGACCCCGACCTCGCCGTAGGTGGAGCCCAGCGCGGCCGCCTCGGCGTCGAGGTCCAGGAGGGTGGACCACTCCTGCGCCCCAGCTCCCCGGCGCTGGAACTGCCCGAGCTGGGCACCATCGGGAACCATGTCCCGGAACTCCGCGGCCCCGAGGCAGTGCGCGGGGCCCTCCTCGGCCAGGGGGGTCCGGGAGACCATCTCGGTGAAGAGGCGACGGCGCAGCGGCTCCAGCGGCGCGGTGGCTGCGGCGTAGTGGTCGAGCTCGGCGCGCAGGTAGGCCGTCAGGTCCTGGCCCCCGTCGGCCATCCAGGCGAAGTCGTCGGGGACGTCCCGGCCGTGCAGGTGCCGGACATGGGGGTGCCTGGGTGCCAGGGGTGGGGTGACCATGACGGCCGAACCTAGCAGGGCGGGCGCACTTTCCCGGACGCTGACGCAGCGCGGAGGGAATCCGATCACGCGTCGGCTATCCTGCGCTGCGTCCTTCCGACCCGGGGTGGGGGAACGCCCGCCGGAGGCGGACCCCCGGCCCTGTGCCCTGTCATCGGAGGCACCGATGAACCCGCTGTCCCCTCGCCGCATCTGCCTCACCGCGGCCGTCACCTGCGCCCTGCTCGCGCCCATCGCGGCGGTGCACGCCGACGAGACCCCCTCCGCGGCACCGAGCGCGGTCCCGGCGGCCGCCGAGTCGCAGGCGTTCACCGTGGGCATCACCGACGACGTCGACTCGCTGAACCCGTTCACGGGCATCGTCGTCGACGTCCTACGAGATGTACCAGCTGATGTACCCGACGCTCACCGAGAACGGCGCGGACGACTTCGCGCCCGTGCCCGGCCTCGCGCAGTCGTGGGAGGAGTCGGCGGACAAGAAGACCTGGACCTACAGGATCCGCCCCGGCCTGACGTGGAGCGACGGCACGCCGCTGACCGCCCGGGACGCCGCGTACACCTTCAACCGCATCATCGACGGCGACTACGAGCAGACCAACTACGGCAGCTACGTCGCCAACATCACCAAGGCCGAGGCCACCGACGACACGACGCTGGTGCTGACCGTCGCCAAGCCCTCGCCGATCATGGAGAACCTGGCCGTCTACATCCTCCCGGAGCACATCTGGAAGGACATCGACGGCAAGGAGGTCCGCTCCTACGAGAACGAGCCGACCGACGGCCAGCCGATCGTCGGGGCCGGCCCCTACGTCCTCATCGACCGGGAGAAGGGCCAGTTCATCCGGTTCCGGGCCAACCCCAACTACTACGACGGCCCGCCGGCGGTCGACGAGCTCACGTTCCGGGTGTACAAGAACGGCGACGCCGTCGCCCAGGCACTGCGCAAGGGCGAGATCGACTTCGCCGACGAGCTGCAGGCCAACGTCTTCGACGCCATCAAGGACGAGCCGGGCATCACGGCGGTCAACGCCGCCTACTACGGCTTCAACGAGATCGGGATGAACGTCGGCGCGGCACTGGCCGACGGCACGCCGATCGGCGACGGCAACCCGGCGCTCACGGACAAGCGGGTCCGGCAGGCGATCAACCACGCGATCGACCGCCAGACCCTGGTGGACAAGGTGTCCGTGTACGGAACGCCGGGCAGCACGGTCATCCCGCCGCTGTACGCCGACCTGCACCTGCAGCCGACCACGCTCTTCGACTACGACCCGGTCCGGGCGGGGCAGCTGCTCGACGAGGCCGGCTACCCCCTGGGCGCCGACGGCAAGCGGGTCGGTCCGGACGGCGAGCCCCTGACCCTGCGCCTGCTCGGCCGCCAGGAGTCCCAGACCTCCCAGCAGACGGTGCAGTTCGTCGAGGGATGGCTGGAGGAGATCGGCATCACGGTCGACACGACGATCGTCACCGAGGACACGCTCATCGAGCTCAACGGCGAGGGCCGCTTCGACCTGTTCGAGTGGGGCTGGGTGGTGGAGCCGGATCCGGACTACCAGCTGTCGACGTTCACCTGCGCCCAGCGCTCCTCGAAGGAGGACGGCACCATCTACGCCGGCCTGTCGGACTCGCACTTCTGCAACGAGGAGTACGACCGGCTCTACGCCGAGCAGGCCCTGGAGACCGACCCCGCCGCACGCGCGGAGATCGTCAAGCAGATGCAGCAGATCCTCTACGACGAGGCGCCCTACGCCGTCACGTTCTACTACGACCTGCTGCAGGCCTACCGCTCGGACCGGTTCACCAACTTCGTCCAGCAGCCCAAGGACTCCGGTCCCCTGCTGTTCCAGTTCGGGACGTGGTCCTACCAGTCGATCACCCCGGCAGGGCGCCGACGGACGGCCAGGCGGCGGACGCGTCCACCGGCACCGGCGTCAACCCGGCGCTGCTCGCGGGGCTCGGCGCGCTCGTGGTCGCCGGGATCGCCGGCGATCGTGCTGGTCGCCCGGCGCCGGTCGTCGGACGAGGACACCGAGTAGGGCATGGGGCTCGTGGACGCCGCGGCGGCCCAGCCGACCCCGGCCCTCCTCGACGAGGGCCCCCGCAGGTCCCCGGGGATGAGCCCGGGGGCGCGCTACGCGCTGCGGTCGGTCGGCTCCGGGCTGGCGACCCTGGCGTTCGTGGTGGTGTTCAACTTCTTCCTGTTCCGGATGCTGCCCGGCGACCCGATCGGGCTCTACACGCGGGGGCGCAACGTCGCCCCGGAGCAGATCGCCAGGCTTCGCGCGGAGCTGGACAAGCCGATCGGCGAGCAGTTCCTGACCTACATCTCCAACCCGTTCGCGTCGACGATCAACTCCGCGCGGTTCAACCGGCCGGTGTGGGAGCTCATCGGCGACCGGATCGGCTCCACGCTGCTGCTGGTCGGGACCGCCATCGTGCTGGCCTCCGTCTTCGGCACGCTGATCGGGATCCGGGCGGCGTGGAAGCGGGGCCAACGGTTCGACAAGGTGTCCTCGACAGTCACTCTCACCCTCTACGCGATGCCGGAGTTCTGGCTCGGGATGATCCTGCTGATCACGTTCGGGGTGGGCACGGCCATCACCCCGGGCATCTTCCCGATCGGGGGGATCATCACCCCCGGCGTCGAGCCGGCGAGCATCGAGGGGGTGCTCAACGTCGCCTGGCACATGGTGCTGCCGGTGACCACCCTGGCCGCGGTGTACCTGGCCGAGTACGCGCTGGTCATGCGGGCCTCACTCATCGACGAGATGGGCCAGGACTACCTCACGGTGGCCCGGGCCAAGGGACTCAAGGACAAGGCCGTCCGCCGCCGGCACGCGGTCCCCAACGCCATCCTGCCCACGGTCACGCTGATCTTCATGAACCTGGGCTTCGTGATCTCCGGGGCGATCACCGTGGAGACGGTGTTCTCGTGGCCCGGCCTGGGCCTGCTCACCTACGACGCCCTGCGCGGGCCGGACATCGCCCTGCTCCAGGCGACGTTCCTGCTGTTCTCCATCGGGGTCATCGCGGCCAACATCATCGCCGACCTCATGTACGCCGTGCTCGACCCGCGGGTGCGTGTCTGATGACCATGACCCGACCCGGGTTCGACCCCGTCAGCCCGACCTCCGCCCGGGCCGTCACCCGCGCCCGACGGCGCGCCTCCCGGGCCTCCACCTGGCGGGCGTTCCGCGCCCACCGTGGCGGGGTGCTCGGCCTGGTCGTGCTGGTCGTGTTCATCGTGCTCGCGCTGCTCGCGCCCGTGCTGTTCCCGCCGAGCACGATCAGCGTCACCCAGGCCACCGGCGAGCCGATGAGCCCGCCCACCGCCGGCTTCCCCCTGGGAACAGACGAGAGCGGGCGCTCGATCCTCGCGCTGATCGTGTGGGGCGCGCGGATCAGCCTGGTCGTGGGCCTGGCAGCCACGGTCATGTCGATGCTGATCGGCACGGTGATCGGGATCATGTCCGGCTACTTCCGCGGCGGCCTGGGGCTGGCCCTCAACCGCTTCACGGACTGGTTCCTCGTGATCCCGTTCCTGCCCCTGGCCATCGTCCTGGCCACGGTGCTCGGCGCCTCCCTGGTCAACATCATCGTGGTCATCGGGATCACCTCCTGGCCGGGGACCGCCCGGTTGGTCCGCTCGCAGACGCTGAGCATCGGAGCGCGCCCCTACCTGGAGCGCGCGCGGGCCCTCGGTGCCGGCGACGCCCACCTCATGCGCCGGCACATCCTGCCGAACGTGATGCCGCTGGTCCTGGCCAACACCACGCTCATGGTGGCCCTGGCGATCCTCAGCGAGACGACGTTGAGCTTCCTCGGCCTGGGCAACCCGTTGTCCCCGTCGTGGGGCTCCATCCTCGACGGGGCGTTCACCAGCGGGGCGATGACCGTGGGGGCCTGGTGGTACGTGCTGCCCCCCGGGTTGTGCGTGGTGGCGGTGGTGCTCGCCTTCACCCTCATCGGCCGGGCCCTCGAGGACGTCGTGGACCCGCGCCGGGCGGGGGGCAGCTGATGGCCGCCGGCAGCGTGGGTCCCGCCCTCGAGTTCCGTGACGTCCACCTCACCTACCGCGGCAGCGACGGGGACGTGCCCGCAGTGCGCGGCGTGGACCTGGTCGTCCCGGCCGGCTCCTCGCTGGGCATCGCCGGGGAGAGCGGCAGCGGCAAGTCCACCCTCATCTCCACCGTCCTGCGCCTGCAGCCGAAGTCCGCGACCGTCACCGGCCAGGTGCTCGTCGACGGCGAGGACGTTCTGGGGATGTCCTTCGCGCGCCTGCGCGCCCTGCGCTGGGCCCAGGCCAGCATCGTGTTCCAGGGGGCCCTGCACGGCCTCAACCCGCTGCAACGGATCGGGCAGCAGGTCGCCGAGCCGATCACCGTCCACGAGCCGGGGTCCACGCGCGGTGACGTGGACCGCCGCGTCGGGGAGCTGCTCGAGCAGGTCGGCCTCCCGGCCTCGCGCGGCCGCGCGTACCCGCACCAGCTGTCCGGGGGGCAGCGCCAGCGCGTCATGATCGCGATGGCGCTGGCATGCCGCCCGCGGCTCATCGTGGCCGACGAGCCCACCACCGCGCTGGACGTCATGGTCCAGGCCCAGGTCCTGAAGGTCCTCACCGACCTGGTCGACGAGCTGGACCTGACCCTCGTGCTGATCTCGCACGACCTGTCTGTCCTGGCCGACGTCTGCCAGCGGGCGGCGGTCATGTACGCCGGTCGGATCGTCGAGACCGGCCCGTCGGCCGACGTGTTCGAGCGGTCGGCACACCCGTACTCCCGAGCCCTGGCCGGGGCGTTCCCCCGGATCGGCGACCCGAGCTTCCGGTACGCCCCCTCCGGGCTGCCCGGTGACCCGCCCTACCCCGGCGACGTCGGCCAGGGTTGCTCGTTCGCCCCCCGCTGCCCCATCGCCCGCGAGGACTGCATGAGCGGCGCGCTGGAGCTCGCCCAGGTGGCCGACGGAGGTCGGCTGCCTGTCGCCACCCGCTGCTCGGGGGGCACGCCGCCGTGCGGGGGGGCGCACCATGACCTCCCCCGCCCTTGAGGCCCGGGACCTCCGGGTCAGCTTCCACACCGGCCGCAGGACCTCCGCGCGGGCCGTGGACGGCGTCAACCTGGCCCTCATGCCCGGCCAGATCGTCGCCCTGGTGGGTGAGTCGGGGTGCGGCAAGTCCACCCTCGCCCGGGCCCTGCTCGGGTTGCAGCCCCTGGCATCCGGGGAGGTGCTCGTCGACGGCGAGGCCCTGCCCACGTCCCGGTCCGGGCTCCGGGCGTACCGGCGCCGCGCGCAACTCGTCCTCCAGGACCCGATGGGCTCGCTGAACCCGCGCATGACCGTGTACGAGTCGGTCGCCGAAGGGCTGCGCATCCACGGTGTCGACCGTGAGGAGGAGCGTGTCGCCGAGGCCCTGTCGCGGGTCGGGATGCGCCCGCCGGAGCGGTTCTTCGCCCGTTACCCGCATGAGCTGTCCGGCGGGCAGCGCCAGCGTGTGGTGATCGCCGGCGCCCTGGTCCTCGAGCCCGAGATCCTCGTGGCCGACGAGCCCGTGTCGAGCCTCGACGCGTCGGTCCGCGGGGAGATCCTGGCCCTGCTGCTGCGGCTGCGCGACGAGCTGGGCCTGTCGATCCTCATCGTGACCCACGACCTGGGCCTGGCCTGGAACGTCGCCGACCGGATCGCCGTCATGTACCTCGGTCGGATCATCGAGGAGGGGACCACCGAGGAGGTCCTGGCCGAGCCGAAGCACCCCTACACCCAGGCGCTGCTCTCGGTCGTGCCGGAGATCGACCGACTGGACCCGATCGTGCTGGTCGGCGAACCCCCCGACCCGGCGCGGATCCCGGCCGGGTGCCGGTTCCATCCGCGGTGCCCGCTGCTGCAGGGCGGGCTCCCGGACGAGGTCGCCGCCCGGTGCCGCGGTGAGTCGCTGCCCCTGCTCCCGGTCCAGGCCGGGCACGCCGCGGCCTGCGTCGCGCTGGGCTGAGTCCGCCGGGCCGTCCGACCGCCCGGTGCCGCCGGCTCAGGTCCCGTCCCGGCCCACCTCCCGGGCGTGGGCCGCGACCGCACCTGCCATCCGGTCCACCGCCTCGGTGAGCACCTCCTGGGAGCAGGCGAGGTTCAGCCGCGCGTGCCCGAGGCCCCCGCGCCCGAACGGTCGCCCGGCCTGAAGTGCCACCCTGCCGTGGCGCAGCAGGATCTCGGCCGGGTCCGGGCCGAGGCCGACGCCCCGCAGGTCCAGCCACGCCAGGTAGGTCGCCTCGGGCACCCGGTACGCCACCCCGGGCAGGCGCTCGGCGAGGAGGCCGGCCAGCATCGTGCGGTTCGAGGCGATGTTGGCGTTGACGGCGTCCAACCAGGCGGGGTCCGCGCGGTAGGCCGCTGAGTGCCCGATCACCCCGAGATGGCTGCCCCCGTACGCCACGGAGTCGGGCAGCCGCTTCAGCTGCGCCCGGCTCGCCGGACCGGCGACGATCAGCCCGGCCTTGAGCCCCGCGAGGTTGAACGCCTTGGCCGCGGAGGTGACCACGAAGCCGTGGTCGGCGACCGCGAACCACGGCACGAAGGTCGCGCCCTGCGGGACCAGGGGCGCGTGCACCTCGTCGACGACGACCAGGGCTCCGTGCCGCTGGGCGGACTCGGCGACCTCGGCCAGCTCCGCTGCCGTGTGGACGACCCCCGTCGGGTTGTGCGGGCTGCACAGGAGCAGGACCGTGCGCCGCGAGGCTGCCTCGGTCCGGTTCTCGGCCAGGGCCCCGTCGATCGCGGCGACGTCCAGCCGCCCCTCGGCGGTCAGCGCGACCGCCACGACCTTCCGGCCGACCTCCCGGGTGAAGCTCGCGAAGGGCGGGTAGACAGGGCTGGGGATGACGACGGCACCCCGGGGCGGGGCGAATCGCTCGACCAGGACACGGATCCCGGTCATCACGTCGGCGCAGAGCGCCATGTCCGCCGGGTCCGGCGCCCAGTCCCACCGCCGGCGGAGAACTCCGCCAGCGCCTGCTTGTACGTGGTCCCGAAGTTCGGGTATCCGGTGTCACCGGCCCGGATCGCCCCTGTCAGGGCCTCGACGACCTCCGGGGCCGGCAGGACGTCCATCTCCGCGACCCACACCGGCAGGACGTCCGGACCGTAGTACTGCCACTTGAGGCCGCTGCGACCACGCAGCTGCGACGGACGAAGGACCTCGAAGGGCGGTGTGACCATATCCCCATCCTGCCGCCCCCGCGCACGTTGCGGTGCATCTCGGCGGATTCCGCGTCCGAGGTGCAACACAGCGGGTGTGTCGGGTGGAGCAGGTGCACCGCAACCGAGCCCGGCTCAGGGACGCGCCAGCGCCGATCGCAGGGCGTCGTGCGGCAGGGCCCGGGCTCGGCGCCCGCGGTTCCCCACGGTGTCGTGGGCGTTGAGCATCGAGTCGAGGACGGCCTCCTCCGCGGCATCGACGCAGGCGACGAACAGCGGGTCGAGGTCCGATCCCCCCAGCCCGGCACCGCCGGGACGTGCCCCGCGCGGTGCGCGCAGCCCCACCGAGAGGCCCAGGAAGATCTCGCCGGAGCCGTGGTGGGCCACCGACCCGGCCCGCGCCAGTCCCAGGCCGATCCGGGCAGCCAGGCGCCGGCACCCGTGGGTGTCCAGTGGCGCGTCGGTCACGACGATGCCCAGGCAGGATCCGGCCGGAGGCGGGGACCCGACCGACGGTGGGCCCCCGGCGGGCATCGCGCCCCCGGCGCCACCTGCGTCACCTGGTCCGCCCGGGCCACCCGCCGGCGCGTCCTCGAGCCCGGAGCGTCCCAGGATCCGCCCCACCGGCACCCCCGCGACGGTCAGGCGGTCCCACTGGCCGAAGTTCGTCAGCAGCAGCACACCCACGGTGTGGCCCGAGCCGAGCACCCTCGAGGCGGTGCCGATGCCGCCCTTCCACCCGAGGCAGAGCATCCCGGTGCCCGCCCCCACGGCTCCTGTCGGCGGCCGGACCCCGGACCCGATCGACGCCCGCGCCGCCTCCCGGGCAGCCAGCACGTCGTCGAACTCGACCTGCATCGCACCGGCGCAGCTCAGCCAGGAGTCGTCGCACTCCCCCACCACCGGGATGACGACGTCGTCGGCCACCCCGGGTGTCTCGGCGAGGGCGATCCGGCAGGCCGCGTCGTACACCCGGCCCAGCTGCATGGTGGAGGTCAGGTAGATCGGGGTCTCGACCAGGCCCCACTCCTGGGCCGACTGCCAGCCGGTGCACTCCCCTGCCCCGTTGAGCACCGCCCCGCCGGCCGACACCGGATGCGCCCAGGCGTCCCCGCCGACATCCAGGACGGTGACCCCGGTCCTGGCGGTGCCCCGCCCCCGCGGTGGAACCGGCTCGTCGCGGACGAGGGTGGTGTGCCCCACACCGACGCCCGGGACGTCGAGCACCGAGTTGGTCGGCCCCGGGGGCAGGGTCCCGATGGTCATCCCGAAGTCCGCGAGTCTGGTCATGGTCGCCCAGCATGCCACCACGGCGACCCGGGCCACCCGGGGCCACGTGGAGGTCGTCGACTTGGCAGGATGCAGCCCGTGGCCCCCACGCCGACGACCGTCGCCCCGATCCCGTTCGTGTGGCATCCCCGGACGCGTCGCCATGTCCCGTCCGCCGAGATCTGGCTGGGCGTGCGGACTGCCGGCACCGAGGTCGTCGAGCGGGTCAACGTCATCCGCGAGGCTCTCATCCGGGCTGGGCACCCGGAGGTGACCGCCGGAGACCCGGACCCGCAGGCTGTTCTCGCCGTGCACTCCGCCGGCCTGGTCGAGCACCTGCGCACGATCCACGACGCCTGGGTCGTGGGCGGGTACACCACCGACCCCGGGCAGGACCGCGTCGTGCCGTACGTGTTCCCCACCGCGGCCATGCTCGGCGGGCTGCCGGTGCGGCGCCCGACCGCGGCACACGCCCGCGCCGGGCAGTACTGCTACGACACGATGACCCTCATCGGCCCGGGCACGTGGGACGCGGTCGAGGCCGCGGCCGGCGCAGCCCTGACGGCGGTGGACCTCGTGGCCAGTGCGGCGTGGGTCGATGGCCCCGACACCGGGCAGGGAACCGGGACCGGTCCAGGTGCGGCCCCCATGGCCTACGCCTTGTGCCGCCCGCCGGGTCATCACGCCGCCCGGGAGGCGTTCGGGGGCTCGTGCTACCTGAACAACGCCGCCATCGCTGCCGAGGCGCTGCGGGCCCGGGGCGCGCGCCGCGTGGCCGTGCTCGACGTGGACGCCCACCACGGCAATGGGACCCAGGCGATCTTCTACGGCCGCGGGGACGTGCTCTACGGGTCGGTGCACGTCGACCCGGGGGCTGGGTGGTTCCCGCACTTCATGGGCTTCGCCGACGAGACCGGGAGGGCAGCCGGGTCCGGGGCCAACCGCAACATCCCCCTGCCACCACGCTCCGGGGACGACCGCTGGCTCACGGCCGTCGAGCAGCTCGTCGCCGACGCCCGCACGTTCGGGGCCGACGCACTCGTGGTCTCCCTCGGTGTGGACGCCGCCATCGACGACCCGGAGAGCCCACTGCGGGTCAGCCGTGACGGGATGCGGGCCACGGGCATCCTCCTGGGCGGCCTGGGCGTGCCGACCGTGGCGGTCCAGGAGGGCGGCTACCACCTGGCCACCCTGGGCACACTGGTCGCCGACTGCCTGGCCGGCCTTGCCGAGGGCGCGGCCCGCGCTGCCCGCTGAGCGCCGTCACTCGTCGTCGTCGCGGGCCAGCCAGCTGGCCAGGCGCTCGACCGGCACCTCGAACTCCGGGTGCAGGTCCACGAACGTCACCAGCTGCCCGGCGAGCCACTCGAGGGTGACCTCCTCGTCACCCCGGCGCCGGACGAGCTCCTCGATCCCCCGATCGGTGTCGTACACGCCCGGACCTACTCGAACGCCCGGTCCATGAGCACCCGCTGCTCCTCCTCGTGGCGGTGCAGCGACCCCACGGACGGCGACGAGCTCGCATCGCGGGTGACGCCGGACACAGTCCGCATGATCGCCCGGGGCAGGTGCTGGTTCATGAACGGCCACGGACCCATGTTCTCCGGCTCGTCCTGGACCCAGACGATCTCGGCGTCGCCGAAGCGGTCCAGCATCTCGACGAGGGTGCGGTGCGGCAACGGGTACATCCGCTCCATCCGCAGGACCGCAACATCGGTGCGCTCCCGCTTGTCACGCTCGGCCATCAGGTCGAACCCGATCTTGCCCGAGCACAGCAGGACCCGACGGATGCCCGCGGGATCGATGCGCTCCTGGGTGATCCCCCGGTCGTCGAGGACGGCACGGAAGTACCCCTCGGTGAAGTCACGGGTCAGGGATGTCGAGACCTTGGCGCGCAGCAGCGACTTCGGGGTGAACACGACCATCGGCCTGGTCAGCCGGGAGTGCACCTGCCAGCGCAGCAGGTGGAAGTAGGACGCCGGCGTCGTCGGCTGGGCGACCGTCATGTTGTCCTGGGCGCACATGGCCAGGAACCGCTCGATGCGCGCCGACGAGTGGTCCGGGCCCTGGCCCTCGTAGCCGTGCGGGAGCAGCAGGACCAGCGAGGAGCGCTGGGCCCACTTCTGCTCGGCCGAGGTCAGGAACTCGTCGGTGATGGTCTGGGCGCCGTTGACGAAGTCGCCGAACTGCGCCTCCCACATGACCAGCGCATCCGGGCGCGCCACGCTGTACCCGTACTCGAAGCCCATCGCGGCGTACTCGCTGAGCAGGGAGTCGTAGACGAAGAGCTTGCCGCCGTGGTTGTAGCACTGCTTGAGCGGCTTGTACTGCCAGCCCGTACGGGCATCGACGATGACCGCGTGCCGGTGGCCGAAGGTGCCGCGGCGCGAGTCCTGGCCCGCGAGGCGCACCCACTTGCCCTCGTTGACCAGGGAGCCGATCGCCAGCGCCTCACCCATCCCCCAGTCGATCGTGTCGGAGGCCACCATCTCGGCGCGGCGCCGCAGCTGCGGGACCAGCCGCGGGTGCGCGACGAAGCCCTCGGGCAGGTCGATCTGGCTGCGGACGACGAGGTCGACGACCTCCTGGCTGATCGACGTGTCGACGTCCCAGGCCGGGGTCTGCGGGGTGAGCTCCTTGCGCCCGGTGGAGATGACCTCCGCCGAGTTGGGGTTGAACTGCTCGTCGCCGGCGCTGCGGGTCTCCTGGAACACCTGCTCGAGGCGCTCCTGGAAGTCGCGCAGGGCGTCCTCGGCCTCCTCGACGCTGATGTCACCACGACCGATCAGGCCCTCGGTGTAGAGCTTGCGGACCGAGCGCTTGGCGTCGATCACCGCGTACATGGTCGGCTGGGTCAGCGACGGGTCGTCGGCCTCGTTGTGCCCGCGGCGTCGGTAGCAGATCATGTCGATCACGACGTCCTTGGCGAACTCCTGGCGGAACTCGTAGGCCATCCGGGCCACGCGCACCACAGCCTCGGGGTCGTCGCCGTTCACGTGGAAGATCGGGGCCTGGATCATCCGCGCGACGTCGGTGCAGTACACGGTCGAGCGGCTGTACTTGGGCGAGGTCGTGAACCCGACCTGGTTGTTGACGATCACGTGCACCGTGCCACCGGTGCGGTACCCCTGCAGCTGGCTGAGGTTCAGCGTCTCGGCCACGACCCCCTGGCCGGCGAAGGCGGCGTCGCCGTGCATCAGCAGGGGCAGGACCGCGAACTTGCGCTCGGGCTCGTTCTGGTCCTGCTTGGCCCGCACGATCCCCTCGAGAACCGGGTTGACCGCCTCGAGGTGGCTCGGGTTGGCCGCGAGGTACACCCGCACCTCGGAGCCGTCCTCGGCCGTGAACGTGCCCTCGGTGCCCAGGTGGTACTTGACGTCGCCGGAGCCCTGGACGCTCTCGACGCCGTAGTTGCCCTCGAACTCGTTGAAGATCCGCGAGTAGGACTTGCCGGCGATGTTGGCCAGGACGTTGAGCCGGCCGCGGTGGGGCATGCCGATGCAGACCTCGTCCATGCCGTCGTGGGCAGCCGCGGAGAGCACGGCGTCCAGCAGCGGGATCACCGACTCCCCACCCTCGAGGGAGAAGCGCTTCTGCCCCACGTACTTGGTCTGCAGGAACGTCTCGAAGGCCTCGGCGGCGTTGAGGCGGCGCAGGATCCTCAGCTGCTCGCCGCGCTCGGGCTTGTCGGGAGCGGTCTCGATGCGCTGCTGGATCCAGTGCCGCTGCTCAGGGTCCTGCATGTGCATGTACTCGATGCCGACGGTGCGGCAGTACGCGTCGCGCAGCACCTTGAGGACGTCGCGCAGGGTCATGAACTGCTCGCCGGAGAACCCTGCGACGGCGAACTCCCGATCGAGGTCCCACAGGGTCAGGCCGTGGGCGGCGACGTCGAGGTCCGGGTGCTTGCGCTGCTTGTAGTCCAGCGGGTCGATGTCGGCCATCAGGTGCCCGCGCACGCGGTAGGCGTGGATGAGCTCCTGGACGCGCGCGGTCTTGTTGAGGTCCGAGTCGTGGCTGGTCGCGATGTCGGTCGCCCAGCGGATCGGCTCGTAGGGGATCCGCAGGGAGGTGAAGATGTCGTCGTAGAAGCCGTGCTCGCCGAGCAGCAGCTGGTGCACGCGGCGCAGGAAGTCCCCGGACTGGGCGCCCTGGATGATCCGGTGGTCGTAGGTGGAGGTCAGGGTCAGGATCTTGCTCACACCGGCGCGTGCCAGCGTCTCCTCAGCCGCCCCCTGCCACTCGGCCGGGTAGTCCAGGGATCCCACGCCCGACGATCAGGCCCTGGCCGGACATCAGGCGCGGCACGGAGCTCACGGTGCCGATGGTGCCCGGGTTGGTCAGGGTCGCGGTCGTCCCGGCGAAGTCATCGGCGCCCAGGGCGCCTGTGCGCGCCTTGCGGACCAGCTCCTCGTAGCTGGCCCAGAAGGCGGCGAAGTCCACCTGCTCGGCACCCTTGATGCACGGCACGAGCAGCTGGCGGGACCCGTCGGGCTTGGTGATGTCGATGGCCAGGCCGAGGTTCACCGCCGGGTGGGCGATCACGGCCGGCTTGCCGTCGACCCGGGTGAAGCCGACGTTCATCTCCGGCATGTCGGCCAGCGCCCGCACGACGGCGTAGCCGATCAGGTGGGTGAAGGACACCTTGCCCCCGCGACCGCGCGACAGCTGGTTGTTGATGATGTGGCGGTTGTCGATCAGCAGCTTGGCCGGCAGCGATCGGACCGACGTGGCGGTCGGGACCTCGAGGCTGGCCTCCATGTTGACCACGACCCGTGCCGAGGGTCCGCGCAGCACCCGGGGGGCAGGGTCGACGGCGCCGGCCCCGGTGGGGCCGGTCGGGATCGAGGACAGGCCCACCTGTGGGGCGACCTGGTCCATCGCCGACGCCGGGGCCTCGACCTCGTAGGCCGGAACGGTGTGCGCCAGCTCCGGCATGACCCCCGGTGCGTGCGCCGGGGTGGCCGCCGGGGCCTGCGATCCGGTGGGCGTCGTGTCGGGCGCCTGGGGCACCGGTGCGGTCGGGGCGGAGATCGGGGGCTCCACCACCATCAGCGGCGCCCCGATCGGGCGGCTCGCGGCGGCTGCGTCGGCGTCCGGGACCGTGCCCGCCGTGGGCCCCGGCAACGTGGACGGCTCGCCCGGCCGGTAGTCGGCGAAGAAGTCCCACCACGCGCGGTCCACGCTCTGCGGGTCCTTCAGGTACTGCTGGTAGATCTCGTCGACGAGCCACTCGTTGGTCCCGAAGGCCACCATCCGGGATCCCGCATCATTGGCCACGTCCCACTACCTCTCGACGATCGCGGACACCACCGGGAGGCCGCTCGGGCCGGTCCCGCACACCGGTCAAGGCTACTCCCCGACCCCCCACACCCTTCTGGCAGGATCGGAGCCATGTTCGCCGCCAGCGCAGTCGCCTTCAGCACCGATGATCCCCTGAGCGGGCTGCGGATGGGTGACCATCCCGAGCCCGTGGTCCCCGAGGGGTGGGTCGTGGTCGACGTCCGGGCGACCAGCGTGAACCACCACGACCTGTGGACCCTCAAGGGGGTCGGGCTGCGCGCCGAGCGGCTGCCGATGATCCTCGGCTGCGACGCCGCGGGGGTGGACCCGGACGGCAACGAGGTGATCGTCCATGGGGTGATCACCGACGGCGGCTACGCCGACGAGACCTTCGACCCGGGCCGCACCCTGCTGTCCGAGAAGCACCAGGGGACCTTCGCCCAGCGCGTGGCGGTCCCCGCACGGAACCTCATCCCGAAGCCGGACTCCCTGAGCTGGGCGGAGGCGGCCTGCCTGCCGACGGCATGGTTGACCGCCTACCGGATGCTCTTCACCCGCTCGGGGCTGATGCCGGGGCAGACGGTGCTCATCCAGGGAGCCGGCGGCGGGGTGTCGACCGCCCTGATCATGCTGGCCCGCCAGGCGGGCTACCGCGTGTGGGTCACGTCCCGTGACGAGGCCAAGGGCGCCCGCGCGGTGGAGCTGGGGGCCCACGAGGCGTTCGCCTCCGGCGACCGGCTGCCGGAGAAGGTCGACGTCGTGATGGAGACGGTCGGCGCGGCCACGTGGGCGCACACCCTGCGATCGCTGAAGCCGGGCGGGCGCGTCGTCATCGCCGGGGCGACCTCCGGCTCGCAGCCGCCCGCGGACCTGTCGCGGGTCTTCTTCCTCCAGCTGTCCGTGGTCGGCTCGACCATGGGCACCCGCGACGAGCTCGAGCGGCTCGTGGCGATGTGCCAGGCGACCGGACTGCGCCCGTTGATCGACCACGTCCTGCCACTGGCCGCCGCGGACGAGGCCCTGCGCCACGTCGCCGCCGGCGACCTGTTCGGCAAGATCGTCCTCACCCCCTGACCCGCGGTCGCGCGGGTCACCCGCGCCCCGCCCCCCCCCGCCGCCGCCCCGTCCGCCCCGCCGCCCCAGGCCTGATCGATCCACTTCCTCGCGGCTCATCTCCGGATCCATCCGGATCTGCGACCACGATCGGTCGCAGATCCGGATGGATCGGCACGCCTGAACATCAACCTGTCCGTCGCATCCTGTGGGCCATCGTGCGCCTGATGACCGCGACCACGTCGTCGGGTCGCTCGTCGAGGTCCGCCCAGGTGAACCGCAGCACGACGTAGCCCATCGCGACCACGCGCTGGTCACGGGTGCGGTCGCGCTGGAAGCGCTCAGGACCGTGGAAGCGCTTGCCATCGAGTTCAATCACAATCCGGCAGCCCTCGTGGAGGGCATCGACGGGGCCGATCACGCCCTGCGGGTCGGACACGTCAACGTTGAAGCGCCACCCTCCCGAGATCGACCGCGCCATCCTCTGGAACCGCCACTCAAGGAACGACCACGGGTTGCCGGCACACGACTCGGCGATCGAGCGGGCGTGCTTGGCACCGGTGCGCCCCCTGGCTGCACTGGCGATCATCGTCAGATCAGCTGGCTCCAGCAGGCCCCTTCTGAGGCCGTCCGTGATCGGACCCACCGATTCCTCAGCGCGCTGCCCGCACAGCAGGTCGATCAGGGTCCTCACCTCGGAGGTGATGGGCATTCCGGCGATCCGAACCACGTCCCTGCATGAGAGAGGGAGGCGATGGTCGATCAATCGCCTCGATGGCCCGCCGCCGTGGTCGACGATGCCGTGACATGACTCGTCTGCAACGGCATAGCCCCAGACCGCCGCCGCTGTCGAGTGACTCGGAACTCGGCCGCTGAGGGCGACGGCCCAGGCGCGCTGCCACGGTCCCTCGGCAATCTCGCGGTGGCGGAACACCGACCCTGCGACGCTGACCCACAGCCCATCTCGGAGCAGCCGACGCTGCCGGCTGTCGGCCCAACCCGCCTCCCGCGCCTGCGCCCGGGTGAAGACCCCCGCCTGACCCAGCGCCACGTCCGGATGCTCGTGACCGATGAGCTTCGATCCGGGCAGACGCATCCCCCGTCCATCCATGGCGGGATCGTGTCCCCCTCACGACGAAACGTCCACGCCCACCAGCGATTCTGTGGACAACGGGCCCCCCGCGACCCCCAATCGATCCGGATCTCCGACCGTTGGTGGTCCGAGATCCGGATGAATCCGAGGGCGGGCCGCGCAATGGCGGATCGATCGCTGGGACGGGCGCGTCAGCGGACGCGGCCCCACGGGCGGACCCGCCAGAGGACCCGACCGACGACCTGCGGGGACGGCGCCGAAGTGGCGGGAGTCGGTGGAGGCGTCCGGAGCGTCCCCGAGCACCCAGTAGCCCTCGTCCCCAGCGCGCTGAACCCTCTTGACGATCAGCATCCCCGGGCGGACCGGGTGCTCCAGGACGACGACGTCGCCCACGCCGGCGCGCCCGTCCCGACGGGCGATGATCCAGTCGCCGTCGTGCAGCGCGGGCTCCATCGAGGCACCGGCGACGGCCAGGTAGCAGAATCCGCGCACTGGCGTAGTGTGGCGCACGCACCCGTGGGGTGGTGGGCGACCGTGCGGACGATCCCCGCATCGGTACCCTCGGCACCGTCGCGGCCCCGCACCCCCTGCACGACCGGCCACCGGCCACCACGACCGAGCACGAGACCACGAGCCAGGAGAAGAGATGCTGTCGTTCCTCGCCCCCCGCACCACCGTCCACGCCCACTGCGACCTGCCCTGCGGCGTGTACGACCCTGCCCAGGCGCGCCTGGAGGCAGAGTCCGTCAAGGCCTGCATGGTCAAGTACGCCGCCTCCGACGATGCGGACTTCCGGGCCCGCGCCGTCGCCATCAAGGAGGAGCGCTCGGACCTGGTCAAGCACCACCTGTGGGTGCTGTGGACCGACTACTTCAAGGCCCCGCACTTCGAGAAGTACCCGCAGCTGAACACCCTGTTCAACGAGGCCACCAAGCTGGCCGGCGCCGGCGGCACCAAGGGCACCAACGACGTCGCGGTGGCCGACTCCCTGCTGGCGAAGATCGACGAGATCGCCGAGATCTTCTGGGAGACCAAGGCGGCGTGACCTCCGCCACGGACCAGCCGGGGGCACCGGGCCGCGATGCGGTCACCGGCGCCCCCGGGGTCCCCGGGAGCGCGAGCACCCCACCGCCGACGGCGGCCGCACTCATCCGGCCCGCCCGCCCCGAGGACGTCCCGGAGATCCTGGCGATGGTGCGTGAGCTCGCCGAGTACGAGCGCAGTGCGCACGAGGTACTGGCCACCGAGCCGATGCTGGCGGAGCTGCTGTTCGGCGGGAACACCCCCAGCGGCACCCCTGCCGCCCACTGCCACGTGGCGCAGGCACCCGCGGGCCACCCCGACGGTGCGCTGGCCGGCATGGCGCTGTGGTTCCTCAACGCCTCGACCTGGATGGGCCGGCACGGGATCTACCTCGAGGACCTCTACGTCCGCCCCGCGTTCCGCGGGCTGGGCATCGGTCAGGCGCTGATGGCGCAGCTGGCGCGCATCTGCGTCGACCGGGGCTACCCGCGCCTCGAGTGGTGGGTGCTCGACTGGAACACCCCCGCCATCGACTTCTACCGCTCGCTCGGGGCCCAGGCGATGGATGAGTGGACGGTCCACCGGATCACCGGCACCGACCTGGAGCACCTGGCCCGGCGGACGGATCAGGGGTGAAGCCACGCCGGTGACGACCCGAGCACCCTCCGTGCGCCCCATCGGCTAACGTGACCACCCGTGGACATCGATCCGACCGTGACCCTGCGGGTGCCCGCGAGCAGCGCGTTCGTGGTGCTGATCCGCGCTGCGGTCTCGGCCATGTGCGCCCGGCTGGACTTCACCATCGACCGGATCGATGACGTGAAGCTGGCGGTGGACGAAGCCGCCGCGCTGCTGCTCGGTGACGCCCCGCCCGATGCCACCCTCGACGTCCGGTTCACCCCGGACGCCCCCGACGGGATGCGCGTGGAGATGACCGCGCCCACCGTCCACGGCCGGTCGCTGGAGCGCGACAGCTTCACGTGGACCGTCCTGACCGCCCTCGTCGACGAGGTCGTGGCCACGGTGTCCGCGGACCGGAACCTCACGATCTCGCTGGCCGTCCACCGATCCGAGGCGGTCAGGCCGTGACCGGCCCGGCCGCGGACCCGGAGGCGACGGGGCTGGTCACGCCCCCGGGAGGGGATGAGCAGGCCGAGGCCGAGGCGTCGTCGACGGGGCTGAGGAGGTCATCGAGGAGGCCGAGGCGGTCGCCGAGCCGCGCTGGTCCACGCGCGACCGCACCCGGGAGCACGAGCTCACCGCCCTGATCGCCGACCTGCCCGAGGACGATCCGCGGCGCACGTCAGCGCGCGACGAGCTCGTGACCATGCACCTTCCCCTGGCCGCCTTCCTGGCCCGGCGGTTCCGCGACCGCGGCGAGAGCCTCGACGACCTGACCCAGGTGGCCACGATCGGGCTGATCAAGGCGGTCGACCGCTTCGACCCCGAGCGCGGGGTGGAGTTCTCGACGTTCGCCACGCCCACGATCGTGGGGGAGATCAAGCGCCACTTCCGGGACAAGGGCTGGGCGATCCGCGTCCCCCGCAGGCTCCAGGAGCTGCGCATCTCCATCGGTCGCGCCACCGCCGAGCTCAGCCAGTCGACCGGCCGCTCCCCCACCGTCGGCGAACTCGCCGCCCACCTCGGCGTGACCGACGAGGACATCCTCGAGGGCATGGAGTCGGCCCAGGCCTACGCGACCCTGTCGCTGGACGCCTCCTCCGCGGACGGCATGGACGAGGGGGCCTCCCTGGTCGACACCCTGGGCGAGGACGACCCGGGCCTCGGCGAGGTCGAGACCCGCGAGACCCTGCACCCGCTCGTGGCCACGCTGCCGGTACGGGAGCAGCGGATCATCCACATGCGGTTCTACGAGAACATGACCCAGGCCCAGATCGCCGAGCAGATCGGGGTCTCGCAGATGCACGTCTCCCGGCTGCTGGCCAAGTCCCTGGCCCAGCTGCGCAGCGGCCTGGTCGAGCCGACCGCGCTGAACCACGCCGGACCGAGGTGGTTCAGGCGAGCTCGCGGCGCACGGAGGGTCGAAGCACGAGGACGATCGCGCAGACCGCCGTGACGGCCAGCACCCAGCCCGCGATCCGGTAGGCAACCACATCGGAGCCCAGGAACAGGGGCACGACCACGAGGGCGAACGCCTGCACGAGCAGGAACGGGGTCCTGGCCAGCCGCCTGCGCCGGCGCAGGCCCCACCAGATGAGCACGAGCGCCGCCACGAAGCACAGCCATATGACGATCTCGGCCACGGCGAGCCCGGGGCTCCCGCCAGAGAGCCCTTGAGCCGCGCCGGTCGCGACGGCCACGACCACCGCGATGAACACCCCCATCACGGCCAGCGCCTCTGCCCCGGCGATGACGACCAGGGGGCGCACCGGATCAGCCATGGCGCCAGACTACGGGCCTACAGTGGGGCCCATGAAGCCGCGCGGCCTGCTGATCGCCAACCCCCAGGCGACCAGCACCTCAGCCGGCATGCGCGACGTCATCACCCGGGCGCTGGGCCACGAGGTCGACCTGGAGGTCGTCACCACGACCCACCGCGGCCACGCCGAGCAGTTGGCCGCCGAGTCCCACGGGCTGGACCTGCTGATCACCCTCGGCGGGGACGGCACGATCAACGAGGCTGTCAACGGGATGCTCAACTCCGGGCACACCGACCTGCCGATGCTGGCCGCGATCCCCGGTGGCTCAGCCAACGTGATGGCTCGCGCACTCGGGTTCCCGAACGACGCGATCGAGGCGACGGGCATGATCCTGGAGTCGCTGCGCACGGACGCCAGCCATGACGTCGGCCTCGGGAACGCGCGGTTCACCCCACTGGAGACCGGGCAGGAGCGCTCCCACTGGTTCACCATCAACGCCGGGGTGGGCATCGACGCCGAGGTGATCGCCTCGATGGAGGCCCAGCGCGCGTCCGGGCGCACAGCGAGCCCGACCCGCTACGTCTGGACCGCCGCCCAGGAGTACGTCGCCGGCCTCGGGCGACGGGGCACCTCCCCGTTGAGCCTGGAGCTTCCCGGTCAGGAGCCGATCGAGGGCCTGGCCATGGTGATCATCCAGAACACCGCCCCGTGGACGTTCTTCGGGCCCTTCCCGATCAACCCGTGCCCCCGGGCCTCGTTCGACCTGGGGCTGGACGTCTTCGCCCCGCACTCGCTGAGCCCCCTGCCCGCCGCGCGGTTCGGCCTGCGGATGCTGCGGGGAAGCCGTGCCGGCGAGGTGCCGGGGAAGCTGACCCTGCTGCACGACCAGGCCAGGTTCACGATCCGGTCGGCAGCCCCGACCGCGCTGCAGGTCGACGGCGACGGCATGGGGCAGGTCGACTGCGTCCATTTCCGGCACACCCCCCACGCGCTGCGCATCGTCGGCTGATCAGCGCCGAAAAGCCCGATGTGGTGGGCGAAATGCGCCGACGGCCGCCGGATTGCCGCGATCTGGGCGGATGGTGGCGTTTTCCCTGCCAGAATGTGACGTACGCGACAGCCTGAACTCGTCCCACGCGGGGCAAAACCCTTGTGGCAGGGCGGATCGTCTGCGACCCTTGAGGGCAGTCAGGACGAGCTGGGGACACACCCCAGAACCGTCGTAAGCGTACCGGAGGGTGATGGGGGCCGTGGAACCGGCCCTGACATCGGCTGGCACCGTGGTGAGAGCGCCCCGATCGGGGCGCAGGAAAGATGAGGAGACATGGACTGGCGCCACAAGGCGGCATGCCGTGACGAGGATCCGGAGCTGTTCTTCCCCATCGGGAACACAGGTCCCGCGCTCATGCAGATCGAAGAGGCTCGTGCCGTGTGCCATCGGTGCGAGGTCGTCGACGTCTGCCTGAAGTGGGCCATCGAGAGTGGCCAGGACGCAGGCGTCTGGGGCGGGATGAGCGAGGACGAGCGCCGCGCTCTCAAGCGCCGCAACGCCCGGGCCCGCGCCCGCGCACACAGCTGACGGCACACGACGCACCGACTCGAGGAGCGGCCGGACCCCCGGGGTCCGGCCGCTCCTCGTCGTGCCGGGGTCGATCAGCGCTCGGGGGGCAGGTCCACCGCGACCTCGGTGCGGTCCCCCACGCGGCCCAGCGTCAGGGTGCCCTTGAGCTCCTCACGCACGAGCGTGTCGACGATCCGCAGCCCCAGCCTCGGCGATGAGGCGACCTCGAACCCCGGGGGGAAGCCCGGACCCCGATCGCTGACGACCACGTGCAGCCCGGCGACATCACGGGAGCTGCGCAGCGTCACATCGTCTGCGCCGTGCTCGACGGCGTTGGCCACGAGCTCGACCAGTGCCATCGCCAGGGAGGTCGCCTGCTCGGCCGGCACCTCGCCGAACGACCCCGACCGTTCGATCCGACGCGTGCCCATGTCCGGCGCCGAGGTCTGGCGCACCATCGTCACCAGCCTGTCGGCCACGGCGTCGAAGGGCACCTCCTCGGTGCTCGCCTGAGCCAGCAGGTCGTGCACGACGGCGATGGCACCGACACGGCGCTCGGCCTCGGCCAGGGCCGCGGCGGCCCCGGGCTCGTCCAGGCGCCTGGCCTGCAGGCGCAGCAGCGCCGCCACCGTCTGCAGGTTGTTCTTGACGCGGTGGTGGATCTCGCGGATCGTCGCGTCCTTGCTCAGCAGGGCGCGCTCGCGGCGACGGAGCTCGGTGACGTCGCGCACCAGTACCAGGGACCCGCGCTGCCCGCCGGCACCCCGCAGGGGCAGCGCCCGCACCGTGACGGTGGCGGTGTCCGAGGCGAGCTCGACCTCGCCGGGCATCCGCCCCCCGCAGACCAGGGCGACGCTGGAATCCACGGCACCGCCACGCCGGGCGATCCGGCCGCTGACGAGTCCCAGGTGCGCACCGATGAGGTCGGTGGCCAGCCCGAGCCGGCGGTAGGCCGACGAGGCGTTGGGGCTGGCGAACTCCACGACGCCGGAGGCATCGAGCCGGATCAGTCCGTCGCCGACCCGGGGCTCGGCCCCGGTGGAGTCCGAGACCTCCCGATAGGGGAACTCCCCGGCCCGGATCATCGAGAACAGGTCGTCGGCGGCGCGCAGGTAGGCACGCTCGAGGGTGCCCGACGCGCGGGTCGCCGGCACGGCCGAGCGGGTCAGCGCGGCGATCCACGGCCCGTTGGCGCTGCGACCCACCCCCACCGCCTCACCGGATGCCGGCAGGAGGGGGTCGGTCCGGGGGGCGAGCTGGCCCAGCCCCGGTGCCGACCACGCCCGATCCAGCTCGGGTCGCCGACCGCGCGGGGTGAACGTCCCCACGAGGTCGTTGGGGTAGCGCGTGGCGGCCGTCGACGGACGCACCTGGGCCGCGGCCACGAAGCCGCCCTGGTTCCAGACCGGCAGCCACAGGATCAGGTCCGAGAAGGCGAGGTCGGCCAGCAGCCCGAGGTCGCGCAGCAGGGACTCGCAGTGCGCGATGGCGGCGGGCTCGAGGTCGGTGCGATCGGAGGCGATCTCCGCCAGCGTGCGCACGGCCATCGGCACACCTGCCCCTCCCCGCGCCCTGGCGCGTCCTCGCCGCTCCCCGCGGTGCGGCTGGCCCTACAGCGTCTCGGTCACCTTGCTCAGCCCGCGCGGGGCGTCCGGGTTGAAGCCGCGCGCCAGCGTCATCTGCAGTGCCAGCTGCTGCAGCGGGATGATGTCGACGACCGGGTGCAGCTCCTCGGTGACGTCCGCGCAGCGCAGGTCGTAGCCCACCGTGCCCAGCCCGGTCGAGCGCGCCCCGCCGAACACGGTCACGTCGGCTCCCCGCTCTGCCAGTCGCTCGAGCACCGGCTGCATGGCCTCGGCACCCCTGCCATCCGGCACGACGGCGATCACCGGGTGATCGTGGTCGATCATCGCCAGCGGGCCGTGCAGGAGGTCGGCGCCGGAGAAGGCATGCGCAGCGACGTAGGAGGTCTCCATGAGCTTCAGGGCGGCCTCACGCGCCGTGGGGTAGGAGTACCCGCGTCCCGTGGTCACGAGTCGGTCGGTGAAGCGGTAGCGGGAGGCCAGCTCGGCCACCTCGCCCCGGCGATCGACCAGGGACTGCGCAGCCTCGGGGATCACCCGCGCGGCGGAGGCGTCCCCGCCCCGGAAGGCGTCGATGATCAGCCAGAGGGCGAGCAGCTGGGAGGAGTAGGACTTGGTCGCCGCCACGGCGCGCTCGGGGCCGGCCAGGACATCGAAGTGCAGCTCGGCAGCCGCACCGAGGGCGCTGCCGGGGTTGTTCGTGACCGCGAGCGTCGTCGCGCCGCCCGCCCGCGCGGTGCGCACGGTCTCGATGAGGTCCGGCGAGCCGCCGCTCTGGCTGACCGTGAGCAGCAGCACGTCGGACAGGTCCGGTCGCGCCCCGTAGGCGGTCATCGTCGAGGGCGAGGCCAGGCCGGCGGGAAGGCCGAGCGAGACCTCGACGAGGTACTTGGCGTAGAGGGCCGCGTGGTCGCTCGTCCCGCGCGCGGCGAGCAGCACGAACCTCGGGCTCCGGTCACGGATGGTCGCGGCGAGGCTGCGCGCCCGCAGGAGGGCCTGCGGGGCCAGCAGCCGGGCCAGGGCCTCGGGCTGCTCGGCGATCTCGGCGGCCATCAGGGCGCCGCGGTCCTCGGACATCGGTCGATCCTCACCTCGGGGGTCCCCACTGTATCCGGGGTGCGGCGCGGGGATCGACCCCCTTGCCCTGGGCGGAAGGCAGCCGTGGCCGTGCCGGGGCCTCGTCAGGTCCCGGCACGGCCACGGGCGCGTGGGTCAGGAGGTCGTGGCCACAGGGGAGCGCAGGATCACGACACGCGGCCACGCCAGCCGGGGCGTTGGTGGCCAGCGACGGGAGGGTGGTGCCGGTCACCTCGGTCGGGACCGACCCGACGAAGACCGGCAGCGGGGTGCGCACGACCTTGCCCGTGTCGTCCTTCGTGATCTCCCAGACGGTGAAGCCCAGGCGGCCGGCGCACCCGGCGGTGAAGTTGATGCCGTCGATGAACCCACCGTTGACGAACCGGAAGTCCATCACCTTGCGCTTGGGACGCTGCACAGACACCCACTCCCCACGCTGCTTGTCCTCCAGACGCACCGTCCGGACGTTGCTGAGGGGTCGGCTGGACGTGATCCGGCCCCGGACCTCGATCAGGCTGGGCTTGCCGGCGGCGTCCCTGGCCTGCGGGTGCGTCACACGCAGGCGCCAGCCGGCCTTCTCGTGCCAGACGTACACGCCCTTGGCAGCCCCGGGCACGAAGGCAGCGGGCTGGCCCTCGACAGTCGGCGGCAGCGCGGCGATCGCCGGGTTGCAGGAGTTGCGGAACTTCACGGGTGCAGGCGCCGGTGCGGTGGTCGTGGTGCCGGGAACGGTCGGGGTCGTGTCGGTCGCCATGGCCGGGGGGATCAGGACAGTGGATGCGGCGAGGGCGCCGGACAGGGCCAGCATGCGGATGCGCATGGTTCCTCCTGGGGACGGGGCCCACCGGGGTGGTGGGCATGGCACTGACGCTACGACCGACCGCGGATGGGGCGCCTCCACCCGGCGCCATGCCGCGGCTAAGGTCCGCCCATGGCCTGGGCGATCCCGTCGGCAGCCCATGCCCGGCTCACAGCCGGCTGAGGAACGACCCTCGGTCGACGATGGCCCGCAGCACACGCCCGGAGGCGATCTCGCGCACGCTCGCCGCGTCGGAGCCCGCAGCGGGGACCTCCCGGGCGACGACCTCGAACGCCAGCCCCCGATCCTGCTCGGTGACCTCGGTGACCTCGACCTCGACCTGCGCCCCGACCGACGAGGCCCGGCGGTGGCGCATCCACACCTCGACGCCGACGGTGGTGCTCGTCGCGTCCACGCGCACGGATGCGGCGGCAACCGTGGCCGCCTCCATCCACGCGAGCAGGCGGGGCGTGGCGAGCACGGGGACGTCACCGCTGCCCAGGGCGAGCGCGGTGTCGGCGTCGGTGACGGTGAAGCGCAGGATGGTCACGACGCCGAGCGTAGGCCCCTGTGGGTGCAGATCAGGACACGAGTCCCAGCCTGCGCAGCTCGACCATCAGGTCGTGCGGGTTGCTGGATGCCGAGAGGGCGGCGTCGAGGCTGACGATCCCGTCGCGGTAGAGCACCGTCAGGTGCTGGTCGAAGGTCTGCATGCCGTAGTAGCCACCCTCGGCCACCAGCGAGGAGAGCATCGAGGTCTTGGCCGGATCCGCGATCGCATCGGCCACGCGACCGGTGTTGACGCAGACCTCCATGACCACGGCGCGACCGCGGCCGTCGGCGCGCAGGACCAGGCGCTGGCAGAGGATCCCGCGCAGGGCCCCGGCCAGGGAGAACCGCACCTGCTGCTGCTCATGCGGCGGGAAGAAGTCGATGATGCGGGCGACCGTCTCCTGGGCGTCCACGGTGTGCAGCGTCGACATGACCAGGTGCCCGGTCTCGGCCGCGGTGATGGCGGCCTTCACGGTCTCCAGGTCGCGCATCTCACCGACCATGATCACGTCGGGGTCCTGGCGCATCGCGCCGCGCATGGCGGTGGCGAAGTCGTCGGTGTCGACGTGCACCTCGCGCTGGCTGATCATCCCCAGCTTGTCGAAGTGGACGATCTCGATCGGGTCCTCGATCGTGACGATGTTGACCTCGCGGTGGCTGTTGACATGGTCGATCATGCCGGCCAGCGTGGTGGACTTGCCCGAGCCGGTCGGCCCGGTCACGAGCACCAGGCCACGGGGCTCGGTGGCCAGCGCGGAGACCACGGCGGGCAGCCCGAGGTTCTCCAGGGGGTCGGCACCGATCGCGACCCGGCGGAAGACCATCCCCGCGGATCCGCGCTGCCGGAAGGCGTTGACCCGGAACCGCCCGAGCCCTTCGATCGCGTAGGCGAAGTCCGCCTCGCAGGTGCGCTCGAAGTACTCGACGAGGTCCGAGCGCAGCACCTGGCGGACCATGTGCTCGGTGTCGTCAGCGGTCAGCTCGGGGGCCTGCAGCTTGCGCAGCCGCCCATCGATGCGCACCCGTGGCGGCGACCCGACCTTGACATGCAGGTCCGAGCCCCCGGATTCGACCAGGGCGCGCAGGTACGGTTCGACGGACCGGGCTGATGTTGCCCGGGTCGAACGCTCCGGCATCCCGAAGGAGACCGAACCCACGGATGTAAGGCTCACGTCGGTCTATTCGACCCATGGGGGCCGGGTCTTGACCGTTACCCCGATCGGAGCAGTCCCCGACATGCGAACGAGGAGGGACCGTGGGTCCCTCCTCGATGCCTCCCGAGGTCAGTCAGGCGTTGGGGCGGCGGCCGTGGTTGGCCCCCTTGCCCTTGCGGGAACGGCGCTTGCGGGCGCGCTTGCTCATGTCGACTCCTCACGTCCTACGAAGGCCCCATGGTCGCACATCGGCGCACGGCCGGCGAAATCCCGCCGTGGCATCCCGGCACACTCACCCGGCGACGTCCCCCCGGCACGCGGTCTCGACCCGCTAGCGTCAGCCCCATGGCGACCGAGTGGCAGCTCGATGACGACGTGAACTCCCTGCCGCAGATCGCGGAGTTCTTCGCTGCGACTGCCCTCGGGGCGGCGGTGTTCGGCTGGACCAGCGGGGTGGTCGCCGGCCTCGGGCCCGCTGTGGTCCGGCTCACGGCGACGCAGGTGGCGTTCCGGCACCGGATCGGGTTCGCCTGGCTGTGGTTGCCCGGGGCGTGGCTGGCCCACCCGGATGCGGAGGTGGTGCTGTCCCTGGGACTGCGCCAGCGGCTCGACAGCCCACGCTGGAAGCAGGTCGTGGAGCCCTACCCGGGCAGGTGGATGCACCACCTCGAGGTGCGCGACCTGGCCGCCCTCGACGACGAACTGGCCGGATGGGTCGCGGCCGCCTATGCCGCGGCCTCCTGAAGGCCCGGATCACCCATGCGGCAGGGCCAGCAGGTGCAACCGTGCCGGATCGGCGCGGTCACGTCCCCGTGCCCTGCGGTCAGGGCTCCGGATCGGGCCGATCGACGGCTGGGGTGTGCGCATCGATCAGCGTGGCGATCCCGGGCGCGGCCGCCTCGACGTAGCTACGGGCCGACCCGCGCACTCGCTGGTAGGTGCGGCGCAGCGTCACCTGGCTGGTGCGCTCGGCGCGGTCGTCGGTGATGGACAGCAGGGCCTCGGCCATGCTCGTGCGCTGGGAGGTCAGGATGTCGACCAGCGGGACGCCGGTGGTGACGTGCTGCTGGTAGAAGGGATCGAGCTGGTCGGCGAAGGGGTCGAGCAGCCCGTCGACGGCGCTGGGGACCATCCCGGGGCGGATCCCGGTCAGGACCCGGTAGGCCGATCGGATGGCCATCCCCGAGATGCCCGAGGTCCGGCGCACCTCGTCCTCGAGGAGCGTGCACGCGTCGGCGACGACCTCGGGCCGGACGTGCGGGACGGTCAGGTGCTGGGACAGATGCACGGGGACATCCTGCCGTGCGACGACCGGCCTGGGCCTGCGGCGCGGCTCAGGCCCTGTCCGGCGGGTCGATCTGGATCCGCACGCTCACGAGCTCGGCCACGAGGCGGGAGCGCAGCTGGGCCGGGGCGACCTCACAGCAGGACCGGGCGACCAGGGCCTTGACGATCCGCTCGACGTCGTACTCCTGCAGGCAGGGGCCGCACTCCTGCAGGTGATGGGCGATCTTCTCGTGATCGGTGGGTGGCACCTCGCCGTCGAGGAACTCGTAGAGGTGATCGAGGGCGGACTGGCAGTCCAGCTCATGGGGATTGCCGCAGCTCATGACGGATCCCCCTGCGATCCGGAGCGGATCAGGCCGCGCTCGATCGCGTAGTCCTCGAGGTTCGCACGCAGGAGCTTGCGGCCGCGGTGCAGCCGGGACATGACCGTCCCCACCGGGGTGCCCATGATCTCGGCGATCTCCTTGTAGGCGAACCCCTCGACGTCGGCGTAGTAGACCGCCATGCGGAACTCCTCGGGCAGTGCCGCCAGCGCGGCGGTGACATCGGAGTCGGGCAGGCTGTCGAGGGCCTCGGCCTCAGCCGAGCGCAGGCCCCCGGACGTGTGCCCCTCGGCGCGGGCCATCTGCCAGTCCTCGACGTCGTCGGTGGAGGACTGCAGGGGCTCCCGCTGCTTCTTGCGGTAGGAGTTGATGAACGTGTTGGTCAGGATCCGGTACAGCCAGGCACGCAGGTTGGTGCCGTCCTTGTACTGGTGGAACGCGGCGAAGGCCTTGAGGAACGTCTCCTGGACGAGGTCCTCGGCCTCCGCGGGGTTGCGGGTGAGCTTCAGGGCCGCGCTGTAGAGGGAGTCCAGGTGGGGCAGGGCATCGCGCTCGAACCGGGCAGACCGCTGCGCGTCCGACTCCGTCGGCGGCGGGCTGGCGGTCGTCATGGCACCTGAGCCTAGCGGCAATCCGGTGGCCGCCCCGGTGGTGCGGGGTTCGTCGTGCGTGTGGACCAGCAACTGGAACTCCTCCTCGTCGGAGCGTTCAACGCCGGGCGCTGCCCGACCATTCCCGACGGCGGCCCTACTCTGGGCGCCGTGAGCACCTCGGCGCAGGACCGGCGCTGGCTGACGCGCAACGTCAAGGTGCTCTCCGCCGTCTCGTTGGCCCAGGACGCCGCCAGCGAGCTGATGTACCCGCTGCTGCCGATCCTGCTGACGACGACGTTGGGGGCTCCCGCGGCTGTCGTGGGCCTGATCGAAGGGGTGGCGGAGGGCGTCGCAGCGGCGATGAAGTACCTCTCCGGGCGCTGGTCGGACCGGTTCGGCCGCAAGCCCGCCGTCGTGGGCGGCTACGGGCTGGCCGCCCTCGGGAAGCTGGTCATCGCGGCGGCCGCGGTGTGGCCCGTGGTCCTGCTGGGTCGGGTGGTGGACCGGATCGGCAAGGGGATCCGCGGGGCACCGCGCGATGCGCTGCTCGCCGAGGGGGTCCCCACGGAGTCGATGGGCAAGGTGTTCGGCTTCCACCGCGCTGCCGACACGGTCGGGGCGGTCATCGGCCCGCTGCTGGGCCTGGCGATCCTCACCGCCACAGGGGACGACATCGGCCTGGCGCTGTGGATCGCGGTGATCCCCGCGGTGCTCAGCGTGGCCCTGGTCACCCTCACCCGGGAGTCGGGCCCGCGGCGTGCCCCGCGAGCCCCGGCCGCGCCGAGCCCGGCGAACGCGACGAGCCCCGCCACCGGGCAGCACCGGGCTGCGCTGCCCCGTCGCGTGCGCCGGCTGGCCGCGGTCCTGGGCCTGTTCGCGCTGGTGAACTTCCCGGACGCGCTGATCCTGCTGCGGGTCAACGAGCTCGGCTACAGCGCGGCGCAGGTGGCCGGTGCCTACGCGCTGTTCAACCTGGCCAGCGCGGCCATCGCCTACCCCGCTGGGGCCCTCAGCGACCGGTGGCCCCGCTCCCGGGTGTACGCGCTGGGCCTGGCCTGCTTCGCCGTCGGCTACCTGGGGCTGGGACTCGTCGACGGCGGCTGGGCGGTGGTGGCGCTGCTGGTGGTGTACGGCGGGTTCGCCGGAATCACCGACGGCGTCGGAAAGGCGTGGATCAGCGCGCTGGCCCCGCCGGACGTCCGCGGCCACGCGCAGGGGCTGTTCCAGGGCCTGGCCGGGGCCGGGATCCTGGTCGCAGGGCTCTGGGCGGGCCTGCTCTGGACGGCGGGACCCGGGTCGGGGGTCCTGCCCCTGCTGGTCTCCGGGTCCGTCGCCGCCGGGTGCGCGATCGGCCTGTGGCTGTTCGGCCGCCGCCTGGACCCGGACGTCGTGGAGCCGGGTGCTGGCGTCAGCGCCGCTGGATGAGCGCGGCGAACATGCCGTCGGTGTCGTGCCTGCCCGGCCACAGCCGCAGGTGGGCCCCTGCCACGGAGCCCTCGGGGAGCACCAGCTCCGGCTGCTCCCCCACCGGGATGACCGTCCCGCCGAGCCGGTCGGCCGTGGCCACCACGGCCTGCGTCTCGGCCAGGTGCGGGGAGCAGGTGACGTAGAGCACCAACCCGCCGGGGCGCACCACCTCGAGGGCACGGGCCAGGAGCCGGCGCTGCAGGGCGGTGAGCTCCGCGAGGTCCTCGGCCGAGCGGCGCCACCTCGACTCGGGTCGCCGGCGCAGTGCCCCCAGCCCCGTGCAGGGCGCGTCGAGCAGGACCCGGTCGTAGCCGGTGCCGATGTCCTCGGCGGTGGCGTCGGCGACGATGACCTCGTGGCGGCCCCGGATCGGTCGCAGCGAGGCCCTGACCAGGTCGGCCCGGTGCGGATGAAGCTCGACGGCCGTCAGCGATCCGCCGCGCTGCACCACCTGCCCGGCGAGCAGGGCGGCCTTCCCGCCGGGACCGGCGCACATGTCCAGCCAGCGGGAGTCCGGGCCCTCGAGGGCGGCGTCGGCCAGGAGGAGCGCCACCACCTGGCTGCCCTCGTCCTGCACCCCGGCCGCGCCGGTGGCCACCTCGGGGATGGTCGCGGGGTTGACCGCATCGACCCGCACCGCCAGGCGCGACAGGGCACCGTCGTGCGCGGAGATGCCCTGCTCGGCCAGCCGGGCCGCCAGCTCCTGGCGCCCGAGCGTGCGCGCGACCAGGGTGACGGCCCCCGACGCGTTGTCGGCCAGGAGCTCCGCACGGGTGTCGTCCCAGGTGCGCTGCGGGTTCGAGGCGGCCAGGGCGTCGTGGATCCCGCCCACGATCCAGGCCGGGTGCGACGTCGTGACGGCCAGGTGCGCGACCGGGTCGGCCTCCAGCGCGGGCAGGGCCCGGGAGGCGACCAGGTGCTCCATCCAGTCCTCCGCGGTGCCGCCACGGGCGACGCGCCGCAGGACGGCGTTCGCGAAC
Source organism: uncultured Actinomycetes bacterium (assembly GCA_963729885.1). Taxonomy (GTDB): domain Bacteria; phylum Actinomycetota; class Actinomycetes; order S36-B12; family CAIYMF01; genus Prado023. Next base: position 46,849 of record CAVSQK010000028.1, read on the forward strand.
CCGGCCGCGCCCTGGTTGACGGTCTGGCGGGCCAGCTCGACGGTCTCCCCGACGGCGGCGTGGTCGCTGACGCGCATGTTGTGCAGCTGGTGGACCCCGAGGCGCAGGGCGTTGAGGAGCTCGGGCTGGAGGGTGTCCAGGTCGCGGTCGACGCAGTCGGTGAGGATGGCGTCGTGCCGGCCCCGCCAGCGCAGAGCGCCGTACCCGAGCTCGGTCGCGAAGCCGGCGTCGCGGCCGGAGAGCCGGTGATGGGCCAGGATCCGCGGCCATGCGATGTTGGCGTACGCACCGTCGAGCTCGACGGCGCGGAAGAGGTCGAGGCCGCCAGACGGGCCGGGTCCATCCGCGCGGGCCGGTTCGCGGGCTCGGGACTTGCGGGCGCCCGCCGGACCGGGGACGGCTGCCCTGGGGGGTCCGGCCGTCAGCCAAGGCGCTCGCCCGGCTCCACGCGGACCCCGCGGGCCCAGTCGCCCGCGGCCATCTGCTTCTTGCCCTCGGCCCTGACCTCGCCCAGGAGCACCGCGTGGGTGGCGGTGCCGACCCACACGCTGTTCTTGACCACCCGGACCTCGCCGGGCTCCAGGTCCCGACCTCGGAGCGGGTCGGACCGGACCGAGCTTGATCCGCTCGCCGCGGAACTGGCTCCACGCCCCCGGCGCCGGGGTGCAGCCGCGCACGAGCCGGTCGACGCGCATCGCCGGGTCGTCCAGTGCACCCGCGCATCCTCGACCCGGATCTTGGGCGCCAGGCTCACGCCGTCGGCGGCCTGGGGGACCGGCACGAGGGCGCCGGCCTCGAGCCCGTCGAGGGTGGCCACCAGCAGGCCCGGCGCCGGAGACCGCCAGCCGGCCGAGCAGGTCCCCGGCCGTGTCGGTGGGTCCGATCGTGTCGGTGACGACGCCGAACACCGGCCCGGTGTCCAGGCCCTCCTCCAGCCGGAACGTGCTGGCCCCGGTGACCTCGTCGCCGGCCATGACGGCGTGCTGCACGGGGGCGGCACCCCGCCAGGCGGGCAGCAGCGAGAAGTGCAGGTTGATCCAGCCGTGGGTCGGGACGGCGAGGGCGGCCGGCGGGATCAGGCCCGCCGTAGGCCACGATCGGCGCGGCGTCCGGGCCGATCTGGGCCAGGCGGTCGAGGAACTCGGGGTCGCCGGCCCGCGCGGGGCGCAGGACCTCGATGCCCTCGGCCATGGCGATCTCGGCCACCGGCGAGGGCATCATCCGGCGGCCGCGCCCGGCGGGTGCGTCGGGCCGGGTGAGGACCGCCACCACCTCGTGCGGCGAGGCCAGCAGCGCCCGCAGGGAGGGCACCGCAGCCTCCGGGGTTCCCGCGAACAGGACCCGCATCAGCCCAGACCCGGGCGCAGCGAGTGCGGGCTGAACCGCACGACCGGGGCCGGCGGGCCGAACCACTCGGACTCGCGGATCTCCTTCATCGCCGCCTTGCGCGCCACGGTGTCGAGCCGATCGATGAACAGGATCCCGTCGAGGTGGTCGGTCTCGTGCTGCACGCAGCGGGCCAGCAGGTCCGAGCCCTCGATGGTGACCGGCTCGCCGTGCATGTTCATGCCCGTGGCGACCACGCGCAGCGCCCGCTTGGTGTCGTAGGTCAGCCCGGGCAGGGACAGGCAGCCCTCCTCGCCGTCCTGCTCCTCGTCGGACAGGTCCAGGCTCGGGTTGATCAGGTGGCCCACCACGTCATCGACCCAGTACGTGAACACCCGCAGCGAGACGCCGATCTGCGGCGCCGCCAGCCCCACACCCGGGGCGTCGAGCATGGTGTCGGTCAGGTCCGCGACGAGCGTGCGCAGCTCCTTGTCGAAGGTCTCGACCGGCGCCGCCGGCGTGCGCAGGACGGGGTCGCCGAACAGGCGGATCGGTTGCAGCGGCATCCGCCCATTCTAGGCGGGCGGATCACGCTCAGCGGCCACCGGGTCCATCCGGACGCCGACCATGGGGGCCTGCCGCGCGCTGCGCGCCGCCTGCAGCCGGTGCAGCGCTGCCGACAGGGCCGGGCCGTCGGCCAGCGAGACCGCGAGCAGCCAGCGTCACGGAGTCCTCGGGGACCGGGCAGCGGACCGGAGCGGCGCAGCACCCTGCCGCCGAGCTCCTCGGCCAGCGCGTCGGCGAGCTCCCGGGTGGCCAGCGCCGGGCCGACCTAGCTGGGCGACCCGCACCGCCGGGGGCAGGTGCAGCTGCGGCCCGCTCGGCGAGCTCGCGGTCGGCGTAGCCGCGCGGGTCCCAGCGGACGAGCGCCTGCACCTCGCGGATGTCGGGATCCCCCACGACCAGGACCCGGCCCCCCGTCCGCAGCCGGGCGGACCAGCGACGCTGCGGCGAACCAGCGGCGCAGCACCTCCTCGGCCACGCGCAGGCCGGGCCGGGACAGGGTGGCGGCCGCGTCGAGCAGGACCAGAGCGGCGTAGCCGTCCGGGCCGGGATCGGGCTCGGCGCCGGGGGTGGCCACGACCATCGACGTCCGGCGCTCGGGGCAGGGCCCGCACGTGGTCCTCGCCCGAGGAGGTGACCACCTGGACACCGGGCAGGGCGCGGCCGAACTCCTCGGCCGTCCGGCGGACCCCCACGACCACCGCGCGCACCACCTGCCCGGCGCACACCGGGCACCGCCAGTCCGGGACGGGTCCGTGGGTGCTCGGCAGGAGGGCTGGCGATCCGGCCCCTGGGCCCGCATGGCCGCGGCGCACTGCGGGCACGCGACCGGCTCACGGCAGGACTGGCAGGCCAGCATCGGCAGGTAGCCGGCCCGCGGGACGCTCGACGAGCACCGGGCCGGGGGCCACCGCCGTGCGCAGGACCTCGATCGCCACCGAGGGGATCCGGCGACCCGGAGCGCGCAGGGTCGGCGGCCAGGTCGGCGGCCACCTGGACGCGCGGCATCCGCGCGCGCAGGGCCGGGCGCGCCACCTCGATCGGCCAGCCAGCCCGAGGGGGCCATCCGGGCACCCTCGAGGGTCACCGAGGAGCCCGCCGAGCACCAGGGACGTGTCCGTCGCGGCACTGCGCAGCGCCGCGACCTCCCGGGCATGCCAGCCCGGGGCCATGTGGCTCGGCCAGGGACTCGTCGCCGTCGTCCCAGACGACGATCGCGCCCAGGTCGACCACGGGGGCGAAGACCGCCGCCCGGGTGCCGACCACGACCCGCGCGGCGCCGGCCGAGCACGGCAGGAACGCCCGGTAGCGGGCCTCGGGGCCGGGCTCGGCACGAGGCGGAGCAGCCGGGCCCGCTGCTCGGCCCAGCGCGGCCGCGATGCGGTCGACCTCGGCCGCGTCGGGGGCCACGACCAGGACCCCCGGCCGCGTGCGCGCACGCGACGGGCCAGGTCGGCGATCCGGGGCTCGGCCTGCTCGCCGGGGGCCGCCACCCACAGCGCGCGCATCGGGACCGGCCCGCCGATCCCGCCGAGCAGCTCGGCCCCGCCGCGGTAGGCCGCCCACGCCGAGCCGGGTCGACAGGGTCCAGCGGAGCGGTCGCCGCGGCGGCACGGCTGACCCGCGCGGGCCTCCACGCGGGCGTGCCGGGGCGGCACGGCGAAGCGCAGCACGTCGGCCAGCGCGCCGGCGTACCGGTCAGCCACCGCCCGGCACAGGGCGGCGATCTCCGGGGTCAGCACCGCGGGGCCGTGCACGGAGCTCAGCGGCTGCAGCTCCCGGTCGAGGTCGCGACCCGCTCCAGGACGAAGCCGTCGACCAGCCGACCTGCCAGGCGCACCCGCACGCGCACCCCGGGCACCGCGGCCGCCGCCAGCTTCTCGGGCACCTCGTAGTCGAAGACATGGTCGAGGTGCGGGACGGGGGTCATCAGGGCCACGCGGGCCACCGGCAGCCTCTCGGCCGCCGGGTGGCGCACCCGCACCCGGCGGGCCCTGCGTCGGCCGGTGCCGGCTCCTCGGGCAGCAACGGGATCTGGCCCTGGGTCATGGCGCGCTGCCCGACGCCGAGCGGGATGGCCCAGTGGGTGAACGAGCGCGTGACCTGCATCCCGAGGCGCTCGTAGAACGGCAGGGCGCCGGTGGTGGAGTCGGTGGACAGGCACGTGGCGCGTCGGCCGCGGGCGTGGGCCAGGACGAACGTCCGGCGCATGAGCGCGCTGCCGATCCCCCGGCCGCGGAACCCGGGATGGGTCGCGAGCTTGTCGACCCACAGCTCCTGGCCGTCGTCGATCAGGAACGCCGCCCCCACGATCCGGGCGTCGGCAGCCGACCGCGAGCTGCAGCTGGTCGGCGGTGAAGCCCTCGCGCCGCGTGACCATCGCCTGCCAGGTGGCCAGCGTGGACGGCTGCCGGTCGGGCCACTGGCTGAACGCGAGCTCCATCATCTCCAGGGCCTCGACCTCGTCGGCAGGCGTCGACCCGCGCAGCACGATGCCCGGCAGGTCGTCGGGTGGTGCGGGCGGCGAGGCGGGCTCGTCGTCCCGGCGCAGGATCCACGCCGTGCGCACGGGCAGGGCGCCGGACCGCTGGAACAGGTCGCGCGCGTCGGCCCGGGTGTCCTCGACCGTCTGGCCGATCCGGTCCGCGCCCAGCTGCCCGGCGCGATCCACGGACCACTGCACCAGGCTGCGGCCGAGGCCCAGCCCACGGTGGTCGGGGTGGACGTCGGCCCAGCGCGTGCGGGCGCGCACGATCAGCCCCCACGCGACCACGACCCCAGCCGGGGTCCCGCACGACCAGCGCGTCTCGCCGCCGGTCGGCCAGCACGAGGTCGGCGACGAGGTCGGCGCGCTCGTACATGGCCTCACCGGAGTCGTGGAGCTCGCAGCGCGCGCACGAGCGCGACGACACCGTCGATGTCGGCGTCTGCCAGCGGGCTCGCGGTGAACCCCGCCGGCAGGACGATCACAGGGCTGCGGCGGCCCGCAGGTCGTCGACGCGGTCCAGGCGCTCCCACGTGAAGGTGGAGCCCCCGGCCGACTCGCGGCCGAAGTGGCCGTAGGCGGCTGTGGGCCGGTACTTCACGACGGAGGTGTCCAGCAGCTGCAGGTCGCGGATGATCGCCCCGGGGCGCAGGTCGAACACGTCGAGGACGGCTGCCTGGATCGCCTCGTCGGGCAGGACGCCCGTGCCGAACGTCTCCACGAACACCCCGACCGGGTGCGCCTTGCCGATCGCGTAGGCCACCTGGACCTCGCACTTGGTGGCCAGGCCCGCGGCGACCACGTTCTTGGCCACCCAGCGCATGGCATAGGCCGCGGAGCGGTCCACCTTCGACGGGTCCTTGCCGGAGAACGCGCCGCCGCCGTGGCGGGCGAAGCCGCCGTACGTGTCGACGATGATCTTGCGACCTGTGAGGCCGGCGTCGCCCATCGGGCCACCGGTCACGAACCTCCCGGTCGGGTTGATCAGCAGGCGCACGCCCGAGGTGTCGAGGTCGAGCTCGGAGAGGATCGGCTCGACGACGAACTTGCGGATCTCCGGGGCCAGCTGGGTGTCGAGGTCGACGTCCCCCGCGTGCTGGGAGCTCACCACGACGGTGTCCACGCTCACGGCGCTGGCGCCCTGGTACCCGATCGTCACCTGGGTCTTGCCGTCGGGGCGCAGGTAGGGCAGCTGCCCGGACTTGCGCACATCGGTGAGCTGCTCGGCCAGGCGGTGGGCGAGGTGGATCGGCAGCGGCATGAGCTCGGGGGTGTCCGTGCAGGCGAAGCCGAACATCAGGCCCTGGTCGCCGGCACCCTGGCGGTCCAGCGCGTCGGCCGAGCCCTCGACCCGCTCCTCGAAGGCGTCATCGACGCCCTGGGCGATGTCCGGGGACTGCCGGCCGATGGAGACCTGGACGCCGCAGGACTCGCCGTCGAAGCCCTTCTCGGAGTGGTCGTAGCCGATCTCGAGCACCACGGCGCGGATGATGTCCATCACCTCGGCGTAGCCCTCGGTGGTGACCTCGCCGGCCACGTGCACCTGGCCGGTGGTGAGCAGGGTCTCGACCGCGACACGGGACCTGGGGTCCTGGCTCAGGAGGTCATCGAGGATGGCGTCGCTGATCTGGTCGGCCATCTTGTCGGGATGTCCCTCGGTCACGGACTCCGAGGTGAACAGACGTGAGGTCATTGGGCAGGCCCTTCCAGGGGGTTCGATCGGGCACCTGCGGCCCGGCGTGCTGCAGCAGATCCTATGCGGAGTCGGCGCGCAGTCCGACCACCCTGTCCCAGACGGCGTGTGCGACCTGGCTCTTGCTGCCCGCGTGCGGGCCGTCGACGACAGCGTCGGGGGTGAGCAGGTGGACCTCGTTGTCGGGGCGCCCGAAGACCGAGCCGCCGGACACGTCGTTGAGCACGAGCAGGTCGACGCCCTTGCGTGCCAGCTTGGCCCGGGCGTGGTCGAGGGGATCGCCCTCGGCATCGCCGGTCTCCGCGGCGAACCCGACGAGCACCGTCCCGCGCGCCAGGGCTCCCTCGGCACGGGCCGCGACGAGCCCGGCGAGGATGTCGGGGTTGCGGACCAGGGCGATCGGCTCCGGGGTGCCGTCGCCGGTCCCGTCCTTCTTGATCTTGTCCGCGGCGACCTCCGCCGGACGGAAGTCGGCCACGGCCGCGGCCATCACGACGACGTCGGACCCCGCGGCGGCAGCCATGACGGCCTGCTGGAGCTCCAGGGCGCTGCCCACCCGAACGACCCCGCACCCCGCGGGATCCGCCAGCTCGACGTTCGCGCTGACCAGCGTCACCGACGCGCCCCGGGCAGCCGCCGCGGCGGCCAGGGCGTAGCCCTGCAGGCCACTGGACCGGTTGCCGAGGAACCGCACGGGGTCCAGGGCCTCGCGGGTCCCGCCCGCGCTGATCACGACGCGCAGCCCGGCAAGGTCGCGCGAACCCCCCGTGTGCAGCACCGCACCGATCGCGGCGGCGATCGCCTCCGGCTCGGGCATCCGCCCGGGGCCGGTGTCGACCCCGGTCAGGCGGCCGACTGCCGGGTCCAGGACGATCACGCCACGCTCGCGCAGGGTGGCCACGTTGGCCTGGGTGGCCGCGTGCAGCCACATCTCGGTGTGCATGGCCGGAACCATCACGACGGGGCAGGTGGCGGTCAGCAGCGTGGCCGTCAGCAGGTCGTCGGCGCGACCGGTGGCAGCCCGGGACAGGAGGTCGGCGGTGGCAGGCGCAACGACCACGAGGTCGGCGGACTTGCCGAGGTGGACGTGCTCCACGCCCTCGACGTCATCCCAGACCGTGGTGTGCACCGGATGGCCGGACAGCGCCGCCCAGGTCGCGGCACCGACGAAGTGCAGCGCCGAGTCGGTCGGCACGACGCGCACGTCGTGACCGGACTCGGTGAGCAGGCGCAGCAGATGCGCCACCTTGTAGGCGGCGATCCCCCCTGCGACGCCGAGGACGACGTGCGCAGGTGCGCGGGTCAGAACGACTCCTCGACAGGCTCCTCGACGGACTCCACGGACAGAAGGCCCTCGTTGATCTCACGCAGGGCGATCGACAGCGGCTTCTCCTGCGGGTGGGTCTCCACCAGCGGGCCGACGTACTCCAGCAGGCCCTCGCCGAGCTGGGAGTAGTAGGCGTTGATCTGGCGCGCGCGCTTGGCGGCCTCGATGACCAGGGAGTACTTCGAGTGCGTCGTGCTCAGAAGCTCGTCGATGGGCGGGTGGGTGATGCCCTCGGGGCGGATGCTGGTGCCGGACACGGCGAACCCTCCTGTGGGTACTGTCGATCAGCCGGGCTTGCTCGCGCCGGGCGGGAACCTCTCAGGCCGGACGGCCCGGATCCTCGAGGAAGTCTACCAACTCCCGGGCTGCCCGGACCACATCGTCGTTGACGACCACGGCGTCGAACTCCGCCGCGGCGGCCATCTCCTCGCGCGCGCGCGCCAGGCGGCGGCTGATCGCCTCCTCGTCCTCGGTGCCGCGGCCCCGCAGCCGGGCCTCGAGGTCGGCGAAGCTCGGCGGGGTGAGGAACACCATCAGCGCCTGGGGCATCGCGGCACGCACCTGTCGTGCGCCCTGCAGCTCGATCTCGAGCAGCACCGGCTCGCCGGCGGCCAGCCGCTGCTCGACCGGCGCCCGGGGGGTGCCGTACCGGTTGCCGGCGAACTCGGCCCACTCGAGGAAGCCCCCCTCGGCGATCGTGCGCGCGAAGCGCTCCGGCGTCCAGAAGTGGTAGGCGATGCCGTCGACCTCCCCCGCCCGCGCCGGGCGGGTGGTGGCCGACACGGAGACCCACAGGTCCGGGCGCATCCGGCGCAGCTCGGCCACGACCGTGCCCTTCCCCACGCCGCTCGGCCCGGTCAGCACCACCAGCCGACCGCTCATCGGCCCGGCCCCTGCGGGAACCGCTCGCCCATGAGGTGGGTGAGCTCCTCGACCTGTCGCGGCCCGAGCCCTCCGACGCGGCGGTTGGCCGCGATGCCGATGTCCTCCATGATGTCCGCGGCGCGGACCGGACCGATGCCGCGGAAGCTGGACAGCAGGTCGACGACCTTCATGCGGGCCAGGATGCGGCCCCGCTCGTCGCGGCCCTGGCCGTCGCGCAGGACGTCGGCGACCCGCAGGCTCCCCTCGGCCAGCCCCGCCCGGACCTCGGCGCGCACCTGGCGGGCGCGCACCCCTCGGGCGGCCGCCGCCGCGCGGGCCTCGGGGGTCAGGGGCGGCGGGGGCGGGCCCGACGGGGAGCTCACCGCTGCCCCAGGGCGGCCGCCAGCCGCGAGGCGGCCTCAGCGGGGTCGGCCGCGGCCGTGATGGGCCGGCCGATCACGAGGAGGTCGGCCCCGTCGGCGAGGGCCTGCTCCGGGGTGGCCACCCGGGACTGGTCGCCGACCGCGCTTCCCGCGCCGGTGGCCGGGCGCACGCCGGGCGTGATCAGGGTGGTTCCGGCCGGGCACGGCGGCTCGGATCGCGGCCACCTCCCGCGGCGAGCAGACGATCGCACGGGCCCCGGCCGCCACCGCCATGACCGCCAGCCGCACGGCGGCATCCAGGGCCGGTCCGCGCAGGCCGACGGCCTCGAGGTCGGCCTCGGACAGGGAGGTGAGCACCGTCACCGCGGTGATCCGGGTGCCGGGCAGGGCCTCCGCGGCCGCCGCGACCATCGCCGGGCCGCCGCTGGCGTGCACGGTGAGGTACTCCGGGGCCAGCTCGGCGATGCTGCGCGCCGCCCCGGCCACGGTGTTGGGGATGTCGTGCAGCTTGAGGTCGAGGAACAGCGCCACAGCCCGGGAGCCGCCGCCCGGACGTCGGCGACCACGGGGGCACCGTCGCGCAGGTAGCGTCTCCAGGCCCACCTTCATGACCGGCGACGTGCGGGGCGGCGGCCGCGGCCCACGCCAGGACGGTGGCGCGGTCCGGGCGTCGAGGGCCACGCGATCGAGGGCCAGCGGCGATCGGTCGCTCTCATGGCTGTCCTCCTGGCTTCGGCGGCACGCTCGGGCATCCATCGCGGCCACGTGGCGGGCCTGCATGGTGTGGCCGAGCCCGACGGCGTCGGACAGCCGGGCGAACCCGCGGGCGGCCAGGATGTCGTGCAGCTCGGCGGAGATCCGGGCCGGGGCGTGCGGGTCGTTGAACACCGCCGTCCCGACGGACACCGCACTGGCGCCGGCGAGCAGGAACTCGAACGCGTCCTGGCCGGTGCGGATCCCGCCCATGCCCAGGATCGGCACCCTCGGGTGGGCGGCGTGCACCTGCCAGACCGCGCGGACCGCGACCGGGCGGATCGCCGGGCCGGACAGGCCCCCGGTCATCCCGCCGAGCATCGGGCGCATCGTGTCCGGGTCGATCACCATGCCGAGCAGGGTGTTGATCAGCGACAGGCCATCGGCGCCGGCATCCAGGACGGACTTGGCGATCGCCACGATGTCGGTCACGTCCGGGCTGAGCTTGGCCAGCACCGGGACATCCGGGGCGGTGTGCCGGCGGACCACCTGCACCACCGACCCGGCCGAGAACGGGTCGCAGGCGAAGACCTGGCCCCGGGACTCGACGTTCGGGCACGAGATGTTGACCTCGAGCGCGGCGATGCCCGGCTCGTGGCGCAGCCGCTGGGCCAGCTTCTGGTACTCCTGCACCGAGCCGCCGGCGATGGACACCACGGTGCGGATGCCGCGGTCGCGCAGCCAGCGCAGGTCCTTGGCGATGAACTCCTCGACGCCGGGGCCCTGCAGGCCGATCGAGTTCAGCATCCCCGACGGGGTCTCGGCCATCCGCGGCGTGGGCCGCCCGGAGCGCGGCTCGAGCATGATCGACTTGGTGACGACCGCGCCGATCGCGGTGAGGTCCAGGAAGGGCGCGAGCTCACGGCCGGCCGCGGCGCACCCGGAGGCGGTCAGGACGGGGTCGGGCATCACGAACGTGCCCAGCCGGGTGGACATGTCCACGCGCGCGGACGCGGCGCGGCGGTGGCCATCAGTGCCCCCCCGCCACGGGCGCGCCGAGGGTGTCCGGCCGGGACGGTGTCCACGTCGGCCCAGCGCACGTCGGTCCCCCGGAACACCGGCCCGTCGGTGCACGAGCGCACCATCCGGGTCACGCCGTCGGACCCGCGCACGGGCAGCACGCAGGTCATGCAGACGCCGATCCCGCAGGCCATCGACTCCTCGACCGCGCACTGGCTGTGCGCCCCGGTCTCGGCGGCGACCGCCGCCACGGAGGCCAGCATCGGCATCGGGCCGCAGGCGTACACGACGTCGGCCCCGGCGGCCCGGATGATCTCGGCCAGCGGATCGGTGACCCGGCCGCGCAGGCCCGCGGAGCCGTCGTCGGTGGTGACCGTGACGGAGGCCGAGGAGCGCTTGGCCTCGAGCACCCCGAAGAGCCGGTCCTCGGTGGCCGCCCCGAGCACCATGTCCACGCGGCAGCCGCGCGCACGCAGCTGCTCGGAGAGCATGAACAGCGGGGCCGCGCCGTACCCACCGGCGACCAGGACGCAGGCCACCGGCTCCTTGGGCAGGGTGAACGGCCGGCCCAGCGGGCCGATCACGTCGAGCTTGTCCCCGCGGCGACGCTCGGCCAGCCAGCGCGTGCCCTTGCCGTGCGTGGCGAACACCACCTCGACCGTGCCGCCCGAGGCCCCCCCGGGCGTGACCCGGTGGATCGAGAAGGCGCGCCGCAGCAGCATCCCCGAGCCCTCGCCGCCGACGGCCAGGGCGACGAAGTGCCCGGGTCGCGTGGCCTCGGGGATGCCCGGCGCGAGCATGGTGAGGTGGTGGTAGGCGCCGGTGCGTCGCAGGCTGACGACCTCGGCGCTGACCTGGACCGACATCACGCCCCCACGGTGGGCGCACCGCCACGCGAGCTCAGGCCGCGCAGGGCGGCGAGCTCGGCGGCGTGCTCCTGCAGCGAGCGCACACCGATGTCCCCGGCGATCAGGGCCTCGATCCCCTGCACCGCGGCCCCGAGGCCCTGCACCGTCGTGATGCAGGGAACCCCCCGCACGACGGCGGCGGTGCGGATCTCGTAGCCGTCGAGGCGCGAGCCCACCCCGTAGGGGGTGTTGACGATCAGCGCGATGTGGCCGCCGAGGATCGCGTCGACGGTGTTCATCCCCTCGCCCGGCTCATGGATCTTGCGGATGTCGCTGACCGTCACGCCGTTGCGGCGCAGGACGTCGGCGGTGCCGCCCGTCGCGGTGATCTCGAACCCGAGGTCGGCCAGGCGCTTGAGCGGGAAGATCATCGAGCGCTTGTCCCGGTTGGCCACGGACACGAAGACCGTCCCGGAGGTCGGCAGCCCGGAGGAGTACGCCGCGATCTGGGACTTGGCGAACGCGGTGCCGAACTGCCGGTCGAGGCCCATGACCTCGCCCGTCGAGCGCATCTCCGGGCCGAGGACGGTGTCGACCCCGTGGAAGCGGCCGAACGGCAGCACCGCCTCCTTGACCGCGACCATCCCGCCGTCGGGCAGGTCGGCCGCATCCCCGACCGAGGGCAGGGTGCCGTCGGCGCGCAGGTCGGCGATGCTCTCCCCGAGGGCGATCCGGGCCGCGGCCTTGGCCAGCGGGACCCCGGTGGCCTTGGCCACGAACGGCACCGTGCGCGAGGCACGCGGGTTGGCCTCCAGGACGTAGAGCACGTCCGCGGCGATGGCGTACTGGACGTTGAGCAGGCCCTGCACCCCCACCCCGCGGGCGATCGCCTCGGTGGAGGTGCGGATCCGGGCGATGTCGGCCCGGCCCAGGGTGATCGGCGGCAGTGCGCACGCCGAGTCCCCGGAGTGGATGCCCGCCTCCTCGATGTGCTCCATGACGCCGCCGAGGTAGAGCTCGGTGCCGTCGTAGAGCGCGTCGACGTCGATCTCGAGGGCGTCGTCGAGGAAGCGGTCGACGAGGACCGGGTGCTCGGGGCTGACCTGCGTGGCGCGGTCGATGTAGGACTCCAGCATCGGCTCGTCGTAGACGATCTCCATGCCCCGCCCGCCCAGGACGTAGGAGGGCCGGACCAGCACCGGGTAGCCGACCTCGTCGGCCACGGCCTTGGCCTCGTCGAACGACGACGCCATCCCGAACTTCGGGGCCGGCAGGCCGGCGGCGGCCAGCACCCGGCCGAAGGCCCCGCGCTCCTCGGCCAGGTCGATCGCGGCCGGGGAGGTGCCCACGATCGGCACCCCGGCGTCCTGCAGGCCGTGGGCCAGGCCCAGCGGGGTCTGCCCGCCGAGCTGGCAGATGACCCCGGCGACCGGGCCGGCCTCGAGCTCGGCGTGGTAGACCTCCAGGACGTCCTCGAGGGTCAGCGGCTCGAAGTACAGCCGCGAGGAGGTGTCGTAGTCGGTGGAGACGGTCTCGGGGTTGCAGTTGATCATCATGGTCTCGAAGCCGACCTCGCGCAGGGTCATCGAGGCGTGCACGCAGGAGTAGTCGAACTCGATGCCCTGGCCGATGCGGTTGGGCCCGGAGCCCAGGATGATCACGGCCGGCACCTCGCGCGGCTCGACCTCGGTCTCCTCGTCGTAGGACGAGTAGTGGTAGGGCGTCTTGGCGGCGAACTCCGCGGCGCAGGTGTCGACCGTCTTGAACACCGGACGGATGCCCAGGGCGTGGCGCACCCCGCGCACGACGTCGGTCGGCATCCTGCGGGCGGCCCCGATCTGGGCGTCGGAGAAGCCGTGCCGCTTGGCCAGGCGCAGCAGCTCCGGGGTGAGCATGGGTGCGGTGCGCACCTGCTCGCCGACCTCGTTGAGCAGGACGATCTGGTCCAGGAACCAGGGATCGATCGCGGTCGCGGCGTGCACCTCGTCGACCGAGGCCCCGGCGCGCAGCAGCGCCTGGACCTCCTCGAGCCGGCCGTCGTGCGGGACCCGGACCGACTCGAGCAGGGCCTGGCGGTCCAGCGCCCCGGGGTCGCCCACCCAGCTGAACCCGGCGCCCTTCTTCTCCAGCGAGCGCAGGGCCTTCTGCAGCGCCTCGGTGAAGTTGCGCCCGATGGCCATCGCCTCGCCCACGCTCTTCATGTGCGTGGTGAGCTCGTGGTTGGCCGACGGGAACTTCTCGAACGCGAACCGCGGGGCCTTGACCACGACGTAGTCCAGGGTCGGCTCGAAGCTGGCCGGGGTCTCCCGGGTGATGTCGTTGGGGATCTCGTCCAGGGTGTAGCCGACGGCCAGTCGTGCGGCGATCTTGGCGATCGGGAAGCCGGTGGCCTTGGAGGCCAGGGCCGAGGAGCGGGAGACCCGCGGGTTCATCTCGATCACGATCATGCGCCCGTCGCGCGGGTCGATCGCGAACTGGATGTTGCAGCCGCCGGTGTCCACGCCGACGGCGCGGATGATCTCGATGCCCACGTCGCGCATGTGCTGGTACTCGCGGTCGGTCAGGGTCAGGGCCGGCGCCACGGTGATGGAGTCGCCCGTGTGCACGCCCATCGGGTCGACGTTCTCGATCGAGCAGACGACCACCACGTTGTCGTTGCGGTCGCGCATCAGCTCGAGCTCGTACTCCTTCCAGCCCAGGATCGACTCCTCGAGCAGGACCTCGGTCGTCGGCGAGGCCTGCAGGCCGGCACCGGCGATCTCGTGCAGGCCGGCCTCGTCGTGGGCGATGCCCGAGCCGGAGCCGCCCATCGTGAACGACGGGCGCACGACCACCGGGTAGCCGAGCTCCTCGACCGCGGCGAGGCACTCGTCCATCGTGTGGCAGATGACCGAGCGGGCCGACTCCGCGCCGATCGAGGCCACGATCTCCTTGAACCGCTCCCGGTTCTCCCCGCGCTCGATCGCCTCGGTGTTGGCCCCGATCAGCTCCACGCCGTACTTGGCCAGCGTCCCGTCGGCGTGCAGGGCCATCGCGGCGTTCAGCGCGGTCTGGCCGCCGAGCGTCGGCAGCAGCGCGTCCGGGCGCTCCTTGGCGATGATCTTGGTGACGAACTCCGGGGTGATCGGCTCGATGTAGGTCGCGTCGGCGAACTCCGGGTCGGTCATGATCGTGGCCGGGTTGGAGTTGACCAGGATCACGCGCAGGCCCTCGTTGCGCAGGACCCGGCAGGCCTGGGTCCCGGAGTAGTCGAACTCCGCTGCCTGCCCGATGACGATGGGGCCGGAGCCGATGACCAGGACCGAGGTGATGTCAGTGCGCCGCGGCATCGCCGGCCTCCCTGCAGCTGGGGTCGGGCACGGCCTTGAGGATGGGCATCGCCCACTCCTTCCCCGCCTCGCAGGACGGACTTAAAGGAGGCTTCCGATGGAGGCTTCAGTGGCGCCGATCATACCGGGCGACCGCCGCGGCGGACGCGAGGCCCTGCGGCACGGCGGGGCGGTCGGGGCCGGCATGCCCACCCCCCGGGCACGGGCTCCGGCTACCCTCTGACCGTGCCGACCACCTCCGAGCCCGCCGGGCACGCGGGGCCCGTGCGGGCCCACCGCGTGGACGTGTCGGGTCACCCCGGGACGCAGGTCCGGGTCGAGGTGCACCACCCGGACGCCCCGACCGTGGCGCTGTTCGAGGCCGGGCTCGGCCTGCCCCTGGACGTGTGGCACCCCGTCGTCGAGCACCTGCCGGACGTCTGCTGCATCCTCACCGACCGGCCCGGGCTCGGTGGCTCCGCCCCGTGGGACCACACCCCCACGCTCGCCGACCACGTGGCCCTGATCGGCGACGTCCTGGCGGCCTGCTCCGCCCAACCGGGCAGGCCCGTGGCCCTGGTGGGGCACTCCTACGCCGGGATCCTGGTCAAGGCCTTCGCCCGCCTGCACCCCGAGCATGTGGCGGCGCTGGTGCTGGTGGACCCGTCGCTGGCCCGCCAGGAGGCGAGCACCACGACCCTCGTGGAGCGCTACCCCGAGATCGCCCGGGACCTGGCCACCCGGCTGAGCGGGATCGGGCGCTGGCTGGGCTGGGCCCTGGCTGCAGGTGGCACCGTGGGCGTGGGCACGGGCGGGTCGGCGGCCCAGTCGATCGCCGACGCCTACGCCGATCCCGAGCACCAGCAGGCCTCGATGGATGAGCTGCTGCACATCGGCGAGCAGGCGTCCGAGCTGCTCGACCTCGCCGAGGACCATCCGCTGCCGGACGTGCCGATCCTGATCATCGGGGCCGCGCGCTGGCCGGGCCCCGTGCCCCTGCGCCGGCGGCGGTGGCTGAGCGCCCTGGGCCAGCGCGCCGACGAGCTCGGCCACGGGGCCTGGGTGGTGGACATCGAGGGAGCGCACCTGCTGATGCTCGACGACCCGCAGGCCCTCGCCGGGGCGATCGGGGAGGCCCTCGGCCCCCTGGCTCCCCCGGCCTGACCCCTACAGCGTCGCCTGCACCTGCACCACCGAGCCGGCCGGGGCGTAGGGCACCGTGGTGCCCTCGATCGGCTGCCCGTCGACCACCAGGCGGGCCCGGGACCCGGGAGCGCCGGAGTTGGTGACGCTGATCCGGTAGGTGGCACCGCGCGCCACGCGGGTGACCTCCCAGCTCGGGACGTCGGGGCCGATCTGGGGGTCGATCACCAGCCCGTCGTAGCCGGGCCGCACCCCCAGCAGGTACTGCGAGACGGTCACGAAGTTCCAGGCCGCCGTGCCGGTCAGCCAGGAGTTCTTGGCCTCACCGTGGCGCGGCGCCTGCTTGCCGGCGATCATCTGCGCGTACACGTAGGGCTCGAGCCGGTGGACCTCGGAGATGTCCTCGCGGTAGGCCGGGGTGATCCGCCGGTAGTAGTCGAAGGCCCGGTCGCCACGACCGACGATCGTCTCGGCGATGATCACCCACGGGTTGTTGTGGCAGAAGATCCCGCCGTTCTCCTTGTAGCCCGGCGGGTAGGTGGAGACCTCGCCCAGCTCGATCCGGTAGCTCGTGTACGCGGGGTACTGCAGCACCAGGCCGTGCTCGGTGCCCAGCAGCTCGGCCACCGAGTCCAGGGCGCGCACCGCCGGGCTGGCGGCATGCGCCGGGTCGGCCGGGTCGGTGGCCGTGACGCCGATCCCGCCCATGATGGCCATCCCCTGGGGCTCGATCCAGATCTTGCCCTCCTCGTGGGCGTCGGTGCCGACCGGGTGGCCGTAGAAGTCGTAGGCGCGCAGGAACCACTGGCCGTCCCAGCCGTGGGCCATGACGGCCTGGCGCATGTCCTCGACGGCGCCGCGGGCGCGGGCAGCCACGTCGGCCAGCCCGCGACGCTCGGCGATCGCGGCGTACTCCGGGCCGATCGCCGCGAACATCGCCGCGATGAAGACCGACTCCGCCACGCCACCGGCCTGGTTCTCGGTGGTCTGGAACGACTCACCGGGCTCGGTGGAGAAGCAGTTGAGGTTCAGGCAGTCGTTCCAGTCGGCCCGCCCGATCAGCGGCAGGCCGTGCGGGCCGCGGTTGGCCAGGGTGAACTCGAACGAGCGGGTGAGGTGCTCGAACAGCGGCGCGGCCTGGGCCTCGTCGTTGTCGAAGGGGACCATCTCGTCGAGGATCGACCAGTCCCCGGTCTCCTTGAGGTACCCGGCGACGCCGAGGATCAGCCACAGCGGGTCGTCGTTGAACCCGGACCCGACGTCGTTGTTCCCGCGCTTGGTCAGCGGCTGGTACTGGTGGTAGGCCGAGCCGTCGGGGAACTGCGTCGCGGCGATGTCCAGGATGCGCTCGCGGGCGCGGTCGGGGACCAGGTGGACGAACCCGAGGAGGTCCTGGTTCGAGTCGCGGAAGCCCATCCCCCGGCCGATCCCGGTCTCGAAGTACGAGGCGGAGCGCGACATGTTGAACGTCACCATGCACTGGTACTGGTTCCAGATGTTGACCATCCGGTCGAGCTTGGCGTCGGTGGACCTCACGGTGTACGTGGTCAGCAGGCGGTCCCAGTACGCGCGCAGCTCGGCGAAGGCGGCGTCGGTCTGCTCGGTCGGTGGCGAACGCCGCGAGCAGCTCGTGGGCCCGGGACTTCTCCACCACCTGGCCCTCGGCGACACCGGACGCCTCGTCCGCGGGCGCCCACTTGGCCTCGCGGGGGTTCTCGATGTAGCCCAGCACGAACGTGAAGCTGCGCGACTGGCCCGGGGCCAGCTCGACGGCCAGGTGGTGCGAGCCGATCGGGTACCAGCCGGAGGCCACCGAGTTGGCGGCCGCACCGGCGCGGGGAACGGCGGCCTCGCCGAGCGAGTTGTAGGCCCCCACGAACGTGTCGCGGTCGGTGTCGAAGCCGGCGGCGCGGGTGTTCACCCCGTAGACCGCGTAGTGGTCGCGGCGCTCGCGGTACTCGGTGCGGTGGTAGATCGCCGAGCCGTGGGGGCCGTCGAGCTCGACCTCCATCTCGGCCAGGGACAGGTTGCGCTGGTAGTTGGTCTGGTCGTCGTGGGCGTTCCAGAGGGCGAACTCCAGGAACGAGAACAGCCCGACGGACTTCGGCTGCGCGCTGTCGTTGGTCAGCGTCACCTGCTGGACCTCGGCGGTGCGCCCCAGCGGGACGAAGTACAGCACCGAGGCGGTCAGCCCGCCGCGCGATCCGGTGATCCGGGTGTAGCCCATGCCGTGCCGGGCCTCGAAGGAGTCCAGCTCGGCCTTCACCGGCATCCATGACGGGGTCCAGACGTCCCCGCCGTCATTGAGGTAGAAGTACCGGCCGCCGGCGTCGTTCGGGATGTTGTTGTACCGGTAGCGGGTCAGCCGGCGCATCCGGGCGTCGCGGTAGAACGTGTAGCCCCCGGCGGTGTGCGACACCAGCGAGAAGAACTCCTCGGACCCCAGGTAGTTGATCCAGGGGTAGGGGGTGCGGGGGGTCGTGATGACGTACTCCCGGGCCTCGTCGTCGAAGTGCCCGTAGCGCATGTCATGCCTCCATGAGGTCGGCGAAGCGGTCGAAGAGGTAGGCCGAGTCGTGCGGCCCGGCGGCCGCCTCCGGGTGGTACTGCACCGAGAAGGCTGGCACATCCAGGCACCGGAGTCCCTCCACGACGTCGTCGTTGAGGCAGACGTGGCTCACCTCGACCCGGCCGAACTCGGTCTCGGACACACCCTCCAGCGGCGCGTCGACGGCGAACCCGTGGTTGTGCGCGGTGATCTCGACCCGGCCGGTGGCCCGGTCGGAGACCGGCTGGTTGATCCCGCGGTGGCCGTACCCGAGCTTGTAGGTGCCGAACCCCAGCGCGCGGCCGAGGATCTGGTTGCCGAAGCAGATCCCGAACACCGGGATGCGCTCGGCCAGCAGCGCACGCACCTGCGCCACGGCGTGGTCGGCGGTGGCCGGGTCGCCGGGGCCGTTGGAGAAGAACACCCCGACCGGGCCCTCGACCGCCCGTGCGCGGGCGACCAGGTCCGCCGGGGAGATCCCCGCCGGCAGGACGTGCACCCGCATCCCGCGCTCGGCCATCCGGACCGGGGTCATCGTCTTGATCCCGAGGTCGACGGCCAGCACGGTGGCCACGTGCTCGCCGACCGCCTCCACGACGTACTCCTCGGCCGTGGTGACCTCGGCGGTGAGGTCGGCACCGGCCATCGGCGGGCTGGCCATCACCGCTGCATGCATCGCGGCGAACCCCTGGTCCGCCGCCTCGCCGGAGAAGATCCCGGCACGCATCGCACCCCGCTCGCGCAGGTGCCGGGTCAGGGCGCGCGTGTCCACGCCGCTGATCCCGACGACGCCGTAGCGCTCGAGCTCCTCGTCCAGGGACCGGGTGGCGCGCCAGTTGGACGCGCGGCGGGCAGGGTCGCGCACGACGTAGCCGGCGACCCAGATGCGCCCGGACTCCGGGTCCTCGTCGTTGACGCCGGTGTTGCCGATGTGCGGCGCGGTCATGACGACCACCTGCCGGTGGTACGACGGGTCGGTCAGCGTCTCCTGGTAGCCCGGACATGCCGGTGGAGAACACCGCCTCGCCGACCGTCGTGCCGATCGCACCGTAGGCCTGGCCGGTGAAGGTGCGGCCGTCCTCGAGCACCAGGACGGCCGGCGTGGGCCCGGTCCCGGTCATGTCGGCGTGGGTCATCGGGGGCCTCCGGCGGTCGGGACCAGCGCGGACAGCGCGCTGGCAGTGGCGATGTGCTGGTCGGGGTCGTCGGCGCGGAAGCCGGTGTCGACGTCGCGGTCGCCGAGCTGCCAGGTGATCAGGATCAGGCCCCCGGCCTCGAAGGCCCGCTGCGCCTGGCCGGACCCGAGCCGGACCGCGCGCAGGTCCTCCCGCGGTATCCAGAGGTCCGTCTCGCCGACGCGCTGGATCAGGACCCCGGCATCCCCCGCGCGCAGCACGGCGCGACCCCGGTGTCCCAGCCCGTGGACCACGAGCCGGTCCAGGAGGTCACCGGCGGTCGTGGTGGCGACGTACTGCCCGGCGACGCCCGCGTCGGACCCGTCGGCCAGGACGTCGGCCGGCGGGGGCGCCGGCGCGGGGATGTCGGCCTGTCGCGCCTGACGGGCGCGCCAGCCGTGCCGCATCCCCCAGACCCCCAGCCCGATCACGGCGAGCACCAGCACGGTCAGCAGCAGGCGCGGTCCCCACTCGGTGACCGGTGCCGACTGCGCCGCACGGATCGAGGTGCCGATCACCTGTGCTCCACCAGGGCCCGGTCGAGGACGGTGGGTCGCCCGCGCAGGAACGTGGCCACCACCGGCGCGGGCAGGTCACGTCCGGCGTAGGGGTTGTTGCGGCTCTTGGACGCCGATCCGGCGCCCTGCACGGTCGCACGCGCCGCGGGGTCGACGAGGACGAGGTTCGCCGGCTCCCCCACGGCAATCGGGCGGCCCTGCCCGGCGCGGCGGCCGATCGCGGCCGGGCGCACGGACATCGCCTGCGGCCACCCCGGCCCAGTCCAGCAGGCCGGGGGCCACCATCGTGTCGATGACGACCGCCAGGGCCTGCTCGAGGCCGAGCATGCCGAAGGCGGCCGCGGCCCACTCGCACTCCTTGTCCTCCATCGGGTGCGGGGCGTGGTCGGTGGCGACGATGTCGATCGTGCCGTCGGCCAGTCCCGCCCGCACCGCGTGCACGTCCTCGACACGGCGCAGCGGCGGGTTGACCTTGTAGACCGGGTCGTAGGTCGCGGCGAGGTCCTCGGAGAGCAGCAGGTGATGGGGGGTGACCTCGGCGGTGACGTCGATCCCCCGGGACTTCGCCCAGCGGACGATCTCCACCGACCCGGCGGTGGAGACGTGGCACACGTGCAGCCGCGACCCCACGTGCTCGGCGAGCAGGACGTCGCGGGCGATGATCGCCTCCTCGGCGACCGCCGGCCAGCCGCGCAGGCCGAGGCGGCCGGACAGCTCGCCCTCGTTCATCTGCGCGTCCTCGGTCAGCCGGGGCTCCTGTGCGTGCTGGGCGATGACCCCGTCGAAGGCCTTCACGTACTCCAGCGCGCGGCGCATCAGCACCGCGTCGGACACGCACCGCCCGTCGTCGGAGAACACCCGGACCGCGGCGTCGGAGTCCGCCATGGCACCGAGCTCGGCCAGCTGCTGCCCGCCGAGCCCGACGGTGACGGCCCCCACCGGGAACACGTCCACCAGGCCCGCGCGCTTGCCCAGGTGCCACACCTGCTCGACGACGCCGGCGGTGTCGGCAACCGGATCGGTGTTGGCCATGGCGTGGACGGCCGTGAAGCCGCCGAGGGCCGCGGCGCGCGACCCGGTCAGGACCGTCTCGGCGTCCTCGCGTCCCGGCTCGCGCAGGTGCGTGTGCAGGTCGACCAGCCCCGGCAGGGCGATCAGCCCGTCGGCGTCGACCACGGTCGCGCCGTCGGCCGGCAGCGACCCGGGGGCGCCGATCCGGGCGATCGTCCCGCCCTCGATGAGCAGGTCGACGGCCTCGCCGCCCAGGGGGCGTGCGCCGGTGATCAGGTGGCTCATGGTCGTCCTCCGAGCAGCAGGTAGAGCACGGCCATCCGGACGCTCACGCCGTTGGTGACCTGCTCGACGATCACCGAGCGCGGCCCGTCGGCAACCTCCGCGGTGATCTCCATGCCGCGGTTCATGGGCCCGGGGTGCATGACGATCGCATGCTCGGGCAGCAGGGCCGCGCGCCGGGAGTCCAGGCCGTAGCGGCGGGAGTACTCCCGCTCGCTGGGGAAGTAGGCCGCGCCCATGCGCTCGCGCTGCACGCGCAGCATCATCAGGGCGTCGGTGCCGGGCAGCGGCGCGTCGAGGTCGTAGGACACCTCGCACGGCCAGGTCTCCACCCCCACCGGGAGCAGGGTGGGCGGCGCGACCAGGGTGACGTGCGCACCCAGCGTGTGCAGCAGCAGGACGTTGGAGCGGGCCACCCGCGAGTGCAGGACGTCGCCGACGATCGTCACCCGGCGCCCGGCGAGGTCGCCCTCCCCGCCGGCGAGGTGGTGCCGCATCGTGAACGCGTCGAGCAGGGCCTGCGTGGGGTGCTCGTGGGTCCCGTCGCCGGCGTTGACCACCGCCGCCTCGATCCACCCGGAGTTCGCCAGGCGGTGCGGGGCGCCACTGGCACCGTGGCGGATGACCACACCGTCGGCGCCCATGGCCTGCAGGGTCATCGCGGTGTCCTTCAGGCTCTCGCCCTTGGAGACGCTCGAGCCCTTCGCGGAGAAGTTGATGACGTCGGCCGACAGCCGCTTGGCGGCCGCCTCGAACGAGATGCGGGTCCGCGTGGAGTCCTCGAAGAAGAGGTTCACGACCGTGCGCCCTCGCAGCGTCGGCAGCTTCTTGACCTCGCGGGTGCTGACCGCCGCCAGCTCGCGGGCGGTGTCCAGGACCAGGACCGCGTCGTCGTGGCCCAGGTCCGCGGCCGAGAGCAGGTGCCGCTTCATGCGTCCTCCCCGATGACGACCTCGTCGGTCCCGTCGATCTCGCTGACCCGGACCTGCACGGACTCCCGCAGCGACGTGGGGACGTTCTTGCCGACGTAGTCCGCGCGGATCGGGAACTCCCGGTGCCCGCGGTCGACCAGCACGGCCAGGCGCACGGCGCGGGGCCGGCCGAGCTCGGACAGGGCATCGAGGGCAGCGCGCACGCTGCGCCCGCTGAACAGGACGTCGTCGACGAGCACCACGGTGCGCCCGTCGATCCCTCCCGCCGGCACATCCGTGCGCTCCAGCGCGCGCGCCGGGCGCAGCCGCAGGTCGTCGCGGAACATGGTGATGTCCAGCGAGCCCACCGGGGGCACGAAGCCCGGCTCGATCGCGGCGATGCGCTCGGCGATCCGGTGGGCCAGGGGCACCCCGCGGCTGGGGATGCCCAGCAGGACGAGGTTCTCCGCGCCCTTCTCCCGTTCCAGGATCTCGTGGGCGATTCGCGACAGGGCGCGGGTGATGTCGGACTGATCGAGCACGCGGGTGGGCACGCCCACTCCTTCCCCGCCTCACGGGACGGTCGTTAAAGGAGGTCGTCGGGGGTCGACGTCGCGGCCCATCCTAATGGGGCCGCCGGCACCATCGGCGGGGACCCGCAGGAGTTCAGTCGACGATGCGCCGGGCGTCGGGGTTGAGCACGCCCCAGGCGACCAGCTGGTCGGCCAGGGCCCCGGGGGCCTCGTCGTAGATCACGGCCAGTGTCCGCAGGTCGTCCTGGCGGATGGACAGGATCCGGCCGTTGTAGTCACCGCGCTGGGCCTGGATCGCTGCGACGTAGCGCGCCAGCGGCCCGGCCTTGTCGGCCGGCACCTGCCCGAGGCGCTCGAGGTCGATGACCAGCTTGGGCGGGGGCTCGCTGATCGCGGTGGAGGCCGGCTCGGGCAGCAGCTCGGCCATCGGGACGCCGTAGAACTCCGCCAGCTCGGCCAGTCGCTGCACCGTCACCGCCCGGTCGCCGCGCTCGTAGGACCCCACGACGACGGCCTTCCAGGCGCCCTGGGACTTGGCCTCGACGCCCTGCAGCGACAGCCCCTGCTGGTTGCGCACGGCCCGAAGCTTGGCACCCAGCGCCTTCGCGTAGTCGTTCGACATCGCCACTCCTCACGTCGGTCCACACGTTACGGAGAGTGACGGTGGGGATGCAACCCGGGGAGCCCTCAGATCCTGCGCTCGATGGATCCGGCACCGATCGTGTGCACGCGCATGCTGTTGGTCGTGCCGGCGATGCCCGGCGGGACCCCGGCGATCAGCACGCACAACTCCCCCGCCTCGGCGCGGTCGCCGGCCAGCAGCTCGGCATCGATCTGCTCGACCATCTGGTCGGTGTGCGAGGCCGGCGGGACCAGGAAGGTCTCGACGCCCCACACGACCGCCAGCTGGTTGCGGATCGCGGCGTTCGGGGTGAACACCATCATCGGGATCTTCGGCCGGGAGGCCGACATGATGCGCGCGCTCAGGCCGGTCTCGGAGAAGGCGATCAGGTAGCTGGCCTTCAGCGCCTTGGCGACATCGACGGACTCCTTGGTCACCGCCTCGCCGATGCTCATGTCCTTCTTCTTGGGCAGCTTGGGCAGGCGCTCGAGGCCCATCTCCTCGGTGTAGTCCACGATCCTGGCCATGGTCGACACGACGAGGTTCGGGTGCTTGCCCACGCTGGTCTCCCCCGAGAGCATCACCGCGTCGGCCCCGTCGAGGATCGCGTTGGCCACGTCCGAGGCCTCGGCCCGGCTGGGCCGGGAGTTCTCCATCATCGACTCGAGCATCTGGGTGGCGACGATGACCGGCTTGCCGGCCTCGCGGCACATCTGGATGGCCCCCTTCTGCACGATGGGCACCTCCTCGAGGGGCAGCTCGACGCCGAGGTCGCCGCGCGCGACCATCACCCCGTCGAAGGCCTCGACGATGCCCTCGAGGTTGGCCACCGCCTGCGGCTTCTCCA
Source organism: uncultured Actinomycetes bacterium (assembly GCA_963729885.1). Lineage (GTDB taxonomy): Bacteria > Actinomycetota > Actinomycetes > S36-B12 > CAIYMF01 > Prado023. Next base: position 70,950 of record CAVSQK010000028.1, read on the forward strand.
CCTTGGCGAAGACGGGGATCCGCCGGCCCATCTCGTCCATGATCGCGTGCACGTCGTCCACGTCGGCCGCGGAGCGCACGAAGGACAGGAACACGAAGTCGACACCGATCCGCAGCGCCCAGCGCAGGTCGTCCTTGTCCTTCTCCGACAGCGCCGGCACGCTCACCGCCACCCCGGGCAGGTTGATGCCCTTGTTGTTGCTGACCGGACCACCCTCCATCACCCGGGTGCGCACCCGCGGGCCGTCGACCTCGATCACCTCGAGCTTGACCTTGCCGTCGTCGACCAGGACGGTGTCCCCGGGGTTGCAGTCCCCGGGCAGGCCCTTGTGGGTGGTCCCGCACTGGGTGACGTCGCCGAGGATGTCCTCCGCGGTGATCGTGAACTCCGCACCGTTCTCCAGCACGACCGGACCGTCGGCGAACCGCCCCAGGCGGATCTTCGGGCCCTGCAGGTCCGCGACGATGCCCACGCCCCGCCCGAGCTCGGTGGACGCCCGGCGGACGTTGGCGTAGGACTCGGCATGCACGGCGTGCTCACCGTGGGACATGTTCAGCCGCGCGACGTTCATCCCCGCCTCGATCAGCTCCCTGATCTGCTCGTAGGAGGAGGTGGCCGGACCCAGGGTGCACACGATCTTCGCTCGACGCATGCCACGAACAGTAGCCAGCACTCGGCCGGGCTGCGCGTCGAACGAGCGCTCCGGCGATGAACCGACGGTGAAGACTGCCGTGCGCGGGCGGTCGGGCCCGCCGGACCTCACCGGCCTCCGAGCATCCGGCCGACGTCCGAGGAGCGCCCCGCGGCGCGGGCACGCAGGACCCGGGTGGGGGTGCTGGCCAGCGCTCCCATGAGCAGCAGGTAGGTCATCGACCAACAGGTAGCCGACCACCATCGTCGAGGTCACCGCACCTGGGCGCAGCGCCGCCAGGACCACGGCCGACCCGCCCACCAGGCCGGCGACGACCGGCCAGAACCAGGTCCGGGCCCGCATCCGCCGTGGCAGGCCGCGCAGGGCCTGGCGCTGCCCCCCGGTCAGCGCACGCCACCAGCGCCACCAGACCACGGGGAGGAGCACGAGGGCCAGCACGGCCAGGACCCGGGCCAGCAGGTCGAGCCCGGCCGCTGCGGCCACCAGGCCGGGGAACGGCGCCACCAGCATCCACCGTCCCGCCCTGCGCGCCACGAGGACGGCCAGGGCGTCGAGGTTGCGCCGCGCCGCGGTCCCCTGGGGGTTCGCGGCGAGCGCCGAGGCCAGGTGGCGTGCGGCCTCGGCGGCCGACCCGGAGGCCATCTCCAGCACCGCCAGGTTGTTCAGGGCCGCGGTGTTCCCCGGGTCGCGCCGCAGCGCCTCGAGGTAGGCCGCCCGCGCCGCAGCCATGTCGCCCTCGGCTGCCAGCGCAGCACCGATCTGGACCTGGGCATCGGTGCTGTTGGGCTCGATCAGGACCGCGTCGCGGGCGGCCGCGAGCTGGTTGGCCACGGCCTCGGGACGCGATGAGCCCGCCCAGGCCCGCGACAGCGCGAGGTGGTTGGCGGAGTTCCCGGGGTCACGCTCGACGGCGCGCGTGGCCAGGCCGATCGCCTCGTCGACCCAGCCGACGTCGAGGCAGACCAGCGTCCCCAGCCGCAGCGCATAGGGGTCCTGGGGGGTCAGGGCCAGCAGCTGCTGCGACGCGTCCAGCGCCCCCTGGCGGTCCCCCTGGGCGCGCAGCGTGCGCACGAGCAGCCCGACCAGCCGCGGGTCGTCGGGGTTCGCGGCCAGCGCCTCGCCCAGGGCCGACCGGGCCGCGTCCCAGCGCTGGGCGGCGACGAGGGCCTCCGGCAGGGAGTAGGGGTCGGACCTCACAGCAGCCGGTGGGCCCTCATGTAGGCGGCCAGGGGCGTGTACTCCCCGGCCTGGTCGGCGAACAGGACCACGTTGCGCGCCGAGGCGAACCAGCGCCCGGTCGAGGGCGTGATCCCGGCGATCGCCGCCTCGAGGTCCCGGGCCGTGATGGACCGGTCCGAGGACCCGGTGCGCGCCGCATCGACCAGCGCGGACTGGGCGGCGGTCCGGCAGACGTGGGCCAGGTCCGCCCCGGAGAACCCGTCCGCCCGGGCGGCCAGGCGCACCGGGTCGACCGCCGGGTCGACCGGCAGCCCGCCCAGGTGCATCCGGAGGATCTCCACCCGCGCCTCGGCGTCCGGGGGCTGCACGAACACCGCCCGGTCGAAGCGTCCGGGCCGGCGCAGGGCGCCGTCGACGTCCCAGGGTGCGTTCGTGGCCCCCAGGACGAAGATCCCCTCGTTCTCGCTGGCCACGCCGTCGAGCTCGGAGAGCAGCTGGTTGATGACCCCGCGCAGGGCCGAGGCGGACCGGCCCAGCCCGGACCGGGAGCGCCCCAGGGCGTCGATCTCGTCGAAGAACAGCACGCAGGGCGCCTGGGCCCGCGCGTAGGCGAAGAGGTCGGCGATGTTGTTCTCGCTCTGGCCCATCCAGCGGCTCAGGACGTCCGACAGCCCGACTGGGATGAACCGCGCCCCCAGCTCACCGGCGACGGCCCGTGCCAGGTAGGTCTTGCCGCACCCGGGCGGGCCGTAGAGCAGCAGCCCCCCGCGCAGGGTGGCCCCGTAGCGCTCGCGCAGCTCCGGGTTGCGCAGCGGGGTCAGGAAGGCCGCCTCGATGTGCGCCTTGACCTCGGCCAGACCACCCACGTCGGCCAGGCGCAGCTTGGTCTCCACCGGCTCGTGGGCCAGCCCACCGGTGAGGTCCTGCTCGGCTGCCCCCCAGTCGAAGTTCGGGTCGCTGGGGCGCGGGCCCCGGCTCGCCGGATGGGTGGGTGGGGCCGACGAGCCCGGGGCGGCACCCCCCGGGGGTCCGGTGTGGGGACGCCCATCGCCTCGCGCATCAGGTCCTGGTAGGCGACGTTGCCCGGGTCCTCGGCGAGCAGCAGTCCGAGGTGGCCGACCGCCTCCTGGCCCAGCCCCTCACCGACGAGCAGCTCGGCCAGATGGGCCCGCAGCACGTCGTCGTCCGGCTCGCGTGCGACTGCCCGGCGCAAGCTGTCGAGCAATCGGGCGGCGTCCACTCCCTGAGGCTACCCGCTCCCGCGTGACTACCCCCGGGTCAGACGACCAGGGGGCGGGCCGTGGGCGGGATCGGCGCGGGCAGCGTCGTCGAGCCCATGAGGTGGGCGTCCACGGCGGCCGCAGCAGCCCGGCCCTCGGCGATCGCCCACACGATCAGCGACTGGCCACGACCGGCGTCGCCGGCGACGAACACCCCGGGGACGCTGGACGCGTAGTGCTGGTCCCGACGGATGTTGCCGCGCTCGTCGAGCGCGACGCCGAGCTGCTCGACCAGCGGGCCGCGCTCCGGGCCCGTGAAGCCCATCGCGAGGAACACCAGGTCGGCGGGCAGCTCCCGCTCGGAGCCCTCGACCTCGACGAACCGGCCGTCGACCATCTCGACGTCCACGAGCAGCAGGGCACGCAGGTTGCCCGCCCCGTCGGCGCGGAACTCCTTGGTGCTCACCGAGTAGACCCGCTCCCCACCCTCCTCGTGGGCCGAGGTGACCCGGTAGGTCATCGGGTAGGTCGGCCACGGGGCGGTGTCGGGCCGGGTGGCCGGCGGGGTGGGCAGGATCTCGAGCTGGGTGACGCTGGCCGCGCCCTGGCGGTGCGCTGTGCCCAGGCAGTCCGCGCCGGTGTCGCCGCCGCCGATGATGACCACGTGCTTCCCGGCGGCGTGGATCGGCGTCTCGGGCAGGGTGCCCTCGCAGACCTGGTTGGCCAGGGGCAGGTACTCCATGGCCTGGTGGACCCCGGGCAGGTCGGCGCCGGGCACGGGCAGCCCGCGCGCGGCGGTGGCCCCGATCGTCAGCAGGATCACGTCGTGGCGGCGGCGCAGGTCGGCGAGCGGTGAGGTCGACGCCGACCTCCACCCCCGTGCGGAACGTGACCCCCTCGGCCTCCATCTGCGCCAGGCGCCGGTCGAGGTGGCGCTTCTCCATCTTGAACTCGGGGATCCCGTAGCGCAGCAGGCCACCGATGCGCGATGCCCGCTCGTAGACCGAGACCGTGTGGCCGGCGCGCGCCAGCTGCTGGGCCGCTGCCAGGCCGGCCGGGCCGGAGCCGATCACCGCGACGCGCTTGCCCGACAGCCGCTCCGGGGCGGCCGGCACCACCCAGCCGGAGTCCCAGGCACGATCGATGATGGAGACCTCGACCTGCTTGATGGTGACCGGGTCGGCGTTGATGCCCAGGACGCAGGCGGTCTCGCACGGAGCCGGGCAGAGCCGGCCGGTGAACTCCGGGAAGTTGTTGGTGGCGTGCAGGCGTTCGGCGGCCTCACGCCAGTCGTCGCGCCACACGAGGTCGTTCCACTCGGGGATCAGGTTGCCCAGCGGGCAGCCCTGGTGGCAGAACGGGATGCCGCAGTCCATGCACCGGCCGGCCTGCTTCTCCAGGTGGTCGGCACCGAACGGCTCGTACACCTCCTTCCAGTCCCGGATCCGGACGTCGACGGGCCGCCGGGCGGGCAGCTCGCGCGGGGTGGTCAGGAAGCCCTTGGGGTCAGCCACGGCTCATCTCCTCCATCACGGCCTCGATCGGGTCCCGGCCCTCGGCCCGGGCCTTGTCCTGGATGTCGAGGATCCTGCGGTAGTCGGTGGGCATGATCTTGCTGAAGCGCCCGAACGCCGCCGTGCCCTGCTCGAGCAGGCCCCGGCGAGGGCCGAGCCGGTCTCCTCGAGGTGCCTTCGCAGGATCCCGGTGAGCCAGTCCTGGTCGTCGGGCCCGAGCGGCTCGAGGGCGACCATGTCGAGGTTCACCCGTTGCGGGGCCAGGTCGAGCACGTAGGCCACGCCCCCGGACATCCCGGCGGCGAAGTTGCGCCCCGTCGGGCCCAGGACGACGACCCGGCCGCCGGTCATGTACTCGCACCCGTGGTCGCCCACACCCTCGACCACCAGCGTCGCACCGGAGTTGCGCACCGCGAAGCGCTCGCCGACGCGACCCCGGAGGAACACCTCGCCGGAGGTCGCCCCGTAGCCGATGACGTTGCCGGCGATGATCTGCTCCTCGGCGACGAACGACGCCGCACGGTCGGGCCGCACGACCACACGACCACCGGACAGCCCCTTGCCGACGTAGTCGTTGGCGTCGCCCTCGAGGCGCAGGGTGATCCCCGCGGGGAGGAACGCCCCGAACGACTGGCCGGCCGATCCGGTGAACGTCAGGTCGATCGTGCCGTCGGGGAGCCCGGCACCGCCGTGGCGGCGGGTGACCTCGGCCCCGAGCATCGTGCCGACCGTGCGGTTCACGTTGCGGATCGCCAGCTGGGCGCGCACCGGCTCGCCGGACTGCAGGGCAGGGGCGCACAGCTCGATCAGCTGCCGGTCGAGGGCCTTGTCCAGGCCGTGGTCCTGGGTGACCGACTGGTGCAGGGACGCACCCGGCTCCACCGCGGGGGACTCCAGGATCGGCGCGAGGTCCAGGCCGGAGGCCTTCCAGTGGTTGACCGCCGAGCGCGTGTCGAGCATCTCGACATGGCCGATGGCCTCCTCGAGGCTGCGGAAGCCGAGCTGGGCCAGGTACTCACGGACCTCCTCGGCGATGAACTCGAAGAAGTTCACGACGAACTCCGGCTTGCCGGCGAACCTCGCCCGCAGCTCGGGGTTCTGGGTGGCCACGCCCACGGGACACGTGTCCAGGTGGCAC
>CAVSQK010000029.1:0-43737 GCA_963729885.1 uncultured Actinomycetes bacterium
GGCTGGGCCCTTGCCGTTGCGGGTGCCCCACCCGGGCCCCCATGCCTGGCCGATGAGCCCGGACACAGGTGACCCGGTTCGCCGAGGACCCGGCGCAGGGCGCACCCGTGGGTCGGCGCGTCGTCCTCGGGCTGCTCGGACTTGCGGGCGTGGGCGTGATGCTGGGGAGCCGCGTCGGTTCGGGGCTGGCCACCCTCGCGGAGCGGGACCCGACCGGGCTCACGGGCCTGATCCCGGGCAACGGGCGGTTCCGGTACTACTCGGTGGTGGCCTCGGTCGAGGAGGTCCCCGCCCCCGAGTACCAGCTCACGGTCGACGGGCTGCCCGCCGGTCCCGCGACGCTGACGCTCGCGGACCTCGCCGGGCTGCCCCAGACGACGATCACCCGGGACGTCCAGTGCGTCACCGGATGGCGGGTGCCGGACGTGACATGGTCCGGCGTGCTGCTCTCGGACCTGCTCGACCACGTGGGCGCGCCCCGCACCGGCGCAGCGGTGCTCTTCGGATCGTCGGACGGCGCCTACACGGAGTCGCTGACCCTGGAGCAGGCCATGCGACCGGACGTCCTGATCGCCACGTCCATGGACGGCGCTGCGGTCTCCCACGACCACGGCGGCCCGGTGCGGCTCTACGTGGCCCCGATGTACTTCTACAAGTCGATCAAGTGGCTGGACCGGATCAGCCTCAGCGACCAGGTGGTGCCCGGGTACTGGGAGGAGCGCGGCTACGACGTCGATGCCTGGGTGGGGCAGTCGAACGGGAGGAGCGATGCCCCCATCACCTGACCGGATCCGTCGCTTCTCCTCCGGCGAGCGCTGGATCCACCTCAGCCTCGGCGTGCTCATGGGCATCTGCATCCTCACCGCCGCGATCCTGTACTGGGGTCCGCTGAGCACACTGGTCGGCCGGCGCGAGACTGGTGGAGACCGTCCACTACACCAGCGGCCTGCTGCTGCCGCTGCCCCTGATCGTCGGCGCCCTGGCCTCCCGGCGTTCCGGGCCGACGTGCGCCGGCTCAACCGCTTCCTGCCCGGGGACGGGCGCTGGCTGCGCTCGAGCAGCCGCCGCAGCGGGGCGTTCCCGTCGGGGAAGTTCAACGCCGGGCAGAAGCTGAACTCCGCGTTCGTGCTGGCACCGTGATCGTCCTGTTCGCGACCGGGCTGATGCTGCACTACTTCACCCTGTTCCCCGACGACATCAGCACCGGGGCGACGTTCGTCCACGACGCCTTCGCTGCCGCCGTCGTCATCGTGTCCGCCGGGCACCTCTGGATGGCGTGGCAGGACCCGGAGGCCCGGCGCGGACTGCGGACCGGCTTCGTCTCGCGCGGATGGGCCGAACACGAGCACGCCCTCTGGGCGGCCACGGCGCCGATCGAGCCGCCGGCGAGCCCCGACTCTGATGGAGACGGCCCCGAAAGCCGCACCTGAGAGGGGCGCGGTCAGGACCCCAGGTTGGTGCCGTCTGCGGCCAGCTCGGGGTTCCCCGTGTCGGGCAGCTCGACATCGCCGACCACCGCCACGTCGCGCCCGAAGGTCCAGTCGCCGCGGACCGCCAGCCGGGTGGCCTCCCGCAGCGAGGGCGGGCCGGCGGGGAACCTCGCGTCGAAGTCCGCCATCGTCCGGTAGAAGCGCGGGTCCAGCTGGACCAGGGGAGTCGGGTCAGTCGCGCGCTGGAGCGTCCCGTCGGGCGCCTCGGTGTAGGCATCCGAGCGCAGCAGCAGCAGGTCGTCGGTGGTCTTCACCGGCAGGAATCGGTCGCGCCCCACCACGATCGCCTGGGCGCCCTGGAACACCTCGATCGCCGCCCCCATCGCCGTCTCGACCTGGACCACCTTCGGGGAGCCCGGGTCCGTCGGGTCCACCGTCTTGGCGTTGCGGATCAGCGGAAGGCCGAGCACCGAACCACGATCGACGAGCGCCGCATGCAGCTTCTCGAGGTCGAACCACAGGTTGTTGCAGTGGAAGTAGGGATGCCGGTGCTCGTCGGTGAAGAAGTCCATCTCCTCCGGGGCGGTCTGGGCGGTGTCGCGCAGGATCAGGCGGCCGTCGGCCTTGCGGATGGCGAGGTGACCGCCCTTGCGGTCGGCCGCGGTGCGGCGGCACAGCTCGGCGGCATAGGGCGCCCCGGACGCGGCGAACCACCCCGCGAGCGTGGCGTTCGGGGCGGCCCCCAGGTTGTCCGCGTTGGAGGTGTTGGCGTACCGGTAGCCCTGGTCGAGCAGGGCCTCGAGGACACCCGAGGACAGGATCGCGGTGTACAGGTCGCCGTGGCCCGGTGGGCACCACTCCAGGGTCGGGTCCGCCGGCCATTCGACCGGCGTCAGCCCGTCGGCGAGCAGCTTGGGCTCCTGGTTCTGCAGGAAGTCCGGGGGCAGGCCCTCGACCGCGATGTCGGGGTGCGCAGCCAGGGCCTCCAGGCTCTGCTCGCGGGTCCGGAAGCTGTTCATCAGGATCAGCGGCAGGGGCACGTCGTAGGTCCTGCGGGCTGCCCGCACCTGCCCCACGAGGACATCGAGGAACGTCAGGCCGTCGCGCACCGGGAGCAGGGACTTGGCCCGGTCCATCCCCATCGACGTGCCCAGCCCGCCGTTGAGCTTGATCAGGACCGTGCGGGCCAGGGCCTCGCGGGCGGCCTCGGGATCGACCACGACGTCAGCGAGGGCCGGCGGGTCGAGCAGCGGCTCGATCGAGTCCTCGCGGATGATCCCGGTCGCCCCGGACTCCAGGAGCCCGTAGTAGTGCGAGAAGACGTCGATGGCCCTGCCATCGACTCCGGCCCGGCGCATCTTGTCCTGGGCGAGTCGCAGTCCCTCGGTGCTCATGGGCACCACCTTAGGGCGAGCAGGACCGGGCCCTGCCGCTGGAGCGATCGCGCCCGCTGCCCCCTACAGCCCCAGCCGGCGGGCCGCCAGCTCGGTCATGACCTCGGTCGCGCCACCGCCGATCGACAGGATCCGCACGTCGCGGTAGTGCCGCTCGACCTCGGAGTCGCGCATGCAGCCCTGGCCGCCGAAGATCTGGATCGCCTGGTAGGTCACGGCCTCGGCGGCGGCCACCGCGGTGTTCTTGGCCAGCGCCGCCTCGGCGATCACCTCCTGGCCGGCGACGTGGCGCAGGGCGATCTGCCGGGTGTAGGTGCGCGCGACGTCGGTCAGCCGGTCCATCTCGACCAGCTGGTGGCGGACCACCTGGTGGGCGACCAGGGGCTTGCCGAAGGTGTGGCGCATCCGGGCCCACTCGAGCGCGAGGTCCAGGCAGCGCTGGGCGGTCGCGTAGGCCTGGACGGCGATGGACAGCCGTTCCACCACGAACTGCATCGCGATCTGGATGAACCCGGAGTCCGGCGGGCCGACGAGGTTGGCTGCCGGGACGCGGCAGTCGGTGAACGCCAGCTCCGCGGTGTCCGAGCAGTGCCAGCCGATCTTCTCCAGGCGTCGGACCACGCTGAACCCCGGGGTGTCGCTGGGCACGACGATCAGCGAGATGCCGCCGAACCCGGGGCCCCCGGTGCGCACCCCGACCACGACCCAGTCCGCGCGGGCCCCGGAGGTGATGTAGATCTTCGAGCCGTTGACCACGTAGTCGTCGCCGACGCGCTCGGCCCTCGTGCGCAGGGCCGCGACGTCCGATCCGCCGTCGGGCTCGGTGATCGCCAGGGCCGCGATCGCGCGCCCCTCGAGGACCGGCCGGACGAACCGCTCGATCTGCGCGGAGTCGCCGGCTGCGACCATGTGCGGCAGTGCGATGCCGTGGGTGAACAGGCCGGCGGCAAGTCCCCCACTGGCTCCGGCCTGGAGCAGCTCCTCGGTCATCACCAGGCCGTCGATCAGGTCGCCGCCGCTGCCACCGACCTCCTCGGGGAAGCCGAGACCCAGGAGCCCGGCCGCAGCCGCACGCTCGTGCAGGGAGCAGGGGGATCTCGCCGGCCCGCTCCCACTCGTCGAGCCCGGGCAGGACCTCGCGCGTGACGAAGTCGCGCGTCAGCTCGCGCAGGGCCCTGCGCTCCGGCGTGTTGAACGGGTCAGACCACTGCGGTTCCCATGGGCCCACGCTAGACCGTGACCGACACGGCGATCCGCGCGGGGCTCACACCGGGTCCGCCTCCTGGACGACCTCGAAGCTCCAGATGGTGGACCCGGTGGCGGCGGGTCGCTCGGACTCGCCCCGGCCGCTGGCCTGTCCGTGCCCGGCGGCGAAGGACTGCGACGGGTCCACTCCTCGAACGCCTCACGGGTGGCCCAGCGCGTGTAGACGAGGTAGGAGTCCGTGCCCTCCAGCGGACGGAGCAGCTCGAAGTGCTCGAACCCGGCAGCCCTCTCCACCGAGCCTGCCCGGCGCGCGAACCGCTGCTCCAGGGTGGACCCCGCACCCTCGGGGACGGTCAGGACGTTCACTGCGACGAAGGCCATGGGCCCATCGTCCCCCAGGAGCCGTCGGGTCGCAGCCGGAGGTGCCGACCCCGCTCGGGCGCCCGCACGCACCGCCCCGGCGCCCCGGGACGCAGGGCCCTGAGGCCCTTGCCCGCGCCGGACCGACCTGTGAGGCTGGGGGCATGAAGGTCGGTCCCGCGGACGGATCCCTGACCCTGCGAACCGGCGTCGCCGGCTCGGCCGCCCGGATGGGCCACAGCCTGGTCATCGTGGTGGACGACTGGTCGGCGGACCATCGACCCTCACCCGCGGCGCAGCACGCTCCGTGCGGCTGACCGCCGAGCTCGACCAGCCTCCGGGTCGAGTCCGGCTCCGGCGGGATCAAGCCCCTGAGCGAGGGCGATCGCGAGGCCATCCGGGCCAACGCCCTGCGCACGCTCCACGCCGAGCAGCACCCCCAGGTGACGTTCGAGTCCGCCTCGATCCGCGCGGGGGGCACCGGGCTCACCGTCGAGGGCACACTGACCGTCGTGCCGGCAGCCCCCGAGCCGCTGGCGGCCGTCGTCGACCTCGACCGCACCAGGGGCGACGTCCACGCGCGGTGCTCAGTGGTCGTCGTGCAGTCGGAGTTCGGCGTGACCCCGTACTCGGCGATGCTGGGCCAGCTCCAGGTGGCCGACGAGGTGCGGGTCGACCCTGGACCTGACCGTCGCGGCGCGCTGAGCCGCACCCGCCGGTGGGGCGACTTGCGCCGGAGCCCCGGAGGGCGCAAAATGATCTTGAGGGCCCCGTTGCTTGCTCCCCCGTCGGCAACGGGGCTCTCCCGTGCCCGGAGGGCGCCCGGACCTCCCTGACCGACGCCCCCGCCGGCCCGCCAACCGGGTCGCCGGCGTGGTTTGCTGGACGGGTGGTCCCGGGCGGCATCGACCAGGCCGTCCGGGTGCCGGGAGGAGGATCCCCATGTCCCTGGAACGCCCGCTCGCCCCTGACCCCTACGACTTCCTGCCGCCTCGGCCGTGGTTCGCGGTCAGCAGCACGGACCTGGTCGACGGCGCGGTCCATGCCGATGGCCAACGTCCACGGATCCGCAGGCGGCCAGAACGTCTCCCCACAGCTGGCGTGGTCCGGTGCCCCGGCGGGTACCCGCGGGTATGTCGTCACCTGCTTCGACCCGGACGCCCCGACCGGCTGCGGGTTCTGGCACTGGTCGGTCGTGGACCTGCCCGCCTCCGTGACCGAGCTCGCCCGGGGTGCGGGGGCCGAGCGACGCGAGCCTGCCCGGTGGGTTCCACGCCCGGACCGACTTCGGATCGGCGGACTACGGCGGCGCGGCGCCACCGCAGGGCGACCACCCCCACCGCTACATGTTCGTCGTGCACGCGATGGACGTCGAACACCTGGGCGTCGACCCCGGCGGGTCCCCTGTGGGGGTGGCCTTCCACCTGGCGTTCCACACCCTGGCGCGCGCCCGGATCACCGCCACGTTCGCCCACTGAGTCGCGTCGGCGACTCCCGGGCCGGCCGGTGCCTGCCCCCACCCGCCTACGATGGGCTGCCGTGAGCCTCTTCGCGCCGATCCGTGGCCTGTGCCCTCCCCCGGCTGCCGCCGGGGAGGTGGCCGAGCTGCCCTACGACGTGATGGATCGCGCCGAGGCCCTGGCGATGGCCGCGGGGCGGCCGCACTCGTTCCTGCACGTCTCCCGCCCGGACATCGACCTGCCCCCGGCGCTCCCGCCGACAGCCCGGAGGCCTACGCGCTGGCCGCGGCGGCCTTCGCCCGGCTGCAGGAGCAGGGGATGCTCGTGCGGGATCCGGGCCCGCGCTTCCACGCCTACCGGATGACCAGCGCCGACCACACCCAGACCGGGGTCGTCGGGGGCGCCAGCGTGGCGGCCTACGACGAGGGCCGGATCCGCCGGCACGAGACGACACGGCCCGACAAGCAGGCAGACCGGGCCGCGCAGATCGAGGCCGTCGGCGCCCAGACGGGGCCCGCCCTGCTCATCCATCGCTCCAGTGCCGCGATCGCACAGATCATCGCGGGGGCCACCGCCCAGTCGGCCCCGACACGCGTGGACGGCCCCGGGGACGTGCTCCACGAGCTCTGGCCGATCAGCGACCCGACCATGGTGGCCGCCCTGGTCGAGGCCTTCGAGGAGCTCCCCGCGCTCTACATCGCCGATGGCCACCACCGCAGCGCCGCAGCCTCGATGGTCCACGCGCACCGGCCCACTGCCTCGACGGCCCAGTTCCTCGCGGTGGCGTTCCCCGCCGACGAGGTCCGGATCCTGGCCTACAACCGGCTCGTGCGGGCGCCGGACGGGATGGACGCGCCGTCGATCCTGGCCGCAGCCGGCGGCAGGTTCGCCGTGGAGCCCTCCGATGGGCCGGTGACGCCGGCGGCGCCGGGGCGCTTCGGCCTCTACCTCGCCGGCCGCTGGTACCGGCTGACGGCACCCGACGAGCTGCGCGGGAGCACCGACCCGGTCGACCAGCTCGACGTCGCAGTGCTCCAGCGGGAGATCCTGGAGCCGGTGCTGGGGATCGGTGACCCCCGACGGGACCCGCGGATCGGGTTCGTCGGCGGGGTGCGCCCGCTCTCCGAGCTCGAGGGCGCCGTCGACAGCGGTGACTGGACCGCCGCCATCTCGATGCACCCGACGACCGTCGCGGACCTGATCGGGGTCGCCGACGCCGGCGGGATCATGCCGCCGAAGTCCACGTGGTTCGAGCCCAAGCTCCTCGACGGCCTGGTCAGCCATGTCCTGGACTGAGGTCCCCGAGCGTGGATCCCTGCGGCCGCATCACCGTGGTGGGCAACCCGGGCCTGGACACCCTGGTGGTCCTGGCCGAGGACGATCCCGACCTCGAGGCTGACGGGCACTTCGTCCGCAACGTCGACACCGTGGGGCACGCCGCCGCCTTCACAGCGCGCGCCTGCGCCCGCCTCGGGCACGACACGCGCATCCTGGGCAGCACCGGCGCCGACGTGATCGGCCGGCTCGTCCGGGACGTGCTGGCCGCCGACGGGGTCGACACGTCCCTGATGTTCGACGATCCGGCGGGCACGGCGCGGTCCGTGAACTTCGTGCGCCCCGACGGGCGCCGCACCTTCTTCTTCGACGGCGGATCGCACATGACGCTGCGCCCGCCGGAGCCCTCCGTGCAGGCGGCCCTGTCGGGCGCCCAGCTCGTGCTCTCGTCCCTGCCCAACTGGGCGCGGGACGTGGTGGCGCGGGCCCGGGCGCTGGGGGTGCCTGTGGCCGTGGACCTGCAGGACGTGCGGGATCCCGCCGATCCGTACCGCGCGGACTTCATCGCCGCTGCCGACGTCCTGTTCGCCTCAGCCGCCCACCTCGACGACCCGGTGGCGGCCGCCACGCCTGGTTCGCTGCGGGGCCCGCGTCGCTCGTGGTGTTCGGCATGGGAGCGCGCGGGGCCCTGGTGGTGCAGCGCGCCGACGGACACCCGGTCGTCACCGCCGAGTCCCCGCCGGCGCTCGACCTGCCCATCGTCGACACCACCGGCGCCGGGGACAGCCTCGCGACCGGCTTCCTCGACGGGCTGCTGTTCGCAGGGCTGTCGGTCCCCGGGCGCTGCACCGGGGGCAGGTGCTGGCGCGCATCGTGGCCAGCGACCTGGGCGGGGCGGCCCCCTTCGACCGGGCCCGGCTGGACGCGCTGGCTGGGGCCTGACGCACGGGCACCGGGCCATGACACCCCCGGTGGCCGCCGACCCGGCTACCCTCGCCTCACGGCGCTGACCCGCAGGTCGGGCGCAGGGGCAGGAGGACGTGATGCCGCAGGAGCGCGCCCGGCGCAGGTGGCCGTGGGTGGTGGCCGGGGTCCTGCTCGTCGTGCTCGGCATGGCCGCGGTCGCCGTGTGGAGCGCCTACCAGCGGCTGGACGCCAACATCACAACGATCGACCCGTCCGACGGGCTCGGCGATGTACGCCCCGCGAAGGAGAACCAGGCGCTCAACGTCCTGGCGATCGGCTCGGACACCCGCGAGGGCGCGAACAGCACGATCGGCGGCGAGTCACCGGGACTGGCCGACACCACCATGGTCATGCACCTGTCGGCGGACAACACCTGGGCGGCGGGCGTGAGCATCCCGCGCGACTCGATGGTCCAGATGCCCGACTGCGTGGGTCCCGACGGCCGGATCGTCCCGGGCGCGCCTCCGGCAGTTCAACGCCGCCTACCCGATCGGCGGACCGGTGTGCGTCCAGCGCACGGTCGAGTCCCTGACCGGCCTGCGCATCGACCACTTCGTCGTGGTCGACTTCGTCGGGTTCGTCGACATGGTCGACGCGGTCGGAGGGGTGACCGTGTACATCCCCGAGCCCATCAGCGACCCGAACTCCAAGATCTACTTCGAGACCGGGTGCCAGACGCTGGACGGCAAGCAGGCCCTGGACTACGTGCGGGTCCGCAAGGGCGTCGGGGGCGGCGACGGCTCGGACACCGGTCGGATCGAGCGCCAGCAGGCGTTCCTCACCTCGCTGATCCAGAAGGTGACCTCCAGCGGCGTGCTGTTCAACCCGATCGAGCTCTACGACTTCCTCGACGCGGTCACCAGGTCGGTGACGACGGACACCGGGATCGGCAGCATCCGCTCGATGGCCGCCGTCGCCGTGCGCGTGCGCGAGATCGGACTGGAGTCGATCGAGTTCACGACAGTGCCCTTCGAGGTGTACCCGCCGGACCCCAACCGGGTGCAGTGGGCCCAGCCCGAGGCCGACGAGATGTGGGCGAAGCTGCGCGCAGACGAGCCGTTGACACCCCAACCGACCCCGTCGCCCAGCGGCTCCGGGGCCAGCGGGAGCCCTCGCCCGTCGGATGACCCGTCCGCGACGCAGGACACGCCCTCCGGCACGGCGACCCCAGCCCGAGCACGACCTTCGACACGACGACCGCCGACCAGCCGGTGTGCCCGACGCCGTAGGCCAGCCCCTGCGATCCGTGTGAAGACTCCGACGATCCGTCGGTCGGTTCCGTGCACAGGGTTGCACTGGCGCTGTCCGGCGCGCCCGGTATCGGTGGCCCTCCCTAGTCTTGCGCCATGGCCGAACTGAGACTGGGCGCGATCGTCGACGCTGCCACCCACACGAGGACCGCGGACCCCGCAGGGGTCCCCACCGAGGAGCTGACGACGCACGGCGTGATCGTCGGCATGACCGGCTCGGGCAAGACCGGCCTGGGCGTGGTCCTGATCGAGGAGTGCCTGGCCGCCGGGGTGCCGGCCCTGCTGATCGACCCGAAGGGCGACCTGACCAACCTCGCCCTGACCTTCCCGAACCTGGCGCCCGCGGAGTTCGAGCCGTGGGTCAACGAGGGCGACGCGAGGAAGGCCGGCCAGTCCGTGCCCGAGTTCGCCACCGCCCAGGCCGAGACGTGGACCACGGGCCTGGCCGGCTGGGGCCTGGGCGCGGAGCAGGTCCGCGCCCTGCACGAGGGCGTCGAGGTGACCATCTACACCCCGGGCGCCCCGCACGGCGTCGGGCTGAACATCATCGGGACCCTGGACGTCCCGCGCGGACATGGGCGACCCGCAGGCCGTCCAGGAGGAGATCGACGCCTACGTCTCGAGCCTGCTGAACCTCGTCGGCATCGAGGCCGACCCCCTGAGCTCGCGCGAGCACATCCTGCTGTCGACGATCATCAACGACGCGTGGACCCACGGCCGCGCGCTGGACCTCGCGACCCTGGTCGCCTCGGTGCAGCAGCCGCCGGTGCGCAAGGTCGGCGTCCTGGAGCTGGACTCCTACTACCCGGCCGACGACCGGATGAAGCTGGCGATGAAGCTCAACGGCCTGCTCGCCTCGCCCGGCGTTCGCCTCCTGGCTGGTCGGCGAGCGGATCGACATCGCCTCGATGCTGCGCACCCCCGACGGGCGGCCGCGCTGCGCGGTGGTCACGATCGCCCACCTCGACGACGAGCAGCGGCAGTCGTCGGTGTCGGTCGTGCTGGCCAAGCTGATCTCGTGGATGCGCCGGCAGAGCGGCACCTCGGACCTGCGCACCCTGCTCTACATGGACGAGGTCGCCGGCTACCTGCCGCCGAACGGCAACCCGCCCACGAAGCCGCCGATCATGCTGCTGCTCAAGCAGGCCCGGGCGTTCGGGGTCGGCGTCGTGCTCTCCACCCAGAACCCCGTGGACGTGGACTACAAGGCCCTGTCCAACGCGGGCACCTGGATGATCGGCCGGCTGCAGACCGAGCAGGACAAGGCCCGCCTGGTCGACGGCCTGACCAGCGCCGCGGGCTCCGTGGACCCCGGCGCCGTCGGGGACACGATCTCCGGGCTGGGCAAGCGCGAGTTCGTGATGAAGCGGGCCAGCAAGGACACCGTCTCGGTGTTCACCACGCGCTGGGCGATGAGCTACCTGCGCGGCCCCCTGACCCGGGAGCAGATCAGGTCGCTGAAGGCAGCGCGGCCCCGGCGGCGGCGCCGGCTGGCCGCGCCGCCCCGGTGCGGCCCCGGTGGCTCGGCCCCTGCGGCCCCCGCCCCGGTCGCCGGCCCGAGGGGCCGGCCCCCGCCGCTCCGCGGCCCCGCCCGCTGCCCCGGCCCCCCCGGCGCCCCGGCCGCCCCCGCGGCTCCTGCGGCGCCCCGGCTCCGGCCGCGGCGCCAGCCGCCCCCGCTCCCGTCGGCGCCGCTCTGCCCCGGCGCCCCCCGCCCCACCGGTCGCCGCACCTCCGCGCCAGCCAGCCCGCTGGCCGCCGACGAGACCCCCGTCCAGCCGAAGGTCGCCGACGGGAGTGCCCGTGCACTACCTGGACCCAGCGGCCAACTGGGCCGCATCGGTCGGTGCGGTCCCGGGTCACCGGCTCACCGCCGGGGCCATCGCCCGGGTGCTGCTGCGCTTCGACGACGCCAAGGCCGGCATCGTGCTCGACCAGGAGTACGAGGCGATCCTGACGCCGCTGATCCCCGTTCCCGGCCGCAGACCAGTTCCGCGCGGTCGACTACGACGACCGCGACCTGCTGCCACCCCACCGCCGGGCGCCGTCTACCGGATCCCCCCGACAGAGGTGGGCGCCAAGACCTGGTGGACGACCCTGCAGCGTGACCTGGCCGACCACCTCCAGCGGTCGATGACCGTCGACATCCCGACCAACCCGGAGCTGAAGCTCTACGGCCGCATCGGGGAGACCGCCGAGGAGTTCGCCGCGCGGTGCCAGGCGGCGGCCACCGACGCGGCGGACAAGGAGATCGCTAGCGCTCCAGGCGAAGTACCAGACGAAGCTCGCTGCCGCCCAGCGCAAGATCGACTCCGCCAACGACGCCCTGGAGCGCCAGCGCGACGCCCGGACCAGCGCGCTCGGCTCCGACGCGATGGGCATGCTCGGCGGGCTGTTCGGCGGGCGCAAGACCTCGATGACCTCGGCCGCCCGGCGGGCCTCGGCCGCCTCGGACAAGGTCGGCGCCGCCGAGGACAAGGTCGAGGAGCTGCAGGCGGTGTTCGCCGACCTGCAGGCCGAGCTCGACGCCGAGATGGCCGGCATCCGCTCCGAATGGGAGGCCAAGGCCGGCGCCGTCGGCCACGATGTCCATCACGCTGGCGAAGTCCGACGTCAAGGTCAGCGCGCATCGGCATGGTCTGGATCCCGATGGGCACCTGAGACCGCGTCGGCAGACTCAGCCGCGCCGGTGGACACGGGCAGCGCCGGCACGGAGAGGACGACGTGGAGCACAACGCGGACGCGCTGATCGAGCTGGCCGAGGAGCACTCGGCGCACAACTACCACCCCCTGCCGGTGGTGATCGCCAGCGCCGAGGGCGCCTGGGTCACCGACGTCGCACGGCCACCGGTACCTCGACTGCCTGGCCGGGTACTCCGCGCTGAACTTCGGCCACCGCCACCCCGAGATCATCGCGGCGGCCCACGAGCAGCTCGATCGGGTCACGCTGGTCAGCCGGGCGTTCCACCACGACCAGTTCGGGCCCGTTCTGCGCCGAGCTCGCGGACCTGGCCGGCAAGGACATGGTGGTGCCGATGAACTCCGGCGCCGAGGCCGTCGAGACCGCGATCAAGGTGGCCCGCAAGTGGGGCTACACCGGTCAAGGGGATCCCCGCCGCACGAGGCGACGATCATCGTGGCCGAGGGCAACTTCCACGGCCGTACGACGACCATCGTCTCGTTCTCCGACGACGACTCCGCCCGGGACCACTTCGGCCCGTACACCCCCGGGTTCATCCACCGTCGAGTACGGCAGCATCGAGGCCATCCGCGCCGCCATCACCGACCACACCGCCGCGGTCCTCATCGAGCCGATCCAGGGCGAGGGCGGCGTCGTCATCCCGCCGGAGGGCTACCTGCGCGACGGTCCGGGCCCTGACCGCCGAGCACAACGTCCTGCATGCTGGCCGACGAGATCCAGTCCGGGCTGGCGCCGCACCGGGCGGACCTTCGCCTGCGACCACGAGGGCGTGGTCCCCGACATCTACATCCTGGGCAAGGCACTCGGCGGCGGGCATCCTGCCGGTCTCGGCGATCGCCGCGAACCGCGACGTCCTCGACGTCCTGCAGCCCGGCGAGCACGGCAGCACCTTCGGCGGCAACCCGCTGGCGTGCGCAGTCGGGCGGGCGGTCGTCCGGCTGCTGCAGACCGGGGAGTTCCAGGAGCGCGCGGCCGAGCTCGGCGACGTCCTGTCGGCCGAGCTCGGCAAGCTGGTCGGGCACGGCCTCGTCGAGGTCCGCTGCCGCGGGGCGTGGGCCGGTGTGGACATCGACCCCGACCTGGCCACGGGCCGCCAGGTGTGCGAGGCGCTGCTGGCCCGCGGCGTCCTGGCCAAGGACACGCACGGCTCGACGATCCGCCTGGCGCCACCGCTGGTGATCACCGCCGACGAGATCATCTGGGCGGTCGCGCAGCTGCGGGACTGCCTGGCGGAGCTCGGCGCACGCTGAGTCGGGGCCCCGATCCAGCCGCATTCCTTAGCACGGCGCTAGCCCTGCGGTGTCACGGACGGGGGCGCCACCGCGGGTAGCGTGTGGGCATGCGTCGCTCCGGGCCGGCCGCCACCGCCGCGATCGGGTGTGCCGTCGCCCTCCTGGCCGGGACGGCCCCCGCCTCGGCACCGCCCCCCAGCCCGCCACCTCCCTGCAGGTGAACGTGGTCGGCACGGCGCGGTCCGACGACGCCGCGGGCGGCGAGCGCCCTGCGGGCCCGGGCGTCGACCAGCGCCGCCAACGCCCGCATCGGTCAGGTGCTGGCCAAGCGCAGCAGCTCGAAGGTCCTCGGCAAGCGATTCACGATGACCGTCTGGGATACGGCCTCCGGCTCCTACGTGTTCCAGCGCCGAGCCGACGCCTCGCTTCGCGGAGCCTCGACGACGAAGGTGCTCACCTCCGTCGGGGCGCTCGCCACCCTGGGGCCGGATCACCGCTTCCCGACGACCGTACGTGCCGGCTCGACCCCCGACGAGATCGTCCTCGTGGCCGGCGGCGACCCGTTGCTCTCCAGCGCCGATCTCCGCGCACTGGCCACCTCCACCGTCGGCGCGCTCGGGCTGGCCCCGACGCCGACGGACCCACCCGTCCCCGCCGATTCCGCGACTCCGAGCCCGCTGGAACCGGTGCCCTCCGCGTCGGGCTCGGCCAGCGCCGCCCCGGTCACCGTGGCCCCGGCCGCCGCGCGCATCATCACCGTCCGCGCCGACGACTCGCTGTTCTCCGGCATCGGGCAGTCCCGGGGCTGGCCCAAGTCCTACCTGCCGCGCCAGGTGCGCCCGGTGGGTGCCTTCGCCCGCGATGACCGCAAGGTGCGCGACGCCACCGAGGACGCCGGCGCCTACTTCACCTCGGCGCTGCGCGACCCTCGGGGTCACAGCCACCTACGCCGGGGAGGCGTCCGCACGCGCCCGAGTCGGCGACCGTGGCCAGCATCCCCGGCCACTCAGTGGCCGAGGCCGTGTCCCGGGCCCTGCTGATCTCGGACAACGACACCGCGGAGATGCTGTTCCGACACATCGCCGTAGCCCGCGGGCTGCCCGGCACCTGGGCGGGCGCACGACAGGCCCTGGCCGACACGTTGCGCGAGCTGAACGTGCCACTGGAGGGCGTGCAGATCATCGACGGCAGCGGGCTGTCCCTGGAGGGCCGCCTGACCGCCGGAGCGCTCACATCGGCCCTGGCACGGGCGCTGTCCCCCGAGCACCCGGAACTCGCGGGCATGCGTGGCTGGCTGCCCGTCGCCGGGCGTACCGGGACCTTGAAGGCCGGCTACAAGCGCTTCAACTCCAAGCCGGCCAAGTGCGCCGCAGGTCTGATCCAGGCCAAGACCGGGACGGTCGCCGACGCAATCGCGCTCGCCGGGTACGCGGCCGGAGCAGACGGCCAGACGAAGGTCTTCGTCTCCATCGTGAACTCCCGGCCGACCCGCTACAGCCGCGTCACGACACGAGCGGCGGTCGACCGGGCAACATCGAGCATCACCGGCTGTTGGTAGGAGCGTCCATGGGAGTCGAAGTCGAACGCAAGTTCCTGGTGGCCGACGAG
Source organism: uncultured Actinomycetes bacterium (assembly GCA_963729885.1). GTDB lineage: Bacteria > Actinomycetota > Actinomycetes > S36-B12 > CAIYMF01 > Prado023. The sequence goes on from CAVSQK010000029.1 coordinate 14,880, forward strand.
TCCTGGCGTGCCGACGTCACGTCCGCCACGCGGATCGTGCAGGGCTACCTCGCCCAGACCGATTCCGCCACTGTGCGCGTGCGGGTCAAGGGCGACACGGGTTTCCTGACGATCAAGGGCGTCTCGGTCGGGATCGCCCGCAGCGAGTTCGAGTACGAGATCCCTGTGGCCGACGCCCTGGGGATGCTCGATGAGCTCGCGCAGGGCCCGGTCATCGACAAGGTGCGCCACCTCGTCCCCGTCGGTGCCCATGTCTGGGAGGTCGATGTGTTCTCCGGGGACAACGCCCCACTGGTCATGGCCGAGGTTGAGCTGGCCAGTGCGGACGAGGCCTTCGTGCGCCCGGGCTGGGCAGGCACCGAGGTGTCCGACGACCAGCGCTACTTCAACGTGAACCTGGCCCGCACGCCCTACTCCAGCTGGGCCTGAATCCTCGGTCTCCCGAGCCGCGAGGCCGTCGCGTCAGCGCCCGGCCTCATACTCGGCCAGCTGGTCGATGCGGCGCTGGTGGCGCTCAGCGCCCGAGAACGGTGTCCCGAGGAAGGCGTTGACGATCTCGAACGATTCCTCGGTCGAGTGCATGCGCCCGCCGATCGCGACCACGTTGGCGTTGTTGTGCTCCCTGGCCAGCGTCGCGGTCTCCACCGACCACGCCAGTGCCGCACGTACTCCGGGAACCTTGTTGGCTGCGATCTGCTCGCCGTTGCCCGAGCCGCCGATCACGATCCCCAGGCTGCCCGGCTCCTCGACGACACCCTCGGCCGCCTCGAAGCAGAACGCCGGGTAGTCGTCCTCGGCGTCGTACTCGTGCGCCCCGTGGTCCACGACGTCGTGGCCAGCCTCGCGCAGGTAGGCGGCCAACATGTTCTTCAACTCGTAGCCGGCATGGTCACAGCCCAGATGAACCCGCATGGGCACCTGATTCTGTCCGATGCTTGGCCCATGAGTCACTTCCGGCCGACCATCGAGGTCCTGGCGACCTCCGTCGGCGCGGCGCGCCTGGCCCTCCTGGGAGGTGCCGACCGGATCGAGCTGTGCGAGAACGACCCCCAGGGCGGGACGACGCCCTCGGCAGGAACCATCGAGACGGTCCTCGAGCTCGCCGAGCCGCACGGCACCCCGGTGCACGTGATGATCCGCCCCCGCGGCGGAGGATTCGTCTTCGACCGCGACGAGCAGTCGGTGATGCTCCGCGACGTCGCCACCGCTGTCAGCCTCGGGGCGCACGGCCTCGTCGTGGGCGCGCTGACAGCGGATGGCGATGTGGACGTCGCAGTGCTCGAGCGACTCGTCGAGGCGGCCGCGGGCAGGTCGGTGACCTTCCACCGGGCCGTCGATGTGGCCCGCACCATCGAGGTCGCCGTCGAGGTCGCCTTCGATCTCGGGTGCGATCGCGTCCTGACCAGCGGCGGTGCGCCGACGGCTGCGCAGGGGGCGCCCATGCTCGCCCAACTCGTGCGCAACGCGCCGCGACGGCAGGGTCGTGATGGCCGGTGGGGGCATCACCGCCGACACCGTGCGCGACCTCGTCGCCGACACGCTGGTGCCGGAGATCCATGTCTCCGCGCGCGGGTTCCGCACGACCGGCGCCTCCCCCAGCCCGCCCGGGATGGTCGGTGTCACCGCAGGTCCGGGACCGGACTGGCCGACGAACGGGTGGCCGGCACCGGACATCGAGCACCTGGCCCGGATCCGCGACGCGCTGGTGGATGTTGCGCCGTCCGGGCGATTCGCGGCGTCGGGCTGACGCTGCAGGGCCCACACTCGCAGCGCCGTGCATGGAAGAATGCCCGGCACGATCCCCGTGCGAGCGACCTCCTGAGCGCCCACGAAACGACCGACCGACTTGGAGTCTCCCTGTGGCACATCCCGCACTGGCCCGCGACGAGGCCGCTGCAGCGCGCCGCCCTCCTCGCCGTCCTGGCCTACGACATCGAGCTGGACCTGACCACCTCGGATGCCACCTTCGCGTCGACCTCCACCGTCACGTTCCGGTGCACCACCCCGGGCGCCGGCACCTGGATCGACCTGGTCGCCCCGCGGGTGGTCTCGGCCACGCTCAACGGCGTCCCGATCGACGTCTCCGGCTACACCGGCCAGCGGCTGCCGGTGGCCGGCCTGGCCGCGGAGAACACCCTGGTGGTGGTCGCCGAGTGCGCCTACTCCCGTACCGGTGAGGGCCTGCACCGGCTGGTCGACCCGGTCGACGACGAGGTCTACCTGTACAGCCAGTTCGAGATGGCCGACGCCCAGCGGGTCTACGCCTGCTTCGACCAGCCCGACCTGAAGGCCGTCTACACGTTCCACGTCACGGCGCCGGATCACTGGCAGGTCGTGTCCAACACGCCCACGCCCCCGTCGTCACCGGTGCGCGCGGGCGTCGCCCGGTGGGACTTCCCGACGACCGCGCGGATGAGCACCTACATCACCGCCCTCGTGGCCGGGGCCTTCCACGTGGTCCGCGACGAGTACGCCGGACCGCACGGCACCTACCCGCTGGGGGTGTTCTGCCGGACCTCGATGGCGCCCCACCTGGACGCCGACCGGATCCTCGAGGAGACCAAGCAGGGGTTCGCGTTCTTCGAGGACGCCTTCGGCCACCCCTACCCGTTCGGCAAGTACGACCAGCTCTTCGTGCCCGAGTACAACGCCGGGGCCATGGAGAACGCCGGCTGCGTGACCCTCATGGAGGACTACATCTTCCGCTCCCGGGTGACCGAGGTCGCCTACGAGTCGCGGGCGAACACGATCCTGCACGAGCTGGCGCACATGTGGTTCGGCGACCTGGTGACCATGCGCTGGTGGGACGACCTCTGGCTCAACGAGTCGTTCGCGGAGTGGGCCTCGTACCACGCCATGGCCAGGGCGACGCGGTACACCGACGCGTGGACCGGGTTCGGGCAGCAGCGCAAGACCTGGGCCTACCGCCAGGACCAGCTGCCCTCGACCCACCCGATCGCCACCGACGCCCCGGACCTCGAGACCGTCAAGCTCAACTTCGACGGCATCACCTACGCCAAGGGGGCCTCCGCCCTCCGCCAGCTGGTCGCCTGGGTCGGCGAGGAGGAGTTCTTCGCGGGGCTGCGCTCCTACTTCCAGCACCACAAGTGGGGCAACACCGTCCTGAGCGACCTGCTGGTGGAGCTGGAGGCGACCTCCGGACGCGACCTGTCGGCCTGGACGCGGCAGTGGTTGCAGACCCCGGGGGTGAACCTCCTGCGCCCCGACGTGGTCTACGCCGACCCCGACACCTACGAGACCGTCGCCATCGTCCAGGAGCCGCCGCAGATGCCACCGGGCCTGGAGCCGATGCTGCGCAGCCATCGCCTGCGCGTCGGGCTGTACGACCTCATCGATGGCCGGCTGACGCGCACCGAGCAGCTCGAGCTGGACGTGGTGGGCGCCCGCACCGAGCTGCCGCAGCTGGCAGGGCGGCGCGCCTCGGACCTCCTGCTGATCAACGACGACGACCTCACGTTCGCCAAGATCCGCCTCGGGGGACGCTCGTCGGCCACCGCCATCGCCCACATCGGCGACCTCGACGAGCCGATGCCACGCTCGTTGGTGTGGGCGGCCGCGTGGGACATGACCCGCGACGCCGAGTGGTCCACAGCCGACTACCTCCAGCTGGCCCTGTCCGGGCTGCCCGCCGAGTCCGACGTCGGCGTGGTCCAGAAGGTCCTGCTCCAGGTCCGCACGGCCATCGAGCTTTACGCCGCACCCGACCACCGCGACGAGTACCGGCAGCGGCTGGCGCAGGGAGTCGGCGCGGCGATGCTCGCCGCCGCCCCGGGAAGTGACCTGCAGCTCGCCTACGCGAGGGCGGCGATCACCCTGGCGTCGACCCCCGATGAGCTCGACCTCCTGGCCGGCCTGCTGGAGGGCTCTCGGTCGGTCCCTGGGCTCGTCGTCGACACCGACCTGCGCTGGTCGCTCCTGAGCCGCCTCGTGGCCACCGGTCGGGCCGGCGACCCGGAGATCGACTCCGAGCTGGCCCGCGACAACACCGCCTCGGGTCGGCGCAGCGCAACCGCGGCACGAGCGGCCACCCCGACCGCCGAGGCGAAGGAGCAGGCCTGGACGGCAGCGATCACCGATCTCTCGCTGCCCAACGCCACGCTGCTGGCCACCATGTCGGGCCTGAGCATCCCCGACCAGCGCGAGCTGTACCGGCCCTTCCGCGCCCGCTACTTCGAGGTCATCCGCGAGGTGTGGGACACGCGCAGTGCCGAGATGTCGGGGATGGTGGCCACGGCCCTCTACCCGGGGCTCCTCGTCGAACCGGAGACGGTGGCCGCGAGCAACGAGTTCCTGGCCGCCGCCGACCTGCCGGCCGGCCTGGGGCGGATCATCGCCGAGGGTCGCGACGGCGTGGAGCGGTCCCTGCGCTGCCAGGCCCGCGACGCCTGATCCCTACCGCGACTGGACCGCCTGCACCAGGCGGCGGAGCAGGGTCAGGTTCGGGAAGTCCTCGATCAGGACCGCCTGGCCCCGCGCGTCGGTCAGGGGCACGCGCCAGTTCGGGTACTCCTTGTCGGTGCCCGGCTGGTTCTGCGCCCGCCGGTCCCCCACCGCGTCGGTCAGGGCGACGCCGATCAGGATCGAGGGGGACGCGGCAACGAGCGTGTGCAGGGCGACGATGAGGTCCTCGTCGGTCCCGTCCTCGGGCACCAGTCCGCGCTCGACGCACATGGCGCGCCACTCGGCGACCTGGGCATTGCTCTCCGCCAGCTCCTCCTCGGCCGGGCGGGTCAGCAGCCCGAGGTCCGCCCGGATCCGCACGTGCTCGCCGGCGAGGTATCCCGCCGTGGGGGGAAGGTCGTGGACGGTCACCGAGGCCAGGCAGCTCCCGCGCCACTGCTCGGGCTGCAGCGGGACGTCCGGATGGGCGTCGTAGTCGCGCTCGAACCACATGATGGTCGTGCCCAGCACGCCCCGGGACAACAGGTAGTCCTGGACCCACTGCTCGACGGTCCCCAGGTCCTCGCCCACCAGCCACGCCCCCGCCCGCTGGGACTCCAGGGCCAGGATGCCGATCAGCGCCTCATGGTCGGAGGTGACGAAGGTGCCGCTGTAGGCGGGCATGCCCTCGGGGATCCACCACAGCCGGAACAGCCCCAGGACGTGGTCCACGCGGATCCCGCCCGCGTGGCGCAGGATCGTGCGCAGCATGTCGCGGTAGGGGATGAACCCCGCCTCGGCCAGCGCGTCCGGGCGCCACGGCGGCTGCGACCAGTTCTGCCCCATCTGGTTGTACATGTCCGGAGGCGCACCCACCGAGACGCCCTGCGCCAGGACGTCGCGCAGGGCCCAGGCGTCCGAGCCCGCCGGGTGCACGCCGACCGCCAGGTCGTGGACGATCCCGGAGCGCATGCCCGAATCGATCGCCGCCTGCTGGGCACGCGTCAGCTGGTCGTCGAGCTGCCACTGCAGCCACATGTGCCAGCGCACGGACCCCGCCAGGCGTGCCCGCTCGGCGGCCACCTCGGGGGAGCCCGCGTCCTGCAGGGCGGCCGGCCACAGCTCCGGCTCGCCGCCGTGCTCGTCGACCAGCGCGCACCAGGTGGCGAAGTCCACCAGCCCCTGCCCCTCGCGGTCGACGAACGCGTCGAAGAGGGCCTGCCGCCCCGGGGACAGCGGGGCGGCGAACACGTACCGAAGGGCCTGCGACTTCGCGGCCCAGATGACGTCCCGGTCGATCAGGTCCGGGGACGTGGACAGGGCGCGCACGGGGATCGACAGGGCCTCGATCCGGGCGCGGTCGTCCATGGACAGGCTCGAGTACTCCTCGATCGACTCGACCCGCAGGTAGATCGGGTTGGCGAAGCGGCGGGTCACCGGCAGGTAGGGCGAGGGCTCCATCGGGGCCGCCGGGGAGGCCGCGTGCATCGGGTTCACGAGGACGAAGTCCGCACCCTCCGCGTGACCGCTCCACGCGGCCAGGTCGGCCAGGTCCACGAGGTCACCGATCCCCCAGGACCCCTCGGAGCGCATGGCGTAGACCTGCGTCATGAAGCCCCACTGGCGACCCGCGGCCAGCGCCGGGGGCTCGAGGCGCGCCGGGGTGACGACCAGCGGGCAGGAGGCTTCGCGGATGACCCCGTCGGCGCCCTCGGAGCGCGCCCAGAGGGTGTGCCACCCCAGGGGGAGGTCCCAGGGCAGGCGGAACGTGGCCTCGCCGACGAGGACGCCGTCGACGTGCCGGGGCTCGACCCAGCGGTCCGCCTGGTCCAGGAACCAGGCCTCACCGCCCTCCTCGCGGTCGACCCACATGGACACCGGGTCACCGTTGGGCACGTGCACCCAGCACTGGTTGTCCGAGCCGGCGCGCATGACGAACACCGGGGGCAGCATCCTCCGCCAGGGCGCGTTGCGCCGGTCGTACAGGGCGTTCCAGATCGCGTCCGGGGAGCTGACGTCGACATCGAGTGCGGTCAGCACGGCGACGATGGTGGCCGCCCCGATCCGGTGGTAGTTGCCGGACTGGTCCCAGTACTCGACGGCGACGCCATAGGCCCGGGCCAGCTCGACGAGCTCCGGGCTCGGCTCGACCCAGTCCGGCTCCACGACCGCGGGCTTCGGGGGCGCTGCAGCCGCCGGAGCAGACAGTGTGGGCTCAGGGTTGGCCGGTCGATCTGCACTCACCACGGGGGCCTCCAGTCGAGTGTCGGGGCGTCCCCGGGATCGCGTCGTGTGGGGCCCGCTGGGCGGCGGCCGGTCCGCATCGCAGCGACCTCGGGGGCATGGGAGTCAGGCTAGGCCGTCGCCGTCCCCCGCCGCGCGCCCGGGGAGCCGCCACGACCACGGGAGATCCGGATTCCGGCGTCGTAGGGTTCAGTCCGTGATCCCCTTCGCTGAGAACGCCGACCCACTGCCCTGGACGCGGGGCTTCTGGGGCACCTCGCTGAGCATCGTGGTCATCGTGGTGGTCGCCGCCATCCTGCACCTGATCATCGCGCGCGTGATCAACCGGGCCGTCAGGCGCTGGATCGAGTCGGGACGCAGCCGTGAGAACGACCTCGTGGCCAACCCGGAGGAGACCGTCGAGCTCCAGGCGATGATCATGTCGCAGCGGCGGGAGCAGCGGGCGAAGGCCGTCGGCCAGCTGCTGCGCAACACGCTGGCCCTCGTCATCTGGGGCACCGCGACCCTGCTCGTGCTCACCGAGCTCGGCGTCAACATCACCCCGCTGCTGGCCAGCGCCGGCGTGGTCGGCGTCGCCCTGGGCTTCGGCGCCCAGACCCTGGTCAAGGACTACCTGTCGGGCTTCTTCATGATCGTCGAGGACCAGTACGGCGTGGGCGACCTCGTCGACGTCGGGCCCGTCGTCGGCACGGTCGAGGAGGTCACCCTTCGGGTCACCAGGATCCGCGACCTCACCGGCGTGGTCTGGTACGTGCGCAACGGCGAGATCCTCCGCGTGGCCAACCAGTCCCAGGGCTGGACCATGGCCGCAGCGACGATCCCCGTGTCCTACAACGCCGACCTGGAGCAGATCCGCCAACTCGTGATCGAGGTCGGCAACGACATGTACAACGACCCCGTGACGCAGACGATGATGCTCGGGCGGCCCACGTTCGCCGGTGTCGATGCCGTGTCCGGTGAGGCCGTGTACGTGCGCATCGTCGCCAAGGCTCGGGCCAGCCATCAGGTGGCCCTGACCCGTGAGCTGCGCGAGCGCCTGAAGAACGCCTTCGACAAGAGCGGCATCGTGGTGCCCGTCCTGGCCCGGCCGATCACCTACGGCCCGGACGGGACGCCCCAGCACCCCGGCACCCAGCCGCCCGCACCGCCGGCCCGGTAGCCCGACCCGACGTGCGAGGAACCGCTCCCCGCAGTCCCGCGCCCGGCGGGGGCCCGGTTGCGGGTCGGCAGGGGACCGGCACACTGGGCGCCATGGAACCCACCCCCAGCCGCCTGTGCCTGGTCACCGGCGCCACCGGCTACATCGGCGGTCGGCTCGTGCCCGAGCTCCTGGCGGCGGGCCATCGGGTCCGGGTCCTCGCCCGCCACCCGGACCGCCTTCGGGACCTGCCCTGGCACGACGCCGTGGAGGTGGCCGTGGCCGACGCAGCCGACCCCGAGGCCCTGGCCCGGGCGATGGCCGACGTCGACGTGGCCTACTACCTGATCCACGCCATCGGGACCGGGCCGGACTTCGAGCGCACCGAGGCCACGGTCGCCCGCACGTTCGCGACCGTGGCCCGGGAGGCGGGCGTGCAGCGCATCGTGTACCTGGGCGGGCTGGCCCACGACGAGAACCTCAGCGAGCACCTGCGCTCCCGGGCCGAGGTGGGCCAGATCCTGCTGGACAGCGGCGTCCCGACCGCCGCGCTCGGCGCCGCCACGGTCATCGGGTCCGGGTCGTTGTCCTTCGAGATGCTGCGCTACCTCACCGAGCGGCTGCCAGTGATGATCACGCCCCGCTGGGTGCGCACCCGGATCCAGCCCATCGCCATCCGGGACGTGCTGCGCTACCTCGTCGGCTGCGCGACGCTGCCGGCCGACGTCAACCGGACGTTCGACATCGGCGGGCCCGACGTGCTGACCTACGAGCAGATGATGCAGCGCTTCGCGGCCGTCTCGGGCCTGAAGCGCCGGCGCATCCTCCCGGTCAACCTGCTCCAGCCGGAGCTGTCCGCCCGGTGGGTCGGGCTGGTGACACCGGTGCCGAGCGTGGTCGCCCGCCCGCTGGTGGCCTCCCTGCGCAACGAGGTCGTGTGCCACGAGGACGACATCCGCTCCTACATCCCCGACCCGCCCGGCGGGCTGCTGGGATTCGACGAGTCGGTGCGCCTGGCGCTCACGCGGGTCAAGGACGCCGACGTGGCGACGCGGTGGTCGGACGCCTACATGCCCGGCGCGCCGAGCGACCCGATGCCCACCGATCCCGACTGGGCGGGCGGATCGTTGTTCACCGACGACCGCAGCGCTGTCGTGCCCGCATCCCCCGCAGCGGTCTGGGACGTCGTGGCATCCATCGGCGGGGACAACGGCTGGTACTCGCTGAAGTGGGCCTGGGAGGTGCGCGGCGCCTTCGACCGCCTCATCGGCGGTCCGGGACTGCGCCGGGGTCGGCGTGATCCGAAGGAGCTGCTCGTCGGGGAGGCATGCGACTTCTGGCGCGTCGAGGAGGTCGTCCCGGGAAGCCTGCTCCGCCTGCGCGCGGAGATGAAGGTCCCGGGGCTCGCGTGGCTGGAGTTCCACGTAGCCCCGGCGCCCGGTGGAGGCACGACGCTTCGCCAGCGTGCGACGTTCTTCCCGCACGGGCTGGCCGGCCAGGCGTACTGGTACGCCGTCGTCCCCTTCCACGGCGTCGTGTTCCCGACGATGGTCACGCGCATCAGCGCCGCCGCGGTCGAGCGCGACCGGCAACTGTCACGGCCACACCCCGGATGAGGTGAGCACGCCCCGGCCATGACGGGGCGTGCTCACCTCCCAGCGGGTCAGTCGATCGGGGCCACCCGACGCCCGAGGGTCATCCCGTTGGCGTCCGTCGCGGCCCGGACCGGCACCTCGGTCGGCGGCATCGTGTCGAACGGGGCGACCCGGCGCCCCAGCGGCGCGCCGTTGGCGTCCACCGGGCCCAGGCCGGCAGCGCGGTCGGCGGGCATCGTCGTCGAACGGCGCGAGCCCGGCGCCCGAAGGGCGCGCCGTTGGCGTCCACCGGGCCGACGACCCGCGAGATCACGATCGGAGCCGGGGTCTCGACCGTCTGGCTGTGCGCCCAGTAGCCGGCGCCGAAGCCGACCGCCAAGCTCACGGCCCCCACCAGGATCCCCACCACCAGGGGCTTGGTCGACCTCGCCCTCGGCTGGGCCTCGCGCTCGTACGTCGGCAACTCCCACGAGGCCTTGATCGCCTCGTGGTGCTCCTCGGTCAGGACCTCGGGCACGTTCACGGCCTGCTGAGTCGTGGCCCTCGTGACCTGCTCTACTGTGGGTTGCTCCGTTGTGGCCGGCCCTGTCGTGGCCTGGCCCTTCGTTGTCATTGTTGTCATCGTTCCCACCTCCTCTGACTCCATGGTCCCGCTGCCGGACCGGGCAGACATCCGTCGGACTACTGGGGTCCAGCGACCCTCGGCAAGGCCCCTGGGCGGGTTCTAACGTGGAAGTGTGATCAGGGGCAGGGCCCGGGAGTTGGGGATCCTCGACGCCGCGCTCGATGCATCGAGGGTGGAACATGCCAGGCCGTTGCTGGTCATCGGTGACGCAGGGATGGGCAAGACGGCGCTGCTCGATGCCGTCGCCCGCCGCGCCCGGAGCAGTCGGCTGCGGATCGTGCGCGCAGCCGCCCCGGACGGCGCGGAGGCCACTGCCTTCGGGATCGTCGAGGACATCGCCCGCGGCCTGGCTGACGTCGTGGCGATGCTGCCCGAGGCCGATGCAGTGGTCCTGCGCGCACCGGACAGGGTCCGCGCCGAGGGCCCCGGGCCGGTCGCCGCGGCGCTGCTGCACGCGCTGGCCGAGGCGGCGCACCATCAGCCGCTCCTGGTCCTCCTCGACGACCTGCACTGGGCAGACACCGGGTCGCTCGCAGCCCTGTGCCTCGCGGTGGGTCGGCTCCAGATCGAGCCGGTGGCCGTCATCGGCGCCGCCCGGCCACGACCCCCGCTGGACCCCCGGCTGCAGGCGTGGAGGCAGGTCGAGGTGGGTCCGCTCGACGTGGAGGCGGGCGTCTCGGTGCTGAGCTCGGTGCTGCCCGGCGGGCTTGTGCTCCAGCCCGGGCAGGCCCGTCGAGTCGTGATGACCCTCGGTGGATGCCCCCTGGCGATCGTGGAGTGCCCCCGCCTGCTCACGACCGAGCAGCTGACCGGCGCCTCTGCGCTTCCCGACCTGATCCACCTCGACGACCACCTCCTGGTGGCCTGGGGCGGAGCCTGGGAAGCACTGCCGGCGCCGACGAGGACGGCGCTGCTCGCGCTGTGCGTGACCCAGGGGGCGAAGAGCGGGCTCCTGGACCGGGTGCTCGCCGTCCTCGGGCTCAGCCCGGACGACCTGGACACCGCCCGGTGCGACCGACTGGTCTCGATTCGCTCCACGCCCGGCGGCGCGGACGTGGCGCTGGCGCACCCGCTGATCCGCGACGCCGTCCTTGCTGCTGCGGGACCCGCGGCCGTGCGTGCCATGCACCGCACCGCAGCAGAGGCCGCCACGGCTCTGGGGTTGGCCCCCTCTGTCGCGATCGCCCACCTCGAGGCCAGTGCGATGCCGGGCGACGCCGAGGTGGCCGCCCAGCTCGTCGCCCACGCTGAACGCGCCCTGGCCGACGACCTGGCTGAGTCGGCAGTGCGCGCCCTCACCGCCGCGGCGTCACTGACGCAGTCGGACCCCGAGCGCAGCAGGATCGCCGCCCGGGCAGCGCGGACGGTGCTGTCACGGTCCCTCGGGATGGCGGACCCCCCGCGCATCCTCGCTCTCATCGATCCACGGGCCCTGTCGGAGGAGGAGCGGATCTGGGTCGAGTTCATGCGCGTCGAGCGGCTCGGCGACGTGAGCAAGGCCGAGCACCTGGCCGCCATGAGTGCGCGTGGCAGGCCGCGCGATGGGATCCGGGAGCCCGCTGATCCCGTGGTCGCTGATCAGCGCGATCGACACCGCGTGGCGGCTGCAGGATCGCGGCTCGATGCTGGCCCTGGCCGAGTCGCTGCGCACCTGGGCGGACGGGGTCGATCCCGACGCGCCGGTCATGGTGCCCGCCTGGGCCTGCCGCGCCGTGCATGCGGTCAGCATGTTCCACGCGGGCGAGGTGGCCCGCGCGCATGCCGAGCTGACCGCGACAGGGCGTGAGTCCGAGCGCTGGCGCCCACACCCGGACCAGGCGGTCGAGCAGTTGATGGCAGCCCTCGTGGTCGAGGGCCTGATGGGCCAGCCGGACCCCTGGGTCGACGCACGGCTGGAGTATGCCTCCGGGCAGTGGCGGGGCGATCCGGGCGAGACCCTGGCCAGGGTGCGCCAGATCCAGGCAGAGCGTTCCCGGCGTCGCGGGGAGCTCGGCGTGGCCCGCGCCCTCAGCGATGAGGCCCTGTCCATCAGTGCGCGCGAGCCGGTACCGGCAGGGCCTGGTGCTGGTCCTCGCCACGGCGACGCTGATCTCTGCGACCCTCGGAGCTCGCGACGCCCTCGACAGGGAGTCTGCCGAGCTCCGGGAGCTGGCTCGGCAGAACGGCGACCGACAGGTCCTCACCGTCGCCGACCGGGCCGACGGGCTCCTTGCCCTGGGGGAGGGCCGGCTGGACGACGCCCTGCTCCACCTCGAGCCACTCGCGGAGGACCTCCTGCTCGGCCGTGGCCCGTGGGACGCCGTTCCCATGGGCCGCGCCGACCTCGTCGAGGCGCTGGTCCGCTCCGGGGAGCCTGACCCGCGCCGCCGAGGTGGCAGCCGACCTCGCCCGGACGCTGCGCCCCTCCCGGACCCCTTCGCCGCGCGGTCGTGGCCCGGACGCGGGGCCTGGTCGACGAGCGGGCGATGCGCCCGGGCCGCGTTGGAGGCGGCCATCGCCGGGTTCCGGGAGGCCGGGGACCCGTTCGAGAGGCGCGGACCGAGCTGCTCCTCGGGCAGCTGCACCGCCGCGGCGCCAGGTCCAGCCAGCCCGTCACGCGCTCCGCTCGGCTGCGGCGACGTTCGAGCGCATGGGCGCCGCGCCGTGGACGTCGCGGGCGCTGGCGGAGCTGCGTGCGACCCGGGCCGATGTGCCCGACCAGCGCTCGACTCCCTGGCGCGCCTCACCCCGCAGGAGCGACGCGTGGCCGCGGCCGTCGCAGCCGGCGCCTCCGACCGGCAGGTGGCCGCCGAGCTGTTCCTGTCGCACCGGACGGTCGGCCTACCACCTCGCATCGATCTACCGGAAGCTCGGGGTGTACAGCCGCACCGCACTGGCCGGCACGCCTGGCACACGCGCCGGCCGCGCACCGACTCCGCTCAGGCGGGTCCCGGGTAGGTGTTCACCATGGACAGGGCCGCGCGCTCAGGTAGTCCCAGAGCTCGGCCTCGTCCTCGGCGGACATCCCACACGCCGGGGCTGCCTCATCGAGGGCTGCGCGCATGTGGCGCAGCCAGGCGTCGTGCGCCGCGGCATCGACCGGGTACGGCGCGTGGCGCATCCGCAGGCGCGGGTGTCCCCGCTCCTGGGAGTACGTGGTGGGCCCGCCCCAGTACTGCTCGAGGAACAGCTGCAGGCGCTGCGCCGCGGGCCCGAGGTCGTCCTCGGGGTACATCGGTCGCAGCGTGGGGTCCGAGGCGACGCCGGCGTAGAACCGCGCGACCAGCAGGTCGAAGAACTCGTGGCCGCCGAACCGCTCGAAGGGCGTGGCCGCAGGTGTCTGCACGGGACGAAATGTAGTCCACCTCCGAGGCATCCCTCCCACGCCGAGTGGACGTGGATTCCCCGGCGGGAACACGACAGGATGTGCCCATGTCGATCACCACCGATGCTGACTGGTGGCGCAGCGCCGTCATCTACCAGGTGTACCCGAAGTCCTGGGCGGACTCCGACGGCGACGGGTTCGGCGACATCGCCGGCATCCGCAGCCGGTTGGCCCATCTGGTCCGGCTGGGCGTGGATGCCGTCTGGTTCTCGCCCTGGTACACCTCGCCGCAGGCCGACGGCGGCTACGACGTGGCGGACTTCCGCGGCATCGACCCGATGTTCGGCGACGTCGCCGATGTGGAGGCCCTGGTCGCCGAGGCCCACGACCTGGGCATCAAGGTCATCGTCGACATCGTGCCCAACCACAGCTCCGACCAGCACGTGTTCTTCCAGGAGGCGCTGGCCTCCGAGCCGGGGTCGGCGGCGTGGCAGCGCTACCACTGCGTGCGCGGCGCGGACGACGGTGCCAGCCCGCCGAACGACTGGCGCTCCGCGTTCGGCGGCTCCGCGTGGGACCCGATCCTCGACGCGTCCGGACAGCCCAGCGGATGGTGGTACCTGCACCTGTTCGACTCCGCCCAGCCGGACTTCAACTGGGAGCACCCCGACGTGCGGGCGGACTTCGAGCAGACGCTGCGGTTCTGGTTCGACCGGGGCATCGACGGGTTCCGCATCGATGTGGCCACGGGCCTGGTCAAGGCCGCCGGCTACCCGCTCTCCGGAGAGGGCAAGGGACTGCACCTGACGTTCGGGGAGATCCTGGACTTCCCGCAGTGGGACCAACCGGGCGTGCACGAGGTCTGGCGCCAGTGGCGTCGGGTCTCCAACGCCTACCACCCCCCGCGGATCTTCGTCGGCGAGGTCTGGGTCGCCACCGAGGAGGCGCTGGCCGCCTACATCCGACCCGACGAGCTGCACACGGCCTTCAACTTCGACTACCTCAAGTGCCGCTGGGATGCCGTGCAGATGCGTCAGGTCATCGACCGCTCCCTGCACACCTCCGCCATGGTCGGCGCCCCGACGACGTGGGTCCTGGAGAACCACGACGTCCCGCGGGTCCGCACGAAGTACGGGGTCGAGGCCGCCGGGGAGCGGATGCCGCAGTCCAACACCGCGCCCGTGCCCGACGTCCAGCCCGACGACGCCCGCGGACTGGCGCGGGCCCGCGCCGGCCTGGTGTTCATGCTCGGGCTGCCCGGGTCGGCGTACCTGTACCAGGGCCAGGAGCTGGGCCTGGAGGAGGTCGTCGACCTGCCGGCGGAGTCCCGCCAGGATCCCGCCTTCCGCCGCACCGGCGGCCGGGAGGGGTTCCGCGACGGCTGCCGCGTCCCGATGCCGTGGACCCGGGACGGGGCCTCGTTCGGCTTCAGTCCCTCGGGGGCGTCCTGGCTGCCGATGCCCGAGCACTGGGGTGGGATCAGCGTCGAGGCCCAGACCGGGGACCCGGCCTCCACCCTCGAGCTCACCCGCCGGCTGCTGCGCCTGCGGCGCGCGGAGCCGGCCCTGGGCGACGGTGACCTGCACTGGATCAGCGAGCCGGGTGACCCCTGCCTGGTCCTGCGCCGGCCGGCCTCCGACGAGGATCCGCACGTGCTGGTGGCGATGAACCTCGGTGACCGCCCCGTGCTCGTGCACGCCACCGAGGTCCTGGTCACGAGCGGCGCGGCGCCGGAACCGGGCGAGGAGCGGGTTCTGGTTGCCTCCCGACACGGCCGCCTGGCTGCGCTGAACCTGGCTGGCAGCCGGGTCGACGCCTACATCCGCCCGATCAGGGGCGCGAGGATCACCTTGACGATCATCGCGACCGGGTAGGCCAGGGCGTAGCCGAGGTTGACGCGCGGGTCGGCCCCGTGGCGCTCGTTCGCGAACGTCAGCACCGCCGGCTGGGTCTGGAAGCCGGCGATGACCCCGGCCAGCCGCGGCCCGGCGATCCCGGACACGGCCGGGCCCAACAGGGTGAGCGCGAACGCCGCGAAGCCGGTGACCAGCAGCCCGCCGATGAGGATCCGGATCCCCTCGTCGCTCTGCATCGCCGCGACCAGGTCGTCGCCGGCGTTGGTCCCGGCGTAGGCCAGGAACAGCAGGATGCCCAGCTGGTTCAGCGCGGTGGCGGCGGGGAACGGCAGGGCCCAGATGAACGGCCCCGTGCGACGCAACCGACCGAGCACCAGCCCCACCACGAGCGGGCCGCCTGCCAGGCCCAGCGACACGGTGCTGCCTCCCGGCAGGGGGAACTCGATCGCCCCGAGGATCAGGCCGAGCATGAGCCCGAGGGCGAACCCGGCGCCCTCCACCTCGCCTGTGCCCCGCTCCGAGTCGCCCAGGAGGGTTGCCACATCGTGCATCCGGTCGCGTGGCGCGACGATGCGGACCCGGTCGCCGATCTGGAGCACGAGGTCGTCGGTGGCCAGCAGGTCGATGTCCCCACGGCGGACGCGCGTGGCAGTTGCGCCGTAGCGCCGGTACAGGCGCAGGTCGGCGATCGTGCGTCCGGCGATGTCGTGGTTGGAGACGGCCACGCGGCGGAAGTCGAGCTCCCGGCGGTCCAGGGTGAGGTGGTTGGTGCTGGCCCGGCCCAGGCGAGCGGTGACCTCGTCCACCGCGGCCTGGGGCCCGATGACCGTCACGACGTCCCCGGGGGATGGCCGGAACCCGTCGGTGGCGACCTTCACGACGCCGTCGTGCTCCACCCGGGAGAAGATGACGTGCCCCTCCTCCACGATCGACCCCAGCTCGGGGGCATCGGCAGCGGTGATCCGGATGCTCCGGTGCACCAGATCGGGCGGGGGCTCGTCGGCCGCCTCGATCTCGGCGGCACGGGGCAACCGGGCCAGGCCCATCAGGCCCACGGCAGCCACCATCCCGAGCACGCCGCCGATGTAGGTCACCGAGTACCCGACCGTCGGCTCGTCCGAGCCGAGGGCCTCGATCGAGGCGGCCAGGGCCGGGGTGTTCGTCAGGGCGCCGGCGTACAGGCCGGAGACCACCGGGCCGCTGAGGCCCAGGAGGTGGCCCACTCCGACGGCGACCCCGGCAGCGGCCACGAGGATGCCGACGACCAGCAGGACGGCGCCGCGGTAGTTGCGCAGGACGTGGAAGAACTGCGGCCCGCTGCTCACCCCGATCCCGTAGGCGAAGATCGCCAGCCCGAAGATGCCCAGGATCCGCGGGATGACCAGCTCGGGGTTCCACGCCGAGGCGGCCAGGCCGACGAACAGCACGGCTGCCGCGCCGAACGAGAAGCTCCCGAGCCTGATCGAGCCGAGCAGCGACCCCAGGGCCAGGACCCCGAAGAGCAGGATCAGCGGTTCCTCGATCAGCAGGTCGACACCCATGGGCTCACGATAGGTCGCCCACGCGGGTGGACCGGGCTGCATTGGTCCCCCGTCGAGGGGCGAACGACCCGGTCCCACCCATCCGGGAAGCCCGATGGCGTGCCGGGATCAGTACCCGCGCGACTGGTCCTCGGACTCCGCTCCAGCCAGGGCCGCGGTGAACTCGGCGGAGGTCATCGGCTTGGAGAACATCGGGTAGTCGTACTTGATCGCGTTCTCGTGCTCCTCAATGCTGGTGGCGCCGACGCAGTCGGTCAGGGTGACGACCTCGAAGCCCTTCTCGTAGGCCGAGCGCATGGTCGACTCCACGCAGCAGTTCGTGAGGAACCCCGCGAGCGCGACAGTCTGCACGCCCTTGCTGCGCAGGATGAAGTCGAGGTTGGTGCTGGCGAAGGCGTCGAGCCCCCGCTTGCCCTCGAGCACGATGTCGCCCTCCTCGGGCGCCACATCCTCGACGATCTCCGCTCCCCAGGCCCCCTTGACGAACGAGTTGGTGTCCACGACGCCCTTGAGGATGCCGTAGGGGTGTGACGTGATCTCGTTGTACCCCTCGGCGAACTGGATCGGCGAGTGGATGATCGTGGCGCCTGCGGCCCGGGCAGCAGCGATCGCGGCCTGGGTGTTCTCGATCATCGAGGTTGCCTCCATGACCTCGGCGACTGCGCCGTGCAGCGAGCCACCCTCGCTGGTGAAGTCGTTCTGGAACTCGATGAGCACGAGCGCGGACTTGGATGCGTCCATGGCGGTCCTCCGGGGGTGGGTGCAGGGGTGAACGGGCATCGCCACGCTAGCGCCGTGGCGCCCCGCGAGGCGACCGGACGGTGACGCGTGCCCGCCGGTCACCGTGCGCACATCAGGACATCGCCCGCACGGAGTGGAAGCCTGCTGCCCATGCGCAAGCTGTTCGAGCCCCCGGTGGGCACCTACGTCGTGGAGCACCCGACGCCGACCGCCGACCGCGCCCCCGACCGGCTGTCCGCAGGCACCCCACCGCGCCTGCGCGCGGACCTCGAGCAGCTCCTCGGTGACCCGGCGGTCGTGCTCAGCCGGGGGTTCGACCTCGTCCGGTTCGCCACCGATGCCAGCCCGTACCGGATGTTCCCGCAGGTGGTCGTGCTCGCCCGGGACGTCAGCGACGTCCAGAAGGTCCTGTCCTACGGGCACGCCCACTCGATCCCCGTGACGTTCCGCGCGGCGGGGACCAGCCTGTCCGGGCAGTCCCAGGGCGACGGGATCCTCGTCGAGGTCATGCGGCACTGGATCGGGTGCACCGTGGAGGACGGCGGCCGGACCCTGCGCAGCAAGCCGGGCACGATCCTGGCCCGGGCCAACGCCGCGCTGAAGCGCCACGGCTATCGGCTGGGTCCGGACCCCGCATCGAAGGCCGCCGCCACGATCGGCGGGGTGGTGGCCAACAACGCCAGCGGGATGTGCTGCGGCACGGTCGAGAACTCGTACCGGACACTGCGGTCGATGACCATCGTGCTGCCCTCGGGCACCGTCGTCGACACCGGGGCCCCCGATGCCGACGAGCGCCTGGCGGCGGCCGAGCCGGGGATCGCCGCCGGGCTGCGCGAGATCCGCGACGCGATCCTGGCCGACCCCGCCACGGCCGAGCGGATCCGCGCCAAGTTCCGGATCAAGAACACGACCGGCTACTCCATGAACGCCTTCCTCGACTCCGACACCCCCGCCCAGATCCTGCGCCGCCTGATGGTCGGGTCCGAGGGCACGCTCGGGTTCATCGCCGAGGCGGTCTTCGACACCGTCCCCGACGACGCCCACCACCTGACCTCGCTGATGCTGTTCCCGGACATGGAGGCCGCGTGCTCGGCTGTGGCGCCGTTCGTCGCCGCCGGGGCCGCCGCCGTGGAGCTGATGGACCGTGCCTCGATCGCCGCGGTGCGCGGGCGTCCCGGGGTGCCGGCGCGCTGGGACGACCTGCCCCCGACCGCGACCGGCCTGCTCGTGGAGTTCCGTGACGAGACGCCGGAGCAGTCCGCGCAATCCGAGGCGGCTGCCCACGCCCTGCTGGCCGGGGTGACGCTGCTGGAGCCGACGACGTTCACCCGCGACCCCGAGCTCTCCGCCCAGTACTGGGTGATCCGCAACGGCCTGCTGGCCAGCGTCGGCGGCGCGCGGCCGTCGGGGACGTCGTTCATCCTCGAGGACGTCTGCTTCCCGCCGGAGCGGCTGGCCGAGGGGGCCCTGGCGCTGCAGGAGCTCTTCGCCCGGCACGACTACGACGCCGTGATCTTCGGGCACGCGTCTGCCGGCAACCTGCACTTCCTGGTCACGCCCTGGCTGCGCGACGATGCTGACGTCCAGCGGTTCGACGCGATTCCTGCGTGACGTCGTGGCGGTGGTCACCGAGAGGTTCGACGGGTCGCTCAAGGCCGAGCACGGGACGGGACGCAACATCGCCCCGTTCGTCGAGACCGAGTGGGGCGCGACGATCGCCGGGCACATGCGCGCCGTCAAGCGGCTGATCGACCCGCACGGGGTGCTCTCGCCGGGGGTGGTGCTCACCGACGACCCGGAGGCCCACCTGCGCAACCTCAAGACCGCACCGACCATCGAGGCCATCGCCGACCAGTGCATCGAGTGCGGCTTCTGCGAGAGCGTCTGCCCGAGCCGGCGGGTCACCACCACGCCCCGGCAGCGGATCGCCCTGCGTCGCGAGATGGCACGCCAGCCGGTCGGCTCGCCCGTTGCCGACGAGCTGGCTGGCGCCTACTCGTACGACGCGGTCCAGACCTGCGCCGGCGACGGCACGTGCTCCCTGGCCTGCCCCGTCGGGATCAACACCGGCGACCTCATGAAGACCTTCCGGGTGAAGGCCCACCCGGGCCCGCCCAGGGCGTCGCGCTGACGGTCGCCAAGCGCTACCGGCTGATGCAGCGGGCCGGGCGCATCGCGCTGCGCACCGCGCACGGCGTCGGGTCGGTGACCGGCGACGGCCTCATCAGCGGGGTCACGGATGCGGGACGTGCGGTCGTGAGCAGCGACCTGATCCCCCGGTGGCTCCCGGAGGTGCCCGGCTCAGCGCCCCGGAAGCTCCCGGCGACAGTCCGCGCGGGTGCGTCCGCGGTGTACTTCCCCGCGTGCATCAACCGGATCTTCGGCAACCCGGAGTCCCTGCCCGAGCGGCCGAGCCTGCCGGAGGTGGTGGTGGCGCTGGCGGAGCGCGCGGGGCGGCCCGTGTGGATCCCGGACGACGTGGCCGGCCTGTGCTGCGGGACGGTCTGGCACTCCAAGGGCTACGACCGCGGGAACCGCTACATGGCCAACGCCGTCGTGGAGCATCTCTGGCGCTGGACCGACGGCGGTCGGCTGCCGGTCGTGGTGGACGCCACGTCCTGCACGTTCGGCCTCGTGCACGAGGTGGAGCCCTACCTCGAGGGACCGGCCGTCGCCCAGCACCGCGCCCTGCGGATCCTCGACTCGATCCAGTGGGCCCGCGACGAGCTGCTCCCCCGACTCGAGGTTCGCCAGCGCGTCGGCTCGGCGGTCATCCATGCGACCTGCGCGGGTACCCACCTGGGTCTCAGCGGGGCGCTGGCCGACGTGGCCGGGGCACTGGCCGACGAGGTCACGGTGCCGGTGTACGGGACCTGCTGCGGGTTCGCGGGCGACCGCGGGATGCTGCACCCGGAGCTCGCCGACGGCGCCGGCGCCGAGCAGGCCGCGGAGCTCGCGGGGCGCGATTTCGATGCCTACCTGTGCTCCAACCGCACCTGCGAGCTGGGCATGACCAGGGCGATCGGCCACGACTACGCCAGCTTCCTGTTCCTCCTGGAGTCCGCAACCAGGTAACCCCCCGCTACCCCCCACCCCGCCCACCCCGCAAACCCTCCGCGAGTGGCAAGACCCTCCGCGCCGACGGGGAGGGTTTGGTCCTTCGCGGAGGGTTTGCGGGGTTGTCAACAGATCCTGGGCGATGTGGGTCAGTTTCCGTCTTTCGGGCCGACTATGGGCGACGTGACCGAGCCATCCTCATACGCGTCGGCGACCTGCTCCGTGGGGGGAGCACCCGCCAGGAGGCGCGCCGAGAAGTCGCGGGGCTCACAGCTCCTGGCTCGCGGCGCCTACGCCGAGACCTCCGGGCTCAGCACCGAGGGACAGCACATCCTGCGAACGCGTGCTCTGGTTGGCCGCGTCGGCCGATGTCATCGCGAGCCACGTGTCAGCGGCCGCAGCCTGGGAGTTGCCCGCTTCAGGACTCCCACCTCGACGTTGTGCACCTCTCCCCACGCTCCGATCGCCGGGGGAACCCGAAGGCCGGCCCGGGGTATCACCTGCACACGCAGACGGTGGCGCCCACCGACGTCGTTGTCCTGAACGGACTGCCCGTGACAAGCTCCGCTCCTCACGACACTCGACTGCGCGCGGTGGCTGCGGCCCGATTGGGGTGTTGTGATCGCGGATGCCGCACTCCACCGCGGCTTGATCGATCACGATCCCTCGAACACGCAGCCCAGCGGGTGCGACGACTGAAGGGAGCCGAGCGCGCTCGGGCCCTCCCGGAGCTGAGCAGCGCGCTTGCCGAGAGCCCGGGAGAGAGCCTCCTGCGACTGAGGCTGCTGCGGATGGGGCTCGACGTGACCGAGCAGTACTCGATGCCCTGGGTGGAGGGCCAACCCCGCGTCGACTTCCTCGTGGACGGTCGCCTCGTCGTGGAGTTCGACGGCCAAGGCAAGTACTCACTGGAAGGTGACCCCGCTCGCGCCCACTGGGAGGAGAAGCTCCGCCACGATCGGATCGTCGAGGCCGGGAACGCCATGATCCACGTCGTCTGGGCGGAGCTGTGGGACGAACCTGCCCTGCGTCGCCGCGTGAACCGCGCCCTGGCCCGCCAGGTAACTCGTGGCTGACCGAAACCCTCCGCCAAGGGCAGGACCCTCCGCGTCGATGGGGAGGGTCCTGCCCTTCGCGGAGGGTTTGCCGGGTGGGGGGTGTTGCCGGGTGGGGGGCGGGGCGGGTGGTCCGGCGGGCCTAGCCGCGGGTGAGCTTCTGGTACGTGGCGCGGTGGGGGCGGGCTGCTTCGGGGCCGAGGCGGGCGATCTTGTTCTTCTCGTAGGACTCGAAGTTGCCCTCGAACCAGAACCACTGGGAGTCGCCCTCGTAGGCCAGGATGTGGGTGGCCACACGGTCGAGGAACCAGCGGTCGTGCGAGGTGATCACCGCGCAGCCGGGGAAGTCCAGCAGGGCGTTCTCCAGGGACCCCAGGGTCTCGACGTCGAGGTCGTTGGTGGGCTCGTCGAGCAGGATCACGTTGCCGCCCTGCTTGAGCGTCAGTGCAAGGTTGAGCCGGTTGCGCTCGCCACCGGACAGGACCTTGGACGGCTTCTGCTGGTCGGGGCCCTTGAAGCCGAAGGCGCCGACATAGGCGCGCGAGGGCATCTCGACGTTGCCGACCTTGATCCAGTCCAGCCCGTCGGAGACGACCTCCCACACGTTCTTCGTGGGGTCCAGTCCGGCGCGGCTCTGGTCGACGTAGGACAGCTTGACGGTGTCGCCGACCCGGATCTCCCCGGAGGTCGGCAGGGCGGCCTTGTCGGAGGTGTCCTCGTTGGCCGCCGCCACGATCATCTTGAACAGGGTCGTCTTGCCGACGCCGTTCGGGCCGATGATTCCCACGATGCCGTTGCGCGGCAGCGTGAAGCTCAGGTCGTCGATGAGCAGTCGGTCGCCGAACGCCTTGGTCAGGCCACGCGGCCTCGACCACGAGGGAGCCCAGGCGCGGGCCCGGTGGGATCTGGATCTCCTCGAAGTCCAGCTTGCGGGTCTTCTCCGCCTCGGCAGCCATCTCCTCGTAGCGACCCAGGCGGGCGCGGCTCTTGGTCTGCCGGGCCTTCGCGTTGGAGCGCACCCACTCCAGCTCATCGGTCAGCCGCTTGCGCAGCTTCGCGTCCTTGGCCCCCTCCACCTTCAGGCGGGCAGACTTCGCGTCCAGGTAGGTCGAGTAGTTGCCCTCGTACGGGTAGGCCCGCCCGCGATCGAGCTCGAGGATCCACTGGGCCACGTTCTCCAGGAAGTAGCGGTCGTGGGTGATCGCGACGATGGTCCCCGGGTACTTCTCCAGGTGCTGCTCGAGCCACTGGACGCTCTCGGCATCGAGGTGGTTGGTCGGCTCGTCGAGGAGCAGGAGGTCGGGCTGCTGGAGCAGCAGCTTGCACAGCGCCACGCGACGCCGCTCGCCGCCCGACAGGACCGACACGTCGGCGTCCGGCGGGGGGCAGTTCAGGGCGTCCATCGCCTGCTCGAGCTGGGCGTCGAGATCCCACGCGCCGAGGTGGTCGATCTTCTCCTGGAGGACGCCCATCTCGGCCATGAGCGCATCGAAGTCCGCCTCCGGATCGGCCATCAGCTCGGAGATCTCGTTGTACCGGTCGAGCAGCGCCTTGGTCTCGGCCACGCCGTCCTCGACGTTGCCCAGGACGTCCTTGGTCTCGTCGAGCTC
Organism: uncultured Actinomycetes bacterium; assembly: GCA_963729885.1. Classification (GTDB taxonomy): domain Bacteria; phylum Actinomycetota; class Actinomycetes; order S36-B12; family CAIYMF01; genus Prado023. Next base: position 38,047 of record CAVSQK010000029.1, read on the forward strand.
CGGCTCCTGGGCGAGGATGCCGACCGAGTAGCCCGCGCTGAGCATCGCGTCGCCGTTCGACGGCTGGTCCAGGCCGGCCATGATCTTGATCAGGCTCGACTTGCCCGCGCCGTTGGGCCCGACGACGCCGATCTTGGCGCCGGGCAGGAAGGACAGGGTGACGTCGTCGAGGACGACCTTCTCGCCGAAGGCCTTGCGAGCCTTGCGCAGTGTGTAGATGAACTCAGCCATGGGCCCAAGGGTATCGGCCGGACCGCGATGCCCCGTACCCTCGAAGCGGCCGACCCACGCCGCCGACCCACGCCGCGGACCACCGGCCCACGCCCCACCGGATGAGCTCAGGCGGCGTCGGTCTGCGCCTGTCCGACGGCCATCCCCTCGACGGTTCCCTCCGCCCCGCCCCCGGCGAGACCCTGCCCGTCATGGACCCCGCCGGACTGCCCGGGCGTCGCCTCCCCCGCGACCCCTGCGGTCTGCGGCCCGATCGGGGCACGCAGGTACTGCGCGCGGCACCGGGTGAGGTCCAGCCCGAAGCTCACGGCGTCGAGGTCGGTGAACGTGACGGCCATGGTGACCCCGGGTGCCCCGACGACATCACGGTCGACCGTGCGCTGCCGGACCCTGCCCTGGACCACGACCGGGTGGCCCTTCGCCAGGGACGTCGCCGCGTTCTCGGCGGCCCTGCGCCAGGCCGTCACGTTCCAGTACGTGGTGTCGCCGTCGAGCCACTGGCCGGTGGCGCGGTCGTAGCGCTTCGTGGTCGAGGCCATCCGGAACCTCGCCATCGCGTCACCCCGGGCGGTGGCCCCCAGGGTGACGTCGGACACCAGGTTGCCCGACACGGTCATCATCGTCTCGTTCATCATCCCCCCGATCGATTCGACGCCCCCCGGCGCCGCGGGCCCCACACTGCCCGAGCCTCACCGGACGCACCAGACCTCCGGGCAGATCTGTGGATGACGGGATCAGGTGGTCAGCGGCCACGCGATCGAGATCGCCGACGCAAGCCCATGGGCCAGCATGTTGCTGGCCAGCTGGCGCTCGACATCGTCACGGTCGAAGCGCCGGGTGCGCAGGCTGCGGTGCACCCACCGCGACTCCCGACATCGGCCGAGCACGTGCTCGCTGGACAGCATCCGGGCCTTGATCCTGGACAGCTCGCCCTCGTCGGCCTCCGGGTGCAGCCGGTAGGCCGACGTCGACGCCGCAGCCTCGAGGATCGCCGCACCGAGGATCTCGCGGGCCCGTGCCGGGGCCTCGGGGTGCACCTGCGCCCCGCCGTGCAGGAGCCGGCGCTGCTCGTCGTCGGCCAGGGGATGCAGCTCCGCCGCCACGAAGGCCACGACCTGGGCCCACCGCCCGGTGACCCACGTGGCGCCCACGCAGGCCTCGACCATGTCGGCCATCCGGTGCGCGGACGGGCTCCAGTCCAGCCAGTCCCCGAGGTCGATGTCGCGCGCGAGCTCGCCGAGGTGGGCGTCGGTGGTGAAGGTGTCGGCCCGCCCGCCGCAGTGGGTGCAGCTCGGCCCGGTGATCACCGAGTGGGCATGGAGCACGACCTCCAGGATGGAGTCCCCGATCAGCTCCAGCCGCTGGAACTCCCGGCCCCGACAGGTCCGGATGGCCTCCATCGCGACGGGCGTGAGCGGGCCGAGCCGTTCGGCCACGGCCGCCCGTTGGACCGCCTCGAGGGCGGGGTCGCGCCGCACCATCGATCCCGAGCTCCCGGTCGGGCCCTCAGCAGCGCGCACACGGGCGATTCTGCCCTCCCGGGCGGGCCCGGTCGCGCGGTCGACACGCTCGAGGGCCGCCGACGCGGCTCAGCCGGTGACGACCCCGGATGCCAGTGCCCGCACCGGCTCCTGCCCACCCCCACCGGGCGAGACGGGGAACAGCGCGAACTCGACCCCCCCGTCCGCCCCCGGACGCGAGCAGAGGATCGGCGTCGAGGGAAGCAGGATCGGACGCTTGAAGGCGAGCTCGAGCCGGCGGCCCGGGACTGCCCCGTCGAGGCCGAGCTCGGCTGTCGCGCGCCCCGTCGTCCACCACCCGTGAACGATGGCCCTCGGGAAGCCGAGGGCCTTGGCGGGCAGGGCGTGCAGGTGGATGGGGTTGACGTCGCCGGACACCCGCGCGAACTCGCGCCCCGTGCCCTCGGCCACGGGGATCGGCACCTCGGCCTCCCACGCGCCCGACGAGTCGAGCCGGGGAACAGCCGACTCCTCGGCCCCACCGGCCGACCTGCTGCGGGACAGGTAGATGGACGTGGACCGCCAGCACAGCGCACCGCCCACGCTGACCTCCCCGGAGACGTCGAACTCCAGTCCCGCGCGCACGTGGCGCCCCTCGGACACCGCGGCCCGCACGTCCCACGGCTCACCGAGCGGCAGCTCCCCGAGGACGTCGATGACGGTGCCCTGGTGGACCAGCCCCAAGGCCCTGATCGGGAAGGACCACTGCGACAGCAGGTCGATGTGCAGCGCCATGATCGGCAGCTGCGGGAAGGCGATGGGCAGCTCCGCGCCGGAGCCGACCACCGATCGGTAGGCGCCGAGCTTCTGGCGATCGGGCCACCAGCCGGTGACCGCCGCCCGCGACTCGGGCAGGACGGTCGTCGCACTCGCCGCGCGCTTCCACGGGGCCACGGCGCGCGCGAGGCTCACCGGGTAGCGGGGCAGGCTGGTGCGCGGGGTGTCGTCGGACGGGCTCATCGCGGCCCCTTTCGTTGCTGCGGGCGGGCACTGCCCAGGCGCCCGACGCTAACCCGCCGCCGGCGCCCATGCAGCCCCAGCCCACGGTGGTGCGCCGACCGGGCGGTGAACCCGCCACAATGTCCCCGTGGACCACAGCTTCGACCTGACCATTGCGCCCTCCGCCGTGCACGCCGACCTGATCAGCGAGGACTTCCTGCGCGCGTTCGCCACCGAGGTGGGCGTCGAGATCGACTCCCTGGTGTGCCAGGACTCCGGCGACCGCGCCTGGCCAGCATGCAGTGGCGGTTCTCCACGTCCAAGCCCGGCATCCCCGAGCTGGCCCAGAAGCTGCTGCCCGGCGAGGTGCGCCTGTCCTGGGCCCAGGAGTGGGGCCCCCTGACCGACGATGGCTCTGAGGGCACCCTCGAGGTGCACCTGCTCGGCTCGCCGAAGGCGACCTCGACAGGCACGTCACAGCTGCTGGTCGTCGACGGCGGCTCGACGCTGGCGACCTCGACGAGCACCAAGGCGTCGCTCCCGTTCCCGCTGGCGGGCAAGGTCCAGTCGATGATCGACAAGGACCTCGTCGGCTGGATCCTGTCGGTGCAGGCCCGGGTCCTGGCCCGTCGCCATGCCGACGGGCCGGCCGAGGGCTGAGCGCGCCGCCTGATCCCGACGCCGACGCGGCCGCCGGGCTTCACACCCGCGGCCCGCATCTCCGGCAGACTGCCCCCATGGCCCAGCGACCCGGACGCCGCTACCTGGCGCTGCGCACAGGCGTGACCGCCGCCGCTGCCGTCACGTCCAACACCTTCGCCCGCGGGCTGCTGCCCCGCACGACGACCGATCAGGCGATGGCGACCGGCGTCACCGCCGCGATCGGCCTCGGGATCGGCACCCTGGCCGTGTCGGCCGTCGAGGCGACGGCCGAGCTGGTGGCGACCTCCCGCGGCCGCGGTGACCCGGAGAACACCACGCTCATCGCCGCGGGGATCGTCGCGGGCGTCGGGTTCGCCGGCGCCCGGCTCCTGCCCAACTCCAGCACCACCCCCCTTCCGCTGGCGACCGCCAACTCGGTGGCACGCCTGCTCGGTGGCGGGGCCGCGGCAGCCGCCCTGGTGATCACCTCCGACAAGGCCATGCGACGGCTCGCGGGACCTGCGTCCCCCGCCATCGGGATGGCCACGGCGGCCGCCATCGGCGGCGCGATCTCCGCGATCCGCGTCAACGCCCGAGACCGCCGGGCCGTGGCCCTCGGGGAGACGGGCGACCGCCACCAGATCCAGCGCCCCGCGACCGCTGCGGGGATCGCCAAGTCCGCGGCCCTCGGCGGCTCCGTCGGTGCCGGCCTGATGCTCCTGGCCGGCACGGAGTACGCCCTGGCCGAGGGATCGACGGCCCTGGTCAGCCGCGCCCTGGGCCGCAGCGACGACAGGGTCACCCCGCTCGTGGGGCACGCGATCGCCGCCGCCCTCATGGTCCCGGCCGCATTCGCCGCCCTCGACCGCCTGCGTCGGCGGCTCCAGCACGCCGACGACGTCGTCGAGGCGGCCTACCCGGCCCCCCCGACCAGCCGGTCCGTGACGGCGGGGCCGGCCAGCCTCATCGCCTTCGCGGACATCGGCAAGGAGGGCCGGCGTTTCGTCCTCATGACGCTCGGCGCCCACGAGATCGCCGACCTCATGGGCGAACCGGCCGCCGACCCGATCCGCGCCGTCGCGGGCTTCGAGAGTGCCCGGACCCCGCAGGCGCGCGCCGACCTTGCCCTGTCCGAGCTCGAGGCCCTGGGGGCCTACGAGAAGTCGGTGATCGTCGTCGCCGCCCCGACGGGCGTCGGCTACGTGAACTACTCGTTCGCCGAGGCCCTGGAGTACCTGACCCGTGGGGACTGCGCGATCGTCGTCCCCCAGTACGCGCTGGTCCCCAGTGCGCTGGCACTGAACCAGACCGACGCCGGCATCCGGATGCAGACCCTGATCCTGGCGGGCATCCGCGACCGGATCGCCGCGATGCCCGAGGGACGACGGCCGCGCCTGCTCCAGTTCGGCGAGAGCCTGGGCGCCCAGGTCGCCCTCGACGTCGCGGCCGAGGGGACCCACCATTTCGACGACCTCGGGCTTGATCGGGGCCTGTACCTCGGGACGCCGTTCCGAACCGCGCTGTGGGACCGCTGGTTCGCCGACCCCGGCGCGGTCGATCCCGCGGGCATCCTGGGAACGGTCGCCCGGGCAGACGAGATCCCCACCCTGCCCGCGTCCGTGCGCCACGTCCAGGTCATCCACCACGACGACCCCATCAACAAGTTCGCCTACGACGCCGTCGTGCGGACGCCGTGGTGGATGGGCCCACCGCAGACCCGGCCGCCGAAGGTTCCCCGCGAGACGTCGTTCCGTCCGATCACCACGTTCATCATCACCCTCGTGGACCTCAAGAACGGCATGAACTCCCAGCCCGGCGAGTTCGTCCGGCTCGGCCACGACTACCGGATCGAGCTGTGTGACGCGATCCGCCACACCTACCAGCTCCCGGCCAGCCCGGATCAGGTCGAGCGGATCGAGTCGGCCCTGCGCGACCGCGAGCGGGAGTGGGCGGCCCGCCGCATGGTCGCCACCAAGTTCGCCTCAGCGCGGGCGTCGGTGATGGGCCAGCTGCAGAAATGGGGCGTCGACCCCACGACCGTGGACATGGACGACGAGACGACCTCCACGTTGGCCCGTGGGGACATCTCCGGGTTGTTCCGCACGCTCGGATCGTCGGGGACGGCCGGCTGAGGGCGGCCCCCGCGCGCACGCCGGTCGCCACGAATGTGACGAACATCACAACTGTGCCGCCACGCGGCCCCGACCCGTCTCCGGGCGTCACCGCAGCGCCGGCCAGAGGCCCTACCCCGTCGGTCATCCCTGCCAGCCGGTGGCGCCTTGTTCACGCAGGCTCCCACGCCCGGAGCCGTGGTCGGCACCCAGCTGAACGCTGTGTCCGGAGGTCGGCCACTGGATTA
>CAVSQK010000030.1:0-15325 GCA_963729885.1 uncultured Actinomycetes bacterium
GTCGTCCGGCTCGAGCTCGGCGGCCTCCTCCGCGCGTGCCCGCTCGGTGTAGCTCTCGATCTCTGCGGCCATGCGCTGCTCGTCCCAGCCGAGGACCTCGCCGACGAGGGCGGCGATCTCGGGCAGTGCGGCCAGGCCGCGGTCGCGCATCTCGTAGTTCAGGCGGGTCCGGTGCAGCATGACGTCCTCGAGGTGCAGGACGCCCTCATGCGTGGCGGCGTACGCGATCTCCGCGCGCAGGTAGGCAGGCGCGTGCTCCAGCGGGCGGGCCAGGTCCGGACGGGCCGCGATCGCGTCCACCAGGTCGCCCAGCAGCGACCCGTACCGGTGCAGCAGGTGGTCGACCATCTGGCCGCTCCACCCGTAGGTGCGCGCCACCACGGTGGCCCGTCGCCCGAGGGCCTCGAGGCCGACCGCGCCCACGAGCGGGATCCGCTCGGTGATCGAGGGCAGGTCCTTGGCCCTGTCGCCGAGTGCGAAGTCCACGGCGTCCACGGCCATCGTGCGGTAGGTGGTGAGCTTGCCACCCGCGATCACGGTCAGCCCTGGGACCGGCGACGCTGTCGTGTGCTCCCGGGAGATCTTCGCTGACGAGGTGCCGGCCTTCGTCCCGGGCTGCAGCAGCGGCCGCAGCCCGGCCCATGTGCCGATGATGTCGTCGCGGGTCAGCGGCCGGGCGAGGACGGCGTTCGCGTGCTCGAGGACGTACTCGATGTCGGCCGAGGTAGCCACGGGGTGCTGGAACTCCTGGGTCCAGGGCGTGTCGGTGGTCCCGATCAGCCAGTACCTCGACCACGGGATGAGGAACAGGACCGACTTCTCGGTCTTGAGGATGAGGCCGACATCGCCGCGGATACGATCCCGGGGAACGACGATGTGGATGCCCTTGGAGGCCAGCACCCGCAGACCGCCCTCCACTCCGGACAGCGACTCGGTCTGCTCGGTCCAGACGCCGGTCGAGTTGATCACCGCACGGGCACGGATCCGCGTGCTCGAGGCCGGTCTCGAGGTCCACGACCACAGCACCGTCCACCGCTCCGGCCTCGTTCTTCGTGAGCTCCACGAGCTGGGTGCGCGAGGCGGCGAGCGCACCGTAGGCGGCCGCCGTGCGGACCAGGGTGAGGACCAGCCGGGCGTCGTCGACGGAGGCGTCCCAGTACTGGACGGCCCCCACGGCCGCATCGTGGCGCAGGTCGGGGAACTTGCGGAGCAGACCCTTGCGCGACAGGTGCCGGTGGAAGGGCAGGGCCCGCCGGCGCCCGGAGGCAGTCGCCAGGGTGTCGTAGAGGGCGACGCCCGCCCCGTAGAAGGCGCGCTGCCAGATCCGGTGCTCCAGGGGGAGGAGGAACGCCACGGGCTTGACCAGGTGGGGTGCGAGCTGGGTGATGAGCAGGTCGCGCTCGGTGAGGGCCTCGTGGACGAGGTGGAAGTCGAGCATCTGCACGTAGCGCAGGCCGCCGTGGACGAGCTTCGTGGAGCGGCTCGACGTCCCGCTGGCCCAGTCCTGGGCCTCCACGATGCCGACGCGCAGCCCGCGGGTGGCGGCCTCCAGTGCGACGCCGGCCCCGGTCACGCCGCCCCCGATGACGAGGATGTCGAGGCCGTCGTCGTCGCTCATCTTCGCCAGGGCCTCGGCACGGGACGCGGGGGTCATGATGGACGTCAGCATGGGTGGGCTCCTCAGCTCGGCCTAGGCCTCCATCATCGACCGCGGCTGCGCACATGTGCCACAACGATGCACGAACGTGCAGGAGCGGAGGTGGGGCCTGGTCGAACGTGAGCAGTCAAGGCGCCCGGCACGTGGCCGCCATCATCGTGGAGCCGACGGTCCACCCGTGCCCTGCCAGCGCATCGCCCGGCGGTAGGCCGCAGGTGGGCGGCCGGCGTCGCGCGCGAACCGCTCGTAGAACCGGCTGGTCGACCCGAAACCGGCGCGCAGGGCGATCTCGCTCGTGGTCGCGTCGGTGGAGATCAGCAGCCGTTGGGCCTCGGCGACGCGGCACTGTGCGAGGTACTCGCCGATCGTCACGCCCATCTCCCGGCGGAACACCGCGGCCGCCGTGCTGGGGTGCAGGTGCACGGCTGCGGCGACGTCGGCGACGGCGAGCGGCTCGCGGAAGTGCGTCGAGACGTAGGAGGCCATCTGCGTGGCGGGGGCGTGCGCGCTGGTCGGGTGCGCTCGCGTTGCTCAGGGTCGCGGCCGCCTCAGCAGGCAGGCGTGGGCCTCGAGGCGCACCGCCTGGGTGAGTGCAGGCGAGGCGCCGATGTCGCGCTGCCAGGAGTCCATGGCGGCCTCGAGCGGCGGGTGGGGCGCTGAAGGTGCTCAGAGGCGCCCGCGCAGCATGCCCCCGGTGAATGCTGCCGGCAGCGACCAGGCGAGCACCTCGACCAGGGGGACGGTCAGCCAGGCGACGGCCACGCCGTCGTCGTGGTCGGCCACCCGGTGGGGGAGTCCTGCCCAGAACACGGCGCACGCCCGTCGGCCAGCTCGTGGCGGGCACCGGCATGCTCGAGCACCGCCGTGCCGCCGAGGGGCAGGACGAGCTCGACGTCGTCGTGCCGGTGGGCGCGCGCCATCGCGGGCACGAGGGACACGCCACAGGCCAGGCCGAAGACCTCGTGCAGGGGCGCGATCGCGGGTCTCGCGAGGATCCGGGAAGGACCGAGCACCATGGCGGAAGTATGCCGGGATCCTGGGCGCATAGCCTCGTCGACCATGATGGAGACCGCCCTGACCACGGACCCGATCGGACCTCGACCGGGGGTTGCTGACGCCCGAGCAGGTCGCACAGTTCGACCGCGACGGCTACCTCGTGCTCAGGCAGCGCATCGATCCGGACCTGCTCGCCCGGCTGCGGGTGGCGTCCGAGCGGTGGATGGCCGACGGGCTCGCGCAGGGCCCACAGCCGGGGAGCGACTGGCTGTTCGCCGACCGCCCCCAGGGCATGGTCATGTGGCGCGTGGACTACATCCACGGCAAGGGCGAGCCTGCCTCGCTCGAGCTGCTCGGCTCGCGCGCGGTGCTCGGGATCGCCGAGAGCCTGGCTGGCCCCGACTTCGTGCCGACGTACGAGTCGATGGTGCTGAAGTCCGAGGGAGATGGCGCGCCCGTTCCCTGGCACCAGGACGCCGTGCACGCCCGCCGGCACCGGCTGTTCAACGTGGACGTCTACCTCGACGACTCACGTCGTGGTGCCGGGGCGCTGCACGTCGTCCCGGGCTCGCAGGTCCGGCGCACCGATGCATGCGCGTTGGCCGAGACCCACGGATGGGAGCTGCCCGGCGCGATCGAGGTCGAGCTCGAGGCGGGCGACGTGCTCGTGCACGACGACATGATCGTGCACGGGTCACCGCCAACCTCGGGCAAGGCCTTGCGCCGCACGATCTACTTCGAGTTCCGCGCGGCCCAGTCGATCCTCGAGGACGGCCCGTGGACGCCGGAGTGGATGGACGCGCGACTGCGCCTGGTTCCCCTGGCCCTCGCGGAGCGGGCGAGGTGGGTCGGCGCCGACGAGCAGTTCGAGTGGCACATCGCTCCCGAGCTGCGCCCGACGGTCTCCGACGACGTCGAAGCCGAGCTGCGCGTGGTGCACACCGTGCACACGCCGGGGGAGTGGTGCAGCGCCGGCTGACCCGCGGGCGGCCCGGGGCCGCGTGGTCAGACCGCCACAACCGGCGCGAATCCGGCGGCCGGATCCGGTGAGGTCAGGGAAGGCTGCCCCAACCCCTTGACAGCAGCCGACCGGCAGCACCATTCTGGGCGAGAGCGCTCTCCTGCGCTCCCTCCTCCGGTCGAGCTCCAGCCCCACACCTCCCCACGTGGGTGACGGCTGCCCGAAACCGGCGGCGGTCCGTACTCAGGTTGGAGGATTGCCCGTGCGACCACGTCACCACGATCCACAAGCGACCATCCGGGGGCTCGCATCAGGGGGACGGCGCGGCTCCGTCGGGGACTTCTGGCCGGCGCGCTGGCGCTGGTCACCCTGGCAGGCACCGGAGCGGCCACCGGGATGGCTTCGGCCGCGCCCGCCGCCGGGGGAACGGCGGCGGCAGCGCAGGTCACCACGAAGAAGACCCCGTCGGCCCCGGACTTCGGGCCCAATGTCATGGTCTTCGACCCGAGCATGCCCACGAGCGAGATCCAGGCGAAGGCCGACGCCATCTGGGCCGAGCAGGTCGACAACGAGATGGGCAGCAACCGGTACGCCCTGTTGTTCAAGCCGGGCGTGTACGGCACCGACGAGCAAGCCCCTGCAGATCAAGGTCGGCTACTACACCGAGGTCGCCGGGCTGGGCGCCTCTCCGGGCGAGGTCCAGATCAACGGCAAGGTCGAGGTCCGCAACCGCTGCTTCGACGAGGACCCGGAGTTCACCGGCTGCTTCGCGCTCAACAACTTCTGGCGCGGGGTGTCCAACCTCACCATCAATGTCAATGGAACGGGACAGGACGGCTGCTCAGCGTCCGCCAACTTCTGGGCCGTCTCGCAGGCGGTGTCCATGCGCCGGGTGGAGGTCACGGGCGGCAACCTGAGCCTCATGGACTACTGCACCGGCCCGTCCTTCGCCAGCGGTGGCTTCATCGCCGACTCGAAGGCGGGGGCTGCTCATCAACGGTTCGCAGCAGCAGTGGTACGCGCGCAACAGCGAGGTCGACGACTGGACGAACGCCGTGTGGAACCAGGTCTTCTCCGGACATGAGACTTCACCGGACCCGCGGCGCTGCTCCCGAGCGGATGCGCGGCTACCCCAACCCGCCGTACACCGTGCTCGACAAGACCCCGCTGAGCCGGGAGAAGCCGTACCTGTACGTCGACGACAAGGGCAAGTACATGGTCCGCGTCCCGTCGGCGGCCACGAACACCAGCGGCATCAGCTGGGCCGACGGGATGACACCGGGCCGGTCGATCCCGATCAGCGACTTCTTCATCGCACGTCCGGGTGACTCGGTCCAGGTGATCAACAACCAGCTCGCGCGGGGCAAGAACCTGATCCTGACCCCCGGCGTCTACGACGTGGCGCGCAGCATCTCGGTCAAGCGTGCCGACACCGTCGTGCTGGGCATGGGCCTGGCAACCCTGAAGGCGGTCAACGGCGCCACGCCGATGACGATCGCCGACAAGCCCGGGATCATCCTGGCCGGGGTGACCATCGACGCGGGCGAGTGTCGAGTCGCCGGTGCTCCTGCAGGTCGGCAAGCCCAACGGGAACAACGGGGTCGCCAACAACAAGCCGAGCAACCCGACGACCCTGTCCGACGTGTACTTCCGCGTCGGCGGCCCGTACGTCGGCAAGGCTGACGTGACGCTCGAGGTCAACAGCGACAACGTGCTGATCGACCACACGTGGGTGTGGCGTGCAGACCACGGAATCGAGGGCTTCGACACCAGCACGGGACCGACTTCGGCGACACCGAGCGGTGGGCGACCAACATCGGCCGCAACGGGCTCATCGTCAACGGCGACAACGTCACCGCGACCGGCCTGTTCGTCGAGCACTTCCAGGAGTACAACACGATCTGGAACGGCGAGAACGGCCGCGTCCTGCTCTACCAGAACGAGCTGCCCTACGACCCGCCCAGCCAGGCGGACTGGACACAGCCGGACGGCACGCTCGGCTGGGCCGGCTACAAGGTCGCCGACGATGTCAAGAACCACCACCTGTGGGGCGGCGGGGTCTACGCGTTCAACCGCAACGACCCCTCGATCGTCACTGAGAACGGCTACGAGGTTCCTGACACGCCCGGGGTCGTCCTGACCCACGTCATGACCAAGAACCTCAGCGGTCCGGGCACCATCAACTCGGTGGTGAACGGGTTCGGTGAGCCAGTGGACGGCATTCCCGCCCCTGGGGATCCGGACAACTATGAGGACCCGAGCTATGTGATCGAGTACAGCGACGGCGTCGCGGTCCTTCCCGGAGGCTGAGGCCCGAGCAGCAGCCCACGCCGCTGGCCCGCATCCCTTCACGGGGGTGCGGGCCAGCGTCATGGAGGAGGTCGACGCCGGCTGAGGGAGCGCGACACCGCCTGTGGACGTGGCCTCGCGGGGCGGATGCAACTAGGGTGCGACCATGAATCTCACACCTGTCGCGTTGCGCGGCTACCAGAAGTCCTGGTTGAGCCGCGACGTGGTCGCGGGCATCACTCTGGCGGCCGTCGCGATCCCGGAGGTCATGGGCTACACCTCCATCGCCCAGACCCCGATCCAGACGGGCCTGTACACGGTGATCCTCCCGACGCTGGTCTTCGCCCTCCTCGGCTCCTCCAAGCTGCTGGTGGTGGGTGCCGACTCAGCCACCGCCGCCGTCCTTGCGGCCGGGCTCGCAGGGCTCGGGGTGGCCGGGCTCACCCCGTACTCGTCCGAGTGGGTCGCCTACTGCAGCCTCACCGCACTCGTCGTCGGCGGCCTGCTCCTGCTCGCCCGTGTGCTCAAGCTGGGGTTCATCGGGGACTTCCTGAGCACCTCCGTCCTCGTGGGCTTCCTGACCGGTGTCGGCATCCAGGTCCTGTCCGGGCAGATCCCGGACATGCTCGGCGTGCCCAAGGGGAGCGGGAACTGGTTCCAGCAGCAGTGGGAGATGATCCAGTCGATCCCGGACGCGAGCCTGGCCACAGTCGGGTTCTCCGTGCTGACGGTGGGCTTGATCATCGTGTTCGACAAGTTCATCCCCAAGATCCCGGGCGCACTGGTCGCGGTGGTGCTGTGCATCATCATCTCGACCGTGATCGACGCGTCGGCCAATGGTGTGGCCGTCGTCGGCGCGGTGCCCTCGGGGGCACCGCCCATCGGGCTGCCCCAGGGCCTGGCGCTCAGCGACGTCTGGCTGGTCCTTCCCACCGCCTTCTCCTGCTTCGTCCTGATCGTGGCCCAGAGCGCGGCGACGTCCCGCAGCTTCGCCGCGAAGCACGGTGACCGGGTGGACGTGAACCGCGACATCGTCGGACTCTCGGGGGCGAGCCTCGCAGCCGGGGTGTCGGGCACCTTCGTCGTGAACGGCAGCCCGACCAAGACCCAGATCCTGGACCAGCAGCGCGGCCGGACCCAGGTGGCCAACATGACCATGGCCGCCGTCGTGCTGCTGTTCGCGCTGTTCTTCACCAGCCTGCTCACGAACATGCCCAAGGCGACCCTGGCGGGCATCGTGTTCATGATCGGCGTCAGCCTGATCGACGCCCCGGGCCTGAAGAAGATCAACCGTGAGCGGTTCAGCGAGTTCATCGTGGCCTGCCTCACCGGTTTCGTCGTGTTCGCGGTCGGTGTCGAGCAGGGCATCATCCTGGCGATCGTGGCCTCGATCCTCGAGATCATCCGCCGCGCCTACAGCCCCAAGGACTTCGTGGTCGTCCGCGATGCCGACGGCACGCCGACCTACGTCCCCGCGGAGCCTGGAGCGCAGAGCGCCCCGGGGTTGGTCGTGTTCCGGTTCGACGCCGAGCTGTTCTACGCGAACGCCAGCCGCTTCTGCGACGATGTCAAGGCACTCGTGGACGGGCGCACCGGACCCGGTCCGCTGGGTCCTTCTCGACGCCTCGTCGCTGACCGACGCCGACTACTCCGCAGGGGTCCAGCTCAAGGACCTCGGCGGGTTCTTCACCGCTCGTGGGATCCACGTCGGGCTGGTCCGTGCCGACGACGACCTGATCGCGACCCTCACCACGTACGAGGTGCTCGGCGAGGGGTCGCCTGTCACCACGTACCCCACGATGGTGGCGGGGCTCGCGGCGTTCCAGGCAGACCAGGGCGCGACCCGCTGACACGGCGCGCTACGCTCCGTGGCAGCGCTTCCACTTGGCTCCCGACCCGCAGGTGCACGGGTCGTTGCGCCCGCGCTTCGCGTCGGCGGCGGCGTACCAGTCGCGCAGTCCGGTGGCGTCACGGCCGGCGCGCAGCAGGTCGGCCATGTGCCGCATCGGGGCGTCCACATGGCCGAAGAACGCCTTGTACCCGGCGCACAGGTGGTGCAGGCCCGGCTCGCCGTCCGGCGTCGTGTCGAAGCGGTCCTTCGGGCAGCCGCCGTTGCACGCGAACCGCACGTCGCAGTCCAGGCAGTACTGCGGGAGGGTGTCGAGCTTCGCATTGCCGAACGCCTGCTGCGCCGGTGAGCCGACCAGCTCGAGCAGGGTGCGCCCCTCGGCGATGCTGCCCAGCAGGTAGTCGGGCTCGACGTAGTGGTCGCACGAGTACAGGTCCCCGTTGTGCTCCAGGGCCAGCGCCGACCCGCAGGTCCGGGCATGCACGCAGAGCCCGACCTGGTCCATGCCCAGCCAGTGCGCCAGGGAGGTGTCGAACATCTGCACGAACACGTCCCCGACGTCGTGGCGGGCCCAGTCCTCGAACACGTCGATGAGGAACCGGCCGTACTGCTCCCCGGTCACGCTGCGGTGGGTCACCGCCGAGCCGGACTGCCGGTACAGGGGGCGGTCCTTGGCCCGCACGCCCCACCCCGAGTCGGCCATCGGGAGCATGTCGGGGGTCATCCGCTCCACGATCGGGATGAACTGCATGTACCCGGCGCCCAGGTCGTCACGCAGGAACCGGTACACCTCGCGGCCGTGGTCGGCGTTGGCCGCGTTGACCGTCGTCAGGGCGTTCCACTCCACGCCGTGCCGGCGCAGGACCTCCCATCCGTGCAGGACGCGGTCGAAGGTCGGCTTGCCCCCCTTGTCGACCCGGTACGCGTCGTGCATGTCGCGCGGCCCGTCGATCGACAGGCCGACGAGGAAGTCGTTCTGGGCGAGGAACTGCCCCCACGCGTCGTCGAGCAGGGTCCCGTTGGTCTGGATCGTGTGCAGGACGCGCTGCCGGGGTCCGGCGAACTGCGTGGCCAGCTCCACGGAGCGGGCGAAGAACTCCAGGCCCATCAGGGTCGGCTCCCCGCCCTGGTAGGAGACACTGACCTCTGCGTCGGCCGGGTGGGCGGCGAACAGCTGCTGCAGGTAGGTCGCGTGGACCTCCGGCGTCATGCGGAACTCGCTGTTCGGGTACAGCTGCTCCTTGGAGAGGAAGAAGCAGTACTCGCAGTCCAGGTTGCACACCGCACCCGTCGGCTTGGACATCACATGGAAGGCGCCGATGGCCGCGCTCGTGTCCGTCACGGTGATCCCTCCGACTTCGAGGTGGTCACCCTATCGACACGTGCGACCACGTGGCGGAGCGGTTGGTCGCGGCCGCCCGACGGGGCCTGCACCCCAGGTCGGTCCGTTCGGCCCTGCCGCCGCGGGTCGTTCACGCGGTACAACAGAATCGCAAGGATGCAGGAAGTGGGGTGGTCTCTGATGATCACGACCCTGAAGCCAGCGACTGGGCGACATCTCAGCGCCACGGGTGCTTCGTCGGCAGCCCCGATGGCCAACGCCACCGCGAGGGAGAGTCCGGAGAGCAGGAGCAAGCAGCGCCTGCCGTTCGTGATCGGCGCCCTGTTGGGGCTGCTGGTCGTCCTGGCTCTCGCCGCATGGGCCTACCTGATGCTCAGCGGTGCCGACTACTCAGGCGTCATCGACCTGACGCAGGAGTTCGCACGGTAGGTCGGCACGGCGGGATCCGCCCGTAGTCAGCAGACGCTGCCCCGCGGCCGCGACGTCTCCGCGGACGTATGGACCGGTGGACACCGGGTAGTGCGACGCAGGGAGGGGTCGCCTTCGGTCCGCAACGTGGACCCTGGGCGGATCGCACCAACCACCGGGACTGAGCCGACGGGGGTGCATGCGTTCCTCCCGCGATGAACGGAGGAGTCATGCCGGATAAGGCGAGGGGGGTCGTCCTGGGAGTGGCCGGGACGGCACTGGTGGCCGTGGTGAGCGGCGTGGCGGCGGTGGACCACGCCGTGCTCTGGGGCAGGCGCCGCTGGTGGGGCCAGTGGCTCCCGTGAGGTGAGGGGGGGCGATCACGGGCGGAAGCCCTGGTTCATCCTCAGGTCAGGGTGATGGTGTCCCCGGACACCGTGATGGACTTCGATGCCAACGGGGCGGGTGCCGGGCCTCCGGTCACCGAGCCGTCCGCGATGGAGAACTTGCTTCCATGGCAGGGACACACGATCATCCCGTCAGCGATCGAGGCGACCAGGCACCCCTGGTGGGTACAGACTGCGGTGAACGCCATGAAGACCCCGGCGGTCGGCTGCGTGACGACCACCTTCTGATCGGTGCGGATCTGGCCACCGCCCACGGGGATGTCAGCGGTCGGGACTGTCGCCGCGGCCTTGCCGCCGGTGGAGTCGGTGGCTGTAGGGGTGCCCGCGCTGTCCGAACTGCCGGATGACCCGCAGGCGGCTGTCGCGGCGGCGGCTGCGACGACGACACCGCCGGTGACCAGCACCGTGCGGCGGTTGGGGCCCCGAGGGGCCTGGAGCGCCGTCGGCGGCTCGGTTGCCGGGTCGGGGATGCGGTGGGTCATGAGGTCCTCCTTGGGGGTGCGGTGGCGGGCGGCGGTTGCCGGCCGGGGGGTCAAAGTGTGGCGGTGGCCCATGTCCTTCCCGCCTCGGTCACCAGCTCCAGGCCGGTCACCGTCCCATCGGGGCGGTCCAGCAGCCAGGTGGTCCCGGACGGTTGGCGCAGGACCCAGGATCCGGCAGGGTGCCGGGAGCCGTCGGCCAGAACCAGTTGGCACTCGTAGCGGACTCCCACCCTGCCGCCCGTGAGGGTGACGGCCAGGACGGGCTGCCCGTCGTACCGGGTGTCCAGGACCGTCCCGACCCGGGATCCGTCCTCGGTGAGCAGCGCCGGGCCGTCGGCAGCCACGGGCGCGGCGTGATCCTCGCGGGCGTTCATCAGCGTGGCTCCCACTGCCACGCCCAGGAGCAGGGCGACGACGGCTGCCAGAGCCGTGACCAGCGTCCACCGCCGGTGCCGGCCACCCGTGGACCCGGTCAGGACGGTCGTGGGCGGCCGGGTCCTCCGCCTCGTCACTGGTCATCCCCATGGCTGCGAGGGCCGAGCGGGAGAAGCCAGCGGGTGGGGCGACCCGTGGTGCCGCTGCCAGGGCATGGTCGACGCTGTCGGCGATGGCGCAGTACTCGGATCGGCAGGGCTCACACAGGGCCAGGTGGCCGGTGAGCTGATCGCGCTGCATCCCGTCGACCTCGCCCAGGGCGAGGTCCAGGAGCAACTGCTCGTCGGGGTGGTGCTCAGTCATGTTCGGCCTCCAGGGCCTCGCGCACCCGGCGCAGTCCGGTGCGGATCCTGGTCTTGGCAGTCCCGAGGGGGACGCCCTCGTGGACGCTGACCTCGGCGGCCGTGCGACCTCCGATGACTGCCAGCACGACGGCCCTGGCCTGTTCAGGCGGGAGCATGCGCAGCTTCGCCACGGCGGCATCTCGCTCGGCGTGACGCAGGACATCATCCTCAGGGCTCGTCACCTGCATCGTGGCTGAGATCATCTCCTCGATCAGGGCTCCCTCGGTGGGCGTGGGTCGGTTGGCCCGGATCGCATCGATCGCAACGTTGCGTGTGATGGTGAGCAGCCACGTCAACACCGACGCGCGGCGCACGTCGTAGGTGCCCGCGGCTCGCCACGCCCGGACGAACGCCTCCTGGCTGACGTCCTGCGCCGACGCGCGATCGTGGGTGATCGACACGGCCAGGCCGAAGACCGGTCCCTGGAACCGGCGGACGAAGGCCGCCGCCGCTGCCTCGTCCTGCACCGCGAGTCCCGCGACCAGCGCAGCATCGCTGGTTCGGTCCGCGGCGGAGAACAGGTGCACGTCCTGTTCTACGTCCAGAAGCGTCGTAGGGATTGGCGCCAGCGCGGCGGGAAGTCCCCGTGAGGTCCGCGGCTGGGACGGCAATCCATCCGGGCCGCGTCCACGTACTACGGGCACAGTCGGCTCCAGCCGGGTCGGCTGAGGCTCTTCACCCACTGGAGGCACCATGAAGGCATCCCTTCTCGCTCGGGCTCTCGCGGCCGGGCTGTTGATCACTGGAACCCTGGCCGCGTGCGGTGACGACGCCGACACCACCACGGGATCGACCCCGACCAGCGCTGCGGCGACCACCGACCCGTCCCCCTCCGAATCCGCAGCGACAGCGCCCGCGACAACGTCGAGCACCGTGATGACGGCCAAGTCGGATCTGGGAACGATCCCGTGGACGGTAGGGCATGGCCTCTACCTTTACGAAGGACACCCAGGGAAGTGGTGAGAGCACCTGCGAGGGCCCCTGCCTGGAGGCATGGCCGCCGCTCCTCGGCGAGCCGACCGCGGGCAGCGGAGCCGACGCGCGAAGCTCGGGACGCTCGTGCGCACCGACGGGACCACGCAGGTCACCTACAACGGATGGCCGCTGTACTACTGGGTCGAGGACACGGCCCCCGGTGACACCAAGGGACAGGCCGTCAACGACGTGTGGTGGGTCCTGGACCCCGAAGGTGACGCCATCGGGGCCTCGTAGGGTCGGCAGTGTCGTGATCGAGGCCGGTGATGAGGATCCTGCGGAGGACGCTCATCGTGGTGGTCGTGGCTGGGCTGGGCGTGGATGCCTACGTGCACCTGCACCTGGCGAGCACCTTCGACCCGATTACGAGGCACGATCAGCCAGGGCAATGTTCCGGGTGGAGGGGTACGCGGCCATACTCGCCGCCGCGTATCTCCTGATCCGACCAGGCGCCCGTCCGCCGCGGTCGCCGCCCTGGCGGCCGGTGGCGGGGTGGCAGCCGTTGTGCTGTACGCGCGGTGGACGTCGGACCGCTCGGGCCGCTGCCCAACATGTACGACCCGACCTGGCCCGCGCTCAAGACCTGGTCGGCCGTCGCGGAGGCCACCGCAGCCCTCGCTGCGGTGGTCCTCCTGATCGTCGGGGTCGAGGAGCCACAGACCCCCGGCGGGAGCGGGGCCGTGCCCCAGGCTGGATCGGGGGCACTGCGTCAGTGAGCCGGGCAGGAGGTCGTACCACGGCCCGAAGTGCGTGACGTGACAGCGGGACGAGGTGGACCCCGGCGGACGCGCCGGGGTCCACACGATGCCCACCTACTCCCCGGCTCCACCCCGGCAAAGGCCAGAGTTCCGACCGAGCCCTTCGGCAGCCCGTAGTACTTCCAGGAGTCAGCCGCGGTCTGGACCTTGGACGTGGTCTGTCCCTCGAGCTCATCGAGGTCGTTCAGCCCGCTGGCGGCACAGGGCGAGTTGGCGTGGTCCAGAGCGCCGGTCTCGTTCGTGTTGTTCACCGTCCCCGGGGGGCCCTTGACCTCGCCCGCGAACGAGGCGCCAGCGCCCCCGACGAACATGAGCGCGGCGCAGACTCCGGCACCGACGATCGACCGTGTGGCCTTCTTCATTGGTATCTCCTTCGGATAGCGGGTCCCGAACGGGACCACGGTTCACGAATGGCCGACTGTCCAATTCCTCACTGTGTGAGCCCAGTGGCACCGTCCTCTCTTGTCGCGTATCAGGTCAGGGTCCGGGGGTGAGGATCAGCCACTCGCGCAGGTTGCCGGTGCGGTCCTCGCCGGCGTCGTCGAAGAGCAGGGCGATGTCGGTGGTGTCGTTGTTCCACCGCATCCCGGTGGCTGCGTAGAAGTACCGGTCGTCCTTCGAGCCGTCCGGGGCAACCCCACGCGTGCCCGAGCTCGAGAAGACCACGACGTAGTCGTCGGCCCGCAGGGTCAAGCCCTCCGGGAAGAAGTGGGCATTGAGCGGCGAGCCGTCCTGGACCATCCATCCGGAAAGGTCGATGTCGGTGTCCGAACCGTTGAACACCATCACGAACTCAGACCCCGCAGTGTCCGCGCCGGGTCCGTCGGCGACCACCTCGATCTTGATCCGTTGGTCCGCATCCGGGCTCCGGCCGCACAGCCCGGGGTCGTACAGCCCGATCCGCTGGTCGTGGGCCTGCTTTCCGAGGGCGGTGTACTCGTCGTTGTGGGCGTCCTCCCCGACGAACGGGAAGGGGAACACGATCCCCCGGGACAGCAATCCCGGGGCGAGGTCGACCCACTGCCCGTCGATCTGTGTGTGCACTGTCCGCTTGAGCCGCCACACGCCGGTGGGGCCGCTTTCCTGAGCTCTGCTCCACGCTCGCCAACCGGACCACTGCTCCTCGGGGGAGCACCTCCTCGAGCGCCTCCTTCGCCTGCGCTTCCACCGCACCACGTGGTCTCCGGCGCCTGGATGCCGCTGATGCGCACGCGAACCACACCGGCATCGGTCTGCATGTCGAAGGTGTCGCCGTCGAGGACCTTCACCACCGTCCCAGACTCGCGCCAGTCCTCCCTGCCGGCTCGGGCCTGTGCTGCCGGAACGGTGACCACCGCCGTGAGCACGCCCACCAGGAGCACTGGCAGCACACGCCTCATGGTTGCCCTCCTGTTGTGTGCCGGGGGCTCGTCGAGGAACGGGGACGCCATCGACCCCGGGGCCGCCTGCGGTGGCCTGCTCCAATTCGGCGAGTCGGGTGGCGTGCTCGGAGGCGATCCGGGTGCCCGCTGCGAGCGCTGCCGCAGCCTCGGCCGCCTCGACCGTTCGCCGCTCGACCAGAGCCCGTGCGACGGCCATCCGCGTGGTGAGGTCGCTGATGCTGTCTGCGTTCTCCTGGGCGAACCGCCGCTCTGCCTTCCTCCGCGCGGAACGGGCGTCAGCCAGCGCGATCTCGGCATCTGCGAGTGCCGCCTCGGCTGCGTCTACCTGGGCGAACAGGTCAACCCCCGCGTCCTCGGCACCAGTCAGGCGCGCGTGGGCCGCCCGATCGGCGACCGCCGCCATCTGCCACGTGACGAACGCCGTCCGATGGGCCGCGGACCCCGGTGACGTCCGCTGAACACGGTCAGCCGCCCGAGCGACCACGCCGGATGCTGCCTTGGCCGCCACCATCAGGTCACCCAGGCGTACCCGAGCGCTGGTCATGGCTTCCTGCGCGGCCGTCGCAGGCTGCAGGGCCCTCTCCCTGGCTGATTCGGCGCCGGGGTCACCGCATCGTCTGCAGCCGTCCTCGCCGACTCCGCCGAGGTTGCCCGGCCCGTGCGGCCTTCAGGTCCCCCTTTGATCCTTGCGAGGTCGGCGTGTGCGGCCTCGAGCTCCGCGACGGTCCGGTCGCGGCCCAGGGCCAGTGTGGCCATCTCGTCCTGAGCGGCCGGACCGCCATGCGCATGCCATGGATCTGGCGCTGGATCCCGGCCGGTCCGATGTCGCTGAGCCGCAGGGCCTCGCGTGCCCCACGAGGGGAGGGCGGCTCCACGGGGGTTGGGACCGCTGCCTCTCGGCGCCGCCTCGGCCGTGCGCGTGGCTCCGGCCGCCGGCGTGCTGCAAGGCCGTCAGCGGGCACGCCGAGGGCAGCAGCGCCCCGAACAACCCCACGGCACATCGTGCGGCGTCCATGACGGTCTCCCTCCTGGTGGGCTTG
>CAVSQK010000031.1:0-41566 GCA_963729885.1 uncultured Actinomycetes bacterium
CCTTCCTCGGACCTCGGCCACCGCGCAGGCCGGCCTGGCCGCCTGCAGCCAGGCACCGCCCACCGCCCTGCCCGACCACCGCCTCTGATGCCTCTCCCGGGCCTCCCTGGCCAGGCGCCGCTACCGCTGCGGCATTCCGGCGGGACCCCACCGGGGGTGGGTTCTGCGTGGTGGTTAGGCGGTTCTGGGGCGCACACGGGCAGCCTGCGATGATGCCGGAATGCCCCTGGCGCTGGTCGGTCGGACCAAGGATGCGGTCGTCTCCCTGCGCGCGGGTGTGCCGTGGCGCGACGGGGTGCGGTCATTCCTGAGTGGGCTGACCGACGACGCCGACCGCGTGGAGCGCCATCTGGACCTGCTGGCGGACCGTGCGGCTGGGCGGTTGCCGTGGCGGGAGCTGCTGTCCGGGGCGACGCTGCCCAACGGTCGGCCGATGCCCCGGCCCGCCGCTACGCCGAGATGCTGGTGGTCGAGGAGCGCCTGCCGCTGTACACCCTGGACGGCCTGACCTTCAGCCTGGACCTGCACAACCCGGGCAACGAGGCCGCGGTGCCCGACTACGACACCGACCGCCTCGAGTTGGCCCTGGTCGCCGACGTGGGGGCCTTCACTCCCGGCGTCCCGCGGTCCTCGTTCCCCGACGGACTGTCCCGCCGAGCAGGTGGCCCGGCTGCGCACGGCCCGCGGGGCGGCGCTCGGGGATCTCGTGGCGCGGCTGGTGGAGTCGACTTCCGCGGACTTCGCCTACGCCGACATCCAGGCCACCGGGTGGATCGTGGACAGCGCCTCGCGCCCGGGCAGCGTGGTCCACCCCGCGCGGGCGCCGCTGTGGCCTTGGGACTTCCTGTGGTCGATCACGGCGTGGGGGCCCGAGCGCCTGGATCCGGCTCTGGCCGCCCGTCTCGAGGCCCTGCAAGTGACCGACCAGATGCGTGCCGACCTCGACAGCCACGAGCGCGACCACATCCGCATCGAGCGGCGAGGCGTGCGGTCGGGTGGGCTGCTCCTGCAGTACCGCTGGCACTTCGGCGATGAGCACCGTTCCACCCGGCGCGCGTGCGACACCCCGCTGGCCCGCCAGGCGGGGCTGCGGTCCACGGCGCTGCAGTTCCGCGCCTGACCCCACCGCGCGAGGAGGACCCCGCGCTGTGACGAGACAGTCCCACGGGACCGCATGTCGGACGAGCCCAGGATCGAGGACTGCCTGCGCGGGGAACGGCTTGGTCTCCCAGTAAGCGTGGCGAGGTTCACGCGCCCTTGGTCGCCGTGCACAGGAACACGCCGAACTCGCGGTCGCCCTTGGGGATAGTGGTGGCGTCAACGAAGCTGACGTTGGTGAATCCGGCGCGGACCAGCTGCTCGGTGAGGCGTTCCCTGTCGAATCCGTGGTGCCCGTCGAAGTCGGCCAAGTCGGCGTGGAATGCGCCGTCGGGATCCTCGTCGAGGTCCGCGATGGCCAGCCGACCCCCGTCGACCAGGAGCCCCGCCACAGACCGCAACAGCCCATCTGGGTCCTGCACGTGGTGCAACGCCATGGAGCTCCACACCACGTCGTAGGACCCACCGAGTCGGTCTCTCGTCAGGTCAGCTTGGACAGCGCGCAGGCGGTCACTGAGCCCGGCCTCCTCGATCCGCTCCCGGGCGACCTGCACCATTCCGGCGGAGGGGTCGGTCACGACAGCGGAGCCGACCCGGTCGGCGAGCAGGATGGTCAACCGACCCGTGCCACCGCCGACGTCGAGCGCGCTCATCCGGGGGTTGAGGTCCAGTGCCTCCTCGATGGCCCGGGCCACTGCCACCTGCCGCGCCTCGTGGCCGGGGTCGTCGTCCCATGTCGCTGCCTCGGCGTCGAATCGCTTGTGTTCGTGCACGTGCCTGACCCTAGCCCCGGCAACTTCAACCTCACCCCTCGAGTGCCGACGATCGAGTCCGAGGTGTTGGTGGGCGACAAGGAGTTCTCGACTGCGTTCTCGACTGCCGTTGGACTACTCCTTTCATGACCACGATGAGGGTGCAACCGGGCGACCAATGCCTCGAAGTCGGGGTCCGCACCGACCTACCGTGCGAACTCCTGCGTCAGGTCGATGACGCCTGAGTAGTCGCCACCGCTGAGCATCAGGTAGGCCCATACGGCGAGAGCCAGGACGACCAGCAGCCCCAACAGGGCACCGATCACAAACGGCAGGCCCTGGTTGCTCCCACTCTCCGGGACCTTCCTGGTGGTGGCAGCTGTCATCGGGGCTACGGACGAAGACACCCGTGGCGTGCAGATGTCGCCCAGTGGTTGGCTTCAGGGTCGTGATCATCAGAGACCACCCCACTTCCTGCATCTCTCCCATTCCGTTGTACCGCGAGGCCGACCCGCGGCGACAGGGCCAAAAGGACCAGACCTGGTGCCGCCGGCCGAACCGCCCGCCACAATGTCCTCGTGGTTATCGATGGCTGGCACGCGCGGCCGCTGGGGGCGATCCGGCGGCCGCCGCGATGGTCTGACGGCGCACCGTGACCGCGGGCGACGTGCAGGTCGAGGGTCTGGTCAAGCGGTATGGGGAGCTCACTGCTCTGGCCGGTGTGGACCTTGTCGTTCCTGCTGGGTCGGTCGTGGCGCTGCTGGGTGCGAACGGCGCCGGCAAGACCACGTTGGTGCGCATCCTGACCACGCTGACGCTGCCGGACGAGGGTCGTGCGCGCGTCGGCGGCGCAGACGTCGTCACGGCTGCCGGGCAGGTGCGCACCTTGATCGGCGTCACGGGCCAGTACGCCGCGGTGGACGCCCGCCTCACCGCAGCTGAGAACCTCGACCTGATCGCTCGGCTGTACCACCTGCCGCCCGCCACGCGACGGGAACGCGTGAGCGATCTGCTGGAGCAGCTGGCGCTGACCGAGGCTGCCGATCGTCGCGCGGGGACCCTGTCGGGAGGAACGCGCCGCCGCCTCGACATCGCCGCAGGACTCATCGGCGGCACGCCCGTGGTCGTGCTCGACGAACCGACCACGGGGCTCGATCCCCGGACGCGCCTCGCGCTGTGGGACATGATCCGCGAGCGAGCCGCCACCGGCACGACCGTCCTGCTCACCTCGCAGCACCTCGAGGAGGCTGACCAGCTGGCCGACCGCATCGCGCTGCTCGACGCGGGCAGAGTGGTCGCAGAGGGAACGCCCGACCAGCTCAAGGACCTGGTCGGCGCGACCGTGCTCGACGTGACCGTGGGCGGGAACGGGCTCGAGCGGGCCGCTGGCGTGCTCGCGGCTCTCGGGCACGGCGCGCCGCAGGTCGACCCGGTGCAGCGCCGACTGACCCTGCCGGCGGATGACGTCGACAGCCTGCCCGCGGTGCTGTCGCGGCTGCGGGAGCAGGACGTCGACGTCGTCGAGCTGGGGGCACGTCGGCCCACGCTCGACGAGGTGTTCCTGGCGTTCACGGGGCCGGACGCGGCGCAGCCGTCCGGGGCGGGGCTCGCCGCGCGCGCAACGTCCGCGCTGGTCAGCCACTCGGGGGAGGACGGAGCGTCGAGGCTGCCCGCGCAGCGGCACCCGCTGCGACGGACGATGAGCGAGATACGAGCGCTCACGACGCGCAACTGGCGGCGGCTCGGCCGCGACCCGCAGACGCTTGCGCTCACCGTGGGACAGCCGATCCTGCTGCTGCTGGGCTTCCGCTACCTGCTCGGCGGCGCGATCGCCGTGCCCGGGGGCGTCTACGTGCAGTACCTGCTGCCGGGGCTGTTCACCGCCGCGGTGATCATCGCCAGCGGTGGCACCGCGATCAGCCTCGCGCAGGACCTGCAGAGCGGGATCGTCGACCGCTTCCGGACGCTGCCGATCGCCCGCTTGGCGGTGCTGGCGGCACGCACGACGGCCGACCAGGTCGTGAACCTGGTGTCGCTCGCGGCGATCGTGGCGCTGAGCGTGCCGCTCGGCTTCGAGTTCCGGGGCACCACGGCGCAGGTGGTGCTCGCCCTCGCCCTCCTCGTGCTGCTCGGCTACGCGCTCACGTGGATGTACGCGGCCATCGGCAGCTCCCTGCGCAGCCCCGAAGCGTCGTACGCTGCCGGCACCCTCGTCCTGTTCCTCCTGCTGTTCGCGAGCTCGGCCTTCGTACCGGTGGATAGCTTCCCGCAGTGGCTGCAGCCGATCGCTCGGGTGCAACCGGTCACGATCACCATCGATGCCGTGCGCGCGCTGACGAACGGGCTCCCCGCCGGGGACCTCCCCTGGCAGTCAGCGCTCTGGTCGGTCGTGATCCTGCTGGTGTCCATGGCCATCGCAGTGAGGAAGTACCGGCGCGGGGCTCGCTGAGGCCCCCGCTGCCCGATGCGCGGCAGTTGCGCGCGTTCTGTTCTGTGTCATCGGCGGGAGCTTCAGCGCGAACGGCGGGCTCCAAGGGCCCGGGACGCCGCTCGGGAACGGCGGAGGCCCCGCCGCGACGGGGGAGCAACGGCAGGGCCTCCACACCTGACACTACGCCGACCCACGGCGGCGTCGCGCACCGCGGGGCAGAACTCCCGGGCACACGGTGGTTGAAGGACGGCTCGCTTCGTGTGCTGTCACACAACGATGCGGGGGAACGTCGCTGTCGGCTTTCGACCGGAGCCGGACAGTCCCGGAGCAGGCGCGCCGAGCCTTGTGGGACGAACGGCTCCAGCTCGTGGGCAGCCGCCGTGCACGTTGTCAGGAGCGTGTCGATGACCGCTGCGAACCGGGCGGCGGCCGCGTCGTCCCCGGCGTCGGCTGCCTTGGCGAGATGCCACGGCGCTTCGGCCTCGATGAACCGGTTGCCGGACTCTGCAAGTCCCGATATCAACTCGCACGCGGTGCGAAAGTCGTACCTGGCCAGCGCGGCGTCGATCGCTGGGGCCAGGGCTTCGGCGTCGGCTCGCAGGTCGTCGCCGACACCAGCGGCCGCGGCCGCTGGTGCGGCCCAGTCACGGGGACGGCCGGCCAGCGTGAGCGTCCGAGATGTCAGGTTGCCCAGCGAGTTCGCCAGGTCCCGGTTGTAGGCCGTGACGAGGCGTTCCTCGGTGAAGTCGCACGTGCCGACCGGGGCTGGTTCTCGAAGGAGCCACCACCGCAGGGCGTCAACGCCGTACTTGCATACGAGCTCCTCAGGGTCGGCGGCCTGCGCGCCGGACTTGGCGATCTTGGCGCCATCCACGGTCAGGTAGTCGTGGACGAGGATCCTGTCCGGCACCGGCAGGCTGGCCGACAGCAGGAACGCGGTCCAGTAGATGGCGTGGAAGCGGACGATGCCCTTCCCGATCACGTGGGTTCGTACGGCTGAACCGCCCCACCAGGTGTCGAAGTCGGGATCGTCAGTGCCGTAACCCAGCCCGGTGATGTAGTTGGTCAGCGCGTCGAACCAGACGTAGATGACCTGGTCCGGGTCGCCTGGAACCGGTATGCCCCAGCCGGCCGCTCGGGCGGCTGGCCGGGACACGGACACGTCGTGGATGGCGCCGGCCAAGAAGCCGAGGACCTCGTTGCGCCGCTGCTCCGGTTCGATGACCAGACGGCCACCCCGGATGAGCTCCACGATCGCCTCCCGGTAGCGGGACAGGCGGAAGAACCAGTTCGACTCGGTCACTTCCTGCACGGGTGTGCCGTGCTCCCGGCAGCGGCCGGCATCGAGTTCGTCGAGCGTGTAGAACTGCTCGCACCCGACGCAGTACAGGCCGGAGTAGTCCTTCTGGTAGAGGTCGCCGGCCGCCTCGCACGCCTGCCACAGTCGCACGACGGCTGCGGTGTGACGGGCGTCGCTGCTTGTCCGGACGAAGTCGTCGGTGACGACGTCCAGCGCGCGAGCAAGGTCGGCGAACCGGTCGCCGTTGGTGGCCACGAGGTCCGCGATGCCGACGCCAGCGGCGTGCGCGGCGGCGACATTCTTGATCGCGTGGTCGTCGGTGCCCGACTGCACGCGAACGGAGCCGCCGCGCAGTCGGCGATGACGCGCCAGCACGTCGACGTGCACGAACTCGAGTGCGTGCCCCAGGTGTGGGGCGCCGTTGACGTACGGGATGGATGTGGTGATGTACAGGTTGTCGGTCATGGGTTCCTCCGTTGGGTCGGTGTCGTGGGGACACATGCGGATCAACGGGGGCCAACAACAGCGAAGCCCCCGGTGAGCGGGGGCTGAGGCGTTGCCGAACGCGCGAATCAGGCCCCCGGGTGGGGGCGCATCATCAGTCATGGCCGAACAACGTCATGTCTGGAGTATCGGCCCGTCGCATCGAGTTGAGCAAACCGGCGTAGTCGATGTGGGCCGCGTTGCCACGATGACCGAACACGTGCTCATGCGCCGACCCGCCCCGCCCTGCCCGTCTGGGGGCAGGGCGGGGCGTCCGGTCAGCTGCCGTCGTACATGGCCTCGATCAGGTCGGCGAAGTGCTCCTCCACGGCCTTGCGCTTCACCTTCAGGCTGGCGGTGAGCTCGCCCTCCTCCTCGGAGAGGTCTCGGGGCAGGACGGCGAACTTCTTGATCGTCTCCCACCGGTTCAGGCCCTCGTTGAGGGTGTCCACGTCGGCCTGCAGCGACTCGCGCACCTTCGCGGACTGGGACAGGGCCTCGAAGTCCCCGGAGAGCCCGTTCTCGGCGGCGAACTTCTCCAGCGCCTCGGGGTCCAGCGAGATCAGGGCGCTGGCGTAGTTGCGGTCGGCGGCGTGCACCACCAGGTTCGAGGCCAACGCGGAGATCACCTTGAACTGCGCGGCGATCTGCCCCGGGGCGATGTACTTGCCTCCGGAGGTCTTGACCAGGTCCTTCTTCCGGTCGGTGATCTTCAGGCGGCCCTTGTCGTCGAGTTCGCCGATGTCGCCGGTGGCCAGCCATCCGCCGGGCAGCAGGGTCTCGGCATTGATCTCGGGCAGGTTCCAGTAGCCCTTCATCACGTGCGGGCCCTTGAGCAGCACCTCGCCGTCGGAGGCGATCATCACCTGTGTGCCGGGCAGCGGCTGTCCGACGGAGCCGAACACCAGGTCGTCCGGGCGCACCACGCAGGCCGCCGCGCTGTTCTCGGTCAGGCCGTAGCCCTCGATGATCGGCAGCCCGGCGGCGTCGAACCAGCGGGCCACGTCACCGTTGAGCGCCGCGGACCCGGAGATCATCACCCGCATCCGACCGCCCGTCAGGGCCTGGATCTTGGAGAAGACCAACTTGTCGGCCATGGCCAGGCGGGCCGGGGCCATCGGACCCGGTGGCAACCCGGCGCGCTGCTTGGCCTTGATCTCGGTCGACGCCGCGAACGCCCAGTCGAAGATCTTGGCCTTGGCCCCACCCCCGGCCTTGGCCTTGGCGTTGGCACCCTGGTAGATCTTCTCGAAGATCCGCGGCACCCCGGCCATGATCGTGGGCTGGACCACCGGCAGGTTCTCCACGATCTTGGGCACCCGGCCGTCGATGTAGCTGACGAACCCGACCTGGAAGGCCGCTGAGAGCAGGACCTTGCCGAACGAGTGCGCCAACGGCAGCCACAGGAACTGCACATCATCCGGGCGCACCACACCGAGGGCCTCCATGCTGCGACCCTGGAACACCCAGTTGCTCTGCGGCAGCATCACCCCCTTCGGCCGACCCGTCGTGCCCGAGGTGTAGATCAGGGTGGCCAGCGAGTCAGGCTGGATCGCGGCCACGGCCCGCTCGATCGTGTCGGGCTGCTCGACCAGGCGCTGCGCACCCAGAGACGCCAACTCCGCCCAGGACAGCACCCGATCACCATCGCCCGCACCCTCGATCAGGATGATCTTGTCCAAGGAGGGCAGCTGGGCCAACTGGGTCAGCGCCTTGTCCGCCTGGGACTGGTCCTCGGCAACGAGGAACCGGGCCCCCGAATCGTTGATGATGTAGGCGAAGTCATCCTCGCCCGTGCTCGGGTAGATCGTCGTGTTCGCCCCACCAGCCAGCATCACCGCACCATCGGCCAGGACCCACTCCACCCGGGTGTTGCTCGCGATCGCCACCCGATCCTCAGGCTGCAACCCCAGGACCAGCAGACCGGCCGCCAGCCGGGTCATCTCGTACCCGGCCTCCTTCCATGTCCGCACCTGCCAAGTCCCGTCAGGATTCGGCGAGCCGAACGCGGGGGCGTCCGGGGTGCGCGCAACCCTGTCCAGGATCAACTGGGACAGCGTCGGCGCCGACGGCGGCAGCGGCGCATCCAGAGAGCCCGAGATGGGACCCGTCGGCTCAGCGGCCAGATCGTCTGCCAGCAAGCTGACATCGTCCTGCGCGTCGGGCGCACTCACCGAAGCGGCGAACGACTCCCCGACATCCCGGCCGGCGTGCTCCAACTCATGTTCGATGTCCTCAGCGTGGTCACCAGTCCTGCTCATGTGTGGTCCTCCTCATCGTGGGTCGAACCCGTGAGGTGCACGTCGGCGCCCGCGGGTATGGCGTTCCGGAACGTGGTCGTCAGGGTGACACAGGTCACACTTCCGTCGCGCGACGGACGGGGACCCAGGGGCTGATCCACCACCGCCAGGCTCACTTCACCTGGCGCATGACGACCACGGAGCAATCCGACTGCTCGACGACCGCTCGGCTCACCGAGCCCAGCAGCATTCCGGCGAAGCCTCCGTGGCCCCGACTGCCGACGACAACCAGAGCGGCGTCCTTCGCCTGGGCAACGATGAGTTGGGCTGCGTTCCCCGCCTCGACCACCTCGCGGACCGCCACCGCAGGGTTCTGCGCGCGGCCCGCAGCGAGTGCGGGGGACAGTGCCTGCAGTCCGCCGGCCGGACCAGCCGCCTCGCCGGCATGGACCACCACGACCTGGTAGCCGTGCTGTGGCGCCGACTTCATCGCGAAGCTCACGGCGTCCTCGGACCCTGGGGAGCCGTCCACGCCCACCACGATCGGCCCTACGCGCCGCACCTGACCGGCTGCGTCGCCTCGCACGACGACGACCGGTGCATCTGAGTGGGTGACGACGGCGGATGCCACCGATCCCATCACCAGGCGACCGACGCGGCCCTTTCCACTGTGGCCGACGACGACCAGTGCGGCATCGGCCGATCGGTCCACGAGCGCCTGCGCCGGTTTGTCCTGCACGAGTTCGCCGTCGACGGTCAGGCCGGGCACCTCGGCCCCCAGGAGGTACACGGCGTTCGCGAGCACGCTGTCGGCTTTGCTGCGGTCCAGGTCCGCGGTCGCCGAGACGGCGCTGAAGCCCATGGTCGGCAGTCCCCAGGCGAGCACCACGCGCAGTGCCCGTTGTGACCCCACCGCCTCCTGGGCCGCCCACCGCAGCGCCGGCAGGGTGGCTTCGGATCCGTCGTAGCCCACGATCACGGGCTTCTTCGCCGGGACTGCCTGTTCGGCAACCACAGGTCGTGGGATGTAGCCCCGACGAGCGAAGGAGAGCAGTGCCAGGCCTGGGATGTACATCATCACGCCGTACACGGCCGCCGGCAGCGCGATCTCCTCCGAGCCGAGCGCGGTCAGTCCCAGCAGCATCGTGAGCGTGATGTTCTTGATGCCGAACTCCATGCCCAGGGCCACGTGGCCCGGTCGTGGCAGCCGGGTCAGGACGCCCAAGCCGAAGCCCGTCGCCGTGGCCAGGCAGGCCAGCAGCAGGGTGGCCGGACCGGCGACCTTGAGCAGGTTCCACGCATCGTCCAGGGTGACCGTGACGCCGATGATCAGGGCGAACAGCACGATGCCACTCACCTTCGACACGGTGTTCTCGAGGCGTGCGGCCAGGGCAGGGCGCCGGGCACGGACGAGCATGCCCAGGCTCGTCGGAATCAGGACCAGGCCCGCCAGGAGGAGGGCGACATCCATGAAGCCCACCGTGACGTTGGCCCCGGCTTCGACCGCGTCACCCCACCGGTCCAGGGCGAGGCCGGCCCAGAACGGGATGGAGATGATCGTTGCGAGGTTGGCCAGGACCGTGAGCACGAGACTCAGTGCGGTGTTGCCCCCGCCCAGGTAGGTCATGACATTCGAGGTCGTCCCACCCGCGGTTGCGCCCAAGAGGACCACGCCGATCGCGAGTTCCGCTGGCAGGTCGAACAGGATGGCGATCCCGAACGAGATGAGCGGCACGATCAGGGTTATGCCGATGACCCCGACCACAAGCGGTTTCGGTGTCTTGCGCTGCCGGTCGAAGTCGGCCAGCGTCAGGGTCAAACCGATTCCGACCATGACGAACGCGAGAACGAGGGGAAGCCCTATGTCGAGCAGGACGTTATCCATGGTCGATGCTTCCTGTCTTCGAGTCCGATGTCTCGCATTCGTGAAGTGAACGTGGAGGCTGTCAGGGAGTTGGGGAGCAGCTCGTTTCGGTTCAGCCCGGCAGTCGGGAGGTTGCGGGCCCCAGGGCGTCGATGATGAGCGCACGCCGCTGGGCTGCGCAGCAAGATCGTGGTCGGAGGCCGATAGCGAGAGGCACCCTGTCCTGCATCTGGGCACGGTAGACCCAGCTCCGGGCGGGAAGCGCGGCAGGACGCGGAGGAGCTGCGACCCAGGCCGACGCATCAGAGGGCGGGTCCGCAGTCAGGCGGCGACGGCGGCAACGTCGTTCAGGCAGCCGCCTGAACGACACAACCGGTGTCAACCCAACCGACAGCAGTCCCGGATGGGGGCTCAGAAGTGGGCCGGCTCGCCGGGAGCTCGGCGGGTGGGGATCGGTGGGTGGTGTCGCACACCGATGGTCCAAAGCTTGGAGGCCAGGGTGACCAGGACGGCGAGCACGGTGGTGAGCAGTGCTGCGATCCACGGGTTGTAGCCCGATCCCTGGTTCGGGAAGAGCTGCCAGGCGGTGTTGTAGGTGGCGTGACACACGATGGCGGCGAACAAGCTCAGGCCGGTGGCGTTGTACAGCCAGACGAGTACGACGCGGAACGCCACGGTGAACAGGCACTGTCCCAGGACCCACCCGGTTGACGGGTGGCTCTGGGCGAAGGGGATGGCGTGCCAGGCAGCCCAGACGACGCCGATCATCAGTCCTGCGCGCAGCGCGCCGTGACGTTGTTGCAGGGGTTCCAGCGCGGTTCCGGTCCAGGTCAGTTCCTCGCACGCAGCGGCGAACAGGAACAGACCAAGCAGGAGCGGCGCTTCGCGCCAGGCGACACTCGGGTCCGGAAGCGGCATGCCGGCCGCAACCATGAGGACGTACTCGAGCAGCAGCACGGTGGGCATGAGCAGCAACGACACCAGGTGCCACCAGCGCGGCCCGGTCCGGCGGAAGTCGACGATCCGTACGAGCAGGACCCGCAGTCCGCCCCTCCCGCCCCGTCGCACGGCGTACACGCAGGCCACAGCCGCCGGGCACAGGAACATCAACGAACTCACCGGAAGACCGGGCATCACCTCGCGGCTCGTCACGGACCCGAGCCACCACAGCGGCGCCGACAGCACGAACACCATGGCGAACAATCGCCACGGGTGCGCCGTCGCCAACGGCTCCGGGGACGTCATCACCCGATCCGGCGTTGGATCCATCGGTAGACCGCCCCCTCAAGAGCTCCTCCCCATTGTCCACCCGCCAGCTCCTCGGATATCCCGGCAACGGCTGGCCAGCAGAGCGAGGGGCCACCACCCATACCGCATTTGCGCGCGGGGTGGGTGGCGGTCGCTATGAGGCGTTCTTCGGGGGTGCTCCCTGGGCGTCGGTCGCCAGCTCGGTCGCGACGGATGCCAGGAGCAGGAACGCGAAGGCCACCAGCACCAGACCGGTGAACCACGCCCCCAGGCTGAACGGCCCCGGGCCCCACAGGGCCAGGCCCACCCCACCGAAGGCGAGGATCCCGGCCAGGGCGGCGTAGAGCCGCATGCCATACAAGAACACGAACGGCAGGTAGTGCGCTCCCACGATGACCATGGCGGCCGGGAAGAACCAGTCCACGCGGTAGCCGGTGACCGCCAGGGCGACCAGCAGCCCCAGGGGGACGGTGAAGGCGATCTGCGTCGCAAGACCCGCCATCGGGTGCCCAGCGGGCAGGGAGGCGCGCCGACCGGCCAGCCGCAGGCACAACATGGTCAGGGGGAAGATCAGGATCCCCCCGAGGAGCAGGATCGCGATGGCCCACGTGCGCGAGGAGAACGTCCCGACCGCGGCCGCGAGGAGCCACAGGGCCCCCGACACGAGCTGTCCGAAGAAGCCCCCGACATAGACGAGTCGAACATCCTGCTGAGCCTGACGGATCTCCACGCGAACACTCCCAAGGGTCAAGCCGTCTGCCGCCAGGCGCAGCTCGTGGCGCGCCGCCTGGATGGAGCGGTCCCGGCGCAGCAGCTCGCCGAGCAGAAGCCGGGTTCGCACCGCCTCGAACGGGTCGCCAGCCTTGTCGAACGCGGTGATCGCTGTGGCGTACGCGGACTGCGCGTGCTCCCCCCGGCAATGCCCCCGCAGGCCAGCAGGAGGCGGACCCTGCCGGACGCCAAACCGATCATGGTGCTCCCAGCTGTGCCGCCTGGCCGCCGGAGCGGGAGGCCCGATCGTTCGTCCGAGTGGCCGAACATCCGTTAGGGCGGAGGCTAGCCCCAAGCCCGCCGGTGTGGCGCGGTTCGACGCCTAGACCGACACCATCGGGTACTCCTCGATGAGGAACCACGCGCCGTCGCCCATGGCCATTTCGTTGCGCCACAGAATCACCGCAGGATCGCTCGCGTCCCACGTGAAGCGAAGGCGAACCGCAGCGTCGGCGAGCGACTCGAAGATCAGCCGATCGCCGTCGATCCAGCCGCGGTACACCATCGCGTGACCGTAGTTGTCGACCATGCTCGCTCGGTACTCACCGTGCTCGGGGTCCCAGCCCGACACCCAGTGCAGCTGCCACTTCAGGACGAACGTCCCGTCGTGCAGGTACTGCTCCTGCTCGAAGTCGCCGACGATCCAGCGACCATCCTGGATCTCCTGGACGGTTCCCCGGCCGATGCCCTTCATGGCGGGCGTCCCCGGACCCATGCCGCCCTCGTGGATCTCACCGTCCCAACGCACGTCGCTGAAGAAGCGCCGGAGCGCGTCCATCTCCGGGCCCACGGGGATCGGCCTCGGGACCGCTATCGATTCCTGCCACCATCTTCTCCCTCCTTCGGTGCGTACGACGTACGCTTGCGTACTTCGTACGCTAGTATTCCGGTGTGAGCATGTCAACCCCCACAAGCCCCGACCACTCGCCGGGTGTCCGGACACGTGCCGTCCTGACTCGGGAGGCGATCGTCGCCGCGGGCGTCGAGCTGGTCGATGCCGCCGGGCCGGACGCCCTGACGATGCGGGCCGTCGCCGCGCGGCTCGGGAGCGGGGTCATGTCGCTGTACCGGCACGTCGCCGACCGCGATGCCCTGCTCGACCTCGTCCTCGAGGCCATGGCTGGCGAGATCCCGGCGACGCCGCTGACCGGCGACTGGCGCAGCGACGCAGCCGCGCTGGCCCGCGACGTCCGCTCGGTGCTGCTCCGACGACCGCAGCTGACGGTGCTGTTGACATCCCGCGCGGACCGCGGGGTCGGCGGCCTCGCGGCGCTGGATCGGGCGTTGGCGATCTTCCGGTCGGCGGGACTGAGCGAGCGCGACGCGGTCGAGGCGAACCACGCCCTCGGCAATCTCGTGGCCGGCGCCGCCCTCTGGGATGCGGTCGGCATGGGCGGGAAGTCAGGTGAGGAGCGTCGAGCCAGGCGCGAGGCGGCTGCGGCGGCGGTTGAGGCGCTGCCCGTGGACGCGTTCCCGAGCGTGACCTGGGCCGGTGACGCCCTGTTCTCCGGCTCGCCCGACGAACGCTTCGAGGCCGGCCTCGCGATGCTCCTCGACGGGATCGAGCGGCGGGCTGAGGCCGCGGTGGCCCGTCAGGGTGAGAACCGCCGGTCGGCGGCCACGTCGAGTTGAGTGGGCCAGGCGCCGGGGCTTCCTGATCCGGGCTTCTCGTACGGCGACGCGATCGGAAGCGTGCATGCTGCCAATCTGGACTCCGTTCGCACTCCACGGCAGCGTGGCGACAGGGTTCGGGTCCGGTGCACGATGGGGTCCATGAATCCGCCACCCGGCGAGCGCCTGTTGCCGGTCTCGGACCGCGCGCTCGGTGGGCAGGCCGATGCGCTGCGGCTTCGCCAGTTCCTGATCGACAGCTACGCGCTGGCGGGGCGGGAGCTCAACTGGGAGCCGCGGCGGTGGGAGGGCATGTTCTGGACCGTGCCAGCGGCGCAGCTCGCTGATCCGAGCTGGGGAGCCGGCGTGCATGTGTGGCACACCCAGGATGGCTCGTTCGTGGCTGCCGCGATCCCCGATGGCCCGGGCGACCTGGCGCTGCAGGTCGATCCGCGGCGGCGGTGGCTGGAGGATGAGGTGCTGGACTGGGCGGAGCACCACCTGACCCGCGCCGACGAGGGCGGCGCGCGCGTGCTGCACACCTGGGCCTTCGACTGGGACGGCGACCGCCGGGATCGGCTCATACGCCGCGGGTACGAGCCCGTCGCCGGATGGTCCTGGCAGCACCGGCGCCGCCGCACGTCCCGGGCCGTCGAACCGCACCCTCTGGCTGCCGGCTACGTCCTGCGCAGTGCGGACGACTCGCTCGACGAGGCCCGCCGATGGGTGGACGCCACGAACGCCGTCTTCGGCCACTCCACCCCGGTCGAGAGCTACTGCACGTTCCTGCGCTCGCCGTCCTTCGACCCGCAGCTGCACGTCGTCGTCGAGGCTCCCGACGGAGTGGTGGCAGCCTTCGCCGGGTTCACGATCGACAGCGCGAACAGGGTCGCCACGCTGGAACCCGTCGGCACCAGGGATGGGCACCGGCGGCTCGGGTTGGCCCAGGCCGCGATCAACGAGGGGCTGCAGCGGGTTGCGCGTCGGGGGGTGGACGTGGTCCACGTCGCCAACTGGGGGTCAGCCGACGCCGGTCACCTGTACGGCTCCCTGGGATTCGAGCACTATGCCACCCAGACGGCGTGGCGCAAGGTCATGGCTGGCGGGAATCCATGACCGTCCTTCGGCGAGTGCTCGCGCACAGTCGCGGGGTCAGAGGAACGAGGCGACGACCCGTTCGCGGTCGAAGGTGGCGATGATCCAGCGCATCATGAGGATGTCGAGGATCACCAGGACGAGGCCGAGCACGGCGAAGAGCATGGGTCCCAGGAGCATCACGCCGGTGGCCTGGCCGACCACGAGGAGGATCAGCGGCAGCAGGGCGAATCCGGCGATCGAGTTGGCTGACTGGTAGGAGCTGACCCGGGCCGAGACCCACACGACGCACGCGGTGACGAACACTGCCACGGCCGGGACCACCAACAGCATCAGCACCCACCAGTTGAGGGTGGGGAAGTACAGGTGCCCGATCAGGGGGTTGCCCAGGATGTTGACCACGATCGCGTAGACGACGAAGCACACCCACGACACGACCACGGCGGGCAGGACCGCGCCGAGGATCTTCCCCAGGACGAGTTCCGTGTCGCTGACGGGGGTGTAGAGGACGCCCTCGAGCGTGCGGCGCTCCTTCTCGCCGGCGAAGCTGTTGGCCGCGAGCACGGTGGCCACCATGGTGGGGATGATGAGGAAGAACCCGGCGAACAGGTAGACCGTCGCGATGTACGCGGCCTGGCCCTGCACGGTCAGGTCCGCGGCTCCGGGGAAGGCGGACGTGGGGATCTTGGAGATGAGTTCCTGGGCGTCGGCGGGGCTCGCGTAGCGCAGGGCGATCAGCAGGCCGACCGGGTAGATCACGACGAAGACGAACGGAACGATCACCACCGGGGCCAGGACCTGGCTGGTCGCGGAGCTCTCGCGCAGGTCCTTGGCCGCGATCGTCCAGATCGCGCTGCCGGTCATCGGGCACCTGCCACGGTCCGGGCCTGGTCCTGGTGCACGAGTCGCAGGTACGCCTCCTCGAGGGTGGGTGGTTCCTCCGCAACGCCCAGAAGGTCGCCGGGCATGGCCGCGATCTGGCGCACGACCGCGGGGATCACCTCCCGTGAGATCAGCTCGACGAGGGCCCCTCCGCCCCCCGGGGTCACCCCGAGGACGCCCTCGAGTGCGGCGATCCCGTGCTCGTCGAGGACCGTGCCGGGTGTGGCAGTGACCCGGACCCGCACCTCGGGAACAAGGGTCCGCGCGACCTCCTCCGGGGCCCCCTGCGCCGCGACGCGCCCGCCGGCGAGCACGCCCACCTTCGTGCACACCGACTCCATCTCCTCGAGCCGGTGCGAGGTGATGAAGAACGTCCGGCCCTCGCGGGACAGGTCGTGGATGTAGGT
Source organism: uncultured Actinomycetes bacterium (assembly GCA_963729885.1). GTDB lineage: Bacteria > Actinomycetota > Actinomycetes > S36-B12 > CAIYMF01 > Prado023. The sequence goes on from CAVSQK010000031.1 coordinate 16,183, forward strand.
CATCAGCTCGTGCGCCGCCTCAGGGTCCAGGCCGGCCGTCGGCTCGTCGAGGAACACGATCTGGGGATCGGCGACCAGCGCGCGGGCGATCAGGGCCTTCTGCTTCATCCCCTTCGAGTACGTCCCGACTCGATCGGACTGCCGGTCCCCGAGGCCGAACCGGTCCAGGAGGGCAGCGGCCGCCCTGGCGGAGTCCCGACTGCTCATCCCGTAGAGCCGGGCGAAGAAGGTGAGGTTGTCCAGCCCGCTGAGCCGCTCGTACAGGGAGGTGTCGGTCTGCACCCCGATGTGGGGGCGGACCTCGGCGATCCGATCGGGAAGGTCGTGGCCCAGGACCCGCAGGCACCTCGCCCGGCCGGGGCGCAGCACACCGGTCAGGATCCGCACCGTCGTCGTCTTGCCCGCACCGTTGGGGCCGAGCAGCCCGAAGACCCCACCCGACTCGAGTGCGAGATCCACGCCGTCGAGGACCACCGTGGTCCCGAAGGACCGCTCGAGCCCCGCGACCTCGATGGCGAGGTCACCCTCGGGCGCCGTCGCCCCTGAACCCATGAGTCCTCCGAACACCCCCGCACGCCCGAACCAGTCAAGTGCACCTGCATGGCACGGGTCAGGGCCCTACGTCCCGCGCTGCCCGTTCATCAGTCCCGGCGATCTGCCACCGGGGGCGGCCCTGCGCCCTCATGAGCCGATCACCCCGGTCCTCTGGTCTCGGCCGGTGGCGGTTGGATCGGCCAGGGTGGTGGTTCCGATCAGGACGTTCTCAGTCAGGATCTGCAGGGTGCGGTCGGGTTCCTCGAACGCAGGGCTGTGGGCTGAGTGGGTGAAGGTGTAGAACCCGATGAGGGGTGCGTCCAGGCGAGCGGCGTATGCCTTGGCCAGGTGGTAGGACACGGTCCGGTCGTGCTGGCCGTGCAGGAAGTAGGCAGGGATCGGCAATCGGGTGATCAGTGCGGCCAGGTCCGTGGCCAGCATCTGCTCCCAGAGCCCGAAGCGGCGCGAGAACCGCCTGCCGCGCCACAGGTCAACCCTCTCGATCGGGGTGTAGTCCGGTGACGGCGAGGGAGGGGATGAAGATCCCGGTGACCACCGATGCCATCTCGTGGGTGGTGCCGACCCCGAGCCGGTGCATGGCGGCGTCACGAACGGCTTCGTAGCCGCGGGGCAGGGGGATGCCACCGGTGACGGGCGACCTCCCGAGCCGGCGGACCATCCGGTGGTCGCGTCGGGCGCGGTACGCCTCGAGCATGAACGTAGTAGGCCTCCTGCTCGGAGGCGATCTGGTGGGTGACCTGGGCCATGCCGATGTAGGAGTGGAACAGCTCCGGGGCCTGGGCGGCGGCCTGGAGCCCGAGGAAGCTTCCCCACGAGTGGCCCATCAGGTGGACCTTGTCGACCCCGAATCTCTGGCGCAGGTACCCAGCGACGGCGATCGTGTCGTCGATGAACTGCTCGACGGTCATCGACTCGGGGGGGATGTCGCGACGATAGGACAGCCCGGCACCCCGCTGCTCCCACCACGCCACGGTGAACGCCTCGTGCAGCCGGGTGGGGTGGCGCCGGGTCAGCCAGTACTCCGGCATCCCCGGTCCTCCGTGCAGGAACAGCAGCACCGGGCTGCCCGGCTCCCGGACCTGCAGGAACATGCCCTGATCGAGCCCGTTGACTAGGCACTCGCACCTTCACCGTGCTCACCCACGTGCGCCCGACCTCTCTCGGATGCTGACAGCGGGGCCACGCTCAGCCTCCGGGTGTGTTGGCGCCGACAGCGAGGAACGCGAGGAGGATGCTCATTCAGGGGGCCCGGAGGACACCGCCTTGACGACGCCCGAGATGCCGAGCCCGATCAGCACGAGGGCGATCACCCAGATCCACGGGATGCCGATGTTGGTCATCACCGCGATCCCGACCGGGATGGCCAGGAAGATGCCCAGCACCACGAGGGCCTCGCGGGTGCGCCCCGACAGCCAGCGCTCAGTGGCCAGCGCGACCCCGACCACGACCATGATCCCGGGCCACCACCATCCCGTGATCAGCAGGACCCCGATCCCGATGAGGATCAGTCCACCTGCTACACCGCTGCGCTCCTTGCGCATCACCTCGGACATGATGAACCTCCGATCCTTGACGACGGTACGACGTGGCGAGCCCAGCCCGGTAGGGCCCAAAGTCCAGGACGCGCGAGGCCGGGCCGGGTCCGTCGGTGGCGGTCTGGCCGCTTCCGCCGCGGTCACGCCGTGCTCGGGTAGGTCTGCGGGAAGCACGACGTCGGCCAGGTAGGTGGCGAACCGCCCAGGTTCGTGGAGGTGCGGGGTGTGGCCGGAGCCCTGGAAGGTGACCAGCTGCTTGCTGGGTGCTGACAGCTGCTCGAACCACTGCCGCGGCGAGCACGGCGCGCCCGGGGGCCTCATGCTCGCCCTCGACGAGGAACACGGGGACGTCAAGGCGGGGGACGTCCCGGCGGAAGTCGACGTCCTGGAGCTGGGGGTACATGAGGGCGAACGTGTCGATCAGCGCGGCGGCCGAGCGGACCTTCTCCGTGAGGGTGTACTCCTCGACGAGCAGGTTCGCCGGGTACGTCGACCGGGCGTCGTGGTCGGGGCCGTGCTGTGAAGTCGTGCCACTCGGGGTTGGAGGCGATCGCGAACGGGTAGGCGAGCATGTCGGTGTAGGGCGGCGGGCCGATGGTGCGCAGCTGCTCTGCGAACCCGGTGTCGCCGACCCGCTGGGCATAGGCCACGCTCTCGGCGTACATCAGCGTGTCGGTCTCCTGCTGGTCGACCATCTGTCCGGATCCGATGTAGGCGTGGAACAGGTCGGGGCGTGCCTGGACGACCAGGGTGCCCAGGGTCGTGCCCCAGGAGCTGCCGAGCAGGTAGATGCGCTGCTCGTCGAAGCGGTCGCGCAGGTACTCGGTCACCTCGATCGTGTCGGAGACCGCCTGGGCCACCGTGAGGGTCGTCCAGCGGCTCGAGGGCACTGGCTGACTTGCCCGTGCCGCGCTGGTCCCAGGTCGCCACCATGAAGTGCTCCTCCAGCGGCTTGCCCGCGTAGTGCATCGAGCCCAGCGCCGTGCCGCCCGGCCCGCCCTCCAGGAACAGCAGCACCGGGGCGCTCGATGTCGTGGCCGCGCAGCATGATCGATTGGTCGTGCCCGCCGATGGGGACCGACAGCCAGCTCGGCGATGCTGCCCGGCGCCGGCTCGCCGTCCGCGTCGAGGATGGGGGCGGTGCGCGCCGGGCGGGCCAGGGCGGCCGACCAGGCCCACGACGGCGACGGTGGCCAGCACCAGACAGGTCCCGCGGGCGGCACGCCAGAACGCCGAGGTCGCACCGGCGAGGCACGCCGGCCCTCCGGCAGATCCGGTTGGTGCGCCGTGCTGGCGACGGGCCAGCGCGGCGCCCCAGAAGGCGGCCACGACCATGGGAAGCCCGACGACCAGCACGGTGGAACCCGCGCCCCACGACGAGGGCCAGGATTCCGTAGAAGCCCGTCGAGGCGGATCCCGTCGACAGTGGGGCCGACGGCCCCGATCCGGCCGAGCTCGAACGCCGCACCGAAGGTGGCGGGGGCCAGCAGGGCCGCCCACCGGCTTGCCATGAGCCAGCCGGCGAGGGATCCCACGGCGAGTCCGAGGGTCAGGGCGGTCAGCGATTCGGCCGTGGTCATCGGGCCTCGGGGCATCGCCCATGCCAGGGCCAGGCCGGCCAGGGCGCTGCGCGAGGAGGGCTGCGGCGGGCCTGGCCCATCCGCGGGATTGCCTCTGTTGCGTGCGGTCGTGGGTGATGGGCGGCGTGGTCATGCGTGGTTCCTCTGCTCGTCATGGATCCAGGTGGCCAGGGCAAGGCCGATGCCGGCGAGGATGACCAGGACCCCGATGGTGCTGGGCACCGCCACGGTTCGGATCACCTCGGGGGCAAGGTCATCACCGACGGCCAGCGTGGTGGTGCCGCCGGCCAGGACGGCCCCGGCCCCCACTCGGTAGGTGCCGGTGCGATCGGCGTCGAAGACAGCCACAGCGGTCCCCAACGCGCCCGGGGCGCCGGGCACGTCGTACTGCATGTCCAGGGCATAGGGGCGCCACCGGCACCGGGGTGCCCCCCGGGCCGAGCACGGACAGGTCTGCGGCGGTGAGGCGGACAGGCCCGGTGCCCTCGAGGTAGATGACGTGCGACCCGGTCTGGGTGATCTCAACGGAGGCGATGCCGGGCACCTCGGCGCGCGCGAACTGCTCGGGGCGCTGGACCTGGTCCAGGAAGCCCGTGACAGCCCACAGGGCCGCTGCCGTCGCCCCGACGACGGCAACCAGGACGGCCAAGCCGTACCCGCGCCGGCCTCGGCGCCCCCGGGCAGGTGGGGAGGCTGCTGCGTGCCCGGGCTGTCGATGCTGTGGGGGGTGGTGCGACGATCCATGGTGGCTCCTGGCTAGGGTGGGTCCTTCCACTCCAGAATCGACCCCTCCGGTCCGGCGGGCATCGGTCCCCAGAGCCAACTTCCCGGGGTTTCCGCAGCGGCACGAGCGACGGGCGGATCCATCTGCAGGCGGGCCTCGGTGAGTGGTCCCCAGACGGAGGCCTCCCCAGGGTCACGCGCAGTAGCGTCAGGGGCGTGAATGAGGCAGTGGCGCGGCTCCGAATCCTCGACGCCCAGCGGCCATGGATCCTGGACTGCGTCCTGGCGGTGGCGATCTTCGTCTCCGCCGCTGCCTCGGCGGCGACTCCAGCCCCGCAGTACCGACCCCCGGACGTGACCGTCTACGTGTTGATCGCCCTCGCCGCCGCACCGTACGCCTTCCGTCGGCGGTGGCCCCTGCCCGTGCTGGTGCTGGCGTCCATCCCCGTCCTCGCGCTGCTCGCCCTGGGGTACAGCTCCGCGGTGATCGGAGCCGCGCTGTTCCTCGCGGCCTACACCGTCGCCGCATACTCAGACCGACTCGTCACCTCGTTGGCGGTCGGGTATGCCGTGGTCGTGATGGTGGCCGTTGCCGTGGTCGCTCCGACAGCCATGGGGGTGGCGGCTCTGGTCACCAACGCGGCGCTGTTCACCGGGGCCTTCGCCCTGGGACGCAGTGCCCACGTCCGCCGCGAGAACGTCCTCCTCCTCCAGGAGCGCGCACACCTGGCCGAGCAGGCGCGCTACGAGGAGGCACGACACGCGGTGGCCGACGAGAGGCTGCGCATCGCCCAGGAGCTGCACGACGTGCTGGGGCACTCGTTGGGCGTGATCGCGCTGCAGGCCGGGATCGGGGCCCACGTGATCGACATCGATCCCGCAGAGGCAAAGGCATCCCTCGAGGCGATCTCCCGGACCAGCCGCTCCTCGCTGGCCGAGGTCCGTCGGATCCTCGGCGCCCTGCGCACCGACACCGACACCGGCGTGCGCGGGTACCACCCGCCACCGGGACTCGCCTCCCTCGACACCCTGGCTGCGGAGCTGACCGAGGCCGGCCTCCCGGTCCGCATCCACCTCGACGGGGACCCCCAGCGAGGTGCCGGCAGCACTCGACCTGACCGCGTACCGCGTCGTGCAGGAGGCGTTGACGAACGTGGTCAGGCACGCGGGTCCGGCCCAGGCTGAGGTGACGGTGCGCTACGAGGACCGGCAGGTCACGGTACAGGTGGACGACGACGGTCGGGGGACCTCGACCCCAGGGCAGCACCCCGAGCGGGCACGGCCAGCTCGGCATGCGCGAGCGGGTCGCGGTGTGGGGCGGCACCCTGCACACCGGACCTCGCCCGGAGGGTGGATACCGGGTGGTCGCCACCCTGCCCTACGAGCCCCAGGAGGGTCCATGATCCGCGTGGCCGTCGTCGACGATGAGGCCCTTGTCCGCCGTGGGCTCACGGTCCTGCTCCGCCTCGAGCCGGGACTCGACGTCGTCGGCGAGGCCGAGGACGGGGCCGCGGCGATCGCCCTGGTGCGCCGGGAGCACCCCGACGTGGTGCTCATGGACATCCGGATGCCCGGCACCGATGGGCTGGCCGCGACCCGGGCGCTGATGGCGGACCCGGACACCGCGGCCACCCGCGTGATCATCCTCACGACCTTCGACCTCGACGAGTACGTGTTCGGCGCGATCCGGGCCGGGGCCAGCGGGTTCCTGCCCAAGGACACCACTCCCGAGGAGCTGCTCACCGCGATCCGGGTGGTGGCCGACGGGGACTCCCTGCTCGCGCCCAAGGCCACCCGGCGCCTCATCGAGGAGTTCGTCCGACAGTCACCGGTCCCCGAGCCCGCCCGGCCGCCGGGCCTTGACCAGCTCACCGACCGCGAGATCGAGGTGCTGCGTGCCGTGGCCCGCGGCCGTTCGAACATCGAGATCGCCGATGAGCTGGTCATCAGCTACGCCACAGCCAAGTCGCACGTGAGCAGCCTGCTGGCCAAGCTTCAGGTCCGCGACCGGGCGCAACTGGTCATGCTCGCCTACGAGCACGGCGTCGTCACCCCCAGCCGGGACTGAGGCCGCGGGTGCAGTCCACGCGGATGGGGCGTGTGGTCAGGGGTACATGGCGTCGAGCTGGTGGGTGAAGTGCTGCTCGACGACCTTGCGCCGGACCTTCAGGCTGGTGGTGAGTTCGCCGCGGGACTCCGTGAGGTCGCGGGTGAGGATGGTGAACTTCTTGATCGTCTCCCACCGGTTCAGCGTGGCGTTCAGCTCGTCGATGGTCTCCTGGACGGCGGCCCGTACCTGCACGGACTGCGACAGGGCGACGGGTTCTCCGGACATCTGGTGGGCGCGGGCGAACGCGGCCAGGGCATCGGGGTCGAGGCTGACCAGGGCGGTGACGTAATTGCGGTTGTTGGCGTGAACGATCAGGTGCGACCCGAGGGCGGTCATGGCCTTGAACCGGGCGGCGATGGCCCCGGGGGCGATGTACTTGCCACCGGAGGTCTTGACCAGGTCCTTCTTGCGGTCGGTGATCCGCAGCCGCCCGGCGTCGTCGAGGGAGCCGATGTCCCCGGTGGCCAGCCAGCCGTCGGCGCGCAGGACGTCGGCGTTCTCGCGGGGCAGGTTGTGGTACCCCGTCATGAGGTGCGGTCCGCGCAGGAGGATCTCGTGGTCCGCGGCGATCCGGATCTCGGTGCCCGGGATGGGCTGGCCCACCGTTCCGAACACCTGGTCATCGGGACGCACCAGGCTGGTGGCCGCGGAGGTCTCGGTCAGCCCGTAACCCTCGAGGATGGGCATGCCGGCGGCGTCGAACCAGCGAGCCACCTCGCGGTCGAGCGCGGCGGATCCGCAGACGAAGTACCGGATCCGCCCCCCGGTGAGGGCCCTGACCTTGTGGTGGACGAGCACGTCGGCCAGCGCGAGCTCGAGGCGAGCGAGCGGACCGGTTCGTCGGTGCGAGCGGCGGGTTGCCTTGATGCCCGCTGACGTGTTGACGGCCCAGGCGTACGCCCTGCGCCGCAGGGTGCCGCCGGCACGGGCCTGTCCGTCTGCTGCGGTGTAGATCTTCTCGAAGACCCTCGGCACGCCAGCCATGAAGGTCGGGCGGATCACCGCCAGGTTGGGCACCAGCTCGGCGATCCGGCCGTCGACGGCAGTGGCGAACCCGACCTGCAGTCCGAAGGCGAGCAGCACCTTGCCGAACGAGTGCGACAGGGGCAGCCACAGGTACTGCAGGTCATCGATCGTGACGATCCCCAGGGCATCGAGTGAGGCACCCTCGAACACCCAGCTGCGGTGGGTCAGCTCGACGCCCTTGGGCCTCCCGGTGGTCCCCGAGGTGTAGATCAGGGTGGCCAGCGAGTCCGGAGTCAGGCGGGCGACCCGGGCGTCGATCACCTGGGGGTCAGCAGCCAGCGCGGCAGCTCCGAGGGCGCGAAGGGAGTCCATGCTGATGATCAGGTCGCCGTCCCCGGGGCCGTCGATGACCACGATCGCCATCAGGTCCGGTAGCCGGTCGCGGTCATTGGCTGCCTTCGACGCCTGCGCGGCGTCCTCGGCGACCAGGATCCGGGCCCCCGAGTCGGCCAGGATGAACACGACCTCGTCGACCTGGGTGCTGGGGTAGATGGTGGTGGTGGCCCCACCGGCGCACACGATCGCGCTGTCGGCCAGGATCCACTCGACCCGGGTGCTGCTCGCGATCGCCACCCTGTCGCCCACCTGCAGGCCCAACGACACCAGTCCGGCGGCCAGGGTGACGATCGCCTGCCCCGCCTCGCCCCAGGTCATCGAGTCCCACTCCCCCTGGAGCCCCGGGTACCGGAACGCCTCCCGGTCCGGGGTGGCCGCGACCCGGTGCAGGATCGACCCGGCAAGGGTGTCGGCATGCGCCGGAAGCTGCGTGCTCAGACTCCCTGCCATCGAGCCATCGCGCACTCGGGAGGTGGTGCCGGATGGGGGGGTGACGATACCGGTCATGGCAACCCTGGACTCTGGCCGCGGGGCGGCCCGTTGGTTCGTTAGCCGGGGGATAGCGCAGACGGTCGTCGACGGGAGGGAGTCCTCGGTGCTTCGACCATACTCCTGAATCCTTGGCACCGGGGCGGGTTGGAGCTGCCAATGGTCCCGATGGGAAGGATCACGTCGATGTGGTCCGCCGGCTGCGGGAAACTGTGGGACCCTGAAATCAGGGATCACGCCCTTCGGGTGGGGCCCTGAGGAACAGAAAGGTCGGTGCGCCATGAGCGCACAATCAGAACAAGCCAAGGGCCACGCCAAGGAAGCCGCGGGCCTGATCACCGGTGACGACGACCTCCAGGCGGAGGGCAAGGCCCAACGAGTGGCCGGCGAGACGCAGGAGCAGACCGACAAGGTCAGGGACAAGGTCGAGGGCGGACTGGACAAGGTCCAGCACTCACTCAACGACATCCTGGACAAGGCCAAGAAGGCAGTGCACCGCGCGTAGTCGACGCATCGTGGAGCCCCTCACCGGGGGCTCCACGGCCCGGGGCCCAGCGCCTGTCGCGATCGTGCCCCGGCGAGCGTGGAAGGCGCGAGGACCCCCCCTGCAGACGACCAGCCGTCACCCCGGCACCGTGCACGGCAACCGGCCACCAGGTGGCCGAGAGGACCAGGTGCGATCATGAACCCCTCGAACAGCAACTCCCGCGACTACACACTCGACTCGAGCCAGGCCGACGGCGTTCGCCCGGTGAACCCAGGGACCGGCTCGTCGGCACCCGATGCCACGGACACGGGACCGAACGCCGTCGTTCCGGCGACCGGGCAGCGCGTCGTGTCCAGCAGCCCGCCCGTAGGGCCGTCGCCGGGCACCCAGGATGTGGATTCCGGCGGGACATCGTCGGCGGATCGGGCCCCTCGATCCACACGGGCCAGTGCCGCCTGGGCGGCTGTCATCGCAGCGCTCCTGCTCTCGGTGGTGCTCATCGTCTTCATCCTGCAGAACCCCACCACAGTGGTGATCCACTTCCTCGGCTGGTCCGGGTCCGTGGCGCTCGGGATGGCCATGCTGATCGCCGCCGTCACCGGAGGGCTCCTGGTCGCCACGATCGGAGTCGCGCGACTGACCCAGCTCCGGGTCAGGGCGCATCGCACCAGAGCCGTGCCGCGTTGACCCGGTGAGCCCCTCACGGGCACGTCCCGCGCGCGCCGTGACCAGGGCAGCGCGTCCTACTCGTTCGACGACGCCCACTCCGCGCGCACCGTGCGGCACCCGGGGCACAGCTCCGTGCCCGCCGGGATGGTCGAGGACCGCAGGGTGACGAACCGGTCCGGCATCGGTCGACCACACAGCGCCACCTCCTCCGCGGTCATCACGACGTGGGCCACTGGCCACTCCCCGCGGACCTCGTAGAGCACTGGACCTGGCTGGACCCCGCCCGTCACGGGGTCATCCCCAGGGAGCGATGCACACCGAGTCGGACCCGGAACCAGTCACCATGGCAGCACATCGGTCAGTCTCCAATCAGGTCATCGGGGGGAGGGGAGTCGGGAAGTCGATCGGGTGTCTGGTTCCCGGTGAATTGCGGTGCGGCACAGGCCGGGCAGAACGGCCAGGCGGTGCGCCATGCGCTGTCCGGGGACGTGCGACCGCAGGTGATGCAGGGAAGTGGGGCCGCATCCTGGTCTGATCCGCTCACCGGGCCACCCTCGGGTCGAGCGCCGCGCTCGGGCGGTGGGGTCCACGAGCGCCGCCGAGCTCGGCCGTGGCCCGTGGTGCGGCGCTGTGGGGAGGTGGCGAGCGGGGCGCCAGGTCCCGCCGGGACGGGATCGGACCGTTCCCGGCGGGCCTGAGCACAACTGCCGCATCGACATCAACGCCCGTCCCCGTGATCCGTTTCGACTGCACCCGAGCGCCCTTCCCACCCCCGTCGAACAGGAAGTGCGCTCGCCTGGGGCCATCCACGCGTCACGGGCGCCGTCTGACGGACAGGATCACCGCCACGCCACACGATGCTCTGATTACTACCTTGGAGACATGTTCTCCATCTCTCTGATACTCAATATAGCAGTGTGATAGGAACTGTGACACCAGAATGCTGACGGGTACTGCGTGGCGCAGTTGCCCGCGCCCTGCGGGCGCGGGACGATGCCCCCATGGCCCATGACACTGATCAGGTGATCGCGGCCAACCTGCGCGCGCTCCGGGCCCGACAGGGCATCCGGCAGATCGACCTTGCCAAGCTGACAGGGCTGAGCCGACCCACCATCGCGGCACTGGAGAAGGGCTCCCGACGGGTCACGATCGCGGATGCCATTGCGCTCTGCTCGGCGCTCGGCGTCGGGGTGGGTGCGTTGCTCCAAGGCGACCAGGACGCGCTGCGCGCCCTCGGACTCGACCAGACCGATGAACAGGCGGCTCAGGTCTGGGCCGACGCCCTGGGCGAGTCCGGCCTCGACGCGCTCGCCGCCGGACTTCGGGACTCCCGCCTGCCCGTCTCCGCCGCCGGGCGCGCCGTGGCCGTGCTGCGCGCCGCCGGACGCCTCTAGGCACGCGGGGCTCCTGGGCATCCCGGCGTGTTGGTGCAGCGTGGGTCACACCATGGGGGGTCCCGCCGCCGGCGGGCAGCATCGCTGGGGGGTGCCGGTGATCGGCCACGTGCGCGAAGCCGCCGCCAGCAGAGGCGTTCGCTCAGCTCGTGCCCGGTGTCCCGGGAGCGACCAGCGGCAGTGACACCGTGACCCGGCACCCCTGGCCCACGGTCGTCTGCAGGTCCACATGCCCCCCGTGCGCGGCGACGATGGCGGCGACGATCGACAGGCCCAGCCCTGACCCACCCTCGGTCCGGGTGCGCGCTGGATCTGCGCGGTAGAACCTCTCGAAGGCCCGCGCCGCGGCTTCGGGCGGCATCCCGGGACCGTGGTCGACCACCGCGAGCCTCGCCTCCCCCGGCTTCCCGGCGGCGGCCGGGAGGGCGTCGATCCGCACTTCCACCGAGTGGTCGGCTGGCGAGTAGCGCAAGGCGTTCGACACCAGGTTGTCGACCACCTGGCGCAGGCGCACCGGGTCACCGGGCACGGCCAGGCCCACGGCGGGGCTGCTCACGTGGATCTCGATCACCCGCTGGGGGGAGGACGCGAGGGCCGCAGCCACCGCATCGGTCGCGAGGTCGACCAGGTCCACCTCGGTGATCTCCAGCGGCCGCTGCTGGTCCAGGCGCGCCAGGAGCAGCAGGTCGTCGACCAGCACGCCCATGCGAGCGGCCTCGGCCTCGATCCGTGACATGGCGTCGTCCATGGCCGGGCCCTCGGCGACGGCGCCGATCCGGTACAGCTCGGCGAACCCGCGCACCGAGGTCAGGGGGGTCCGCAGCTCGTGCCCGGCGTCGGCCACGAACTGGCGCATCCGCGCCTCCGAGGCCCGTGCCCGTTCCGCGGACTCGCGGGCCGTCTGCTCGGAGGCCCGCTGAGCTGCCAGCGCCCCGGCAAGGTCGTCCACCATGGTGTTGAAGGAGTGGGCCAGGCTGCCGACCTCGGTGCGGGGATCGGACGCGGGCGCGCGGCGGTCCAGGTCCCCGGCGGCGATCGCCGCGGCGGTCTCCTCCACCACTCCCAGCGGGCGCAGGCTTCGGCGGACCAGGATCCGGCCCGTGATCCCCAGCACGAGCAGCACGAGTGCCCCGATCGCCAGCTCGATCAGGGCCAGGCGGTTGACGGTGGCGTCGATGCCGCCGATGTCCTGGGCCACCGACACCGAGCCGGAACCGTCGGCCAGGGGAGCGCTGACCACACGCCACCGGGTGTCGCCGGACTCGGAGTCGACCACGGAGCCGCGGCCGTCGAGCGCGCGTGCCTCAGCCACCGTCAGCTCGGGGAGCAGCGGGGGGTCGCTGACCGTGGCAGAGTCGGCGGCGACCTCGTGCATCGTCCCCGTCGGGTCGGACAGGCGCACGTAGATGATGTCCCGACCGACAGGCCCGGGTCGGCCGGGGCCGAACACGTCGTCCGGCACGGGCCTCAGCGGGGCACTGGCGATCGGGCGGACCATGTCGGTCAGGTTGCGGTCGACCTGGTTGAACAGGTATCCCCGAAGCGCGGCCACAGCCGCAGCGCCGGCGAGGAGCAGCGCGGCGGCGACGAGCAGGAGGAGCAGCCCGACGAGTCGGGAGCGCAGGGGGGTGGCCTGCAGGCGCGCCACCATGCGGCCGGGCATCAGGACCCGCGTGGGACGCGCAGGACGTAGCCCACGCCGCGCACCGTGTGGAGCACTCGTGGCTCGGTCGTGTCGACCTTGCGGCGCAGGTAGGAGATGTAGGACTCGACGACGGTGGCTTCACCCCCGAAGTCGTAGTGCCATACGTGGTCCAGGATCTGTGCCTTGGACATCACCCGGCCCTGGTTGGCCATCAGGAAGCGCAGGAGCTTGAACTCCGTGGGAGAGAGGCCCACCGGCTGACCGGCCTTGAACACCTCGTGGGCGTCCTCGTCGAGCTCGATGTCGGCGAAGACCATCCGCTCGGACCCGGGCTGCTGCGCCATCCCGGCGCGTCGCAGGATCGCCCGGATTCGGGCCAGGACCTCCCCGAGGCTGAACGGCTTGGTGACGTAGTCGTCGGCACCCAGGGTCAGGCCGGTCACCCGGTCCTCGACCGCGTCGCGCGCGGTGAGGAACAGCACGGGACAGTGGTGGCCCTCCTGGCGCATCCGGCGGACGACCTCGAACCCGTCGAGACCGGGCATCATCACGTCGAGCACCACGAGGTCCGGGGCGATGGCCGCCACCTGGCTCAGGGCCTGGGTCCCGTTGGCGGCCGTGTGCACCTCGAACCCGGAGAAGCGCAGGCTGGCCGAGAGCAGCTCGACGATGTTCGGCTCGTCGTCGACGACCAGCAGGCGCGCCTCCGGCTGCGTATTCGTCGCGGCCGGGGCCACGGGGTCTGCCAGGCTCATGGCCCCATTCTGTGCGGCCCCGGTAGCAGGAGTCTGGCAGTTTCCTGTGAGAAGCCTGTGAATCCTCGTGGGGCTCCAGGGTTCGCACCTGACCGCCATGAGCGTGGGCCGCTACGCGGATCCCGTCCTGGTCACGCGGAGGAGGGGCTCGCCGGCTGCGACCTGATCGCCTGCGACCACGTCCACGGAGGCGTACATCACGGAGTTCGTCACGACGATCGGTGTGGCTGTCTCGTACCCGGCGGCCACCAGCGCCTCGAGGTCCACGAGGATCAGGGGCGACCCGACCCGCACGCGCTGGCCCTGCGTGACCAGCGTCTCGAAGGTCCGCCCACCGAGGTGGACCGTGTCGATCCCGACGTGCAGGAGGATGTCCACCCCCGCGTCGGAGGTGATCCCGACAGCATGGCGCGCGCGGGCCACGGACGTGACGGTGCCGTCGACGGGGGAGCGGAGCACGCCGTTGGTCGGCCGGATGGCCACACCGGCACCCATCAGACCACGGGCGAAGACGGGATCCGGCACCTCGGACAACGCGAGGACCTCGCCGTGCAGCGGGGCAGCGACGGTGATCGACGCGGGGGACGCCGCGGACGGTGCGTCCGGGGTCTGCACGACTCCTGTCCGGGGTCCGGGCGGGGCGGTGATGGTGCGGGGGCCGCTCACGGGCGGGCGGGTCAGCCCGGCCGACGTGGGTGGTGCGTCGGGGTCGGGCGCCTCAGGGTCGCCAGCCCCTGAGTCCGCCATGGCCGGGACATCCTCGAACCCCAGGGTGAGGGTCAGCGTGAATGCGATCGCCACGGCGGTGGCGGTGCCGATGAGCTGGAGGGTGAAGTTGCCCACGTGCATGTACGCCGGGAGGGTGATCAGGCCGGGGAACACGAAGCTGTTCGCGGCCGATCCGCCAGCGGCTGCGATCGCGCCCCCGACCATGCCCCCGATGCAGGCGTAGATGAACGGCCTGCGCAGCCGGAGGGTGACGCCGTAGATGGCAGGCTCGGTCACCCCGGCCACGAAGGCGCTCACGGCGGCTGCGCCGGACAGGGCGCGCATCTCCTGGTTGCGGGTGCGGAACATCACCGCAAGGGTCGCGGCACCCTGGGCCAGGACCGCCGCGACGAGGGGTCCGGTCAGCAGTGAGTAGCCCTGGACCGACAGGTCGTTGACGATGACGGGCACGAAGCCCCAGTGCACGCCGAAGATCACGAAGACCTGCCACAAGCCGCCCATGATCGCCCCGGCAACAGCAGGGCTCAGGCCCCACAACCACCCGAGCGCCTCCGACAGCGCCTCGCTGACGTAGGTGCCCACAGGTCCGAACAGGATGGCGGTCGCCGGCACGAGGACCGCCAGGCAGATCGTCGGGATCAGGATCAGGTGCAGGCTGCGGGGGAGCCGTCGGCGCAGTGCCTTCTCCAGCAGGGACAGCAGGATCGCGGCGATCAGGGCGGGGAACACCGACTGCCCGTAGTCGATCACGACAACCGGGAGGCCCAGGAACGTGGCCTCGGTGCCCGCCGGGCCGATCTCGGTGAAGTCCGCGTGCAGCAGTGCCGCGGCAATCGCCCCGCCCACGTAGGGGTTCGCCCCCAGCTTCAGCGAAGCCGTGATGCCGACGAGGACGGGGAGGAAGTAGAAGGCGGCGTTGCCCGCCGCGGCCCAGATCGCATAGGTCGTGCTCGCGGTGCTGATCCAGCCCAGCTCGACAGCCAGGGCCAGGAAGGTCTTGATCATGCTGGATCCGACCAGCGCCCAGAGCAGGGGCTGGAAGGTGCCGGTGAGCAGGTCGAACGCGCGATCGACCCAGGAGATGTCCCTGGGTGCCTCGTCGACAGGCGCCCCACCCGTGGCCGCCGAGACGAGCGAGCGCACCCGGGTGTCGACCTGGCCGACGTGCTGGCCGATCACCACCTGGAACTGCCCGCCGCGCTCGACGGTGCTCATGACTCCCGGCAGGGCGCGCACGAGGGCCCGGTCGGCTGCGGTGCGGTCGGCCAGCACGAGGCGCAGCCGGGTCGTGCAGTGGCCCACGGACCGGATGTTCGCTGCTCCGCCGACCCCGGCGACGATGCCCGCGGCGAGCTCGTCGATACCCATCACGGTGCCGGGACGTCGCGGTGGCGCAGCCGGTTGACGTGCACCATGAGGTAGAGCAGCTCCTCCTCGGGCAGGTCCAACGCGTAGCGGTCGCGCACGTAGCCGGCCACGGCCAGGGCGCACTCGTGCGCTTCGGGGTCCTGCACCCGCACCATGTCGTAGAGCGTCAGGTCGGTGCCGACCAGCAGCTGACCGTCCTCGATCCGACGGACTGCGAACTTCACGTGGGTCAGGAACCGTGCGTAGGCCACGGAGTCGGGCTCGAGGGGCACGCCGAGCTGGTCGCGCACGAGGGCGACGATGTCCTGGACCGCGGTGGTCGTGCTCACGGTGGTGGACATGTCGCCGTTGAGCTCGGCGTTGACCAGGTGCATGGTCAGGAACGCCGCCTCGTCGACGGGCATCACCGCACCGGTCGCGGAGTGGATCATCTCGAGGATCTCCAGTGCGGCGGTGAACTCCCGGCGGTAGGTGCTCTTGAGCTCCCAGAGCATCGCGTGCTCCAGCCTCTGGCCCGAGGCGAGGCGCTGCATCGCGAACTGGATATGGTCGGCGATCGCCAGCTGCATGGCGCTGGTCAGGGTCAGGTCGAGCGTGGCCTTGAGGTGGTCGGCGATCCGGTTGGACAGGACCAGCACCTCGTAGGGGATCTCGGCGATGACGTTCGTGAAGCCCTCGGCGGACCGGTCGTCGTCGAGGACGAAGCGGCGCTCGACCCGGGCGGGGTCGTAGGTGCCGCCGGGGTGCTGCTGGTAGCCCAGCCCGCGGCCCGTGAGGATCACCTCGCGGTCGTCCTCGAGCACGCTGATGACGTTGTTGTTGATCACCCGGTTGACCCGGAACATCATCAGCACCTCCTCGAGGGCGTGGCACTCATCGGCGGGGTCTCAGGTCAGACCGTACTTGGTGAAGCTGGTGAGGATCCCGTCCTCGTCGGGGGTGCCCGTGATGTCATCGGCGACGTCCTTGGCCTTCTGGTGGGCATTGGCCATGGCGACGCCCACGTGGACGTAGGCCAGCATCTCGAGGTCGTTGTGCCCGTCGCCGTAGGCCATCGTGTCCTCGACCGGGATTCCCAGGTGCTCGAGCACCGTCTCGATCGCCCCCGCCTTGTGGATGCCGGCCAGCGCCAGCTCTCCGCTGTTGGGCTCGAACTGGGGGACGGTCGCCGGGATCACGTCGAACGTGCCGGCGAACTCGGCCCGGATCCGCTCGAAGGGCACGTCGGAGCCCAGGAACGAGATCTTGTTGATGTCGTCGCGCAGTGGGTCCTGGCCCACGATGACATGGTCGATGAAGGGGCCGAATCCACGCTCCAGCTCGGCGAGGACGTCCTCGTCGGTGACCCCGCCGTAGAGCACCTCGCGCATCTGCGACTTGATCGTGGCACTCCCGTAGAGCCCGGAGTTGGCCTCGAGGAAGTAGTTGATCCCGTGGGAGTCGAAGAAGTCGACGACCCGCCGGACCTGGTCGACCGGGACGCTGTGGTGCGCCAGGACCTGCCCGTCGACCTCGATGTATCCGCCGGCTGCGGCGATCACGCCATCGAATCCGATGTCCATGACCTCGGGCCACAGCTCGGCCAGGGACCGACCCGTGCACAGGAACACGAGGTGTCCGTTCCGCCGGGCCTGCTGGACAGCTGTCCGGGCGCTCGCGGGCACCAGTCCGGAGTCGTTGAGCAGGGTCCCATCGACATCGAGGAAGACTGCCTTGCGGGTCATGGTCGGTGGTCCTTCCGTCGGGGGTCGAGCCTCGTGGGCCACCCCCCGGACCATGATCCATGCAGGTTCGGCGGCCAAGTGGCCACACAACCCACATGGATCACGGTCCGGGGAGCGGTCCGGGAGCGGTGCGGTGCGGGGCGGGGCGGTGGTGCAGCGGTGCGGTCTCGCGGCGGGGCGTCAGGCGTCGCGCGTCAGGCTGGCGCCGTTGGTCGCGATGACCTCGGCGTACCAGTCGAACGACTTCTTCCTGTACCGGTCCAGAGTTCCGGTGCCGTCGTCGTTGCGGTCGACGTAGATGAACCCGTAGCGCTTGGACAGCTGGGCGGTGCTCGCGGCCACGAGGTCGATGGGGCCCCAGGTCGTGTAGCCCCAGAGCTCGACACCGTCGGCGAGCGCCTCGCCCACCTGGACGAGGTGGTCGTTGAGGTAGGCGATCCGGTAGTCGTCGAGCACGGTCCTGACGCCGTCGACCTCGACGAGCTGGTCCTTGGCCCCCAGCCCGTTCTCGACGATGAACAGCGGCTTCTGCCAGCGGTCCCAGAACTGGTTGAGCACGATCCGCAGGCCCTGCGGGTCGATCTGCCAGCCCCACTCGGACGACGCCAGGGTGGGGTTCGGCACCCCACCCATGATGTTGCCCTGCCCCTTGGTCTTCAGCGCGGGGTCGGCGGTCTCGCAGATGCTCATGTAGTAGCTGAAGGACACGAAGTCGACGGTGTTCTTCAGGATCTCGCGGTCCTCGTCGGTGATGTCCAGCTCGATGCCGTTCTCCCGGAAGAAGCGCAGCGCGTAGCCGGGGTAGTACCCCGCGGGTGTGCACGTCGCCGAACATGAGGTTCGCGTGATCGGCGTGCATGACGGCGACCACATCGTCGGGGTTCGGGGTCAGCGGGTAGATCGGCATGGAGATGACCATGCAGCCCACCTTGGCCCCGGGCATCATCTCGTGGGCGATCCTCGTGGCCAGGGCGCTGGCAACCAGCTCGTGGTGGATGGCCTGGTACAGGTCGGTCGTCGACAGCTGGTCCTTCGGGGTGTTGATCCCCCCGCTGCCGAACGGGATGTGCAGGACCGAGTTGATCTCGTTGAACGTCAGCCAGTACTTGACCTTCGAGCCGTAGCGGTCGAACAGGACGCGGACGTAGCGCTCATAGAACCCGATCAGCTCCCGGGACACCCAGCCGTCGTAGGTCTCGGCCAGGTGCAGCGGGGTCTCGTAGTGGCTGATGGTGACCAGGGGCTCGATGCCGTGCTTGGCGCACTCGTCGAACACCCGGTCGTAGAAGGCCAGGCCCTCCTCGTTGGGGGTCTCAGCTCGTCCCCGTTGGGGAAGATCCGCGACCAGGCGATGGACAGGCGGAACACCGAGAAGCCCATCTCGGCGAACAGGGCGATGTCCTCGGCGTAGCGGTGGTAGAAGTCGATGCCCTCGAGCTTGAGGTTGTCCGGCGTCGGCCCGGCCGTGCGCGGGGACATGATCCCCTGGGGCGTCACGTCCTGGATCGACAGGCCCTTGCCGCCCTCGTCGTAGGCGCCCTCGAGCTGGTTGGCGGCGGTGGCCCCGCCCCAGAGGAAGCCCTGGGGGAACGGGGTGGTGGTGGTCATGTCAGTCGTCTCGCTCTCTGCGTGGGTGGGGGTTCTGGGATTCTCGTTGGTCGCCGGTTCGGTGCGCGCCCGGTGCGGGGTGCGGGGTGAGGTGGGCCGCCCGGTATCGCTCCGGGCGGCCCACCCCGGGGGGGTCAGCCGACGACGTCGAGCACGAGCTCGCGGGCGCCGACCTCTCCCGTGGCGATCGGCACGACCGCGTTGTAGTCGGCCGAGTTGGTGACCACCATGACCACCAGGGGGTTGTAGCCGGCGGTCAGGATGGCGTCGACGTCGAACTCGGCGAGGAGCTGGCCGTCCTCCACGCGCTGGCCCTTGGTCACCTTGGGGCTGAAGTGCGTGCCCTCGAGCTTCACGGTGTCGATCCCGATGTGGATCAGGACCTCCATGCCGTTGTCGGCGGTGATGCCGTAGGCGTGCGGCATCTGGGCGGTGACTGTCCCGGCAACCGGCGAGTACACCTTGCCCTCGGACGGCAGCACGGCCATGCCCTTGCCCATGGCCCCGGAGGAGAACACCGGGTCGGGGACCGCGGCCAGCGGGACGACCGTGCCGGCGACCGGGGCGGTGATCGCCACGGCCTCGGAGGCCACGAGGCCCTCATCGGCGGTGGCCTCAGGGCCTGCCGCGTGTTGGGTGGCAGGCAGGTCCTTGAACCCCAGCACCATCGTCAGGACGAATGCGACCGCGATCGCCACCGCGGTGCCGATCACGAACATGGTGAAGTTGCCGGGACCGTCGATCGCAGCGGTCATGGTGATCGCACCCGGCAGGACGAACCCGACCGGGGCCGAGCCGGCGGCGCCGATGATCGCACCACCCACAGCACCACCGATGCAGGCGTAGATGAACGGCTTCTTGAGCCGCAGTGTGACACCGTAGATCGCGGGCTCGGTGATACCAGCCAGGAACGCTGAGATCGTGGCCGGGCCGGCGACCTCCTTGAGCTCCTTGTTGCGGGTCTTCAGCCAGACAGCGGCAGCGGCACCGGACTGGGCCAGGACGGCGGCGAACAGCGGTCCGACGATCAGCGAGTAGCCGGTCTCGGACAGGTTCTGCACGATGATCGGGACGAAGCCCCAGTGGATGCCGAAGATGACGAACACCTGCCAGAACGCGCCCAGGATCGCGCCACCGAGGATCGGTGACAGGTTCCAGACCCAGTCGACCGCGTCGGAGATCGTCGAGCCCGCCCTGTCGGCGATCGGGCCGATCACGATGAACGTCAGCGGCACGATGATGGCGATCGTCAGCATCGGGACGACGAAGTTGCGGAAGGTCTCGGGGATGCCGCGGTTGAGCACCTTCTCCAGCTTGGACTGGGCGTAGACCGCCAGGATCGTCGGGATGACCCCGGACAGGTAGCTGATCATCAGGACCGGGATGCCGAAGAAGGTCAGCTCCCCACCGGAGGCGGCGTAGCCGCTGAGGGTGGTGGTGACGCCGTCGGCACCGGGGATGACCGCGATGGTCGAGGAGTAGATCAACGCCCCGGCGATGGCTACCGAGGTGTAGACGTTGGCGCCGAACTTCTTGGCCGAGGTGATCGCCAGGAAGATCGGCAGGAACTGGAACGTCGCATCGGCGGCCGAGAACAGGATCGCGTAGCTGGCGCTGCCTGCCCAGTCCGGCCAGATCTTCACCGCGACCGCGAGCAGGGCCTTGATCAGGCCGGTGCCGGCCAGGACCCACAGGAACGGGGTGAAGATGGAGGTGATCAGGTCGATCGCCTTGGCCAGGATCCCGCCCGACGTGCCACCCTCGGACCCGGGCTGGATCGAGGTCTGGGACACGATCGACTCGTAGACGTTGTTGACCGTGTTGCCGATGACGACCTGGAACTGGCCGCCGGCCTCGACCACGGTGATGACCCCCTTGGTGGCCTCCACGGCGGTCTTGTCGGCCTTGTCACGGTCCTTGAGCTGGAAGCGCAGCCGGGTCGCGCAGTGCGTCACCGACGCCACATTGTGCTCGCCGCCGACACCCCGCAGGATCTCCTCGGCAAGCGCGTCATATTTGGTCGCTGTTGCCATGTGATTGCTCCTTCGAATTCGCTTCTGGGCGGGTCCGGGGGCGATTTTGGGCAACAAAAAAACCTGAACATTGACGCGTTGTGTTCCGAGGAACGACAACTCATCAAAGTTCAGGTTTTGCCTGCTGCTGCAGTAACAACCCTAGACTTCGCGGGTCGCTGAGCGACCTGGGATCAAGGTAGACCCCGGAAAGCGCTGATGTCAAGACGAAAGCATCAATGACCTGGAATGGGCTTCCCGGTGGCAATCAACGCCCGAATTGACCTGACCTCGGATCGATTCTCCTGCGTTCATGAGCTCCGGCTCGAGCCCGGCCGGGGCGCGGGCCAGCCGGGGTTCGGGCGGCCCTGGAGCGCCGGGGAGGCGGCCCCCGATTCGCCTTCGGGGCCGGGCATGGTCCACGATTGCTCAATGCACGTTGTGATTGTTCGGTCGGCGGCGGCCCGGACCTCGATGGGGGTCGAGTGATGGACCCGCTGTCGGTGGGCACGGCGAACCACCGGGTCCACGTCGCCACCCAGGCTGGTCCCCCGTGGGCGCCTGTGGTTCGCCGGGTGCTGGCCGAAGTTCCTGGGCACCATGATCCTGGTCGTCTGCGGTCGTCGGCTCCGGGATCATGGCCACGCACTCTCCCCGACGACGTCGGCCTGCAGCTGCTCGATGAACATGCGTGGCCACCGTCGCTGGCGCTCGGCCGTGCTGATCTGGACCCTCGGGCCGATCTCCGGGTGCGCACTTCAACCCGGTCGTGTCACCGGCGTGGCCTCTGGTCCGCCGCGGAGATGCCGGCTCGCCGAGGGCGCTGCTCTACATCGTCGCGCAGGTCGGCGGCGCGATCGCCGGCGGCGCATCCTGGCCAACGTGATGTTCGGCCTGCCTGCCGGTCAGAGCTCTCCACCACGGAGCGCAGCGGCGCCGGACTGCTGGCTCGGCGAGGTCGTGGCCACCGCCGGGCTGCTGCTCGATCATCGGCGCGCTCGCCCGCACCGGGCCGGTCGCCTGCGGCCCGGCCGCTGGTGCCGGCGCCTGCATCGGGGCGCGCCTACTGCTTCACCTCCTCGACCTCGTTCGCCAACCCGGCGGTGACCGATCGGCCGCGACTCTTCACCGACACCTTCGCCGGCATCGCCCCGGCGTCGGTGCCGCCGTTCATCGCCGCGCAGCTCGTCGGCGCGGCGTCGGCGCCCTGCTGACCGAGTCGTCTACCCGCGGCGTCGATCCCGAGCCCCTCGACCTGCCCGTCCCGTCACCACGACCCCGATCCAGCCCCACGACCCCGAAGGAGGAACCCGATGACCGACAAGCCCAGCGTCCTGTTCGTCTGCATCCACAACGCCGGCCGCTCCCAGATGGCCGCCGCCTACCTGACCCACCTGGCCGGGGACCGGGTCGAGGTCCGCTCCGCCGGCTCCGCGCCCGGCGACGCGGTGAACCCGGCGGCCGTCGCGGCGATGCCGAGGAGGGCATCGACATGCGCGCCGAGATCCCCGAAGATCCTCACCGACGAGGCCGTGCGCGCCTCCGACGTGGTGATCACGATGGGCTGCGGCGACACCTGCCCGATCTACCCCGGCAAGCGCTACGAGGACTGGGCGCTCGACGACCCGGCCGGCCAGGGCATCGACGCCGTCCGCCCGATCCGCGACGAGATCCGCCGGCGCATCGAGGTCCTGATCAGCGAGATCGCCCCCGCCTGACCGCCACGGGACCCTCGGTGTGGGCCCGTCAGCCCGGGCGGTCCGCGGTCGCGTGCACCCAGCCGTCGATCCGGTTCGTGAGATCGGCCAGGGTGCGCTCGAAGGCGGCCGTCGTGCCGACCGGGACCGGGTCCGGGATCGACCAATGGGTGTGACCCACCTGGACCTCGCGATCGGCGGAGTCGCACACCGTGATGATCGCGTCCTGGGGGTCCAGGACCTCGGCCGTCGCTGCCGGCCGGTCGGCCAGCAGTCGCAGCCCGTGCGCCCGGGCCGCCCGCACGGTGCCCGGGTGGATCCGGGCGGAGGGGCGCGTCCCCGCGGAGGCGGCTGGGCGTCCTGTGCGATCGGCCCAGAGCGCGGCGGCCAGCTGCGAGCGCGCGGAGTTGCCCGAGCAGACGAACACGACGCGTGCCTCCGGGAGGGCGGGGGTCGGGAACCGGCCAAGAGCCGCCAACGCCTCAGGAACCAGGCGCACATAGGTGCGTCGACCATCGGACTCCGATGGGAGCCGGCGCACCAGGCCCGCGGCCTCGAGCACCTTCAGGTGGTGGGCCAGCAGGTTGGAGGACATGCCCAACGCGGCGGCGAGGTCTCGCGGGCTGATGTCGCCGACCGCCAGGGAGTCGATCACCCGCAGCCGACCGACGTCCGAGAGTGCGGCGTGACCGGCGGCACGCCACTCGAGCGGCTCCACCTCCGGGGGCTCAGTCGTCATTGAGCAAGAGTGACCGCGTCGGACGTCGCAGTCAAGCAGGGCGTCCCCACGGGCCGTCGCCCGGGAGCGCAGGACCTTCAGATCACCGGACGATCGTCACGGGGGACTGGTCGGAGTCGCTCGGCCAGGAGGCTCGGGCAGGGGCGTGCGGCTGCCATCAGCCAGCGCGATCCGCTCCAGCGACAGCGACTCCCCATCGGCCGATGCGACCTGCGCGAAGACGAACCGCCCGTCGGCCGAGCATCCCTGCGGCGGGTTCGGCGCACCCCAAGTGACCCCAGCGCCCAGGAGCGACTCGTGGACAGCGCGGGCCCGACCATCTCCAGGCTCACCGAGCCGTCGGCCGCGGCCACGTAGCCGAGCAGCGAGTCCGACCCGACTGCGCACAGGGCGGAACTGCTCCGGGTAGCGGCCGATGTCGGCCGTCACGCCCGTGGTCAGGTCGAGGCGCTGGACGAGCCCACCGGGTGGGTAGGGGCGAGGTCACCGCCCTGAGCCGGATCCGAGATGAGCAGCAGCACCTGCTCGGGATGACTCGGTGCCGAGCACCTCGAGAAGCGCCGCGAACGGCCCCAGCTCAGCCTGGGTCGTGCCGTCCACCATGGAGCTGATCGTCACGGGCCCCCGTCGCCACTGCCCAGAGCACCGGCGTGTGGCAATCCGGGTCCCGTCGAGCAGCACGCAGGCCTTGTGCTCCGGGCCCTCCCCGCCGCACCAGTCCACGTCCTGCGTGGCCTGACCTCACCGGTCGTCGCATCCTGGACCTCCACGCGCATGCTGTACGGGTCGTCCACGAACTGTCCGGTCAGCAGTGAGCCGCCCCGGCCGTCGATCACGCTCCCCAGGTCCGTGACTGACGGGCTCCCCGAGCGAGCCGTCCGCCTGGATCGGGTACCTCTGGTCCCCGAGCCGTGGCGACAAGGACCGACCCGTTTACGCCCGCGGGCTGGCTCGGCTCTGGACTCGGGCCAGTGCTGTGCCGGCCGTCGTCCTGCCCGGCGCATCCACCGACCACCAGCGCCAGTGCAGCCACCACCGTCAACCACCCTGCGCGCATGGTCGACCTCCTTCCACCGGACGCCCCGATCCAGCGTGTTCCGCAGCCCCCTGCCTGGCAAGAGCCGAACGTCCGTGATGGCTTCCGTGACGGTCCGCCCCTTCGCGATGGCGTCCGAGACCTGGTTCCTCGGGGAGGCTGATCGCCCCTACTCCAGGACCGTGACCGCTCCGTCAGCGGCCACCCAGACCTGGCCGGTCGTCGGGTCGACGGCCAGCAGCATCGTGCCAGCGGATCCGGGGGACACCGGGATCGGATCATCCTGGGCGAGGGAATCGATGCCGATGGGGAGCACGCCGGTGGCGATCACGCCGGTCCTGGGCATGCTCATGACCGGGAGATAGACCACTCCGGCTGACAGGTCGATGGTGGGGGAGCCGGCGGCGAGGGACGGCGATGGTCTGCGTGACCCTCCCTGCGACCGGGTCCACCACGTACAGCGCGCTGGTGCCGAATCCGGCGGGTTCGACCCGGACCCCGGTCGGGGCCACGCCCGCCGGCCCGACCGTTCCAGGGGAGGACCCCGTGCCTGGGCGGGATTCGGCTTCCACGGAGGTGTCAGGATCCCCGGACACGTAGCCAGGCCCGTGGTGAGGTCGACGACGGGAGTGCCGATGCTGCCCAGGCAGTTCCGCAGGGATCGGCCAACCACCCCGACCACCTGGATGGTGCGCTCCACGGCCCCGGCGGCCGGGTCGACGACCAGCAGCCGCCCGGCATCGTGATCGCTGACCAGCAGCAGGCCCCGGACCGGATCCACGGTGAGCCCAGAAGTCGCGTCCGCGCCGACCTCGATGCGTCGTACGACCCTGCGGTCCACCGGGTCGATGACTGCCACCATCGTCGACTGGCCAGCAGATGAGTCCTCCGCCAGGGCGTAGACCGTGCCGGTGGTCGGATCCACTGTGATGCCCCGGGCAGCCACGTCAATGGTTCCGGTGACCTCGTGGCTCGTCGTATCGACCGTGCGGATCTGTTCGCCCCGCTCGCCCGTGTGGCTGACGTACAGCACTCCGGCGTACGGGTCCACAGCGATCTGGGCGGAGTGGGCGGGGATCAGGATCTCGTCGAGGCTGCCTGGGTGGCCATGTCGATCACCTCGATGACCTGCGTCATCAGGGGGACCCGCCGCAGCCAGGACAGGAC
>CAVSQK010000032.1:0-125646 GCA_963729885.1 uncultured Actinomycetes bacterium
CCTCAACCTTGCCAAGGACCGGTGGGCGCGCCTGCCGATCTCCGACCGGATCCGGTACCTGGAGCAGATCCGCGACCTGCTGGCGGCCAACGCCGACGCCTGGGTGTCCGCCGGCGTGCAGATGAAGGGCCTCGACCCCACCTCGCCGATCGTCGGGGGCGAGGAGTGGCTCGGTGGCCCCTACCCGACGGCCGCATGGTTGACGGAGATGATCGCCACGCTGACCCGCCTGTCGACGGGCGCCGACCCCCTGGAGGGGGTGCGGATCCGGACCCGGGCGGATGGCCAGGTGGTGGCTGGGGTCTTCCCGTCGAACCCCTACGACCGGCTGCTGCTCAACGGCTACGAGGTGGACGTCTGGATGCAGCCCGACGTGACCCCGGCCTCGCTGCGCGACACGTCGGCCTCCTTCTACCGCCAGCGGACCCGACGGGTGCGGTCACCTTCGTCCTCGGTGCGGGCAATGTCCGGGCATCCCCATGCTGGACGCGCTGTACTGCCTGTTCGCCGACGGGCACGTCGTGGTCCTGAAGATGAACCCGGTCAATGAGGCCTACGGCCCGGTGTTCGCCCGGATCCTCGAGCCGCTGATCCGCGACGGCTACCTGGCCATCGTCTACGGCGGGGCCGACGTCGGGGAGCACCTGACCGGCAGCGACCTCGTGGACACCGTGCACATCACCGGCAGCGAGCGCACCCACGACATCATCGTCTTCGGTCCCGGCGCGGCCGGGCAGGAGGCGAAGGCCGCAGCGAGGCCCCGGACGACCAAGCCGATCCGTTCCGAGCTGGGCGGGGCCAGCCCGACGATCGTCGTCCCCGGCCCGTGGAGCACGGCCGACATCGCCTACCAGGCCCAGCACCTGGCCACCCAGAAGCTGTTCTCCGCCGGGCACACCTGCGTGGCCTCCCAGGTCCTGATCCTCCCGAAGGTGGGACCACAAGGAGAGCTGCTCGACGCACTGCGCTCCGCGCTCGCCGCCGCCCCGGACCGCGCCCCGTTCTATCCGGCACCCAGGAGCGCCAGGACGCCTTCCGGGCGGCCAACCCCGAGGCAGAGGCGATCCCCGGCCCGCAGGACCGCACCCTGCTCGTCGGCGTGGACCCCGACAGCGACCACCCGGGCTTCCACGACGAGATGTTCGTCCGGTCTACCTCACCACCGCGATCGACGGTGCAGACGCCGGGGACTTCCTGACAAAGGCGGTCGCGTTCGCCAACGAGCGCCTGCACGGCAACCTCGGGGCGAACATCCTGATCCACCCGCAGACGGCCAAGGAGCTCGGCCCGAAGCTCGAGGAGGCCATCGCCGACCTCCGGTACGGCTGCATCGGGGTCAACGTGTGGTCGGGATTCGCGTTCCTGTCCCCCCGGGCTGCCTGGGGCGCCTATCCCGGGAACACCGCCACGACATCCAGTCCGGCGTCGGCGTCGTGCACAACGCGCTGCTCTTCGACAGCTCGCAGAAGACCGTGGCACGAGCACCGTTCCGTCCCTTCCAGCGCTCGCTGCGTCACCCGCGGGAGGGGCTTGGCGGTGAAGCCGCCGTGGTTCCTGAACAACAGCACCGCACTCGAGACCGCGCGCGCATTCACCCTGTTCGCCGCCGACCCCAGGCCCCCACGCCTCCCCAGCATCGCCGCCCCGCAGTCCGCGGCTGACCGAAAGGAAACACCCATGAGCACCACTGCCGAGAAGACCGCGGAGCACTGGGACGTCGTCGTCGTCGGGTCCGGCTTCGGCGGATCCGTCGCCGCCCTGCGCCTGAGCGAGAAGGGCTACAAGGTCCTCGTCGTGGAGTCCGGCCGCCGGTTCCCGACGAGGAGCTCCCCAAGACGTCGTGGCGGCTGCCGAAGTTCCTCTGGGCACCGGCGATGGGCATGTTCGGCATCCAGCGCCTCGCCCTGCTCAACGACGTCCTGGTGCTGTCCGGGGCCGGGGTGGGCGGCGGCTCGCTGGTGTACGGGAACACCCTGTACGAGCCCCTCGACGACTTCTACGCCGACCCGCAGTGGGCGCACATCACCGACTGGCGTGACGAACTGGCCCCGCACTACGAGCAGGCCAAACGCATGCTCGGCGTGGTCGAGAACCCGGTGGAGACCCCGGCCGACCGGGTCATGCTCGAGGTCGCCAGCGACATGGGCGTGGCCGACACGTTCCACCGCACCCATGTGGGCGTGCTCTTCGGTGACCGCCCGGGACGACGTCGAGGACCCGTTCTTCGGCGGCGCCGGTCCTGCCCGGACCACCTGCACTAGTGCGGCGTCGTGCATGACCGGCTGCCGGCTCGGGGCCAAGAACACCCTGCCCAAGAACTACCTGCACCTCGCCGAGGGGCTCGGCGCGCAGATCCGGCCACTCACCACGGTCACCGCGATCGAGCCCAGGCCCGAGGGCGGCTACGGGTGTCCATGCGCGCAGCCGGTCCCGGCGCCGGCGACCGACGACGCCGCAGGTCACCGCCGACCACGTGATCCTGGCGGCCGGGACGCTGGGCACCCAGCGGCTGCTGCACCGGATGAAGGCCGACGGGGTGCTGCCCGGCATCTCCGAGCGCCTCGGCCAGCTCACCCGGACCAACTCCGAGTCCATCCTGACCGTGGAGGCGCGTGACCTCGAGGTCGACTACTCCCTCGGCCCGGCGATCACGTCCTCGATCCACCCCAACTCGCAGACGCATGTCGAGCCGGTCCGGTACGGCCGGGGCAGCAACGCATGGGGCTGCTCAGCGCCGTGCTCACCGAGGGGGACCGTCCCGGCGAGCCCCGGTGCCGCGGGGCGCCGGTTCGCTCGCCGCGCTGCGGGACAACCCCGGATCGTTCCTGCGGTCGCTGTCGGTCCGGCGCTGGTCGCAGCGCACCACGGTCATGCTGGTGATGCAGAGCCTGGACAACTCCCTGGACCTGAGCTCACGCGAGGGCGGTTCGGCCGGCGCCCTGACGTCCACCCAGGGCACCGGGTCACCCAACCCCACGTGGATCCCCGAGGCGCACGAGGTGACCACGCGGTTCGCCGAGAAGACCGGCGGGGAGGCCCGGGGGACCTGGAACGAGGTGCTGAACATCCCGATGACCGCGCACATCCTCGGCGGCTGCCCGATCGGCGACAGCCCGCAGACCGGGGTGCTCGACCCCTGGCAGCGCGTGTACGGCCATCCCGGGCTGCACGTCGATGGACGGCGCCGCGGTCACGCGCCAACCTCGGCGTGAACCCCTCGCTGACCATCACCGCCCAGGCCGAGCGCGCCATGTCGTTCTGGCCGAACAAGGGCGCAGCCGGACGCCCGGCCCGAGGTCGGGGAGGCCTACGTCCCATTGGCGCCGGTGCCGCCCGCAGCGACCCGCAGTCCCGGCCGACGCCCCGGCTACCCTGCAGTGGTGAGGGAAGACGACCCGACCCAGCTCGACAGCGCCCACCCAGCCGCAGAGGAACGGATCCTCCAGGCGACGATGGCCGCCCTCGCCGCCCTGGACCCGGCGGCACTGACCATCAAGCAGATCTGCCAAGCCGCCGAGGTCACCGCGCCGACGCTGTACTACCACTACGGCAGCAAGGACGGCCTCATCGCGGCCGCGGTCGAGCGCCTGGTCGTCGACTGGTTGGCGGCCATGGATGCGGCCGTCGACAGGAAGGCCCCCCTGGAGGCGGCGATCGCCCAGGCGATCTCGGTCTGGACCGCTGCCATCACCTCGCCCAGCCGGCCCCTGGCCGTGTTCACGTGGGCCACCCTGCTGCTGTCGGAATCGGCGGACCTGCCGCGCCGGTCGCTCATCGAGGCCCGCGACCGCGGCCAGGCGATGATCGCCGACGTGGCGACCCAGTACATGGGCCCCGGGCCGATGGTGGACGTGATCGCGCAACTGGTCACCGACTCGGTGATCGCCACCGCAGTGCAGTACGAGCTCGACCACGACACCCGTGCGCTGTCGATGCGGCTCGATGCCCTGTCCTCGGCCGTGCGGGTGGTCGCCGCCGGGGCCTGACCTCCGCTGCGCGGATGCGTAGGCTCGGGGACACACAGGAGCGGGGCGCACGTGCAGACCATCGGATCCGTCGAGGAGCTGGCGGGGCACTACGACGCCGTGCTGTGCGACGTCTGGGGGGTGCTGCACGACGGCCGGTCGGTGTTCCCGGGGACGGCGGACGCGCTGATCGGCCTGCGCGCGAGGGGCGTCCGGGTCGTCCTGCTGACGAACATGCCCCGTCCGAGCAGCACGATGCCCGGGGCCCTCGCCCGGCTGGGGTTCCCGGATGCGGCGTGGGACGCGATCGTCACCAGCGGGGACGCGATCCGTGCCGAGCTCTCCCGCAGGGCGCCCGGTCCGGTGCTCCGGCTGGGCCGGGACTCGGACCACGGACTCTGGCAGGGGCTCGGGCTGGAGTTCGTGGAGGACCTCGACCGGGCGCGGTTCACTGCCATCGCCGGGCTCCGCGACGGCGACGAGCACCCCGAGGCGCTACGCGGGCATCCTGCGAGCCGCGCGGGACCGTGACCTCGAGCTGCTGTGCGCGAACCCCGACCTGCAGATCATGTCCGGCGGCAGGCTGAGGTGGTGCGCGGGGGCCGTCGCGCAGGCGTACGCCACCCTCGGGGGGCAGGTGGTGCAGGCAGGCAAGCCGTACGCCGCCATCTACGACCGGGCGTTCGAGGTCCTGAACGCGGTCGCCGGAGGGGTCGTCCCCAAGGAGCGGATCCTGGCGATCGGCGACGGCACGGCCACCGACCTCCTGGGCGCCAACCGCCAGGGGATCGACACGCTGTTCATCGCCAGCGGGATCCACGGCGACTCGCTGCTGGACGGTGAGGGGGTGGACCTCCCCCGAGTGCACCGGGCGCTGGACGCCGCCGGCGTCCGTGCCACGTACGTCATGCCCCGACTCAGATGACGAGGAGATCAGATGGCCGCCTTCACCCTGAACGTGAACATGGACTGCGCCGACATCGACCGGATGACCCGCTTCTGGTCCGCCGCACTCGGGTACGAGGTCACCGGCGAGCTCGGGCCGTTCCGGGCCCTGCGCGACCCGGACGGGGTCGGCCCGAAGGTGGTGCTGCAGCGGGTGGCCGATCCGACCCCCGGGAAGAACCGGCTGCACCTGGACCTGTACGTCGACGACCGGGCTGACCTCCTGCCCGAGGTGGATCGCCTGGTCGGGCTGGGCGCCCGGCGGGTCGAGGCCGGGTGGTTCGAGCTCGGCGACGAGTCCTGGCAGGTCATGAACGACCCGGAGGGCAACGTGTTCTGCGTCTGCGTCCACTGACCGGCGGATCCGGGGCGCGCGGCCTGCGACAATGTGCGCTGTGAGTGCCACGATCCTGGACGGCAAGGCGACTGCGGCAGCGGTCAAGCGCGACCTCGCGGCCACGGTGGCCGACCTGCGCGCACGGGGAGTCGTGCCCGGGCTGGGCACGGTCCTGGTCGGTGACGATCCCGGCAGCCGGGCCTACGTCGCCGGCAAGCACCGCGACTGCGCCGAGGTCGGCATCGAGTCGATCCGCGTCGACCTGCCGGACACCGCCTCCCAGGCCGACGTCCTGGCCGCGGTGCGTGAGCTCAACGCCGACCCCGCGTGCACCGGGTACATCGTGCAGCTGCCCCTGCCCACGGGGCTGGACGCCAACGCCGTGCTCGAGGTGATGGACCCCGCCAAGGACGCCGACGGCCTGCATCCGGTGAACCTCGGCCGCCTCGTCCTCGGGTCCCCGGCGCCGCTGCCGTGCACCCCGCGGGGGATCGTCGAGCTCCTGCGCCGCTACGACGTGCCGATCAACGGCGCCGAGGTCTGCGTGATCGGCCGCGGAGTGACCGTCGGCCGCCCCCTCGGGCTGCTGCTGACCCGCAAGTCCGAGAACGCGACCGTCACCCTGTGCCACACCGGGACCCGGGACGTGGCCGCCCACGCGCGGGCGGCGGACATCATCGTGGCCGCGGCCGGGGTGCCGCACCTGATCACCGCCGACCTCGTGAAGCCCGGCGCGGCCGTCCTCGACGTGGGCATCACCCGCACCACCGAGGGCCTGGTCGGTGACGTGCACCCCGATGTCCGCGAGGTGGCCGGGTTCCTCGCCCCGATGCCCGGAGGGGTGGGACCCATGACCCGCGCGATGCTGCTGGCCAACGTCGTCGAGGCCGCGGCGCGGGCATGACCGACATCCCTCCCGGCGCGCCGTGGCCCCCGGCCGCGCCGGACCCGGCAGGCTCTGTGGCACCGGACTTCACCCATGACCGCGTCGAGGAGTACGCGGCGCTGTCGGTCGAGGCCGCGCGGAACGCCGGCGGGCCGCCGTTCCAGTGGCCGCTGAGCACGGTGCTCGGTGGGCCTGCTCATCTCGCTCATCGTGGTGGCCGACGATCACTTCCGCCGCGGCTCGGTGCTGTTCGCCGGGTTCGTCGTGCTGGCGTTCTTCCTGCGGCTGTTCCTGTCGGAGCGTGACGCCGGGTGGCTGGCCGTCCGCAGCAGGCGCATCGACCTGCTGTGCCTGGGCTTCCTCGGCATCGGCCTGTCGGTGTTCGCCCTGATCGTCCCGCCCCCCTCGTAGGGCGTGCGCCTCGGGGAGGGCGCGGGGCGGTGGGACCATGCCGGGGACGGTGCGGCGGGGGTGCGTGGGTCCTCGGGCGTCCCTGTCGGAGTCGGGCCATCCGGCGGTCTCCCGCGGGCCGGAGGTCCATCGGGGTCCGCGAACCGGGGGCAGTAGGCTGGACGGGCACCTGAGAGCGTCGGTGGACCGACGCGCGAGAGAGGAAACCAATGTCCCTGAACGGCAAGGTCACCGTCGTCGGCGCCGGGTTCTACGGCTCCACCACCGCCCAGCGTCTGGCCGAGTACAACGTGTTCGAGACGGTCGTCCTGACCGACATCCTCGAGGGCCGCGCTGAGGGCCTCGCGCTGGACCTCAACCAGTCACGGCCGATCGAGGGCTTCGAGACGACGGTCGTCGGCCAGACGACCGATCCCGCCACCGGTGCCGGCTACGAGGCGACCGCGGGCTCCGACGTCGTGGTCATCACCGCGGGCCTGCCGCGCAAGCCGGGCATGAGCCGGATGGACCTCATCGAGACCAACGCGCGGATCGTGCGCAACGTGGCCGAGAACGTCGTCGCGCACTCCCCGAACGCCGTGATCATCGTGGTCTCCAACCCGCTGGACGAGATGACCGCCCTGACCCAGCTCGCCTCCGGGCTGCCGAAGAACCAGGTCGTGGGCCAGGCCGGCATGCTCGACACCGCGCGCTTCACCAACTTCGTGGCCGTCGAGCTCGGTGTTCCGGTCGGCTCGGTGAAGACCCTGACCCTCGGCTCGCACGGCGACACGATGGTCCCGGTCCCGTCGCGCTGCACGGTGGACGGCACGCCGCTGTCGGACCTGATGCCGGCCGAGAAGATCGAGGAGCTCGTCGTGCGCACGCGCAACGGCGGCGCCGAGGTCGTGGCGCTGCTCAAGACCGGGTCGGCGTACTACGCGCCGTCGGCTGCGGCCGCACGGATGGCCAAGGCCGTCATCGAGGACTCCGGGCTGGTCATGCCGGTGTGCGCCTGGGTCGACGGCGAGTACGGCATCGAGGGCGTGTACCTCGGCGTCGAGGCCGAGATCGGCCGCTCGGGTGTGCGCAAGGTCGTCGAGGGCGACCTCACCGCGACCGAGCTCGCGGGGCTCAAGGAGGCCGCGGAGGCCGTCCGCGCCAAGCAGGCGGACGTCCAGAGCCTGTAGCGCCGAGCAGCGGGAAGGGGGCGGGACCTCCCGGGGTCCCGCCCCCTTCCGCCTTTCCGAGTGGCGCCCCCAGCCCTGCGGAAGCCCCGGTGAGGTGATCCATGCAGGTTCGGTGGCCTGGAAGGTTCGCAACCCGAATGGATCACCGGGCACCGGTTGTGGGGTGCCGGGCGGTCGCGTGGGGGAGGCGGCGCGTGGGGGGGCGCCTTGGGGTGGGTGCGGGTGTGAGGACTCACTCCTGCGAGGGCTCGTCCTCGCCGGCGAAGTAGGCCTGGAGCGCGCGCAGCACGCCGTCCCACGCGGGGTCGAAGTAGTCGTAGGCCTCGTCCCACTCCCCGCCCTCGCCCCATCCCAGCTGGGTCAGCTCCACCCGCGTGCCCTCGTCCTCGTCGTCCGGGCGGAGCCGGAGCAGGACCACCGACCGCTGGGCTCGTGCCTCGGCCAGGTGCGGCGGGGCGTTCCACGTGAACGTGAGCATGGTCGGCGCCTGGAAGCCGATCACCTGGCAGCCCTCGGAGCCGCGACCGCCCGGCTCCGCCTCGGTCAGGAAGTACCACTCGTAGGGTCCGCCGACGCGCAGCTCGACCCGGGAGTCGTCCACGAGCCACGAGCGGATCCCGGCATCGGTCGTCCAGGCCCACCAGACGTCCTCGACGGGCGCGCTCACGCTGACGGCCTTGTGCAGGATCCGCTCGGCGGCGGGGAAGTCGGTCACGATTCCTCCAGTGTCGGGACGCCCGAGTGTGGCACTGCCCTGGCGGCGGTGTCGCGGTTCGACGCCGAGGTCGGCACCACCGCCGGCGGCTGGGCCCAGCGGCCATCGCTCGAGGGTGTGGTACTCCGGAGCCGGCCCGGTCACCGACTCGACCAGCGTGATGTCGCTCGGGGTCCACGCCGGGCCGTCGTGGGCGGCCAGCGACGGCACCACGTCCCTGGCCCGGGCGGGACCGGCCGCGCCGCGCGCACGGCCCACGGTCACGTGCGCCCGGAACCGCCGGTCGGCCACGTGCAGGCTGGTCTGCAGCTCGCGCGCCAGCTCGGCCAGCCAGGGCCCGTGATCGACCCCGACCCAGATCACCGGCCCGAAGGATCCGGACCCGCGCAGGCGGATCGGCTCGGCGCCCGGCAGCCGGTCGGCGCGCACTCGCACGTCGATCCGGTCCGCGGCCTTCGCGGGATCCGCCGGGCCGAGGAACGCCAGCGTGATGTGCCACCGCTCGCTCGGCTGCCAGCGCACGTCGGGAGCCGCCCGACGGGCCTGGTCGATGGTGTGGGCGAGGGCCTCCCGGGCCGCGTCGCTGGGCCAGATCGCGACGAACAGCCGGGTGGTCACGGACCCATCATCGCGTCGGCCCCGACGGGTTGCGATTCCCCGCGGGTGCGCCTCGGCCCCGATCCGGGGGATATGTTGCAGGTATCACCTGTGAGCGGAGACCCCGATGACTGATGTTGACCCAACCCCCGCCGACGACGTGGTTGCCGCCGGTGAGCCTGATCCCGCCGCCGCTGATCCCGACGAGCTGATGAAGCAGAAGTACCGCGACGCCCTGGCCCACAAGCACGGCACCTCCGGCGCGAAGAAGACGGTCCACGGCGACAAGGGCGAGGAGGCGCACTCCCAGAGCACCGGCCCGAGCCAGAAGATGTTCCGTCGCAAGGCCGGGGGGTAGTCGGCGCCCGGCCCGCGGTGCCCGGCCCCGGCCGCCGGCAACCTGTCGACACCCGGCACCCGGTGGCAGCGGCGCCCGAGGCGGCGCCGTCAGAGGAAGTACAGCCGCTGCAGGGGTGTCCGCTCGACCGGGCCGAACCGCATGAGGGTCCCGTCCATGGTGACCTCCGCGGATCGCGGATCCACCTGGACGTCGGCCAGCCGGGAGTTGCGCACGAGCTGTGACAACCGGACCGACCGCGTGCCGCGCACGGGGACCCGCCGCCGGGCCGTGGGGAACGGGGTGCGGGTCTCGTCCGCGGACCCGTTGGTGAACAGCACCGACAGCTGCGCCGGGGCAGCCCCGTAGCCACCGAACTGGGGGCCCATCCGCAGCGGCTCGACCGTGTCGATCGAGGCGTTCGGATCGCCGGTCGGCCCCCACGCCGGCAGCCCCGACTTCAGCACGAGCTGCGGCTTGGCGGCGAAGTGCGACGGGACGCCAGAGCACGATGTCGGCCATCCGTCCCACCTGCAGGGAGCCCACCTCGTGGGCGATCCCGTGCACCAGGGCCGGGTTGATCGTGAGCTTGGCGAGGTAGCGCAGGACCCGGTCGTTGTCGTGGCCCACCGCATCGTCCTCGGCGTCGACGAACGCGCCGTCGGCGCCCTTGGTGACCGACGCCAGCGCGAAGGTCCGCCGCCAGGTCTCGCCCGCCCGGCCCATGCCCAGCGCGTCCGAGCTGGTCATGGGGATCACGCCGTGGTCGTGGAGCAGGTTCTCGGCGCCCATCGTGGCGGCGCGCACGCGGTTGCGGGCCAGGTCGAGGTCGCCGGGGATCTCCGGGTGCAGCCCGTGGGAGACCATGATCATGGACACGTGCTCGGCCAGGGCGTTCACGCCGAAGGGCAGCGTCGGGTTGGTCGAGGAGGCCAGGACGTTGTCCACGCCGGCCAGCCGCAGGACGTTGGGGGTGTGCCCGCCGCCGCAGCCCTCGACGTGGAACGCGTGGACCGCCCGGCCGTCCAGCACGGCCAGGGTGTCCTCGACCGACAGGCCCTCGTTGAGCCCGTCGGTGTGCAGGGCGACCGCGACGTCGTGCTCCTCGGCCACGGCCAGGGCCATGTCGAGGGTGCGCAGGTGCGCACCGGTGTCCTCGTGGACCTTGAACCCGCACACGCCGGCCTCGAGGGCCTCGAGCAGCGGGCCCGGCTGCGCGGACGAGCCGCGGCCCAGGACCCCCACGTTGATCGGCCAGGCGTCGAACGCGGCGTAGGCCTGGCGCAGCGCCCAGCCCGAGCCGACGCCCACGCCCCAGAACGGCCCGAACTCCTGCACGAGCAGGCTCGTGACGCCCGGAGGACAGCGCGGCCTCCATGACCCGGGGGCTCAGCCCGTGCACGTGCGGGTCGACCGCGCCGGGGGTGGCGATGAGGCCCTCGCCCGGGATGACGATCGTGCCGCTGCCGACCACGACGTCCACGCCGTCGGTGGTGTCCGGGTTGCCGGAGCGCCCGAGGGCGACGATGCGGCCCTCGCGGATCCCGATGGAGGTCACCCGCACGCCGAGCACCGGGTCGAGCAGCAGCACGTTGGTGACCACCACGTCGCAGGACTCGGTGGTGCGCACGGCCCGGAAGCCGATGCCGTCCCGCCCGGTCTTGGCGAAGCCGAGCAGGAGCTCGTCGCCCGCCAGCCGGTCATCGGCCATCACCTCGAGGGTCAGGCCGGTGTCGCCGAGCCGGACCCGGTCGCCCAGGCGGGGGCCGTGCACGGCCATGTCGTTCCACGGGCCGCGGCTCACTGCGGGGCCTCCTCGTGTGCACGACCGGCACGTTCGGCGAGGTCCTGGACGAGGGCGGGAACGGCGCGCTCCGGATCCGCCGGGGCGCCCGGACCGTAGGTGCCGGAGTCGGCGAACCCGCAGGCGCGCGCCTTGGCCAGGGCGCGATCGCGGGCACCGGGCGCATCCAGCGGGCCGTCGACGAGACCCGGCGAAGCCGACCACGACCCGTGCGCCGCCGATCGGCACCAGGGCCACCTCGACGGGCTCGCCGGGCGCGAACGCCACCGTCGACCCGGCGGGCACATCCAGTCGGCGTCCGTAGCCGGCGGCGCGGTCGAACCGCAGCCGGGGGTTGACCTCGAAGAAGTGGAAGTGCGAGGAGACCGAGATCGGGACAGATGACTCGTTGACGACCTGCACGGTCACGCGGTCCTCGCTGACGGTGGCCTCGCCCACGTGGGCGCCCTCATCGTCGCGGTGGAGATCCGGGAAGCAGTGCGCCGGGTGCGTCCGCGCCGAGGTGGCCCCCGCCGATCGGGTCCACGACGGTGACCAGCCGCGACCCGTCGTCGAACACCGCCTCGACGTGGACCTGGGTGACGATGTCGGCGACCCCGGGGAGGACGTCGTCGGGGCCCAGGATC
Source organism: uncultured Actinomycetes bacterium (assembly GCA_963729885.1). Lineage (GTDB taxonomy): Bacteria > Actinomycetota > Actinomycetes > S36-B12 > CAIYMF01 > Prado023. The sequence goes on from CAVSQK010000032.1 coordinate 11,793, forward strand.
GAGAGGCCGACCTCCACCGCCTCGGAATGCGTGCGCCCGTCGCGGGCTGCCTCGGCGACGGTGTCGGCGATGATCGCGGTGGCCTCCGGGACGTTGAGCGCGCAGCCCCCGGTCGCGTCGTGCGCGGGCGAGGCTGGCTGCCAGGTGCAGCAGCAGTCGATCGACTTCCGTCGGGGTGAGGTTCACGGCCGTCAGGATAGGTGCTCGGGGCTGCCCGCAGCGGGGCCGGCGCGGCGCCGGGGGCGACGTCCGCCGTGCGGGCGCGGTGGGCACCCATCCCCGCCGTGGGGCCCGCCCCTCGCGCGGGCAGGGCTTCCGGGGTCCCATCCGGCATCATGGACCAGTCCAGACAACCGCACCTGACCCCTGAGCTCCTGAGGTGACCTGATGATGCACGCCCTTGCCTCCACCCCGCGCGAGGACGGGTTCCGGATGCCGGCCGAGTGGGAGCCGCACGCCGGGTGCTACCTGGTCTGGCCCGAGCGTCCCGACAACTGGCGCCTGGGTGGCAAGCCCGCGCAGCGGGCGTTCGCGCGCGTCGCGGAGGCGATCGCCCAGGCCGAGCCGGTGACGGTCCTCGTCTCGGCGGCCCAGTACCGCAACGCCCGCGAGCGGCTGCCGCTGCACATCCGTGTGGTCGAGATGTCGACCAACGACGCATGGGTCCGCGACACCGGGCCGTCGTTCGTCGTCGACGAGTCCGGCGAGCTGCGGGCCGTCTCGTGGCGGTTCAACGCGTGGGGTGGGTTGCGCGGAGGGCTGTACTTCCCGTGGGACGCCGACGACGTGGTCGGGCCGAAGGTGTGCGACCTCGAGCGGGTGCAGCGCTACCTGCCGGACCTGATCCTGGAGGGCGGGTCGATCGACGTGGACGGGCAGGGCACGGTCCTGACCACCGAGGAGTGCCTGCTCAACCCCAACCGCAACCCGGACCTGGGTCGCGAGGAGATCGAGGAGGTCCTGCGCACGCACCTCGGCGCGTCGACGATCATCTGGTTGCCGCGCGGCGTCCATCTCGACGAGACCGACGGCCACATCGACAACTTCGCGCGCTTCGCCGCGCCCGGTGTGGTGATGCTGACGTGGACCGACGATCCGGACGATCCCCAGTGGGAGATCTCGAACGAGGCGCTGACGATCCTCGAGGACACGGTCGACGCCCAGGGCCGGCCCCTGCGCGTGGTCCGGCTGCACCAGCCGGGGCCGATCACGATCACCGCGGAGGAGGCGGCCGGGGTGGACTGCGGTCGCCGGGTCCCAGGCGCGCGTCGAGGGCGAGCGGCTGGCGGGGTCCTACGTGAACTCCTACATCGGCAACGGGATCGTGGTCCTGCCGGTGTTCGACGACCCGCACGACGCGGCAGCCATCGCGGCCTATGAGGAGCTGTTCCCCGACCGGAGGGTGATCCCCGTGCCCGGCCGGGAGATCCTGCTCGGCGGCGGCAACGTGCACTGCATCACCCAGCAGGTCCCGGTCGGCACCCCCACGGTCGATGGTCCGACCTGGGTGGCCTCCCCCTCGACCCGGCAGCGCTGACCATGCGGGTCGTGGTGGCGCTGGGGGGCAACGCACTGCAGCGCCGTGGTGAGCCGATGACCGTCGAGCGCGAGCGCCACAACGTGCGAGTCGCGTGCCAGGCGATGGCCCCGGTGGCGATGGAGCACGAGCTGGTGATCTCGCACGGGAACGGCCCCCAGGTGGGGCTCCTGGCGCTGCAGGCCTCGGCCTACGACGAGGAGTCGAGCTACCCGTTCGATGTGCTGGGGGCGCAGACCGAGGGGATGATCGGCTACCTCATCGAGCAGGAGCTGGGCAACCTGCTGCCCTTCGACAAGCAGCTGGCCACGGTGCTGACCATGGTGGAGGTGGATCCCGACGACCCGGCGATGGCCGACCCGACGAAGTTCGTCGGTCCGGTGTACGGGGAGGCCGACGCCCGCCACCTTGCCGCCGAACGCGGCTGGACGGTCAAGCCGGACGGCTCCGGGTGGCGTCGCGTGGTGCCCTCGCCCGTGCCGCGGCGCATCTTCGAGATCGGGCCGATCCGGACGCTGCTCGAGAACGGCGTCGTGGTCATCTGCACCGGCGGTGGCGGGATCCCGACCATGTACCTGCCGGAGGAGGGGACGTCCGGCCCGGGGGACCTCAACCCGCGCACGCTGGTGGGTGTTGAGGCGGTGATCGACAAGGACCGGGCGTCTGCGCTGCTCGCCGAAGCCCTCGATGCGGACCTGCTGGTCGTCGCGACGGACACCGATGCGGTCCACCTCGACTGGGGCACCCCCGCGCAGCGGGCGATCCGTGCGGCCTCCCCGGAGCACCTCAGCCGGTTCCGCTTCCCCGAGGGGTCGATGGGTCCGAAGGTGGAGGCCGCCGCGCAGTTCGCGGCGTCTGCGCCCGGGCGGGTGGCCGTCATCGGCGCGCTCGGTGACCTGCCGCAGATGCTCGCCGGGACCCGCGGGACCCGCATCAGCCAGGACGTCGCCCGAGCTGGTGCTGGCGTAGCGGGGACCGGAGTCGGCCATCGAGGCGTCGGCAGCGCTCCGCGGTGCGGGCGGCCCGGCCAGGCAGGCCGCGGGAACCGGGCCGCTCCTCAGGCGCCGACGTAGGCCGCGAGGTGCTCGCCGGTGACGGTGGAGCGTCCGGCGACGAGGTCGGCCGGCGTGCCCTCGAACACGATCCGGCCGCCGTCGTGGCCGGCGCCCGGGCCGAGGTCGATGATCCAGTCGGCGTGGGCCATGACGGCCTGGTGGTGCTCGATCACGATGACCGACTTGCCGGAGTCGACGAGACGGTCGAGCAGGCCGAGGAGGTTCGCGACGTCGGCCAGGTGCAGGCCGCTGGTCGGCTCGTCGAGGATGTAGATCCCGCCCTTCTCGCCGAGGTGGGTGGCCAGCTTGAGCCGTTGCCGCTCTCCGCCGGACAGGGTGGTGAGCGGCTGGCCGAGGGTGACGTAGCCGAGGCCGACGTCGGCCAGGCGGTCGAGGATCGCGTGCGCGGCCGGCGTCCGGGCCTCGCCGGTGCTGAAGAACGCCTCTGCCTCGGTGACGGGCATCGCCAGGACCTCGCTGATGTTCCGGCCGCCGAAGCGTGTACTCGAGCACCGCGGCCTGGAACCGCTTGCCCTCGCAGTCCTCGCATGTGGTCGTGACCGTGTCCATGAAGCCGAGCTCGGTGTAGATGAGCCCGGCGCCGTTGCAGGTGGGGCAGGCGCCCTCGGAGTTGGCGCTGAACAGTGCGGGCTTCACGCCGTTGGCCTTCGCGAACGCCTTGCGGATCGGGTCGAGCAGCCCGGTGTAGGTCGCCGGGTTGCTCCGCCGGGAGCCCTTGATCGCGCCCTGGTCGATGGCCACGACTCCGTCGCGGGTGGCGACCGAGCCGTGGATCAGCGAGCTCTTGCCGGAGCCGGCCAGGCCGGTCACGACAACCAGGACGCCGAGGGGGATGTCGACGTCGACGTCGCGCAGGTTGTTGGTCGACGCCCCGCGGATCTCCAGGGCGCCGGTCGGGGTGCGAACGCTGTCCTTGAGGGCGGCCCGGTCGTCGAGGTGGCGGCCGGTGGTGGTCCCGCTGGCCCGCAGCCCCTCGAGCGTGCCCTCGAAGACGATCTCGCCGCCCGCGGTCCCGGCACCGGGGCCCAGGTCGACGACGTGGTCGGCGATCGCGATCGCCTCGGGCTTGTGCTCCACGACGAGCACCGTGTTCCCCTTGTCCCGCAGCCGCACGAGCAGGTCGTTCATCCGCGCGATGTCGTGCGGGTGCAGGCCGATCGTCGGCTCGTCGAAGACGTAGGTGACATCGGTGAGCGACGAGCCGAGGTGGCGGATCATCTTCGTCCGCTGGGACTCGCCGCCTGACAGCGTGCCGGACGGCCGGTCGAGGGAGAGGTAGCCCAACCCGATCTCCACGAAGGAGTCCAGCAGGTGCTGCAGGCCGGCGGTCAACGGGGCGACCGTCGGCTCGTCGAGCTCGCGCACCCACTCGCGCAGGTCGCTGATCTGCATGGCGCAGGCGTCGGCGATGTTGATGCCCCGCACCTTGGAGGAGCGCGCCTCGGCTGTGAGCCGGGTGCCCTGGCAGTCGGGGCAGGTCGTGAAGGTGATGGCCCGCTCGACGAAGGCCCGGATGTGGGGCTGCAGGGCCTCGACGTCCTTGGACAGCATCGACTTGGAGATCTTCGGGATCAGCCCCTCGTAGGTCAGGTTGATCCCGTCGACCTTGATCTTGGTCGGCTCCTTGTAGAGCAGGTCGTGCAGCTCGCGCTTCGTGAACCTCCCGATCGGCTTGTCCGGGTCGAAGAAGCCGCTGCCGCGGTAGATGCGGCCGTACCAGCCGTCCATGGTGTAGCCGGGGATCGTCAGCGCGCCCTCGTTGAGGGACAGCTCCGCGTTGTAGAGGGCGGTGAGGTCGAAGTCGCTGACGGAGCCACGTCCCTCGCACCGGGGGCACATGCCTCCGAGCTGGAAGAACGTCGCCTTCTCGGCCCTCGTCCTCGCTCCCCGCTCGATCGTGACCGCACCGCTGCCCTTCACGGTGGGGACGTTGAACGAGTAGGCGTTGGGGGAGCCGATGTGGGGCTCGCCGACCCGGCTGAAGAGCATCCGCAGCATGGCGTTGGCATCGGTGACGGTGCCGACCGTGGAGCGGGGGTTGGCCCCCATCCGCTCCTGGCCGACGATGATCGCGGTCGTGAGCCCGTCGAGGACGTCGACGTCGGGGCGGGACTGCGTGGGCATGAACCCCTGGACGAACGTGCTGTACGTCTCGTTGATCATCCGCTGCGACTCCGCGGCGATCGTCGCGAACACCAGAGAGCTCTTGCCCGACCCCGAGACGCCCGTGAAGACCGTCAGACGGCGCTTCGGGAGCTCGACGCTGATGTCCTTGAGGTTGTTCTCGCGCGCGCCGTGGACCCGGATGAGGTCGTGGCTGTCGGCAGGATGCTGCACGTGCGGCGTCATGGGCACGACCGTACGCGACAGCCGGGGGTGGCGTGCGCCGGTGCAGATGGCTTCGTGACGGCGACGCGGCGAGGGAACGCCGGGACCGTGGTGCTCCCACCTCTGGCATCATTGGGGCCGCCCCCCGCCGTCACCCTCGACGTCGGCACCGGGCGGGAGCGGACAGGCTCGCAGCCACCCCTGTTCCCAGGGCCTCTAGCTCAATGGTAGAGCTGCGGACTTTTAATCCGTAGGTTGCGGGTTCGAGCCCCGCGGGGCCCACTCCTGAGCCCACTCCTGAGCACAAGCGAGGGCCGTTTCGGGGGGTTGACACCAACGGGTGAGACCGACGGCAACCGCATCGGAGTCCTCATGCGTTTGCGGTGTTGTGTCCGCTGGAGTCCAAGCAGACCCCCGGCGCCGAGAAGGTAGGGGAAACGGCGGGGAGTGCAGGCGATCGCCGAGGCCATGAGCAACGTGGTGAAGATGAAGCCGCGGACGGCGTAACGGAGGAGCAAGGCCCCTCCTGTCGCTCGGCGCAGTAACCATGGTGGGTGCGGGTCGCAGGAGGGGCACTGACTCAGAGGTCGTCCCGATCGCACGCGCGGTTGAGTCGGCATCCCCCGAACAGGCCAGCGCCCGAGCACGAGTGAACTGAGCCCCCGCCGGCGGACATGGGGACACACACGGCGGGGGCTCACCTGACTGCTACCCGCCGGCGGCGGGGCTATTCCCCGCCGTCACCACAGTCGTCGACCGGCGGGGCCGAGGTTCGATCCGCGTGGTGGGGTGTTCGGGATCCGGTCCAGTGGGATCGTCGTCGTGCGCGGTGGCAACTTCTGGTGGCCGGGGTTGCGCCACCTCGCGGCGGCACCTGCATTTAGGATCTGGGTCCATGCGGATCGAGGACGTCGCTCGACTCGATCTGGGCACCTTCATCCGGCCTGGCGCCGAAACGGTCTCCGGGCACCCCCGGGTGGAGCAGGTCCTGGCCTACGTGGCACGCACTCCCGCCGGGCTGCTGCTGATGGACACCGGCCTGGGGGCGGCCGACCAGGAGACCGAGGCGTGGTACCGACCGCGGCGGATAGCACTCGAAAGTGCACTGGCAGCGGTGGGACTGGCCAGCTCTGACATCGACCTGGTGGTCAACTGCCACCTGCACTTCGACCACATCGGAGGCAACCCGCTCTTCGCAGGCCGACCGATCCACTGCCAGCGTCGTGAGTTGGATGCCGCCCGCGAACCCAACTACACCTTCGTGGACCTGGTCGACTTCCCCCGGGCCCGCTACGAGCTGCTCGACGGAGAGGCCGAGCTCGCCCCGGGCATCCACGTGATCCCCACCCCCGGACACGTCGACGGTCACCAGTCGGTGGTCCTGCAGTGCGAGGACGGGTCGATCGTCTTGGCCGGCCAAACCCATGACACAGCCTCACAGTGGTCGGCCGACGTCCTCGCCGCCCAAGCGCGCGACCGCGGCCACGAACCGCCGCTACCCGACCCAAGTCCCTGGCTCGACAGATTGCTGTCATTCGATCCCCGACGAGTTCATTTCGCCCATGACGCGGCGGTGTGGGTGCCCTGACCTCTTTCAGGCGATCTGGGACGTTTTCAGGCGATCTGGGAGTATTTTGGAGAGCCTCAGCCTGACCGGACGGCAGAGCGCTCAAGGATAGGGTCTGGCGACCGCGAAACCCCGGGCAGTTGCTCCCTGCCGGCTTATCCCCCGACGGGTGGCAACTCGGCGCCCAGTTGCACCATCGCCTCCGCGACCCTGTCAAGCCTGCGGGCCGGGGGGCGGGCCTCCAACTCAAACGTGACCGCGGACGTGGTCTCGTATGTCTCGTTGGCCCAGGTGGTGAACTGGCCCACCCAGTTCGCTAGGCATTTCGGGGGACTCATGAGGCGGTACCCGGTCAATTCGTGCAGGGTCCGGCTCAACGTCTGGGAACGGTATGGCGTGCAGTCGATCAGGTTCAACTGCTGGTGGAACACCACGACTTCGGTGGGTTTGATCTGTTCCATGGCGGACATGAGGGCTTGCGTCTCCGGTTCGCTGCCGGCCTTGCGGCCCCCGTACACCACCGTCCCCACCCCTTGGACCTTCCATGTCGAGTCGGGGAAGTTGCGGTTGAGGTCGACCTTGTGGGCGTTGCCGCGGGACAGGACCAAGGCTCCGTCTGGGTTGGCCGTCTTGATCACCCAGACGTTCGCCTTGCGGCCGGTGATATCCATCTCCTGCAGACGAGAGACGACACCCAGCCCGGCCGGCTCGATGCCATGCACGGACCCAACCACGAGCACCGTGTGCGGGGCCGTGTCATCCGAGCCCCGCAGCTGGCAGGCATCGATGGCCCTGCCCTGAACCGACTTGCCCAAGCGCATGGTCTGGGCGCAACCAGGCTCCGTGGAGGGAGTTGTCGACGGCGTGGCAGCGGGTGCGGCCGGCGCGCCTTCACCCTTCTTGGCAGTGGGCAGGGCCTTGCCAGTTACCTTGGTCGAGCCCTTGGGTAGGTACCCCGCGGCCTTCCCGTTGCGGATCCGCATCACGGTCGCCGCCTTGGTATTGGCCGCCGTGCGCCACTCGAGAAGCACACGCTTCGCATCGCTGGTGACCGTGATCAAGATCCGTCCCGTCGCCTCGGGCACAACGACGACGGCCACACCATCCCGCCCGGGGACCACCGTGGGCGCCGAAACACCGCCCGGGCCCGCAGTGACCGTCGAGGTCGTGATCAGCCCGGCAGCCGGGGTGGCGAGCTGCGCACCTGCGACCATCCCCCCCGCAAGACCCGCCAAAGCACGCACCCACATGTTCATAGGACACTCCCGGGGCCGAAGTGGGTACAAAGCACGCTGGACTATCCCAGCCCGGTCGGCGATAGCCCGGCAGCCGCGCCGGCCTGCGGACCAGCTTGGCGAGTGAGGATTCCGGTGGCTCTACGTCGGCTGGGGTTCGAGGGTGTCGTGCGCGTGGCGCCGAGTATCGGTGCGGGGCTACTTCTGGCACGCCGACGTTGTCGACCCGATCCCTCCTGCGGGACGATGCCCGGTGTGGACGCTGGCCAGGTGGCGCGGGAGTTCGGTCTGGGTCGTCCCCGTGTCAGACCCCACTGAGGCGGCCAGTGGCCTGATGGGAACCATCTGGAGGCTGCGTACCGATCGGGGCGAGTTCGCGGTCAAGGAGGTGTGGCATGCCCTTGATGAGAGGGAGGCTTCGGCCAGCGACGAGTTCACGCGCAGGATGATCGATCGAGGGGTCCCTGCCCCCCGGCCGCTGCAGACGATCCATGGCACCGCTCTGGCGCAGATAGGGGCCGCCACCGTGCGGGCCAGCGAATGGGTGGACCTTCGCGAGGTGGACCCGGACCGGGAGCTTGATGCTGTGGGCCGCCTGCTGGCGTTGCTGCACCGGGAACCGATCCGGATCACGGGCCAGGTCGACCCCTGGTACACAGACCCAGTCGATCCTCAGGACTGGCACGCGACTGCCCACGCCCTGGAAGAAGCTCAGGCCCCGTTCGCGAGGGAGTTCGCAGCCTCCGTCCCCCACTTCCTGGGCCTGCAGTCCCTGTTCCGGGCTCCGCATGGCGAGCAGTTCTGCCACCGGGACCTGTGGCCGGACAACCTGAAGGCCACGGCTCGCGGGTTGTGCGTGATCGACTGGGACAACGCAGGTCCAGCAGAAGCCACCCAGGAACTGGCGATGGTCATCGTCGGGTTCTGGCAGGGCGATCCCGATCGGGTGCGCCTGCTCTTCGACGCCTACCGCGACGCTGGCGGCCCGGGCCGGATCGTCGAGCCCAGCGACTTCACCATGGTCCTGGCCCAGTTCGGTCACTTCGCCGCCGCGGCCGCCCGCAGCTGGATGGAACCCACGCACCCCGAGCGGAAGGACCGCTACGAAGCCTGGTTCCGAGAAGGATGGGACCAGCCCTTCGGCATGACCGAGATCTCCGAGATCCTTCAGTCGCTCAACTGAGACGGGCCGTGCGGTCGGCGCACCGCACAGCCTCACGACCGGGGCGACGTCGTGGTGACAGAGCCGACCCCGGCGAGCGCTACAACGGGGGATGGCACTCGAACCGGGGTCGGGGTTCTTCCACTTCGAGAGTAGATCAGGCTTGGCTGCTCCGGTAGGGGCCAGCCGTCGCCCGTCCCGGGACCTCGGACTCTGGACCCGACGCTGACACGGACCTGTCGCGCCACAGGGCCTGGCAGATGGGCTCACCGAGCAGGAGGAGGCCCCCGCGGGGGGTGATGGGCCGGGGCGGGGGTCACCTGGGGAGACGCCGGCCGGCAATGACCCGGGACGGGCCCCCTTCATGGCTGGTATCGGCACGGGCGTGTGGGACGTTGAGGGGTACCTGGACTCAGGCGTGGCCAAGTGCCCCTTGCCAGGTGCCCGGGGCCGTGGGTGGGAGGATGCACGCCCGAACCCCATGCCGCCCGCCCAGCTCTGGCAGAGGTCGGGGCGAAGGGAGATGGAGGAGGTCGTGATGCCGCTCGACGGTGACGTCACCCTCATCGACGTTCCCACCTGGCTGGACCTGCTCACGATCGTCGTGGCTGCCCTGGGTGGGGCGCTGTTCGCGGCCCGCCGGGGGGTCACGGTCACAGGGGTCCTGCTCATCGCGGTGGCTGCTGGGCTCGGCGGCGGGATGATCCGCGACGTCCTTCTCGACGTCGGTCCGCCGCTGGCGATCTCCGATCGCGCCTACCTCCCGGCGGCTGCCGTCGCCGCCGTCTGCGGGATGCTTCTTGCCCGCTGGTCGACGCACCTGGCGTGGCCGATGCTGCTGCTGGACTCCCTGGCGATCGGCCTGTTCGCCGTTGTGGGCGTCGAGCGCACCCTGGCCGCCGACTACCCACCGGTCTCCGCGGTCCTGATCGGGGTGAGCGCCGCCATCGCCGGGGGGATCATCCGCGACCTGCTCGCCGGGGATGCGCCGGCGATCATGCAGGAGGGCCCCTGGGACGCCTCGGCGGCGCTGGTCGGCTCGGTCATCATGGTCCTGCTCGTCGCCGGGCTGGACCTGCCCACCCGGCTCGTCGAGTGGCCGATCATCCTGCTGATCACCACACTGGCGGTGCTGTCGGTGAAGCTGGGATGGCGTGCCCCCATGGCACACGACCTGGCCCCGGTCCTGGAGCGTCCGGTGGCCGTCGTGCGCCGGGTGGCGCGACCCGCTCGGGCCGCGGACGCACCGGGGGTCCCGAGCTCGACCGAGCAGGAGGGGGACACGTGAGCACCGAGGGTGGCTTCCGGGCCGTCATCGCGGCCGGCCTGGCGAACCTCGGCATCGCGATCACCAAGTTCGTGGCGTTCCTGTTCACCGGGTCGTCGTCGATGCTGTCCGAGGCGATCCACTCGCTGGCCGACACGGTCAATGAGGCCCTGCTGCTGCGGGGCGGCAAGCGCGCGAAGCGGGTACCCGACGAGGACCACCAGTTCGGCTATGGACGCACGCGCTTCGTCTACGGGTTCCTGGTGGCCATCATCATCTTCCTGCTCGGCGGGCTGTTCTCGTTGTACGAGGGCTGGGAGAAGTTCCACAACCCCGAGGTCCCCCGCGACGTCTGGGTCGCCTACACCGTGCTGTTCATCTCGATCGGCCTGGAGACCTTCTCGTTGCGCACTGCGGTCCGGGAGGCCAACAGGTCGCGCGGGTCCAAGTCGATCCCCCGCTACGTGCGCGACTCGCGACAGCCTGAGCTGCCGGTGGTGCTGCTCGAGGACTTCGGCGCCCTGATCGGCCTGGGCTTCGCGCTGGCCGGCATCTTCCTGGCGAGCGTGACCGGCGACGGTCGCTGGGACGGTATGGGCGCGGTCGCGATCGGCACGCTGCTCGTGGTCATCGCGGTGTTCCTGTCCTACAAGATGGCCTCGATGCTGATCGGCGAGTCCGCGCTGCCCGAGGAGAACGCGCTGGTTCTGGCGGCCCTGGTCGAGCAGGTGGGCATCGAGTCGGTGATCCACATGCGCACCCTGCACACCGGCCCGGACGAGTTCCTCGTGGCGGCGAAGGTGGCGGTCGACCCCGACGAGACCGCGGCGCGGGTCGCCGACATCGTGGACCTGGCCGAGCGGCGGATCCGCAGCGCCGTCCCGGCGGCACGCTGGATCTACATCGAGGCCGACGTGCGCCGACCCGCGGGCCCTGCCACGGGTGTGCCCGACCCAACCGCTGAGGACCCGGAGGCCTGGTCACACATCGTGCCGTGGGAGGAGCAGTCCCCGGAGGGCGACCACACCGGCCCCTGACTCGCACCGTCGCTCACGGCGACGCAGGACCTCCGATCTCGCGTTCGGAGCGCCCGCATCGGGTCGAGCCAGGGGCCCCGGAGGGTTCGCGAGGGCTAGATCTGGTCCTTGACCGCCTGAGCCGCCTGGTCCACGGCGGCGTCGACCTGATCGGGGGTCTTCTCCTTGACGGCGTCGGCCGCCTGGTCCACGGCGCCCTCGACTGCGTCGGCGGCGCCGGCGTTGCCCGTGATCATGTCCTTCGCCTGGTTCACCATGTCCTCGAGGCCCATGTGGGACTCCTTCGTTCGGGGTAGCCGCCGGGGTGGCAGTTCTCGGGAAGTATGCCCAATCGCCGATCTGGGACGCGTGCCGAGCAACCCCCCGTCGACAGCCCGCGCGGAACGGTGCGCCGGCTACCGCGCCGACCTCGTCGACCTCGGCCACCAGCGGGTCGAGCACCACCTCGGGGTGGTCGCGCTGCACCCACTGGACCTGCCAGCGGTCGGTGAACAGCGCCAGGAGCGCCCCGTCCCCGCGCTCGAGCACCTCGGTGCCGCGACGGGCCTCGATCGCGGCGATGTCCTCGCGGCGGGTGCGCCGGGCGATCGTGTAGGGCAGCGACTCGAGGTGGATCGGCGCGCGCAGCTCGTGCTCGAGGCGGTGCGCGGCGACCTCGAACTGCATGGGGCCGACTGCGGCCAGCACCGGGGCCTGGTTGCCGCGGCGGTCCGAGCGCAGCACCTGCACCACGCCCTCCTGGTCCAGCTGGTCGATGCCGCGCTGGAACTGCTTGTACCGCGACGGGTCCTTGGCACGCGCGATCCGGAAGTGCTCGGGGGCGAAGCTCGGGATCGGCGGGAACCGGACCGGGGCCTCGGCGTACAACGTGTCCCCGGCGCGCAGCGACCCGGCGTTCACCAGCCCGATCACATCACCGGGGTAGGCGACCTCGAGGGTCTCGCGGGTCCGGCCGAAGACGGCGTGCACGTACTTCGTCGCGAACGAGCGGCCCGGTGGGCTCGTGGGTCAGGACATCGCCGCGGTGGAATACCCCGGAGTTCACGCGGGCGAACGCCAGACGGTCACGGTGCGCGGAGTCCATGCCCGCCTGGACCTTGAACACCTGGGCGCTGAACGGTGCCTCGACCGGGCGTGGGGTGCCTGCCTCGTCGGGTCGTGCGCCGGCCGGCGGGGCGAGGTCGCACAGCACGTCGAGCAGCTGCCCGACGCCGAAGTTCAGCACCGCGGCGGCGAACAGCACCGGCGTGGTCCGCTCGGCCAGGTACTGCGCCTCGTCGTGGTTGTAGCCGTCGGCGTCGAGCAGCTCGTGCTCACCCACGGCCTCGGCCCACGCCGCACCCTCGCTGGCCAGGGCGGCCTCGGGGTCGAGGAACTGCTGTGGGGCGATCGAGGCCCCGCCGGCGGTCCGGGTGAACTTGATGAACCCGCCAGTCCTGCGGTCGAGCACCCCGCGGAAGTCCCCGGCCACCCCGACCGGCCACGTCAGCGGCGTGGGGATCAGCCCCGTTCGCGTCTGGATCTCGTCCATCAGCGACAGCGGGTCACGTCCGGGCCGGTCCCACTTGTTCACCACCGTGAGGATCGGCACGCCCCGGCTGCGGCACACCTCGAACAGCTTCATCGTCTGGGGCTCCAGGCCCTTGGCCGCATCCAGCAGCATGACCGCGCTGTCCACGGCGGTCAGCACGCGGTAGGTGTCCTCGGAGAAGTCGGCGTGCCCGGGGGTGTCCACCAGGTTCAGCACGATGTCCCGGTAGGTGAACTGCAGGGCCGACGAGCTGATCGAGATGCCGCGCGCCTGCTCCATCTCCATCCAGTCCGACACCGTCGAGCGCCGCCCGGCCTTGCCGTGCACCGCGCCCGCCTGCCCGATCGCACGCGCGTGCAGCGACAGTGCCTCGGTCAGGGTCGACTTGCCCGCGTCGGGATGGCTGATGACGGCGAACGTGCGACGCCGACCCGCCTCCTCGGACACCGACCCGACACCGAGGGTCACGGCGGATCCCGGGCCGGACGACGGCTCGCTCATCGGACTCCAGGTGCTGTTCGGGCGGTCCCGCGCGCTGTGCAGAGCCGGGCGGACGGGCGCCTGAGGCGGCGCGCAACGGACCTGATTCTACCGTCGGCCGAGGGTCGGGCCGCTCGCGTCGTCCCGGCGATCGGATCCCTCCGGGTCGACGAATGTGCGTGCCTTCGGTCAAGTTCTGCGGCAGGGTGTGCCGACGAACGTCTGCAGAGGCCCCATCCGGGGTGGGACCGACACCGAGGAGGCACCTGGCGTGTACGCATCCGTGCGCACCTTGGCCGTGGCTGCCGCGAGCCGTCGTGGGCCTGCTCGTCGGCACCGTGCCGGTCGCCCAGGCGACCGTGCCCGCGCTCGGCGCCGACCGACGATGTGATCCGGGTGGCCACGTACAACGTCATGAAGACCACGCGCCTGGCGGACAAGTGGTCGTGGTCGAAGCGTCGGGCAGCCCTGGTGAACACCGTGCGGGACGCCTCGCCCGATGTGTCATGGCCATCCAGGAGGCCAACCTCCAGCGGTGGGGTGGTTCCACCCACCTCGAGGATGTGCGCGGGCTGCTCGGCTCCCTCGGCTACCAGATCACGTCCACGGACTACTCCAACTGCACCCCGGGCTGCACGCGCGGGGCGCACATCTTCTTCAAGCCCTCGCGGATGAGCCTGGCGGCACTGCCCACGGGCGCGCCGGCGGCCGGGATGGCGGGGATGTCCACGATCGCGGGGGTGGACTTCGGCGGAACGCAGGACCGCAACGCCTCCTACGCCTTCCTGACCCCCGTGGGCAGCTCCCGGACGACCCTGTTCATCTCCGCCCACCTGCCCACGGAGAAGAACGGCGAGGGCGAGCGCCTGCGCGTGGCGGTCGCGTCGGCCCTGCGCCCCTGGGCGGACAGCCTGATCGCGGGCAGCGGCCTGAGCGGGGTGAACATCGTCATCGGCGGGGACTTCAACTCCTTCCAGCGCCGCCAGCCGTACGGCGCCCAGCAGGTCCTGGCCAACAGCGGCCTGATCGACGGGTACGCGGCGCCGGTGAAGGTCAACGGCAACTACTCGACGGTCAACTACACGCCCAAGACCCGCAAGTACAAGGGATTCCCGCCCCGACCGTACTTCTACGGCAGGGACACGACCCGGATCGACTACATCTTCTCCACCGTGGCACCCCACCGCCACGAGGTCGTCCTGCACCTCACGGCCAAGGGCAAGTTCGACAACAGGTACCGAGCGTCGGACCACAACATGGTGATGGTCGACCTCCCGCTGCGCTGACCCGCCTCGAGCGCCCGGCGGCGGCGCCAGCGCCGCCCGGCGGTTGCGGTCAGCGCTGGTGGGTGTCGTGGGCGGGATCGTCGAGGAACCCCTCCCACTCGTGCATGCTGCCCAGGCCGTAGGCGACCTCGAGGTTGTGCCGGGTGCACACCTGGGCCGGAGGGCCGCTCGCGATGACCCGGCCACTGACCAGCACGACCCAGTCGGCGGCGCGGGCCTCGTCGAGGTCGTGCGTGGTGAGGATCACCGTGCACCCGTCGGCCAGCTTCTCGTGGATGAGGGTGTCGATCGTGGCCGCGGAGTTCATGTCCAGACCCGTCAGGGGCTCGTCGAGGACGAGCAGCTCGTGCTCCTGCACGATGCCCTGGGCGATGAGGACGCGCTGGCGCTGCCCGCCGGACAGCTCGTGCATGTGCCGACGGGCCAGGTGGCTGATCTCCATGCGCGCCAGGGCGTCGTCGATCGCCCTCCGGTCCGAGGGGCGGAAGCGGCCGAACATCCCCCGCTCGGCGTACCTGCCCAGCCCCACGACCTCCCGGACCGTGATGGGCGTGACCCGGGGGACCGGGGTGGCCTGCATCACGTAGCTGATGTGGTCCCGGGCAGAGACCGGGTCCGTCCCGAGCACCTGGAGGCTGCCTGCGGCCACCGGGACGAGCCCGACGAGCGCGGAGAGCAGCGTGGACTTGCCCGACCCGTTCGGGCCGATCACCGACACCACCCCCACGGGGGGGATCGTGAACGACGACGCGGCCACGGCCACGAAGCTGCCGTAGCGCAGCTCGAGGTCCTCGGCCTCGACGACGGGATCCCCGGGCGATCCCGTTCCGGGTCGATGGACGTGCCCGCCGGTGTCCGGGGTCACGGCGCCCATCACGCCACCGCCCCGACGACATCGCCAGGGGGCTGCGGCCAGCCGTTGTCGCGCCGCTGCCGCCGGGCATGGATCGCCTTGGAGAAGGGCAGCACGAGGAAGAAGATGACGACCGGGATGAGGGCCATCGTGGCCGAGGCTGCCGTGCCCAGGTGGTAGCTGAGGACCAGCCCGAGCCACACCGAGACCACCGACAGCGCGGCCGCCCCGAGCATCATCCGGGGGACCGTCCGGGCGATCAGGGAGGCCGTCGCCGGGGGCCCGACGAGCAGCGCGAAGACGAGCAGGGTGCCCACGGCCTGGAAGCTGCCGATGACCGCGGTGGCGATCAGGACCAGCAGCGCGGCGTGCGCCGCCTTCGGGCGCATCCCCAGCAGGTAGGCCTTGTTCTCGTTGAACGACAGCGCCAGCAGCGGGCGGTACAGCAGGATCGAGGCGGTGATCACCACGGCCCCCAGGGCCAGCTGCCAGGCGATGTCCTCGCGCGTCACGCCCAGGGCGTTGCCGAACAGGATCGAGGTGAGGCTGCCGGTGTAGCTGTCCACCTTCGAGATGATCACCACACCGAGGGCGAGCATCCCGACGAACAGCAGCCCGATCGCCGTGTCCTCGCTGAGGCTGCTGTGCCGTCGCACGGTCTCGATCAGCAGGAGCATGGCTGCCGCGGCGATGGCCGCCCCGAGCAGGGGGGAGAAGCTGAACGCCACGGCGGCTGCGATCCCGGGCACGACGCCGTGGGTGAACGCGTCACCGAAGAACGCCATCCCGCGGAGCACCAGCCACGTCCCCACCACGGCGCACATGAGCCCGGCGAGGATGCCGCCGACGAGCGCCCGCTGCTGGAAGCCCAGCGCGAACGGCTCGGTGAACCACTCGATCACGGGCACGGCCGCAGCCTAGCCACCCAGCGCCTCGGAGATCCGCTGGGCGTTGGTCCGCACCATGCCCTGGAAGGTGTCCGCGCCGGATCCGGGGTCACCCACGCTGTCCACGTACAGGTCCACCACCGCGACGTCGCCGACCTCGGAGGCCAGGGCGTCGCTGAGCGCCTGGGGGTTGGCGGTGTTGGCGAAGATCGCAGGCACGCCCGCCTCCGTGACGGTGGCCGCCAGGGCGGCCAGCTCCGCGGAGCTCGGCTCGGCGAGGGTGGATCCGCCCGGGATCACGGTCCCGGCCACGGTGTACCCGTAGGCCTCGGCGAGGTAGCCCAGTGCGTCGTGGTCGGTCACGAGGATGCGGCGCTCCTCGGGGACCGTGGCCAGGGTGGCCGCCACCTCGTCGTTGACCGTCATGAGCTCGCCCTGCAGCAGCGTGCCGCACTCGGCGTAGTCGGGGTTCCCGGTGGCCTTCGTCAGCTCCGCGCCGATCAGGCCTGCGGCCTTGGCCGCGCGGGTGACGTCGTGCCAGACGTGCGGGTCCTCGCTGCCGTGCTCGTCCGCGTCGTCCTCGGCGTGGGCCTCCTCGCCGGACTCCTCCTTCGAGTGCTCGCCGAAGGGGAGCGGGTCGACCATCGGGGCCACCTCGAACACCGTCGCCCCATCGGCCCTGGCGGACTCGATGCTCTGCTCGAGGCCTTCCTCGAGCCCCAGCCCGTTGGCGATCACCAGGTCCGCGGAGACCATCGCCGCCACATCCTGGGACGAGGGCGAGTAGTCGTGCGGGTCAGCGCCGATGGGCATGAGGGTGGACACGTCCCCTGCCCCCGCGCACTCGACGATCTGGCCGGTGAGGTCACCCCAGATCGTGGTGGTGGCAACGACCCGCGCTCCGGCCCCCCCGACCCGGTCGGCGAGGCCGCCGAACCCGACTCGGCGTCCGACGAGCATCCTGCCAGCAGGAGGGCCGCGGTGACGCCGGCAGCGGCGAGGGTGATGCGATGTGCCATGGAGTGCCTCCTCAGGCAGGCGATCCTGCAACGAATGAGAATCAGTCTAGATTAGTTGGGGTGCCCCGCCAAATGGGATCGGTTCCCGGGTGCGGCGGGGTTGATCCGGGGACGGTGACCTCTGCGGCGTCCCGCGGGCCCAGCCCCGGCTGCCCGCCGTCCGCCACCGGTGCGCCGTCGCCGGCCCGGACTTCCCACACTCCGGGGCCGCCGACCCCCAGTAGGCTGCCGCCATGACCAGTCCCGTCCAGCCGCGCCAGCGGACCACGCGCCAGCGGGTGGCGGTGGCCGAGCTGCTGGCCGAGTCAGGGGAGTTCCGCAGCGCACAGGACATCCACGCCGCACTGCGAGCACGCGGGACGTCGGTGGGGCTGGCGACCGTGTACCGGAACCTCGGTCTCATGGCCGAGCTCGGTGAGGTCGACACCCTGGTGCGCGACGACGGCGAGACCCTGTACCGCCAGTGCAGTGACGTGCACCACCACCACCTGGTCTGCCGCCAGTGCGGCCGCACGGTGGAGATCGCCGGGCCTGCGGTCGAGAAGTGGGCGAACACGGTCGCGGCCGAGCACGGCTTCAGCGACGTGAGCCACCAGCTGGAGCTCTTCGGGCTGTGCGCCCCCTGCCGGGACGCCTCCTGACGGACATGGACCGCGCGGGTGGTGAGCCGACGGGTCCGGCACTCGCCCCGGGGACGTGGCGGGTCCCGCGGCCCGTCCTCGCCGGATCGCTCACGATCGCCCTGATCCTGATGGCCCCCCTGGCGATCGTGTACGCCGCCGCCGGGACGGGGGCCGTGCTCGCCGTCGGGATGGGGTACACCGGGAGCCTCACCCCTGCCCTCAAGCTCAGGCCCACGTACTCGTTGGCACTGGCCATCCCCGCTGCCCTGACCGGCGTGGTGGCATCGGGGATCGCCGGCCAGGCGCTCCCGGCGGCCTGCTTCGTGGCGCTCGCCTGCCTGCTCGTCGCACCGGCGAACCTCGTCCAGAACGGGCTGCTCGCGGGGATCCCGACGATCGCCGCCGTCTACGCGACCCTGCCCGCGGGACAGGACCCGGTCCAGGTCGGGGCCTGGATGCTCGTGGGTGGCGCGATCGTCGTCGCACTCTCCGCCGTCACGAGGTTGAACACCCCCGCGGAGCCGTCCGGGGTGGAGCCGTGGACTGCCTGGGCCCATGCCATCGCGATGGCGGTCGTGGTGGGCGTGGTCGTGCTGCTCCTGGGTGTCGTGGACGTCCCGCACGGCTACTGGATCGCGATGACGATGACCATCGTGCTGCGGCCCTACGGTGCCGAGACGCAGTCAGTGGCCCGCCAGAGGGTGGCGGGCACGACCCTCGGCGCCGTGCTGGCGCTCGCCCTGGCCCTGGTCCTGCCCGCATGGGCTGCCCTCGGCGTCGCGGTCGCCCTGCTGGTGCTCGTGGTCGCCAACGCCCTGATGGGCAGGTATGCCCAGCAGGTCATGTTCCTCACGCCGTTCATCGTGCTGATCGGCTCAGGGGCTGGCGCCGACACGGTGGGCGTCGCCCTGCAACGGGTCGTGGCGACGCTGCTCGGGGCCCTGCTCGCGGCGGGGATCGCCCTGGGGTTGTGGCGGCTCGATCAGTCGCGTCAGCAGACCTGATCAGGCGCGCCGAGCAGGTCGACGCCGCCCTCGACCGGAGCCGCGGCGGAGCCCGGTGGGTCTGCCGGGATGCGGCCGATGCCGGCGCAGGTGGATCCGGCGACGTGGTAGCACTCGATGCACAGCCAGAGCGAGGCGATCTCGAACTCGGAGTCCCCGCCGCAGCGCGCGCACGGCTCGGGCGGCGCGGCAACGGTGCGCGGGGAGTCGGGCATGGGCCCATGCTCCCCACCCCGGGCGGCGGGCGCAAGCGGCGGTCGGGCCGATCCGCGTCAGCGGCCGAGGGCGCACACGAAACCTCCCGTACCCCAGAGGTGATCAGGGGCCCGGCGGTGGGACGCACGAGAAACCGCCTTGCTGGTCCTACTGGAGACAGCCAGAAGGGCGGTTTCGAGCGCGTGGCCGGGAGTTCGGCCGACGAGGGCCTCGAGAAGGACGACTTCGTGTGCGTCAGGCACACGCCCGGCGACTGGCGGGTTGGTCCAGCCGGGTGAGCCCGGTGGGACGGCCGACCGGGTGCGGGTGGGCGGGCCGGGGAGGGTCGTGGTCCGGGTGGGCGGGCTGGGGGAGGTTCACGGGGACGTGCGGGCTGGGGGAATCCGGGCGGCTCGGGGGACGGGGGGTCCGGCGAGCGGAGGCGGCCGATGGGACCGGCGGGTGTCGGGTGGGCCTCCGGTCGCTGAAGGGGTACGGCGGCGGAACCCGCCAGAGGCCGGATCAGCGCGTCGCGAGCAGCGCGATCAGGAGGACCGCCGCATCCACCGCGGTCATCGCGACCATCTTCGCCTGGAACGTGCGCTTGGCCGTCTTGTGCCGGAACACGCTCATGCCCACCCAGGCCCCGATGGTCCCCGAGACGACCGCGGACGTGAGCAGGGCGCGCTCGGAGATCCGCCGCTGCCCTTCCCTGGCCCGCTGCTTGTCGATGCCGAACATGGCGAACGAGACGAGGTTCGCCACGACGAGGTAGGCGAGGAGCCAGAGCACGATCGGGGCCTCTCAGTGGTGGGCGTTGTAGACGACACCGCCGGATGCCACATAGCCTCGCAGCACCTCCAGCCCGCGGTCGCGCATGACACCGGCGACCACACCGATGCCGCGATGGGCGAGCTGGTGGGAGTAGTCCGGCGGCGTCGGTCCCTCATCGAACCCCACGGTGGCGATGACGTCACCGGAGGTCGTGGAGTACACGACCTGCGCCACTCCCGACCACACCACCGCGCCCAGGCACATCGCGCACATCTGGCTGCTGCTGACCAGCTGGAGCCGCGGCTGCCCGGGCCCTCCGAGGTCGTAGGTCCCGATGGACGCCTGCGCGAGCCCGATCGCGAGGACCTCCGCGTGGGCCAGGCTGCTGTTCTCCGGCACCACCCGGTTGACCCCCACCGAGATCAGCTGCCCGGACTCCCGCTCGAACACGGCTGCGGCGAACGGCCCGCCAGTGCCCCGCTCGACGTTGCGCATCGCCAGGTCGAGGACGAGCTCCATCCGATCGGTCAGGTGAGGCAGCGCGTCGGGAGGCGGCAGGTCACGCACCCATGGCGGCAGGGTGAGGGTCAGGGTCGTCGGCAGCATGCGGACCTCCGATCGGCGTGGGATCGACACTACGCCGACGGGCTCAGCCGCCGAGCTCCCCGACCCATCCGATTTGGGAACCTACGCGACCGTAACTTACGCTGGGATCCTCGACGGTGAGACGGTGCCCGTGGCGCCCGGCAGGAGTTCGTGATGACTGGTGGCCCCCTGAGCGCCCAGACTGGGCAGATGGATCCCGACGCGGCTGCACTGCCCCACGGGGGCGACTCGTCGGTCCACGGGGTCGCTGCCCTGAAGCCGCGACTGCGTGGATGGCTGCACTTCGGTGCGGCCCCGCTGGCGTTCGTGCTGGGCCTGATCCTCATGGTGATCACCCCGACCGTGGGACTGCGCGTGGCCGTGGCGGTCTACGTGCTCACGACCGTCCTGCTCTTCGGGGTCAGTGCCGCCTACCACCTGGGTGCCGGATCGGCGCGGGTCAATGACTTCCTGCACAAGCTCGACCACGCCAACATCTACCTGTTCATCGCCGGCTCGTACACGCCGTTCGCGGCGGCGCTCCCGTCGGCGACCCTGCGCTGGACGATCCTCGCGCTGGTGTGGGGGATCGCCCTGGTCGGGCTGATCGTGCGCGTCGCGTGGACGGGGGCACCGCGCTGGCTCGTGACCGGCTCCTACCTCGCGCTGGGGTGGGTCGCCGTCTTCTTCCTCCCCGCCTTCTACCGCGACCTGGGGGCGACCACGGTCGCGCTGCTGGCCATCGGTGGGGTCCTGTACTCGATCGGTGGGGTGGTCTACGCCCGCAAGAAGCCCAACCCGCACCCGGAGTGGTTCGGCTTCCACGAGCTGTTCCACGCGTTCACGATCGCGGCCTACCTGGTGCAGTACGTCGCGGTGGCGATGGTCGTCACCTCCTGAGGGTCGCGGTGGCGATGGTCGTCACCTCCTGAGGGTCGACGCTCCTGGGACTGGGCGCCCCGCGCCGGCCGTGGCCTAGCATGGCCACCGCCGCGCCCGCCCCGCCCAGGAGGTCCATCGATGGTTGAGGTCAAGCCCGCATGGACCTTCGTCCGGGAGCGGCGCTACCTCGCGCTGCGCACCGGGGTCGCGACCGCCGTGGCGAGCGTCGGGCCCTCCTTCGCCCGCGGACTGCTCCCTCGATCGACCACCGACCAGGCCATGGTCACGGGTGCGACCGCCGCCTACGCCCTGGGCTTCTCCGCCCTGGGGCTGTCGATCGCGGAGGCGGTCTCGGAGATCATCGTGAAGAACCGGCAGGGGGGGAACCCGGAGAACATCGCACTGGCCGCATCGGCGATCGTCGCCGCGTCGGGGATCGCCGTCATCGCCGCGGTTCCCGACGACAACAGCGTCTCGCTGCCGCTGGCCACCGCCCAGTCGGTGGCGCGCGTCGTGACCGTCGGTGCCGTTGCCGGGGCGCTGGTGGTGGGCTCGGACCGGGTCCTGGACCGCGTCGTCGGTGAGCGCGCGCTGCCCATCAACCTCCTGATCGCGGGGGCGCTGGGCGCGGCGACGGGCGGGGTCACGGTCGCCCTGCGCAACGTGCGCGCGAAGAAGCACGGGGAGGGCCGCCCGGCCGAGCGCAAGGCGGTGGCCGTGGAGCGCAACCCCAAGCAGCTGGGCCGCTCGGTGGCCATGGGTGGGGCGGTCGCCGGTGGCCTGGTCGCCCTGGCGGGCGTCCAGTTCGGGATCGCCGAGGGGACCCCGATCGTGGTCTCGAAGCTGATGGGCCGCCCGGCCAACCCGGTGACCCCGCTGGTCGGTCACGTCGCCGCTGCCACGCTGCTGGCCGTGACGGGGGGCGTCCTGCTCAACCGGGTCCGCTGGCACGTGATGCGCGCCGATGACGTCGTCGAGCCCGCGTACCCCGACGCGCCCACCAACCCGCACGTCACCGCCGGGCCGAACAGCGTCGTGGCGTTCGACGCGATCGGCAAGGAGGGGCGGCGCTTCGTGCTGATGGCCCTGACCCCCGAGCAGATCACGAGCGTCATGGGGGAGCCGGCGAAGGCGCCCGTGCGGGCCGTGGCCGGCTTCGGCAGCGCCTCCACCGCCCAGGATCGGGCGAAGATCGCGCTGGCCGAGCTCGAGCGCCTCGGGGGGTTCGAGCGCTCGCTGATCGTGGTGGCGGCGCCCACGGGCGTGGGCTACGTCAACTACTCCTTCGCCGAGGCGGTGGAGTACCTGACCCGGGGGGACTGCGCGATCGTCGTCCCGCAGTACGCCCTGGTGCCCAGCGCGCTGGCCCTCAAGGAGACGCGCGAGGGCGAGGCCCAGCAGGAGCTGATCCTGGCCGGGATCCGCGACCGGATCGCGCAGATGCCCGAGGGCAGCCGGCCGCGGATCGTGCAGTTCGGCGAGAGCCTCGGCGCCGAGGTCGCCCTCGACGTGGCCGCCGGGGGGACGGACCACTTCGAGGAGCTCGGCGTCGAGCGGGGCCTGTACCTGGGCACGCCGTTCCGCACCTCGCTGTGGGTCAAGTGGTTCTCCGAACGGGCCGTGAACGATCCCAAGGGCCTGCTCGGGCTGGTCTCGCAGGCCAGCGAGATCGCCGACCTCCCCGAGTCCGTGCGGCACGTCATGGTGGTCCACCACGACGACCCGATCAACAAGTTCGACTACGCCGCCCTCGTGCGCGCCCCCTGGTGGATGGGCCCGCCGGAGACGCGTCCGCCCGGTGTCCCGCGGGAGACGGCCTTCCGGCCGGTCATCACGTTCATCATCACCCTGATCGACCTCAAGAACGGCATGAACTCCAAGCCGGGGCAGTTCGTGCGCCAGGGCCACGACTACCGGATCGAGCTGCGCGAGGCGGTCCAGCGCACGTACGGCCTGCCCGCCACCGACGAGCAGGCGGAGCGCATCGAGGCGGCCCTGCGCGACAACGAGCGCGAGTGGGCGACGCGGCGGATGGTCGCCTCCCGGTTCGCCTCGGCCCGGGACGCGGTGAAGGCGCAGTTCGCCCGCTGGGGCCAGGACACCGAGGGCCTGGACCTCGACGGCCTGACCGCCGCCGAGCTGGCGCGCGGCGACACGACCCGGCCGGTGGAGCCCCTACGGGTGGATGAACTGACCTGACGACAGCCGGGCGGCCTCGTCGCGGCACCAGAGGGCGACCAGCCCCCGGTAGTGCTCGATGAACTGGTCGTGCTCGTGCGGCGGGAACGTCGCGCGCACGGTGTCGACGATCACCGCGTCCATCTCCGGGCCGGTGAACCACTCGAGGGCGATCTGGTCGAAGTTGCGCAGCCGGGAGTCGCACCAGTCGTAGTACCGGTCGGCCTCGAAGTACTCGTCGGCCAGCTTGCGGTAGCGGCCCAGCTTCTCCTCGTAGGTCAGGTCGTCGCGGTCGGCGATCGCGTTGTACCGCGAGGACTGCATGTCCACCGTCGTGGGCCGCTCGGTGATCAGGCAGTACGCGCTCCACTTGACCAGGGCCTTCATGGCCCACGGGAAGTAGTAGTGCAGCGAGGTGATCGCCACATCGGGGCACGCATTGGCGTAGTCGATGGGGTACACCTGATCGGGCTGGCCGTCGGTGCCGCGCTTGACCAGCATCTCGCAGGAGTTGAACTCCCACTTGAAGTAGGCGTTCACGGTGCGGTTGATCGTGATGCACTCGTCGCCGGCCTGCGGGCTCAGGAAGTCGTGGTCGACGGCGTAGCGCGCGTGCATCGGCTGGTCGGGCAGGAAGTGCATGACCATCGTCTCGGGCCCGATGGACAGCGAGCGCGCGAACACGTCGTGGTCCTCGGCGGCCTGCAGGTGCATCAGCATCTCGCCGGAGTCGTCGTAGGCCCGGAACAGGTCGGCCTGGTCGTTGATCCGCGACACCCCGCGCCAGCCGCCGCCGTCGAAGGGCTTCATGTACATCGGGTAGCCCACCTGCTCGGCGAGCGAGGCCAGGTCGAAGGGCTGGTTGTAGCGCTCGGCGGTGTAGGCGTACTTGGCGTGGTCCAGCGGGTTCTTGTAGGGGACGAGCACCGTCTCGGGGATCTTCATCCCGAGGCGCATCATCGCGCAGTACGCCGAGTGCTTCTCCATCGACTGGAACGTGAACGGGCTGTTGAGCAGGTACACGTCGTCCATCAGCGAGACCTTCTTCAGCCACTCGCGGGGGACGTAGTACCAGTACGCCAGCCGGTCGATGACCAGCTCCTGGCGGGGCTTGTCGCGCAGGTTGAACGGCTCGATGGTGGTGCGCTCGGTGACGATCTCGTGGTTCGTCCCGTGGGCGTCGGGGATCGGGCCCAGGGCGCGCACCAGGGACTCGAAGGCCACCGGCCAGTCGTTCTCGGTGCCCAGGAGCAGCCCCACGAGGTGGGAGCGGGTCGTGGCGTCCATCGTGTCCTCCAGTGGTCGGGTGTCGGCGGGTCGCGGCGGTCGCTGGGGCTGTCCTCAGAGCGCGGCGAGGTGCTTGACGGCCATGCGCTGCCACGAGGGCCAGTCGTGCGGGGTGTCGGTGCCCCAGACGTCCAGGTCGCAGGGGATCCCCTTGGCCCACAGCGCATGGGCCAGGGCCCACGAGGAGGGCAGCGCCCGGGTCGGGTGCTCCTCGAACGCCCCCGAGCCGACCACGAGCTGGATGAACACCCGGCTGCGCAGCCAGTCGAGGTGGTCGCCGTACAGGTTGGGCACGTAGGCGGCCGGGTTGTTGAAGTACAGGGCGTCGCCCATCTCGCCCCAGGCGTGCCAGCTTCCCGGGTCGTAGTTGCCCGACATCCCGATCGCATGCGGGAACAGGTCGGCCCGGCGCAGCGCGAGGTTCACCGCGTGGAAGGCCCCCATGCTGGCCCCGGCGGTCACGATGGGCACCCAGCCGCCGCAGTCGCCGTGGATCGCCGTGGCGACCTGGTCGGTGATCCACGCGTGGTAGGCGTCGTGGCGCCGGGCGCGCTCCTCGCTGGGGATCGAGGTGTTGGACCAGGACGCATGGTCGTTGGCGTCGACCGCGTAGACCTTGATCCGCCCGGCCTCGATCGCCGGTGCCAGGACGTGGATGATCCCGTGGTTCTCCATGTCGTGGGCGCTGCCGCCCTCGCAGGGGAAGTAGAGCACCGGCGTGCCCCAGTGCCCGTAGGCCACGACGTGCCCCGAGGTCCCGAGCGTGGGGGACCAGACCTGCCACTCATCGCGCCGCATGCGCGCAGTCTGTCGCGTCAGTCGGGGGTGTTGCCCGTCCGGCCCCACGCCGCGCGCAGCAGCAGGCGCAGGCCGGGGTCCAGGCAGTCGCGCCAGGCCGGTGTAGTTGTGCCCGTCCGGGTTCTCGATGAGCTGCGTCGGCACCCCCAGCCGGGTCAGCCGCCGGGCCAGGGCGCGGTTGTTGGCCAGGTTCTCCTCGCCGGTCCCGCAGGTCATGGTCGACGCGCAGGTCGGCCAGGCGCTCGCGGGTCGGCGTCGATGTCGTCGACGAAGCGCACGATCCGGTTGTAGTGGCGGTAGCCGCGCTCCATCCCGTCGGTGCGCGGCCGGAAGAACGAGCCCGACTGGCTGAACACCCCGGCGAAGGTGCCCGGGTAGCTCATGGCCGCGTGCATCATCGCCAGGCCGCCGAGGCTGGCCCCCACGCCCACGGGGCGACCCACGGTGGCACGGCGTCGGTGACCTTGGGCAGCATCCGCGTGACCAGGGCCCGGGCGTAGGCAGGGGAGGCGGAGTAGCTGCGGTCGCGGTCGATCGGCTGCAGCAGCAGGACGCGGCACCGCAGGGCGGGCTCGATGCGCGCCAGCGTCGTCATGTAGCGCAGCAGCTGGGCCAGGTCGGCGTACTCGGGTCCGTCATGGACCACGAGCAGCGGCAGGGGCTCGCTCGGGCGTCGAGTCGGCGGGGACGTGGAGCTGCCCGACGACGGCCACGGCCGCCTCCGGGTCGAGGACCTCGGCCGTCCGCGGGGTCCACGACCAGCGCCCCGGCCGGGTGGCTGCGACGCTGCGGGCGAGCGCCGGATCCGCTCGTCGCCGCGGCGGAGCGGGGCACGGACGCGCACCGAGGCCACGCCCTCGCCGGGACTGCGCTGGTCGCTGCAGGTCGCGGGCGTCGTCGGCCAGGGTCGACGGGCGGGCCACGGCCATCAGCCCCGGGGCTCCCGTGCGGGTGCCGGCTGGCCGGTCGCGTGCGGGTCCGCGGGCGACCGGTCGTGGCGGCGCGGCGGGCGGCGGCCGCGTCGGCCTCGGCGTCCCGGCGGGCCTGGGCGTCGGCGGCGTCGGCGACCGCCAGCCACCACGGGCGGGCGTAGCCGGGGAACTCGATGACGGACTTGTCGCCGAACACCGACCGGACCCGGTGCGCGTTGGCCGGGTCGGTGACCATCGACTCGCCCCCGTCGGCCCACTCGAGCACCAGCAGGTACTCCAGCCGATCGACAGGCGGCCGGGGGATGCGCGCCACCCACTGGTCGCCCTCGAGGTGGAACGTCGGGTCCGCGCCGAAGTCGCGCAGGTGGAACCACACCCGACGCGGGGTGCAGCGCGCATCCAGGTCGACGCGGAAGGTCACCGCATGGGTCACCGGATCCACCGACACGCCCGAGGGCGGCGCGTGGCCCGGGGATCCATCAGGCGATGCTACCGACCGATGGGCAGTCGGTGGCCGGATCGGCCGGATCCGGACAGGCCCTGGCTCGCAGCGGACACAGGTGTCCGGACAACGCACATGCTCGGGCGGACGGGGCGCGCGGACGGATCGCGACGGGCCGGACGGGAGCGGGGCGGGGTGGGTGTCGGGTGCGCGGTTTGTCACCTCGGCACAATTCGCCCGGTGGGTTCTGCCCGTGTCGGTGTTGTGCGGCTGGGCGGGGAGATGGTCGCATGGCCCGCCCGATCGGCACGCTCGCGGGATCGAGCGTCCGGGACGATGATCCCTCCGGCGGGCGGACGCGGCGCGGTGTCGCCGACCAGGGGTCCACTGATGGACGGTCGGGAGCGCGCCGCGGCCGCGCATGCCGCGGTGGGGCCGTCGCCCGGGTGACCCGGGCCGTGGCCGGCACGCACGAGGCCTCACCGGGTGGTCCGCACGGGGCTGACCCCGCTCGGTCCTGTGGGCGAGGCTGCCCTTCGAGGCATCCGCGCAGATGGCCCGGTTCCACTTCGCCGCCGTGGAGACCGGGCCCGTGGGGTGGCTGCCGTGGCGGCGCCCCTGCTCGAGGCGTCGGCGGCGCCGGAGGCGCGGCCGGCGTCCGAGCACCCACCGGCCGTCGGCCTGGCTTGCCGCGCTCGGGGCCGCCTTCGGCGACCGCCTCGTGGACGACGACCGCGTCCGGGCGCTGACCGTGCCGATGTCGCTGCGCCACCGGGGCAGCCCTCGTGGAGATCGTGGGGAGCGCGACCGGCGCCCACGGGCCGGCCGACGCGTCCCAGCCCGACCGTGGTCGTGTTCGTGCACGGCCTGGGCAACCACGAGTCGATGTGGGGTCAGGCCTACCTCGACGTGGTGCGCACCCATGGCGCGACCCCGTTGACCGTGCGCTACACGACCGGCCAGGCGATCGCCGACTCCGGCGCCGAGCTCGCTGACCTGCTCGGCGCGCTCGTCGTCCCGCTGGCCCATGGCCGTGGAGCGGATCGTCCTCGTCGGCCACTCCATGGGGGGCCTGGTCATCCGCGAGGGGCTGGCCGCCGGGGGGCCCTGGCGGGAGCTGGTCTCGGATGTCATCACGCTGGGCACGCCGCATGCCGGTGCGCCCCTGGAGCGGGCGGCGGTCCGTGGGCTGGCCCTGGCGTCCTGGCTGGCCGGTTGCGGCGCCGATCGTCGCCCTGGGCGACGAGCGCAGCACCGGGATCAAGGACCTCGGCATCGCCGATGTCGCCGCTGCGACCGCCGGGCCGCGGTGGCACCTGGTCGCGGCCACCCTGCGCCCGGCGGGACGCCAGGGGCCTCGTGGGCCGCGCCCGCTCGGGCGCTGCTGGGACCGCTGGGGGACGGGCTGGTCACCCTCGACAGCGCCTTCGCCGTCGATGAGCAGGTCACGCGCGGCGCGTGGTCATCGACGACGCCAGCCACATGGCACTGCTGGACCACCCCGAGGCCGCCGACGTCCTGGGCAGGGTCCTGGCGCCGCAGTGAGTCGCCGGGCTGACGGCCGGTGCACGTGGGCCATCATGTGCCCATGGACCCCGCCGCGCCGCTCCCTGCGCCGCGTGCGACCCCACCGGCCTGGCTGGTCTACGTCGCGGTGTTCGTCGGCGGGATGCTCGGCGGGACCCTTCGGTACGTGGTCGGGCTGGCGATCCCCGCCCAGCCGGGCGCAGATCCCCTGGGGGATCCTCGGGGTCAACCTCGTGGGCGCCTTCATCATGGGGCTGCTGCTGCACGGGTGGGTCCGACGCGGTCACGTGTCCCATCCGTGGCGACCGTTCCTGGCCACGGGGATCCTCGGGTCGTTCACGACCTGGTCGACGTTCATGGCCGACACGTACGACCTCGTCGTCGACGGCTTCGAGCTCCTCGCCGTGGTCTACGTGCTCGGGGCGACAGCCCTGGGCATCGGTGCCGCCGCGCTCGGCTGGTGGACCGCGCAGCGGGTCGTCCCGCTGGCCAGCGAGGTCGGTCGGCGTGAGCAGCGCCGTGGAGGCGATCAGCCAGCTGCACCTGGTCGGGGTGGCCCTCGGTGCCGGCGTGGGCGCCGTGTGCCGGGCGGGCCTGGACCGCACCGTCACGCATCGGGTGGGACTCACCCGCCTGCCGTGGGCGACGCTGGCGGTCAACGTCGTCGGATCGCTCATCCTCGGGCTCATGCTGGGCTGGAGCGCGCAGGTCGCCTCGGCCGGCACGGCTGACCAGGCGGAATCGGCCCGGACGCTCGAGCTGATCATCGGGATCGGGTTCGCCGGTGGCCTGACCACCTTCAGCACGTTCTCGTGGGAGTCCTGGAGCCTGATCCGCGAGAGCCGGGGCCGGGGGGCCCTGGCCTACGCAGCCCTCACGATCGGGCTCGGGATGGCCGCTGTGGCGCTCGGCACCGTCGTGGGTCGCGCAGTCGGCTGACGCAGGCGCACCGCCGGCGGCATCGCCGGGTCGACGAGGCTCGCGCGCTCCTAGCGGGTGATCGGCCCGGCGATCTCGCCGGGCGGGAGGACCAGCACCTGGCTGCGGCTGCCATCGGCCAGCGTGATCCGCTCGAGGGCCGTCGACGGGTTCGGCGGGCTCGGTGTCCTCGGTCTCCTCGGTGGGCGGCTGCGGGATCCGTTGGACGTAGAGGAATCGCCCGTCGGCCGAGCAGCCCACGACGAGTCCTGCTCTCCCAGGTGACGGTCGGCGACCTGCGCCGGGCCGACCACCGACGGCCGCTCCGGTCGCGTCCGAACGTGAAGCCGAGCACCGAGTCGGCGCCGATCGGCGCACAGCGGCACCCAGCCCGCCGGTGGAGTCCCCGAGCTCGGTGGTCGATCCCGTCCGTGACATCCAGGCGGATCACCGTGCTCGGGACGCTGGGGTCCTCGGCGGACTGGGCCGGTGTGGTGACGAGCAGCACCTCGTCGGGTGAGCCGGTGCCGAGCATCATCGACAGGTCGGCGAACGGGCCGAACTCGGCGATGGTCGCGCCGTCGGTCAGGGAGGACACGATGATCGAGCCCTCGGTGGGGCCCTCGCCCGTCACGGGATCGCGGCCGAGATCGGTCGTGCGGGCCAGGCGGGTCCCGTCCAGGAGGGTGCAGACGTTGTAGGCCAGGCCCTCGCCGCCGCACCAGCGGGGCGCGGGCACCTCGGCGGCCACCTGTCCCCCGGAGCGGACCTCGACCTCGGTGGTCCAGTAGTCGGTGAACATGCCCGTACAGGGCGCGGGGACCGACCCCGTCGACGACGCCGGGGAAGGTGGTGTCATCGGCGGGCCCGGACAGCAGCTGGGCGTGGCTCGCCCGACCGACCCGTCGGCGCCGATCGGGTAGCCGGTGATGGTCAGCGCTGGCGTCTCGTGTCCCAGGGCGAGGTGTAGACCGTCCCGACTGCCGGTGCGACTGTCGCGGGCGGTGACGACGAGTCGTCGCCCGGGGAGTCCGGTGTCGAGGCGCACCCGGCGACCAGCACCAGCGCCGAACCCCAGCACGACGTCGTTCGCCTGACCATGGCAGCCCCCTTCGGCGTAGGACAACCATCCACCCGGCGGGCGCCCCGCGTCCAGTGCCCAGTCGGCGTGGGTGGTGCTACCGTGGGGTCACCACGACAGGGGAGCGCCACGAGCGCTGAGAGTGCGGCTGGACCGCAGACCCTCGAACCTGATCCGGGTCATGCCGGCGAAGGAAGTCGTCCGCCCACCTGGCGTGGCCCGTCCCACCAGGAGGTCCCGTGGATCACGGCACCGTCGCGCCGTTGGCGCACCATCGACATCGTCACCGTCGCCGTGCTCGCCGTCGTCTCGGGGGTGGTGTTCTGGGCGTGGAACCTGGTCTGGACCGCCACCGGCCCGGCATTCGCCGCCTTCCCGCCCGCGCAGGCGCTGCTGTACGGCGTCTGGCTGGTGCCCGGCGTGCTCGGGATGCTGGTGGTGCGCCGGCCGGGTGCGGCGCTGGCCACCGCCTTCCTCGCGGCGGCGGTGTCCTGGCTGCTGGGGGCGTGGTGGGGGTTGTCGGTGCTCTGGTACGGGGTGCTCCAGGGCCTGGCCCCGGAGCTGGTGTTCGCCGCCGGTCGCGCTACCGCTCGTTCGGCCGCCCCACGTCGATCGTCGCGGGTGCCGCGGCCGGGGCTGTCCCGGGGGTGCTGGACCCGGTCTTCTGGTACCCGCAGTGGACCGCTGGGTGGAAGCTCGCCTACCTGCTGGCGTGCGTGGCCTCCTCGGCACTCATCGCCGGGCTCGGGTCGTGGGCGCTGCCCGCCGGCTGGCGGGCACCGGCGTCCTCGACGCCTTCCCCCCGGGCCGGGAGCGCGTGGGCGTCTAGCGGCGTCCCATGGGCCAGGCAGCGGGCGCGCGGATCATCGCGCACGGGTGGGGATTCCGGTACCCGGGACGGACCGCTGCCGTCCTTGGCGACGGTCAGCTTCACGATCGAGCCCGGCGAGCTCGTGGTCCTGATGGGCGCCTCGGGGTCGGGCAAGTCGACGCTGCTGGCGGCCCTGGCCGGCACGCTGCCCGACGGTGGCGACTCCGGGAGCCTCCTCGTCGAGGGGCCCGCGCACGCCCCGGCGCCGGACCGGGCTGGTCCAGCAGGAGCCTGAGGGCAACATCGTGATGGAGCAGGTCGGCGACGACGTCGCGTTCCCGCTGGAGAACGCCGCCGTCCCCGTGGAGCGGATCTGGTCGGGCGTGGCGGGGGCTCTGGAGTCGGTCGGCCTGCAGGTGCCCCTGGACGCGGAGCACCTCGAACCTCAGCGGCGGCCAGCAGCAGCTGCTCGCGGTGGCCGCCGCGACCGTCGCCGGTCCGCACCTGCTGCTGCTCGACGAGCCCACGGCGAACCTCGACCCGGAGTCCGCCGCCGAGGTCCTGGCCGCGGTCGAGGCGGTACGGACCGCGCACGGCTGCACCGTGGTCGTCATCGAGCACCGGGTCGAGGCCTGGCTGGCCCGCGCGGACCGGGTGCTTCTGGCGGAGGACGGCACGATCCTCGACCTGATGCCGGCTGAGCTCGCCGGCGCACCTGGCCCGCCGGCCCGACGCCGCGGCACGGGTCTGGGTCGACCACGCGCACCTGCCCAGCCGAGCGCCCCGGCCGCCAGCCCGGTGGCGTCACGCTGGGGGTCGAGGGCCTCGCGGTGGCCGGCCGGCTGCCGCCCACCGACCTCACCGCCCGCGACGGGGAGGTGGTCGCCGTGACGGGCCCACCCGGTTCCGGCAAGTCCACCCTCCTGGCGTGCCTCGCGGGGCTCCTGGAGCCCTCCGCGGGGACCGTGCGGGCCTGCGACCCACCGGGTGCCGAGCGCGTTGATCCGTGGCGATGGCCCTCGGCGATGATCGCGAGCACGTTCGGCGTGGTGTTCCAGAACCCCGAGCACCAGTTCGTGACCGGTCGGGTGGTCGACGAGGTGCGCTTCGGGCTGGCGGGCGCCGGGGTGGCCGAGCCCGAGGCCGGGACGCGGGCGGCACAGATGCTCGAGCGGCTGCACCTGTCGCACCTGGCCGCTGCCGACCCGTTCACCCTCTCCGGCGGCGAGCAGCGACGGCTCAGCGTGGGCACGGCCCTCGCCCTCGACCCCGGGATCCTGCTCCTCGACGAGCCGACGTTCGGCCAGGACCCGGCCACGTGGGCGGAGCTGGTCGGCATCATCGCCGACCACCGCGACGCAGGCGGCGCCGTCGTGATGGCCACCCACGACCCGGACCTCGTCCGCGCCCTGGGCGCCCGCGAGGTGCGGCTGGGTGGACGGTCCGGCGAACCGGCTGGGCCCACCGCGCCGCCCGCCCGGGAATCGTTCGGGTTGTCGACCCTAGAAGGTCACCAACCCGAACAGTTCTCCGGCGCCGGTGCCCCGACGCCGCCCGAACCCGGGCGTGCGGGCCCCGCCGAACCGGGCCTGCGGGCCCCGCCATGCGGCCCGCCTGCGGCGGTTGGACCCGCTGGCCCTGCTCGGCGCCGCGATGCTGCTCAGCACGGCTGCGCTGGTCTCCTCGTCGGTGCCCCTGAACCTCGTCCTGGCCCTCGCCGCACTCGTGGCGCGCGCTCGTGGGCGGGTTGCCCCGGCGTCGGGTGGCCCTGCTGGCTGCCCCCGCGCTGCTCGCGTCGGCGAGTGTGGCCCTCTCCAACGCCCTGTTGAGCGCCGGAGGGCTGGCCGCCCCGTCGTCGTGGGCTGCCGCCGCGCTCCCGGCGAGCCGGGTCCTGGCGGTCGCACTTCCCGGCCTGGTCGCGGCCGTGGCCATCGACCCGACGGGCCTGGCCGACGCGCTGGTCGTGCGCCTGCGGGTCCCGGCGCGCCCCGCCTACTCGGTGCTCGCGGGCCTGCGGCTGCTGCCCCTGCTGGCCGACGAGTGGGCCGTGCTCGGTCGGGCCAGCCGGGCCCGGGGCCTGGGCGGCTCGGGGGTGCGGGCGCGGGCGCGGCAGTTCTCCTCGATGACGTTCCGCCTGCTCGTGGCAGCCCTGCGCCGCGGCGGGCGCCTGGCCGTGGCGCTGGACGCCCGGGGCCTTCGCCCGGATGCCCCGCGCACCATCGCCCGACCCGTCCGCTGGCGGGGGGCGGACACCGTGGCGCTCCTCGGGGCGGCGGCGGCTCTGCTGGTGGCGGCGTCCACCCGGTTCTGAGCCGACGGTTGCCAGCCCCGGAGCGCCGTCGGCGAGGGCCGGTGGGATCATCGGCCCATGAGCCAGCCGCGGATGAGCGACGTGACAGCCGGACCAGACGCCCCCGTCGTGGTCGAGCGACGCGGGCACGTCCTGATGATCGGGGTCAACCGGCCGCACAAGCGCAATGCATGGGACCTGGCCACGATCGACGCGGTGGGAGCCGCCTACCAGGAGCTCGGCCGCGACCCCGACCTGCGCGCCGGGGTGGTGCACGCCGTGGGTGAGCACTTCTCCGCCGGCC
Source organism: uncultured Actinomycetes bacterium (assembly GCA_963729885.1). Classification (GTDB taxonomy): domain Bacteria; phylum Actinomycetota; class Actinomycetes; order S36-B12; family CAIYMF01; genus Prado023. Next base: position 45,689 of record CAVSQK010000032.1, read on the forward strand.
TCGACCTCGCCGAGGTTGGTCCCGCAGTGGCGGCCAGGGGTCCGGCGGCGCTCTCGGGTGGCTACGAGTACGACCCCTTCGGGGTCTGGGCCCCGCCCGTGCCCAAACCTGTCGTGATGGCCGTGCAGGGCATCGCGTTCACGTTGAGCATCGAGCTGGCTCTTGCCTGCGACATCGTGGTCGCCGCCTCGGATGTGCGCTTCCGCCAGCTCGAGGTGGGCCGCGGCATCATGCCGTTCGGAGGGGCGACGTTCCGCGCCCAGTCCAGCCTCGGCTGGGGCAACGCGATGCGCTTCCTGCTCACCGGCGAGGAGTTCGGCGCGGACGAGGCGTTGCGCATCGGACTGGTCCAGCAGGTGGTCCCGCCCGGCGAGCAGCTCGCCGAGGCCCTCCGGATCGCCGAGGTGATCGCCGCGCAGGCACCTCTGGGCGTCCAGGCCTCGTTGGCCAACTCCCGGGTCGGCCGCGCCGAGGGGCCCGCCGCGGCTGTCGAGCACCTGCGCGGGCTCCTGCCCGGGGTCATGGGCAGCCAGGACGCCGCGGAGGGCCTGCGTTCCTTCGTGGAGCGCCGACCCGCGCAGTTCGAGGGTCGCTGACCGCCGCATCGCACCGGCCGCTCCCGGCCCGGGGACAAGTGCCAGCGACCGTGGCCGTCGGTGGCATGCGGGCAGCCGGGACGCCGCCCTCAGCGGGAGCACCGTGACCACAACCCCGTAGGGTCGGCACCGTGACCAGCACCGACAGACCGATCGTCGCCGAGGCCCCCGGCGTCCGGATCACCGCGAGTGCGCGGGGTGCGCACCTCATGAGCTGGACGACCCATGGCGTGGACCGGCTCTGGATGAGCCCGCTGTCGCGGCCCGGACAGGCGCAGGCCCTGCGAGGTGGCGTGCCGGTGCTGTTCCCGCAGTTCGGGACATTCGGTGACCTGCCCAAGCACGGCTTCGCCCGCACCGCCGACTGGGACCCGGTCCGCGCCCCGCTGGAGCATGGGCGGGCCACGCTGGCCTTCCAGCTCACGGACTCCGAGGAGACGCGCGCGGTCTGGCCGCACCCGTTCCGGGCCCGGTTGGCCATCACCGCCTCGCCGATCGACCTGACGATGACCCTCATCGTGGAGAACCGCGGGCAGGATGTCGCCCGGTTCACCGGGGGACTGCACACGTACCTGGCAGTTGCGGACCCGGAGGCGTGGATCTTCGGGGCTCGAGGGGTGTCATGCGTGGGACGGTGCCTCGACCTCGTCACCGCACTTCTCGGAGCACCTCGAGGGGCGCATCCGTGCCCTCGACGCCCAGGACCTGGTGATCAGCGGTGCGCTGGCCCCCGTGGTGCTCAATGACGCGGTCCTGGGCACCATGCACGTGGCCGCCGAGGGGTTCTCGAACCGGGTTGTCTGGAACCCCGGACCGGGGCACTCGTTGCCCGACGTCGCAGCAGGTGACGAAGCGCGGTTCGTGTGCATCGAGCCGACCGCGGTGGTGCCGGTGGTCCTGCCCGCCGGTGGGGTCTGGGAAGCCCGCCAGCGCCTGTACCTGGGCTGAGGGGCCTGAGGGCCCGGGTCGAACGGGACGGCGCGCCGACCGACGGGTCAGTCCGCCCGGACCTGCCACTGACCGCCGGGCCAGACGGCGCGGGTCACGCCCGAGCCGGCGATCATCCGGCGGCAGCCGTCGCAGGGCTCGTGGGTGACGTAGATGGTCGCCGACTCGGCCCGGCTGCGGTCGGCGTACAGCAGGCAGTTCTGCTCGGCGTGCAGCGCGACGCAGGCCCCGGCCCCGGTGTCGTACGAGCTGCCCGGCGCGACCGTCGCGGAGTCGAGCAGCCCTCGGGGGCACTCGCCGGCCAGGCAGGAGGGGCCACCCGAGGCGGCGCCGTTGTACCCGGTGGCCACGATGCGGTGGTTGGACACCAGGACCGCGCCCACCCGTCGTCGCCGGCAGTCGGCGCGCGCGGCGACGGCGTCGGCGATCCCGAGGAAGTACTCGTCCCAGCCCGGTCGGGTGAACTCCATGGCGTGATTGTCGCCGAGGGTCGGGCTCGTGGTGGACCCGGCCCCGGCGCAGCTCCTCGGCAGATGCCACGATGCCCGCCACCCGGGGGTCCGGGGGCGGGCATCGCTGAGTGCTGCTGCGGCTGTGCTCAGACCGTGGCGGCCTCGCGGGACTCCGAGGTCTCCATGTCGCCGCGGAGCTCGATGACCTCCTCGGCGGCGTCCTCGACGCGGGTCAGCTTCCAGACGCCGACGGCGATCAGGGAGCCCACCAGCGGGGCGAGGAGGAACAGCCACACCTGCGACAGCGCGGTGCCGCCCTCGAAGAGGGCCGGGCCGAAGGAGCGGGCCGGGTTGACCGAGGTGCCGGTCAGCGGGATGCCGACCAGGTGCACGGCGGTCAGGGACAGGCCGATGGCCAGGCCGGCCAGGGCGGGGGTGGCGACCTTCTCGGTCACCAGCAGGATGACCAGCACGAACGCCGCGGTCAGCAGGGCCTCGAGGACGAACGCACCGGGCATGTTGATCGCGCCGTTGTCGTAGCCGTTGGTGCCCAGGGCGCCGGTGCGGTCGATGACGTCGAACGAGGTGACGAACAGCTTGAGCAGCGCGGCACCGGCGATGGCGCCGGCGAACTGTGCGACGGCGTAGCCGGCGCCCTCACGGGCGGGCATGCGCCGGGCCAGGACCATGCCGAGGGTGACGGCAGGGTTGACGTGGGTGCCCGAGACGGGGCCGAAGGCGTAGGCCAGCATCAGGACGACCAGGCCGAACGCGAACGCGACCCCGACGGTCCCGGACGCCGGGCCGGCGGCATCGGCGCCGACGCCGCCGCCGATGCCGAAGACGGCTGCGCCGACGGCGAGGAAGACCAGCAGGAAGGTGCCGACGAACTCGGCACCGAGCTTGCGACTCATGACAGGGGAACCTTTCGCATGACAAGGAGATGGGCTCCTCCTGAAGGGGAGCCCATGGGGATTCACTGGTGGGTGAGTGCCCGCAGGCTACCCGGACTCGAGTGGGTCAAACCTCAGGTCCACGCCGGATCCCCGGGTTTCCGACGACCGTCACGGTCCGGGCAGCACGCCCGTGGCCCACGGTGTGACAGGTCTCACACCCGTTCCCAGGATGAGCCCCCCGTGCGCGCCCTGCGTTCAGGCGGGAGCGGGGCCGTGGGTCAGCCGGGGATGAGGCCGGCGGCCTCCAGATCGGTGCGCAGGGCCGGATCCGAGGGCTCGGTCAGGTGGTGCCCGTCGGGGAACACGACCACGGGGATCGACTGCGGCCCGCCGTTCATGGACATCATCGTCTGCATACCGGCGGCGTCCTCATCGACGTCCACGTAGGTGTAGGGCACCGACAGGCGGTCGAGCAGCTTCTTGGAGCGGCGGCAGTCCGGGCACCAGTCGGCCCCGTAGACGGTCAGTTCTGGCATGACCCAATCGTCGCACCAGCACCGCCCGGCCGCACGACCACCTCAGAGGCCGGGGGGCTCGCCACGATCGGTCCGCCATCGAGTGGCTCGACCGTGGATTCATCCGGATCTCGGACCGCTGACGAGCGCGATTCCGGATCGATCACGGGGCGGGGACGGGGCGGGGCGGGGACGGGGCACGGGGCGGGGCGGGGGCGGGGCGCGGGGGATCACGCCAGGGCGGACATCCAGCCGACCGCGGCCAGCACGAGCGACTTCGTCCCGAAGCCGATCGCGCTCTCGTCCACGTCGAACGTGGGGCGGTGCAGGTCGAGCCGGTCGGATCGCCCCGGCCAGTGCGTGCCGAGGCGGGCGTAGCAGCCCGGGACGAGACCCTGGTACCAGCCGAACGTGTCGCCGCCCCATGAGTGCGCCGTGTCGCAGACCGCGCCCGGCCCGCCGGCGACCAGCGCGGCGCTGGCCATCATGCGGGTGGCGGCCGCGTCGTTGATCACGGGCGTGACGCCCGGGCGGTGGCGCAGGTACCAGTGCAGGCCGTCGGGGCGCGAGCCCTCGTGGCCCTCGGCGTCGGGGCGGACGTCGGTGCCGAGCACCGTGGCGATCGCCTGCGGGACGATCGACATCAGGGCGTGGGAGACCGTCGGGTCCGGGGTGCGCACGGACCCGGTGAGGTCGGCCTCGGCCGGGATCACGTTGGAGGCCGAGCCCGTGTGGATCGTGCCGAAGACGAGCCGGACCTCACCGCGTGCCGGGTCGGCGGCCAGCCCGTCGGCGGCGGCCTGGACCACCACGGGCAGCTCGCGCACGACCCGGGCCACCTCGTCGGCGAGGTTGACCGTCAGGGACGGCCGCGCCGTGTGCCCGCCGGGACCGGTCATGCGGATGGCGACGTGGTGCGAGGCCGAGGTGATCGGCCCGATCCGGCAGCCGAGCTGGCCGGCGTCGATCTTGGGATCGCAGTGCACCCCGAAGATGCCCTGCACGCCGTCCATCCCGCCGTCGGCGATGACGTCGAGCGCGCCCCCCGGCAGGGACTCCTCAGACGGCTCGAACACCAGCCGGACCCGGCCGCGGACCCGGCCCGAGTCGATCAGCTCGCGCAGCACCAGCCCGGCCCCGAGGACGACGGCCGTGTGCACGTCATGCCCGCACGCGTGGCAGGCTCCGTCGTTCATCGAGCGGTACGGCACATCCTTGGCGTCGTGCATGACCAGGGCGTCGATGTCGGCGCGCAGGGCCACCAGCGGACCCTCGTGGCCGATGTCGCAGATCAGGCCGGTGCCGACGCTCAGGACCCGCGGCGACAACCCCTCGGCCTGCAGCCGCTCGCGCAGGGCGGCGGTGGTCTCGTGCTCGGCCCGGCTCACCTCGGGACGGGCGTGAAGCCAGCGGCGGGTGTAGACCAGCTCACCGGCCTTGTGCTCGACCATCGCCTGCACGACGTGCAGCAGCTCGGGATCGATCGCCATCCCGGTGATGTCGGACCCCAGCTCCTCGATGGGAGGTCCTGGCACTGTGACGGTCACACTCATCCTCCGACGCGATCATGGGCGAACTCGCGACGCAGCAGCTCGACCACGTCGCGCAGGGTCCCGCCTGCGGCGACGACTGCGCGCTGGCGGACGTAGCTGGGCTGGTGGTCAAGGATATCGAGCACCCTGTCGAGGTCGGCCTCGGTGCCCAGCGCCAGCGCCTCGGGTCGGACCCGCTCGACCCAGTCGCCCACCTCATCGGCCAACCGGGTCACCGAGCCGTCGCCGTGGACGAGGGTGGCGTCGATGCCGTACCTCGCTGCCCGCCACTTGTTCTCCCGGAGCACCCAGTCCGGCTCACGGGTGAGCTGATCGCCGGCGTCGATGCGCCGGCACAGGTGCGCCACCGCGGCCTGGGCCAGCGCGGCCAGTGCGCAGAGCTCGGTGAGGGTGGCCATCCCGTCGCACATGCGCAGCTCGACCGTTCCCCAGCTGGGGCTCGGGCGCACGTCCCACCAGAGCTCCTTGACGGTCTCGATGGTGCCCGCCCGGACCAGGATCTCGACGAGCCGCTCGAAGTCCGCCCAGTCGGTGAGCTCGGGGGGCAGGCTGGCCGAGGGCATCGACTCGAACACCTTGGTGCGCATCGAGGCCAGGCCGGTGTCGTCGCCGAACCAGTAGGGGCTCGAGGCCGAGAGGGCCACGAAGTGCGGCAGCAGGGTGGTCAGGGCGTTCGTGACCGCGATGGCGTGGTCGCCCGAGGGGACACCCACGTGGAAGTGCACCCCGTGGATCATCATCCGCCGCGCCGGCCACTGGATCTTGTCCACGAGGCGGGCGTAGCGGTCGTCCTCGGTCATGCGCAGGCGGTTCCAGCTGGAGAACGGGTGCACGCCCGTCCCGATCAGTGCCAGGTGCCGCCGGCGCAGGATCGGCTGGAGCTCGGCCACGGTGGCGGCGAGGTCGGCGTGGGCCTCGGCCGGGGTGGCGCACACGCCGGTGATCAGCTCGAGGGTCGACTGGAAGAGCTCGGGGTGGATCCGCGGGTGCGCTCCTCCCGGGTGGCCGGCGCCGGCCTCCTCGAGGACCCCGGGGGCAGCGCACTCGAGCTCGTCGGTCTCGTCGTGGACCAGGCCCATCTCGATCTCGACCCCGAGGGTGTGGGCCGGGGAGCTGGTGAAGGGGATCAGCATCGGTCTTCCTCCGGCGTCGGAACGCGTGGACGTCGCTCAGGCTACGGCCACTACCCTTCGGGGTGTGGTTCCTGATCCCGTCGGCAGCGCGGTGGCGCGCGGAGGTCCCGGCTCGGGCGCCGTCGCGGCGGGCAGTGCGGCGACGGCGCGCGCGGGGGCCGAGGCGCTGGCCGCCGGTGGCAACGCGGTGGACGCCGTGCTCGCGGCGACGTTCGCGGCGACCGTCGCCGAGCAGGCGGTCGCCTCGCTGGGCGGTGGCGGGTTCCTCATGGTGCGCCGCCCCGACGGCGAGGTCCACGTGCGCGACTCCTTCGTCGACACCCCGGGCCGAGGGCTTCCGGCCGGGGAGCTCGACCTGCACTTCCTGCCGATGGATGTCGTGTACCCGAGCACCGTCCAGTCCTTCCACGTGGGCATGGGCTCGGTCGCGGTCCCGGGCCTGCTGGCCGGGATCCTGGCCGCCCATGCGGAGTTCGCCCGGCTGCCGCTGGCGACCCTCGTCGCCCCGGCCCGGCGCTACGCCGCTGACGGTGTCGTCATGGAACCTGCCCAGGGCATCCTCACGGGGCTGATCCGCGAGCTGGTCGGCCTGTCCCCGGAGAGCCGCCGCCTGGTGCAGCGCGACGGGCGCTGGCTGGTGGCCGGGGACCTCATCCGCAACCCGGACCTCGCCCGGTTCCTGGACCTGCTCGCCGACGGGACGGTGTCCTCGATCGAGAGCGCCCCGTTCGCCGCCCCGCTGCTGGCGGCGATGCGCCGGGGCGGGCTCGTCACCGCCGCCGACCTCGACGCCTACCAGGTGATCCACCGGGATCCCGTGGTCGCCGAGCGCGCCGGACATCACTTCTTCACCAACCCCCCGCCGTCGTTCGGGGGCTCGATCATCGCCGACACCCTCGCCGCCGCGCCCCCGTTCGACCCCGACGACGCGCGTGGCTGGATCGGGCTCGTGGAGACGCTGGTGGCGGCCACCGTCCACCGGCGCAGCGGGGCGACCACCCCGCTGAGCGCGACGGGCACCACCCATGCCAGCGCCGTCGATGCCGACGGCATGGTCGCCTCGATGACGACGTCCAACGGCGTGACCTCCGGGTTCGTGATCCCGGGGACGGGGATCCAGCTGAACAACATGCTGGGCGAGGCGGACCTCAACCCCGACGGGTTCCACGCCACCCCTCCCGGCCAGAGGATGGGATCGATGATGAGCCCCTCGATCCTCGTCGGGCCCGACGGCGGGCTCCTCGCCCTGGGAACGGGGGGCTCGGAGCGGATCCGCTCGTCGATGGTCGAGGTGCTCATGCGGATCGTGGATGGCGGGCAGTCGCTGGCCCACGCCGTGTCGGCTGCGCGGGTCCACCCCGATGACCGGGGCTGCAGGTCGAGCCGATGCTCCCCGCCGAGCTCATCGACGGCCTGCGGGCGTGCGCGATCGGCCCGGTGAACGTGTGGCCGGCGCACAACCTGTTCTTCGGCGGGGTGAACGCCGTGCAGCGGATGCCCGACGGGTCGGTGACGGCGGTCGCCGACGGCCGGCGCGGCGGGGGAGCCCTGGTCGTCGCGGGGTGAGGCTGCGCCCGTCGCGTCGCGGGGATGCCGGCCCGGTCCGTCCGGTGAGGCCGTGACCCGTCAGGCCCAGTGCGGCGCGCCGTGCGACAGGACCCGCCAGGCCTGGCCGGGCACGACCAGGAGGTCGGGCTCGTGGGCGGCGGCGTCGGACTGCACCTCGATCGTCGGGTCGGGCAGCTCGACCGGGAACGTCTGGTGCTCGTCGGCGATGTTCAGCAGCGCGGTGATCCGGCGACCCGTGCCCGCCGGGGGGCGCGACCTGCAGCGCCAGGGACGTGTTGGTCACGTGCGCGACGGTCACCTGCGAGCGGGTCATCCAGGGGTGCCGCGAGCGCATCTCGATCAGCTGGCGGTGCAGGTGGTGGATCGGCCACCCCCACGGGGCCAGCCCGTCGGGGCGGTCGGGGAACATGGGGCGCACGGCCTCGTCGCCGCCGAAGCGGTCCTCCTTGATGCCGCGGAACGCCTGCTCGTCGCCGTAGTACACCGACGGGGTGCCCGGCAGCGTGAACAGGGCGGCGATCGCGTGGCCGAAGTGGCGCTGGTCCTCGAGGTTGCTGGCGATGCGCGTGGTGTCGTGGTTGCCGACGAAGGTCAGCGGCGGGTGCTCGCTGGCGTACCCGGCCATGCGCTCGATCTGCCAGGTGAGGTCGAAGTAGTTGCCCTCGTTCAGCGAGCGCCACAGCGGTCGCCACAGCCCGTAGGCGGTGACGGCGTCGAGGGTGGTCTCCTCGAGGACCTGCGCGGGCTCGCCGTGGATGTACTCCCCGACGAACCACGCGTCGGGGTGCCGGGCCCGCACCTGGGACAGGACCTCGCGCCAGAACTCCGGGGCGACGGCGTAGGCCGCGTCGAGCCGCCAGCCGTCGGCCCCGCGGGTGAGCCAGTGGTCCATGACGTGGACCACGTAGCCGATGACCGCCGGTTCCATGTGGTTCAGGGTCACGAGGTTCCCGTGGCCCTCGAACACGTCGTAGTCGGGTTCGCCGTGGGGGTCCGGCCAGCGCAGGTCGAACCACCTGGCGGCCTGGGCCGCGGCACCCTGCGGGGTCCGGACCGGCCGCCCGGGCCACCTGGAACATCGGGTGCCCGTAGCCGACGTGGTTGAACACGCCGTCGAGCAGCACGCGCATGCCCCGGTCGTGGCACCCGCGCACGAGGGCGTCGAAGTCCCGCTCGTCGCCGAGGCGGTGGTCGACGTGCAGGTGGTCGGTCGTGTCGTAGCCGTGCGTCTGCGAGGCGAAGATCGGACCGAGCTGCAGGCCACGGCAGCCCAGGTCGTGGGCGTAGTCCAACCAGTTGGACAGGTGGCGCAGGCGGTGCACGACCCCATGGGCCTGGCCGGACTCCGGCTCGGCGCCGGAGAAGCCCAGGGGATAGACGTGCCACCACGTCAGCCCGTCGAGCCACTGGGGAGCCACGGTGTCGAATCTACGCCGTCGCCGTGCGGATGTGCCCGCCGGACTCGCCTCTCGCGCTCGATTGGTCACCGAACGTGAGCGGATCGTGGGCCCCCCAGGGGGCGGTGTGAGGCTCCGCACAAGTAATTGCACAAGTTGTGGATAAGTTCGGTTGACATGGCCGGGGGCCCTCGCGCAGACTTGTGGACGTGAATCTGGCCCTGACCGAGATGAAGCGGGCGAAGCTGCGCTTCGGCCTGCTGACGGCCGCCGTGGCCCTGCTGGTCTTCCTCATCGTGTTCCTCTCCAGCCTCTCCGGGGCGCTGCTGCGGTCCTTCACCGGGGCCCTCGAGTCGCTGCCGGCCGACGGCCTGGTGTACTCGGAGGCCGCGCGGGCCAACGTCCAGGCCAGCCGCCTGGACCCCGCGGTGAGCGCGCAGGTCGCTGCCGTCGAGGGGGTGGCGGCGGTCGGACCGCTGGCGGTCCTGTCCGCCAACGCGACGGTGAACGGCCAGCCCGACGAGCTGCAGCTGATCGGCGTGACCCCCGGCAGCCCCAGCCAGCCCGAGGGCCTCCGCAGGGGTCGGTTCCCGCAGTCGCCGACCGAGGTCGCCGTCGATGCCAGCGAGGCGGAGGTCGCCGTCGGGCGACACCATCCGGGTCAACGGGTCGGAGACCGACCTCGTGGTCACCGGGACGCTCGTCGGGACCCAGTTCGGCACCGACACCGCGTGGATGACCACCGAGGGTTACCAGGCCCTGCTCACCGAGCTCAACCCCGGCCTGCGCGGCCGTGCCGATCAACGCCGTGGCCTTCACCGTCGACGACGGCGCCGATGCGGTCGCCGTGGCCGCCCAGGTGCAGCAGGCGGTCGAGGGCACCCAGGCGCTGGACCGCGCCGCAGCCATCGACGCCATCCCCGGCGTCGAGTCGGTGAGCCAGACCTTCGGCCTGCTCGTGGGCATCACCTTCGTCATCGGAGTCGTCGTCGTGGGCTTCTTCTTCCTGATCCTCACCGTCCAGAAGCTCAGGACGTTCACGCTGCTGCGGGCGTCGGGGGCCTCGACCCGGTCCCTTGCGGGCTCGGTGACCGGGCAGATCGCCGCGGTCATCCTCATCGCCTCGGCGATCGCGGTCGTGCTCGCGTGGGGCGCGCTGCAGGGCCTGTCCACCGGGCTGCCCGTCGGCATCGACCCCATGACCACCGGCGGCGTGGTCGCGGCCGTGCTGCTCGCCTCCCTCGGGCGCCGGGCTGCTCTCGGTGCGGCGGATCGCGAGGATCGACCCGGCGACCGCGGCAGGTGCCCGATGAATCTCGCCGTCGCGGAGTTCCGCCGCGCCAAGGGTCGCTTCGCGTCCATCACGGGGGCGCTGTCGCTCATCGTGTTCCTGGTGCTGATCCTCGGGGCGCTCGGGGACGGGCTGTTCTTCGGCGGCACGGGCGCCATCCGCTCCAGCACCGCCCAGGCCTACGCGTTCTCCGACGACGCCGAGGGCTCGCTGGTCCGGTCCCGGCTGCCGCTGTCGGCGGAGTCCGAGCTCGAGGCCGTCGACGGGGTGGAGCAGGCCACCGCCATCGGCGCGCTGATCACGACCACCTCCAGCGTCCCGGGTGGCGCGGACCTGGTCGTCATGGGCTTCGTCCCCGAGGCCGACCCCGCCGGGGTCCCGGGGACCGTGCTCGAGGGTCGGCTGCCCAGTCCTGAGGATCCCGTCCGGCGTGGCGGTCGACGCCGCCCTGGCCGACGCCGGGCTGGGCCTGGGCACCACCCTCGAGGTGGGCGGCGTGACCGAGACCGTCGTCGGCGTCGTCGCCGACGCCGGCTACCAGGGCCTGCCCACCGCGTGGACGTCGCTGGAGTCCTACGCCGAGATGCGCACCGCGGTGCGCCCCGAGTTCGCCGGCCAGCCCGTCGAGCCCTCCGTGTTCGGCCTGATCCTGGCCGACGGGGTGACCGCCGAGCAGCTCGAACCCCCCGCGGGCATCGCCGTGGCCAGCAACGAGGAGACCTACCTGTCCATCCCGGGCATCCGGGAGCAGAAGTCCAGCCTGAACGCGATCATCTATGCCAGCCTCGCCGTGGCCGGGCTGGTCGTGGCCCTGTTCTTCGCCCTGGTCGTGCTGGAGAAGCGCGAGCTCTTCGCCGCACTCAAGGCGCTGGGGGCCTCCACCGCGAAGCTCGGCGGCGGGGTCGTCCTCCAGGCGCTCGGGGCCACCGTCACCGCCGTCATCGTCGGGGCCACCGCCGCGTGGCTGGTCGGGCGCTGCTCCCGGACGACATCCCCTTCCTGTTCCGCCCGCAGACCCTGGTCTTCTCCGCTGTCCTGACCGTGACCGCCGGCGTCGTGGGCGCCCTGCTCTCGCTTCGCCGCATCAGCCGGATCGACCCGGCCACCGCCCTAGGAGGCACCCTGTGATCACCGACGCCACGCACGCAGCCGGCCGCCCCGGCGACCGGTGCTGCCGACGCCGATCCTCACCGTCGACGCGGTCACCAAGACCTACGGCGAGGGCCACACCGCGGTCACCGCCGTCCACGAGGCCTCGATGCAGGTCAGCGAGGGCGAGTTCGTCTCCCTGCTGGGCCCCTCCGGCTCGGGCAAGACCACGCTGATCTCGATGATCGGCGGCCTGCTGACCCCCACCTCCGGGCTCGATCCAGGTCGGTGACGTGGTCGTCAGCGACCTGGACTCCAAGGCCCTGACCACCTTCCGCGCCGAGCGGGTCGGGTTCGTCTTCCAGTCGGCGAACCTGGTGCCGTTCCTGACGGCCCGGGAGAACCTGCTCTGGGTCGCCGGCCTGCGCAAGGAGAGGGGACGCGCCGCCCGCAAGGCGGCGGGCCAGCGCGCCGACCAGCTGCTCGAGGAGCTCGGCCTGTCGGCGCGCGCCGGGCAACGTGCCCGAGAAGCTCTCCGGCGGCGAGCGCCAGCGGGTCGCGATCGGCCGTGCCCTGATGAACGACCCCGACCTCGTGCTCGTCGACGAGCCGACCGCCGCCCTGGACACCGCCATGGGCCGTCAGGTGGTCCAGCTGCTGCGCCGGGAGATCAAGGACCGCGGCAAGACCGGGATCATGGTCACCCACGACCTGCGCATGGTCGAGTACACCGACCGGGTCTTCGAGATCACCGACGGGTTCCTCGAGCTCGGCGGCGACCCCGCCGAGCGGGCCGCTGCCGGCCACGCGGGCGCGCACTGACCTGGTCGCGGCCCCCACGGGCGTCGGCGGGGGCCGGCGCCAGGCGCGTTATCCCGCCGATATCGTCGCTGATACGCCGCAATTGCTTGGGTTCGCCCCGCTCGTGGCCGATGATGCCACTATGCGCGTCCCTGCCCTGCGTCCGCGGACCGGTGCCCTGGCCACTGGCCGCCTCCTGGCGGCGACCCTGGGCATCGGGGCGCCGGCGTCCGCCGCCGAGCCCGAGGTGTACCCCGTGCCGGCCGACGGGGTGTTCCGGATGCAGGGCTCGGGATGGGGCCACGGTCGCGGCATGAGCCAGTGGGGCGCCTACCAGGCTGCGCTCACGGGCGTGGCCCACCCGCAGATCCTGTCCTTCTACTACCCGGGGACCAGCGTGGCGCCGATGCCCGACGCCCCGGTGCGGGTGCTGCTCGCCGCGGACACCGGCCGGGACCTCGTGGTCCGCGCGACACCCGGCCTGACCGTGACGCAGGCCGGGGGCAGCCGATCGTGCTGCCGGTCACGCCCAGCAGCTGCCCCACGCCCGCCACCCGGTGGCGGGTGCGCGCGTCCGGGTCGGGGATGACCCTGGCGGTGTACTGCGGCAGCTGGCGCACGGTCGACAAGGTGGCCGGCGAGCACGCTTGCGTTCGAGGTGCCGGGCGACCTCGTCGGCGACCCAGAACGGCTCGGTCCGCCGGGGGTACCGCGGCACCGTGACCGCCATCCGCACGGGCAGCCGCTCGCTGCAGGTCGTGAACACCCTGCCGATGGAGCTGTACCTGCGCCCCGTGGTCGCCGCCGAGGTGTCGCCGTCCTGGCCGGTCGAGGCCCTGCGCGCCCAGGCCGTCGCAGCCCGCAGCTACGCCGCCCACGAGGCCCTGGGGCCGGCGAAGCGGTCCTTCGACGTGTACGACTCGACCCGCTCCCAGGCCTATCCGGGGGCCGTCGCGTACGACTCCTCGTGGCGGGTCGTCCGCACCCGCGAGCACGCCAACACCGATGCCGCGATCGCGGACACCGCCGGCCTGCAGGTCACGCGTGGCGGGCGCGCCGGCGCTGACCCAGTTCAGCTCGTCCAACGGAGGTGCGACGGCCGCCACGCCGCTGCCCTACATGGTGGCGCAGGCCGACCCGTGGGACTCCACCGCCGCGAAGAACCCGCGCCTGGCCTGGACCGACAGCGTCTCTGCCGCCCAGCTGCGCGCCCGCTGCCGGGGGGCCGGGGACATCACCGCCGTCCGGGTCCTGGCCCGCGAGGGTGCCGGGCCGTGGGGCGGGCGGATCTCCCAGATGGAGATCGTCGGCGCGACCGCGCACGTGCACCCTGGCCTCGGACTCGGCGATCCGCGTCGGCCCTCGGGGTGAACAGCAGCTTCCTGACCTTCACCGCCTGAGCGGTCGGTCGGTCGATCCATCGACCGGAACGACCGGCACCGATCAGGCGCGCGGGACCGGGTGCCCCTCGGAGGCCTGCACGACCACGAAGCCCTGGCCGGACAGGGTCAGCTGGTAGGCCTCGCCGGATCCGCGCCCGACGAGGGCGCCGGCCTTGGCGGTCTTGCGGACGCCGGACGTCAGGGACGTGGACCACAGGACGGCGGCCTGCATGTCGACGAAGGTCGGGACATCGACGTTGAGCACCACCGGGGTGCCGTGCACGGTGATCGCCAGCGTGCCGGTGCCCGTGAACGTGGTGTTGAACAGCCCGCCGCTCATCATCGAGGCGCCCTCGACCTTGTTGATGTCCCAGGTCAGCGAGCTCTCGAAGGCCAGGACGTGGTTGCCGCCGATGGTCACCGACTCGTCCTCGAGGTGCAGCAGGAACACCTCGTCGGCCTGGTCGGCGAGGAACACGTCACCGTCGCCGCTGACCTTCATCAGGGCCATGCCCTCGCTGGTCAGGGCCTTCTTCAGCATCTTGGCCATGCCCCCGCTGCCCTCGTAGGCGAAGTCGACGTTGCCCTGGTAGGCCACCATCGAGCCCTGCTTGGCATAGAAGTGCCCGCTGGTGCCCGACAGGCGGACCTTGAGCATCTTCTTGTTCTGCTTGGTGAAGCTGCCCGGGTCGGAGGCGGCCTCGGTGTTGTGGAACATGTCGCTGCGCATGGGTCAACGCTAGGGCAGGCCGGACGCCGGCCGCCGCGGGTGTGGTCCGGCGAGCCCCCGAGCCCCGCCCGGTCCTCAGGGCAGCGGGCTGTCCTTGGTCGGCGCCGGGCGGTCCGGGGTGCGATCGTGGTGCTCCTCGAGCTCGTGGTGGTTGACGTGCGGCGGGCCCTCGTAGGGGTGCAGGTCGGGGTGCGGCACCGTGTGGTACTGGTGCAGCTCCTCCTCGCTGGGCAGCATCTGCTCGATGTCGTCGGCGTTCTCCGCGTGCATCATGAGCCGGCCCGCCCAGACCAGCAGGATCGCGATCGCCGACAGGCTGGCGACCCAGCCCCAGGGGTCGGGGAAGGTCGTGAGCTTGAACGCCACGAAGCCGACGATCGCCGGCCGCCGGGAGGGTGAAGATCCAGGCGATGACCATCTCGCCGATCTTGCGGCCGTTCAGGCCGGTGCCGGCGGCCGCGCCGGAGCCCATCACGGAGGAGGCGGCAGCCTGGGTGGTGGAGATCGGGACGCCGAGCTCGGTGGCGCCGAAGATGGAGGTGACGGCGCCGATGTTGGCGGCGACGCCGGAGTTGGCGTTCAGCTTGGTGATCCGCAGGCCCATCGTCTCGATGATCTTCCAGCCGCCCCACATGGTGCCCAGGGCGATCATCGAGTAGGCGGCGAGCTCGACCCAGAGCGGGATCCCGGCGTCCTCGCCGAGGTAGCCGCCGGCGACCAGGGCGAAGGCGATCACGCCCATGGTCTTCTGGGCGTCGTTGGCGCCGTGGCCGAAGGAGACGGCCGCGGAGGAGACGATCTGCAGCCACTTGAACGGCTTGGCGTCGTCCTTCCAGTGGGTCATCCGCTGCAGCAGGCCGACGAGGAACATCGCCACGAACGCCACCGTGAAGGCCACGAGGGGCGAGACCACGATGGCCAGGGCGGTCTTCTCGACGCTGCTCCACTTGATGACGTCGTGCCGCCGGCGGAGAGCCCGGCGCCGATCAGGCCGCCGATCAGGGCGTGGCTCGACGAGGACGGCATTCCGATCGACCAGGTGAAGTAGTTCCAGAAGATCGCGCCGAGCAGGGCGCCGAACGCCACGCCGAGCCCGACGGGACGCCACCGGACTGCACGCCGAGCGCCTCGACCTGCACGGTCTTGGCCACGGTGTTGGCCACCGCCGTGCCGACCACGAACAGGGCGGCGAAGTTGAAGAACGCGGCCATGTAGACCGCGTGGCGCGGCTTCATCGCCCGGGTCGCCACGACCGTCGACGTCGAGTTGGCCGCGTCGTGGAAGCCGTTGGTGAAGTCGAAGAGCAGCGCCAGCAGGACGACGCCGACGACAGCGACCAGGACCATGTCCATGGCGATCCCCATTCACGTGCTCGGGCAGGCCCCTGCCTGCTGGGATCAGGCTAGGCCCGAGTTCACTGCTGATTCACCCGGACGTCACCCCGCGCGTGACGTCACGGTGGACTTGTTCATCCTGTGTTCATCTTCGCGATCGCCCGGCGTTGGCCAGCGGACTCAGGCCAGCTGGGACACGCGTGGATCGCCAGCCCCGCCAGGGCGCCGACCACGGTCCCGTTGATCCGGATGAACTGCAGGTCGCGGCCCACGGCCAGCTCGATCCGCGTCGGCGGTCTGGGGGCCGTCCCAGCGCTGCACCGTGTCGGTGATGACGCTGGTGAGCTCCACCTTGTAGTCGGCCACGAGGCCGACCACCGTGTCGGTGATCCACCCGTCGAGCTTGGCCTGCAGGTCCGGATCGGTGGCCAGGGTCTGCCCCAGCTGGGCCAGGGCGCCGGACGCCCGGATGCGCAGCTCGCTGCTCGGGTCGTCGGCGGCCTCGAGGACCACGCGCTGGGCGGTCTCCCAGATGCGCGCGACCGAGCGCTGGACGTCCGGGTGGTCGAACATGTCGACCTTGGCCTGCTCCACGCGCTCCCGGGTGCTGGGGTTGGCGCGCAGGTCGTCGGCGAACTGCACCAGCATCCGGTCGATGGCGATCCGCACGTCATGGTCCGGGTCGTCGCGGATGGCGGCCAGGAAGCGGACCAGCTCGAGGTGGATCTTGTCGCCGACCACGGTCGTCGACGAACTTGGGCGTCCACGTGGGCGCCTGCTTCGTGACCACCTCGATGATCGAGCGCCGGTTGGCCACGACCCACGCGTAGCGTGCGATCGGCCAGGACGTCGACGATCCCGGTGTGCGCGCCGTCGGCGACCACCTGGCCGAGCAGGTGGCCCAGGGCGGGGGAGACCTCCGTGCGCTCGACCCGGTCGGCGAGCACCCGCTCGATCATGGTGCGCATCTGCTCGTCGTCGAGCACGGCGATCAGGCCCCGCAGCGCCCGGCCCATCTCGCCGGCCACGCGTGCGGCGTGGTCCGGCTCGGCCAGCCACTGCCCACCCCGGCGGGTGACCTCGGCGCCGGTGACCTTCTCGCGCACGACCTCGTCGGTCAGGAAGTGGGTCCCCACGAACTCGCCGAGCGTGGCCCCCATCTGGTCCTTGCGGGTGGGGATGATCGCGGTGTGCGGGATGGGCAGGCCCAGGGGGTGGCGGAACAGCGCGGTGACCGCGAACCAGTCGGCCAGGGCGCCGACCATCGCCGCCTCGGCTCCCGCCTGCAGGTAGCCGAGCCACCCCTCGGGGCTCGTCCCGACCGTCACGAGGGTCACGGCGTAGATCAGGGCGGCGAGGACGAACAGCCCGGTGGCCAGCGGCCTTCATCCGGCGCAGGCCCGAGCGCCGGGCCTCGTCCGACCGCCCCACGGGCTGGGCGGTGGGGTCTGCGGCGCGTCTGCTGTGACGGTTGCCGTACTCATGGCACCTCCCGGGGTGTGCTCGACTTGCGAGTCTAGACGCGGCGTGCACCGTCCGCGGCCGGCCCGCGGCTAGCCGAGCATCCGCGCGGGCCACCTGGCGATGGAAGTCGGCCGACAGGGCGATGTCGTCGACGTGGATCCGCTCGTCGCGGTTGTGGTAGCCCGCCTCGACGACCGCGGGCGGCGTGGTCACGAAGGGGCTGAAGCCGAAGGCGACGGTGCCGAACTCGCGGCGCAGGTAGACCGAGTCGGTGAAGCCCGGTGCACAGCACGGGCAGCAGCGACGCCGCCGAGGCGCTCGTCGAGCGTACGCGGCACGATGTCCCACAGCGGGCCCTCGGCGGCGGAGGCGTTGCCGTGGCACGGCGGGCTCGGGCTGGCAGAGCTCGAGGCACGTCGTCGCCCGAGCCGGCGGCGGACGGCGTCGAGCACCTCGTCGTCGGTCGTGCCGGGCAGCATCCGGCAGTCGAGCTCGACGCCCGCGCGGGCGGGCATGACGTTGCGCGGCCGGCGGACGCCGTGCAGGAGCGTCGGCGCCATCGTGGTGCCGGCGACAGGCGGGCAGCGGTGCGCCAGGTCCGGGTGCAGCGCGCTGCCCTGGGCCGAGCCTCGGCCAGGCCGAGCCGGTCGACCGCGCCGGCGCCGAGCAGGGCGTCGAGCATGGCGCGGACGGCGGGGTGGTCGCGGGGCTCGGCCACGCCGCGGCCGACGCGTGCGCAGGACCTCGCCGAGGAGCGGCACGGCGTTGTCGCCGATGCTGGGCATCGACGCGTGGCCGGCCTCGCCGAGCGCGTCGACCCGGACCGGGCAGGTGCCCTTCTCGCCGACCGCGACCTCGGCCATGAGCCGGCCGTCGGCGAGGCCGGAAGGCGAGCCCGCCGCCCTCGTTGAGCGCGTAGTCGGTCGCGAGGTCCGGACGCTCCGGCACGAGCCAGTTCATGCCGACGCCGCGCCGACCCGTCCTCCTCGTCGGCGACGATGACGAGCAGCAGGTCGCCGCGTGCCGCGCCAGCCCTGCGCGGGCCAGCGAGGCGAGCGCCACCGTGCGGGCGGCCACCTCGTTCTTCATGTCGATCGCGCCGCGGCCCCAGAGGAAGCCGTCGTCGTCGAGGACCGCGCCGAACGGCGGGTGGGTCCAGTCCCGGGCGTCCGCCGGCACGACGTCGCTGTGGCCGACGAACGCCAGGCGACGGACCGCCGCCGGTGCCGGGCAGCCGGGCGACGAGGTTGGCCCGCGGGGTCGCGGGCCGACCAGCTCGACCTCGACGCCCTGCAGCCGTCGAGGTAGCCCGGCCAGCACCTCGGCGACGGCGGTCTCGTTGCCGTTGGTGGAGTCGACGCGGAGCAGGCGCCGGGTCAGGTCGATGACCTCGTCGTGCAGCCCCATCCGGCCCGGCTCACCCATGCAGGTCGGGGGATCGGGCTGGAGGGGACCCGTTGGTGCGGTCCCCGGGGAGGTGGCGGGGCGTGGTCACGGGAGGCACAGTAGTTCCACAGTCGGTCGTGCGCCGGCGCCCGTGGCCTCAGGAGTGCGGCGTCTGCGGGGCTGAGGCCGAGCTGGCGGGCGTCGGGTTGGTGGTGACGGCCGTGGTGCCCGCATCGGACCCGTCGAAGGCGGCCATCACGCCGGCGATGGACCGGGCGACCATCAGCCCGCCGATGATCCACATCCAGATGGGGATCCTGTACCGGGGCTCGACTTCTCGACGGGGGAACGCTCGGTGGAGAGCGTCTCCTCGGAGAGGACCCTCTCCTCGACGGGAGCCGGAGGGGTGACCCCCACCGGGAGACGCCGGGCGGTCCAGGCGCGCCCGTTCCAGTAGCGGTTGTACTCGGGGTCGTTGCGGTCCGGGTACCACCCGGGTTCGCGCGCTTCGCCTGACACCTGTGCCCCTCGAGGATGAGCCGTGACACGAGGACCGTACACCCGGCCGGTCGTCCTGCCATACCCCATGCCCCGACGGGGGCACGTCGGCGTGAGGACTGCTACTCGCCGACCTCACGCCTGACGATCTCACCGCGGACCGCGGTGATCCAGGTGTTGATGATGTGCCTCTGGTCCTCGGTCCAGGTGGCGTCGGGGGCGTCGAGGCGATGGACCTGGCGGACGAGCTCGTCCTTCAGCTCCTGGAGGCTGTACCCCTCGTGTAGCAGTGTCTTGACCTCGGGGGCGGTCGGATCCGGTGCTGGCATGGTGGACCTCCTTCTGTGGCACGACCCACGGTATTCCCGCGCCCCGCGCACGGACAGGGGCTGAGGTCCCGACCACCGCGGTTCCCACCCGCGGCGACGCCCCATCGCTGCGCCGTCGAGGGCGCGGTCGGCGTACCGTGGAAGGGAGGACCTGGGCGGTCCGGGCCGCTGATCGGAGGCGGACGATGTCATCGTGGTGCGCACGGGTTCCCCATGGCCCGCGGTCTTGCGGCTGCGGCGCTGGTGGCCCTGGTGATACCCGGAGTCGGTCTGGCCTCCCAGTCGGTTGTCGCCCCCGCCTCCGCTGCCACCCCGATCCAGGTGTACGGCGCCTGGCACTGCTCCGATGACTTCTGCACCTGGGGGACGCAGCGGACCGTCGAGGACTTCGACAAGGCGAACCACTGGTTGATCGACCGCGGGGACGGGAAGCCGTCGGTCAATGTCGTCGTGCTCAGCTTCGTCCACCCCCTGAAGCTGCTGGACGGCGCGACGGATGCGACGACCCTCAACGGGATCCCCCGGGGCATGACACCCGCCCTCGTCAAGTACTTCACGAGCCATGGCATCCGGGTCATGGTGTCGATCGGCGGGATCACCTACACCGACGCCTGGAACCAGGCGCTGGCGCACGAACCGGCACAGCTGGGAGCGCCGCCGCGGCGATGGCCAGTACCTCGGCGTCGGGGTGGAGATCGACTATGAGCAGAACGCGTCACCGAACCTCACCGGGCTGGCGGCGTTCATCACCGCGTACCGCGCCGAGCCACCCATACAACGCCACAGGCATCGACCCCCGGCCTGGCTGACCATCGACCTGGCCGCAGGCGACCGCTGGTTGATCGCCCTGACCGGAGGGCGACGAGGGACTGGCTGCCCACGAACGCGCTCGACTACGCGAACGCGATGGTCCCGGCCCGTCAGCCACGCAGTGCCGCGGAGGCCACCGCCAACTGGCAGGAGCACATCGACGGCAAGCCGAAGTACGCACCGCCCATCCCCCGCTTGCCCCGTCGAAGTTCACCGGCGGGTGTACGTGGCCCTCGGCGGCAAGCCCCTGCCCGAGTGCATCAACTACGCCAACTCACTGCAGAAGGCGACCAGGTACCTTCGTGGAGGGACAAGGGCATGCTCGGCTACATGTTCTGGGCCGCGGAGAGGCCCTCGACGCGAGGGATCGGGACGGTGCCACCCAACACGTGCGAGAAGGGGATCGGACTCGGCTCGAAGGAGATGGGCCTGTACCCATCCCCGTAGAGGTCGGGCAGCCCGGTTCCGGGGGCGCCAACTCCCTTGATCAGGCGTTGCGCTCGAACATGCCGGCGACTGCGGCGATCCCGAGCACCGACCGGGCCGAGTACTCCGAGCGCCACAGCCCGCCGTGGCACGACCCGTCGACGAACAGCTGCATCGGGTGCGCGATGGGCACCGTCGGGTTCGCCGTCGAGGCCGGGTTGCGCAGGTCGTGGACCAGCAGCGCCGCCATGATCGCGTTCGACGTGTCCGGCTCGAAGATCTCCAGGCCGAACCGGCCGGCGCCGGCGTAGGCGGCAGCCAGCGCCTTGTTCTTCACCACCGACTTCGTCCGCGTGCTCGGGGCCACGTTCAGCGACACCCGGACGCCGTCCTCGCGCGCCGCCATCGCCCGCCAGCGCTGCAGCCGCTTGGCCAGCAGGTAGTTGGGCCCCTGCTGGCCCACCAGGCAGTCGCTGATGCCGTACTCGACGCCCGTGGAGGTGAACACGGTGTCCGGGTAGTTCTTCTCGAACTGCCCGGCCAGGCGCAGCGGCGAGCGGGCATAGCGCCAGACCCCGGCCGAGCGCCAGCGCCGCCGGGACTCCTCGACCGCCTCGATCGGCGCGGCGAAGACGTCGGTCGGCGTGGCCAGCCAGGCCAGCATCACGTCGTGGCCGCCGCGGACCAGGTCCATGCTGATCGCGTCGATGGCCAGGGACACCCGCACGTGCAGCGGGCCATCGGCGTAGACGTAGTTGCCCACGGTGAGGGGCCGGCCGATGCCCGCCAGCCAGGTGCGGACCTCGGGAGCCTGGGTGAGCAGGTCCGCGCCGGCGACCGCGGCCAGGGCCGCGCCCTCCAGCTGGGTCCGGTCCGGTCCATCGATCGGGACCGGGACGCTTCAGGCGCCCCGCCCGGCCCTCGGCGTCGGCGATGATCCGCCGCCACAGGTCCGGTCGCGGGAGGTCGACGGCCCAGACGGTGGCCCCCCAGTCCAGCAGGCAGGCCAGCGGACCCATCTCCGCCCCGGCGCCGAGCACGGCGAAGTCCACCCCGGTGAGGTCCAGCCACTCCGGGTGGGCCATGACCGTCTCGAGGGCGTGGGCGAAGCTCGGCTCCACGATCCCGTTGGCGACCCAGACGTCGAGCTGGTGGCGCAGGTCGGCACCGGCGAGCCGGCGGCCGTGGTACGGGATCACGAGGTCGGTGACGCCGCGGCCCCTGCCCACGACCTCGGCGGTGGCGAACCGGGGCTCGGTGTGCGTCGCGAAGGCCTCGGCGAGGCCGGTGGCCTGCCCGTCCCGGGTGAAGGTGAACCGCCGGTGGAGGGAGTCCAGCCCGTCCCGGCTCATCGTCACCGAGCCGCCCCCGGCCCGCAGCCCGGAGACGACCAGGTCGCGCGCCGGGGCCATGTACCCCTTGCGCCAGTTCGCGGTCGTCCTCGATCCGCTGCGGCCAGCTCGGCGTCGGTGGCGCGCGCGGCGTCGGCGAACACGGCCCGACCGGTGCCCATCGAGGACTGCTGGCCCTTGATGATCGGGAAGTCGATCCCGCGCTGGGGGTCGAACTCAGGCATGCGTTCCTCCGGGCTGGGTCATCCGCGCCCGTCGATGGCCCTCTGGTAGACGTCGACGGTGATCCGGGCGATCTTGTCCCAGCCGAACTCGTCGACGGCGCGCTGGCGGCCGGCCACGCCCATGGCCGCGGCCCTGGCCGGGTCGGCCATGACCGTCGTGAGCGCGTCGGCCACCCCGGTCTCGAACCCGACCGGGTCGGACTCGTCGTAGTGCACCAGGTGGCCGGTCTCGCCCTCGACGACGACCTCGGGGATGCCGCCGACGTCGCTGGCG
This sequence comes from uncultured Actinomycetes bacterium, assembly GCA_963729885.1. Taxonomy (GTDB): domain Bacteria; phylum Actinomycetota; class Actinomycetes; order S36-B12; family CAIYMF01; genus Prado023. Next base: position 68,138 of record CAVSQK010000032.1, read on the forward strand.
ACGACGGCCGTCTCGCACGCCATCGCCTCGAGGTTCACGATGCCCAGCGGCTCGTAGACCGACGGGCAGGCGAACACCCCGGCGTGGGTCAGGGCCTGGACCAGGTGCGCCCGGCTCAGGTGCTCGTTGACCCAGATCATGTTGGCCTCGCCCTTGCTGGCCCGCAGCGCGGCCACACCGGCCTCCACCTCGGCCCCGAGCTCGGGGGTGTCCGGGGAGGACGCGATGAGCACCAGCGGGATGTCCGGGTCCATCTGGGCGGCGGCCTTGAGCAGGTGCGCGATGCCCTTCTGGCGGGTGATCCGGCCGACGAACAGCACGTAGGGCCGGCTCGGGTCGATCCCGACCGACTCGATCAGGTCGGTGTTCGCGGTCGGGCTGGTAGAGCTCGGTGTCGATGCCGTTGTGGACCACGTCGACCTTCGCCGGGTCCACGTTCGGGTAGGACTCCAGCACGTCGCCGCGCATCCCGTGGCTGACCGCGATGATCCGGTCCGCGCCCTCGTAGGCGGTCTTCTCCACCCAGGACGACAGCCGGTAGCCGCCGCCGAGCTGCTCGGCCTTCCACGGCCGCTTCGGCTCCAGCGAGTGCGCCGAGATGACGTGCGGCACGTCGAGGTAGATGCCGCCGGCGTGCCCGGCGAAGTTGGCGTACCAGGTGTGCGAGTGCAGCAGGTCCACCCCCTCGCTGGCGGCCACCATCGCCAGGGAGATGCCCATGGTCTGCAGCGAGGCGTTGGCCCCGGCCAGGGTCTCGGGCACCTGATGGGCGTTGGCGTCGGTGCGCGGGGCCCCCCAGCACTGCACGTCGACGTCGATGAGCTTGCGCAGCTCGCGCGCGAGGTACTCGACGTGAACGCCGGCACCGCCGTAGGCCTCCGGGGGCCATTCCCTTGTCAGCAATCCGATTCTCATGCCCGGCAGCCTAGGACCGGGCGCGGGGCGGATGCGCGCTGCCCGGACGCGCCCTGCCCGCCGCGCCATGCGGGCGGTCCGGTGACTACCGTGGCTGCCATGTCGAACCCTCGCGTACTCGGAATCGTCCTCGCCGGCGGAGAGGGCAAGCGGCTGATGCCCCTGACCGCCGACCGCGCCAAGCCCGCGGTGCCCTTCGGGGGCTCCTACCGGCTCATCGACTTCGTCCTGAGCAACCTGGTGAACGCCGGGTTCGCGCGCATCGCGGTGCTGACGCAGTACAAGTCGCACTCGCTGGACCGGCACGTCACCCAGACCTGGGCCATGCCCGCGATCCTCGGCGACTACGTCACCGCCGTCCCCGCGCAGCAGCGGCTCGGCCCGCGCTGGTACACGGGCTCGGCCGATGCGATCTACCAGAGCATGAACCTGATCGAGGACGAGGACCCGGACTACCTGCTGGTCTTCGGCGCGGACAACATCTACCGGATGGACCCCCGCCAGATGCTCGAGCAGCACATCGACACCGGTGCGGCCGTGACGGTCGCCGGCATCCGCAAGCCCCGGTCGGAGGCCTCGGAGTTCGGCGTCATCGAGCAGGCCGCGGACTCGACCAAGATCGAGGCGTTCCACGAGAAGCCGGCCGACCCGCCGGCCGTGCCCGGCTCGCCGGACGAGTCGTTCATCTCGATGGGCAACTACATCTTCACCCGCGACTGGCTGGTCGAGACCCTGCGCGCCGACGCCGCCGACGACGCCTCGGTGCACGACATGGGCGGCAACATCATCCCCGCGCTGACCTCCCAGGGGCTGGCCCACGTCTACGACTTCGGGACCAACGAGATCCCCGGGCAGACCGACCGCGACCGCGGCTACTGGAAGGACGTGGGCTCGATCGACGCCTACCACGAGGCGCACATGGACCTCGTGAGCGTGCACCCGATCTTCAACCTCTACAACCGCCAGTGGCCGATCATCACCTCGTCGCTGGGCTCGCCCCCGCCGGCGAAGTTCGTCGAGGGTGGCAACGCCCACGAGTCGATCATCGGCGCCGGGTCGGTCATCGCCGGCGGGCACGTCCGCTCCTCGGTGCTGGCCCAGGACGTGCGCGTCCTGCAGGGCGCCTACGTGGAGGGTGCGGTCCTGATGCCCGGCGTGCGGATCGGCCGCGGGGCGGTCGTGCGCAACACGATCCTGGACAAGAACGTGGTGGTCCCCGACGGGGCCCAGGTGGGCGTGCACCTCGACGCCGACCGCGAGCGGTTCACGGTGTCCGAGGCGCGGCATCGTCGCCGTCGGCAAGGGCATCACGATCTAGGACCGACCCGGCGCCCATCGATCCGGATTCCCGACTCCCGCCGGTCGCTGAGAGCGGATCGATCCGGAGGTGAGCCGCGCGATGGCGGATCGATCGCGGGTGGGTCGCGATCGGGACGGGGCTACTTCTTCTTGAAGGCCTTGCAGCGGTCCTCGAGGTGGGCTGCGGCGTCCTCGCGGGCCTTCTTGCGGGAGCGCCGGGCGGGGCCGTTCCAGCCGCACTCGCAGCGCGCCTGGGTGAAGTTGCCCTTCTCGACCAGGTGCAAGGGGCTGTCGCCCTTGCCGTCCTTCCCCATGGCCCACCACCTCCGTCGGCCGCACCCTACGCGCCCGAGATGAACGAGTACCCTTGGGGCATGTCGACCAGCATCTGGACAGTCACCGGGATGACCTGCGGGCACTGCGTGAAGGCGGTCACCGAGGAGGTGTCGGCCATCGAGGGCGTCGAGTCCGTCGAGGTCGACCTGGAGACCGGGTGCGGTGACGGTGGCGCGGCCGCCGACCCGACCCGCGAGCAGATGGCCGCCGCGGTCGACGAGGCCGGATACGCGCTGGTCTGAGCCGTGCCCGCGATCGAGGTCGTCGAGGTCAGCGCGCGCGACGGGCTGCAGAACGACTCCGCCCGGCTGAGCACCGAGCAGAAGGTCGAGCTGATCGCGCGGTGCGCCGCGGCGGGCCTGCGCCGGGCGGAGGTCGCCTCGTTCGTCAACCCGAAGCTCGTGCCGCAGATGGCCGACGGGGAGGCCGTCGTGGCCGGCGTGCGCGCGGCCGTGCGCGGGCCCGGCCTCGTGGATCGGGCTGGTGCTCAACACCCGCGGGTTCCACCGGGCGGCGGCCGCCGGTGTCGACGAGGTCAACTGCGTGGTGGGCGTCACCGACGAGTTCTCCCAGGCCAACCAGGCGATGAGCTCCGAGCAGGCGATCGCCGTCGTCGCCGAGGTCGTGCCCCTGGCCCGGGCCGCCGGGATCATGCCCACCGTCACGCTCTCGGTCGCGTTCGGCTGCCCGTTCTCCGGCGAGGTGTCGGTGGACCGGGTCCGCCGGGTCGTCGAGCAGGTGGCCGCGACCGGCGTCGAGGAGGTCGCGATCGCCGACACCATCGGGGTGGCCGTGCCGCGGGACGTGGCGACCCGCGTGGCCGCCGTGCGGGAGCTCATCGGCGACCTGCGCCTGCGCGCGCACTTCCACAACACCCGCAACACCGGGTACGCCAACGCCCTGGCCGCCGCCGACGCCGGGGTCACGGTCCTCGACGCCAGCCTCGGCGGGATCGGCGGCTGCCCGTTCGCGCCGCGTGCGACGGGCAACATCGCCACCGAGGACCTCGTCTACGCGCTGCACCGCAGCGGGTACGAGACCGGGCGTGGACCTCGACGCGGCGATCGCCGCCAGCCAGTGGCTCGGGGCCCAGCTGGGCCGGGACCTGCCTGCGTACCTGCCGCGCGCGGGAGTGTTCCCCGCCCGGCTGAGCGCCTGTGAGGCGCGTCACATTCGTCCGTTTCCGAGCGCGGACCGGCGGGGCTGGCACCGACTCGTCGGGGTGAGTTCACCCTCCGTTCACGAACGCCCCCCCTGCGCGTCGGAATGGGTCCCTACGGTGCGACCCGTGAGTACACATCTCGCACATCCCCAGACCACGAAGAGGACCACCATGGGCAACACCCGCATCCGGATGGCAGCCGCGCTGGCCGTCCCCACCCTGTTCCTCGCCGCGTGTGGCGGCCAGAACGAGTCCACGACCGACGGCGCCAGCGGTGGCGCGCGGCCTCCGGCGGGGTCCGCGTCGACGGCTCGTCCACGGTCGCGCCGCTGACCGCCGCCGCCAAGGAGCTGTTCAACGCCACCCCCGAGGGCGAGGGCGTCGACATCACCGTCGGCCAGTCCGGCACCGGCGGCGGCTTCAAGAAGTTCTGCGCCGGTGAGACCGACATCTCCGACGCCTCCCGCTCGATCAAGGACGAGGAGGCCGCGGCCTGCGCCGAGGCGGGCATCGAGTACGCCGAGATCGCCGTGGCCAACGACGCCCTGACGCTGATCGTCAACAACGAGAACGACTGGGCCAAGTGCCTGACCGTCGCGGAGCTCAACACGATGTGGGCGCCGGAGTCCGAGGGCAAGGTCACCAACTGGAACCAGGTCAACCCCAGCTTCCCGGACGTGCCGCTGGAGCTGTTCGGCGCGGGCACCGACTCGGGCACCTTCGACTACTTCACCGACGTGATCAACGGTGAGGAGGGCGCCTCGCGCACCGACTACACGCCGAGCGAGGACGACAACATCACCCTCACCGGGGTCGAGGGCACCAAGGGCGCCCTGGGCTACCTCGGGTTCTCCTACTTCGAGGAGAACGCCGACAAGGTGAAGGCCGTCGAGGTCGACGGTGGCAACGGCTGCGTCGCCCCGTCCCTGGAGTCCGCGTCCGACGGCACCTACACCCCGCTGTCGCCGGCCGCTGTTCATCTACCCGTCGAAGTCCGCGATGCAGCGTCCCGAGGTGGCCTCGTTCGTCGAGTTCTACGTGACCAACGACGCCGAGATCACCAAGAAGGCACTGTTCGTCCCGCTGAGCGCGGCGCAGGTGGAGGAGGCCAAGGCTGCGCTGGCCACGCTCCAGTAGGGTCACGCTGGCTCGCGCTCGGTAGGGTTTCGAGCATCGATTCCATGCGCCAGGAAGAGGCAGATCGTGAGCATTGACCAGGTCGGGGGCCCGCCGGTGGCGGGTCCCCGACCCCCGGGTCCGCCCGAGGGATTCTCGCTGAGGAGCACGAACCGGCGGCTGGGCGAGAAGGTCATCATCGCCAGCCTCTTCGCGTGCGCGGCGCTCTCGGTCGTCATCACGATCGGCATCGCCTGTCGCGCTCATCCTGCCCGCGATGGAGTTCTTCCAGCAGGTCTCGGTCAAGGACTTCCTGACCGGCACCAAGTGGGCGCCGCGGTTCAAGCCGCCGGCCTACGGCGTCCTGCCCCTGGTGATGGGCACGCTGTGGACCACCGGGATCGCCCTGCTCGTGGCGGTCCCGTTCGGGCTGGGCGCGGCGGTCTACCTGGCCGAGTACGCCAAGGACTCGACTCGGCGCAAGCTCAAGCCCATGCTCGAGCTGCTCGCCGGCATCCCCTCGGTGGTGTACGGCTTCTTCGCCCTGCAGTTCATGACGAAGGTCGTGCTCCAGGACTGGTTGGGCCTGCCGGTGGGGACGTTCAACGTGCTGTCCGCGGGCATCGTGCTCGGAGTCATGATCATCCCCACCGTGGCCTCGCTGTCCGAGGACGCCCTGAGTGCCGTGCCCGCTGGCGATCCGGCAGGGGTCCCTCGCCCTGGGCGCCAACCGGATGCAGACCACCGTGCGGGTGGTGTTCCCCGCTGCCATCTCCGGGATCGCCGCTGCGGTGGTCCTGGGCCTCTCCCGTGGCCTGGGCGAGACGATGATCGTGGCGCTGGCCGCCGGCCAGAAGCCCACGATGGTGACCAGCCCGTTCGAGGGCGGGCAGACCATGACCGGCTTCATCGCCAACGCGGCCCTGGGTGACTCCCGGGTCGGCTCCCTGGAGTACGACACGCTGTTCGCGGTGGGCCTGCTGCTGTTCTTCTTCACCCTCGTGGTCAACATGATCAGCATCCGGATGGTCCGCAAGTTCCGGGAGGCCTACTGATGCCCGCACCCACCGAGAAGTACAGCGCCGAGGTCAGCCTGTCGGGTCGTCGGGCCAGCAACAGCGACAGCAACAAGAAGTCGCTGATCTTCCTGGGGATCCTGTGGTTCAGCCTGCTGGTGGCCTTCGGCTTCCTCGTCGTGCTGCTGGTCACCACGTTCCTCGACGGCATCGGCCGGTTCGACTCGCGGATGTTCACCAACTACAACAACACGACCCCGGAGGACGCGGGCGCCCGGGCCGGGGTCCTCGGCTCGGTCATGGTGATCGCCTTCACGGCGGTCATGGCCATCCCCGTCGGGATCGGTGCTGCGCTGTACCTCGAGGAGTTCTCACGTCGTGACCGGTGGTACAACCGGCTGTTCGAGCTGAACATCCAGAACCTCTCCGCCGTCCCGGCCATCCTCTACGGCCTGCTCACCCTGGGCGTGATGGGCGCCATCGGGTTCTCGCAGACCGACATCGTCTTCGGCGGCGCACTGGCACTGGCGCTGCTGATCCTGCCGGTGATCATCATCACGACCCGTGAGGCGCTGCGTGCGGTCCCGCAGGAGATCCGCGACGGGTCCCTGGCGCTGGGCGCCACCCAGTGGCAGACAGCGTGGAAGCAGACCCTGCCGGCCGCCCTGCCGGGGATCGCGACCGGGACGATCCTGGCCCTCTCGCGCGCGATGGGCGAGGCGGCGCCGCTGCTGCTGCTGGGCGTGGCGGTGTACATCTCCTTCGACCCCAACGGGCTGATGTCGCAGTTCACGACCATGCCGATCCAGATCTTCAACTGGACCAGCGCCCCGCAGGAGGAGTTCAAGACGCTGGCGGCGGCCACCAGCATCCTGCTGCTGGCCATCCTGCTGGCGATGAACGGCATTGCCATCTACATCCGCAACAAGTACGCCAAGCGCTGGTGAGGACGACATGAACGCAGAGACCCACGTCGACGTCTCGGCCGTCGAGGTGCCCGGGGAGCACCCGGCGATCCTGGACATCAAGGGGCTGGACGTCTACTACGGCGACTTCTGGGCCGTCCGCAAGGTCGACATGGCCATCCGGGCCAACGAGATCACGGCCTTCATCGGCCCCTCGGGCTGCGGCAAGTCCACGGCCCTGCGCTGCATCAACCGCACCAACGACCTGGTGCCCAGTGCCCGCGTCGACGGGCAAGATCCTCTACCACGGCCAGGACCTGTACGGACCGGACGTGGACCCGATCGAGGTCCGCCGCCGGGTCGGCATGGTCTTCCAGAAGCCCAACCCGTTCCCCAAGTCGATCTACGACAACATCGCCTACGGGCCGAAGGTGAACGGCTGGAAGCTGAAGAAGGCCGAGGAGAAGGACATGGTCGAGGAGGCCCTGACCCGGGCCGGCCTCTGGAACGAGGTCAAGCACAAGCTCGACCAGTCCGGCTTCGCGCTCTCCGGCGGCCAGCAGCAGCGGCTGTGCATCGCGCGGGCCATCGCCAACAAGCCCGAGATCCTGCTCATGGATGAGCCGTGCGCGTCGCTGGACCCGATCGCCACCGCGCTGATCGAGGACCTGATGGCCGAGCTGGTCACCGACTACACGGTGGTCATCGTCACGCACAACATGCAGCAGGCAGCCCGGGTCTCCAACCGGACGGCGTTCTTCACCGCCGAGGTGGAGGAGGACACCAACACCCGGTACGGCACCCTGGTGGAGATGGACGACACGGCCAAGATCTTCACCAACCCGTCGGACTCCCGCACCGAGGACTACATCTCCGGCCGCTTCGGCTGATCGTCGCGCTCAGCCCGAGGGCGCGGGCTCAGTCATGCGTCGGCGGCAGGTCGTGCTGCTCGGCGGCGACCGTGCGCACCGTCTGCTCGGTCGGGCGGTTGACCCAGGTGCGGTGGAACACGAAGAAGCTGCCCGGGGCCACGCGATGCAGGAACCTGGGTCCACCCGCGGCTGACCGCAGGGCGTCGAGCTGGCTGGGGATCACCGGCCGGTGGGAGCACAGGACGCTCGGCCAGGGCTGGTTGAACAGCTCCACGGTGCGGCTGATCCCCGGTCCGGGGTCGGCCAGGAAGTCGTCCTCGCTGATCGTCGGCTCCATCCGGATGCCCGACCCGAGGGCGGCCGCCGCCGGTCGCAGCGTGGCCAGGCACCGCTCGGCGGACGACGAGTGCAGGTGCCGGATCCCGAACGCCTCCAGCAGCGGGATGAGCCGGGTGGCCTCCCACTCGCCGTGGGCGAGCAGGCCCCGCGCGGGGTCGGCCCGGTCGCGTCCGGTGCGCTGGGCCCAGTCCACCCGCTTCTCTGCCCTGGTGTGCCGCAGCAGGACGAAGGGGATGGTGGGTGGGGTCCGGACGGCCAGGGCGATCAGCTGGCCGTCGCGCGGGTAGGTCATCGCCGCGGCGGCCTCCTTCGGGCGAAGCCATCGCAGCCGGTCGACCTCCTTGTTCTCGGCGAACTCGCCGTGGACCATGCTGGCGCGCCAGTACTCGACCGTCTTGGGAACCCCGTCGACCCGGTAGTGCTGGGTGGGCAGCGGGACGTCGAGGACGGGCGTGAACCCGGTCTCCTCGACGGTCTCGCGCACGGCGGCCTCGATCGCGTGCTCCCCGTCCTCGAACTTGCCCTTGGGCAGCGACCAGTCACGTCGGCGGCGCCGATGGATCACGGCCACCTCAAGGTCCTTGCCCACGCCCCGGGTCAGCACGACCCCGGCGGCGCGGATCACGTCACGCGACGGACTGGGCATCTCACTACCCCAGGCGCGTCTGCTTGCGCAGGCCCCGGACTGCCGGCCATTGCTCCTTCATCCGGATGCGCGCAATCAGCTCGCACTCCACCTCATAGGCATGCAGCAGCCCCAGGGAGAACCCGGTGGGACCGTCGAAGTGCTCAGCGAGCTCCCGACAGGTCTCCTGGGCGATCGACGCGTCCTGGTGCTCGCCGAGCTGCTCGGTGACGTTGCTCAACGATGTTGCCAGGCCCTTCGCGGGAGCGCCGAACACCGGCACGAGCGCCTCGGCGGCGTAGCGCGCCCGCTTGGCGGTGATCCGGGTCTCGTGCCATTCGTCGGACGGGCCGTCGAGGGTCAGTGCCCGGACCTCCCGGGCGAGCTTCCGCCAGGCCTTGTCGAACAGCGGCGGCAGGGCCTGGCGGGCCGGTGCCTGCGCCGCCTCGGTCAGCTGCGGCTGGGCGGCGGCGTCGACGAGGGCGTCGAGGAGGGCCAGGTGGCGCTCGGAGCGCATCGCCTCCAGGGCCTCGGCGCGCCCGGCGTCGACCTTGGCCTGCATGAGCGGGTCGACATGGGCGTGGATCGTGGCGGCATCGGCATCGCCGAGCTCATCGGCGTGGGCGTCGAGCCGGGCGAGCAGCACCTCGGAGTCACGGCTCAGGCCGAGCTCCGAGGCGGCCCAGCCGAGCTCGTCGCGCAGGTGCCGGGACCAGTCCGGATCGACCAGCGGGGAGAACACCCGCAGGCCGCTGCGCAGGCGCCGGGCCGCGACCCGCATCTGGTGCACCGAGTCGGGCAGGTCGCGGCGCACGCGCATGTCCTGGAGCAGGAAGCGCTGCACGTGCGTGAGCAGGTGGGCATGGACGGCGTCGCCGGCGGGGTCGTCGGGGCCGACTGGCGAGGGCTCGGCCACGTCGGGCGCCGCCTTGGCCGCCGGACCCAGCGCGCTGACGGCGTTGGAGGAGGCTCCGGGCATCGCGCCGTGGGCCAGGAGCAGGCCGAACACCGGGTCCAGTGCACCCGGGTCGGATGCAAGGGAGCTGATCTGCAGCTCCCGGAAGCGCCCGGCGACGACGTCGCCGTCCATGATCGACACGACGTCGTCCACGACCTCGGCCACCGGGGCGTCCTCGGCGTCGTGCAGGACGTGCACGGTGCGCTGGGTGTGCAGGGTGGCCACGGGCTGGAGGGGGTTGCGACGGGCCAGGGCGGTGACGACGTCGGCCATCTCGTGGGGGACCTGGCCCGGCTCGCCGGCGTCCAGCGGCAGGCGCATCGGGTCGTCGGTGCTGTCGGTCGGCATGGTGAGGTGCCAGCCCTCATCGATGCCTCCGGCCAGGCGGCACAGCGTCACGCCCCAGCGGATCAGGCGCAGGTCCTCGGTGTCGTGGTAGACCGCGCGCACCTGGACCGCGGGCCGTCGGTCGACCCGCGCGATCCCGGTGTCGACGGTCGTCCCGGCCAGCCCGGGGACCTGCCCCACGAGCTCGGGCATGCGGAACAGGGCGTGGACGCGCAACCGGCGGCTCGCCGCCCGCTCGGTGGTCGACGTTTCGCTCACTTCTGCCTTCCGGTTGTGCGTCTCAGTGCTCACGAGGAGGTCAGCATGTCACCCGAAGGTGAACGACGTGTCACCCCGCCGAGGCTCGCCGGGGTCGGGCTGCGCGGACCTCGATCAGGTGCTCCTGGAGGTCCCGGCACGGCTTGCCGTGCGCATCGGAGACGTGCGGGGTCCAGCTGCCGTCGGGCTGGCCGATCCAGGCCTTCGTGGTGTCGTCGAAGCCCATGTCGATCATGGTGGAGACCTGGGCGGCATGCTCGGCGCCGAGCCGGACGAGGACCTCGACGCGGCGGTCGAGGTTGCGGTGCATGAGGTCCGCCGAGCCGATCCAGGTCTCGGTGTCGCCGCCGTTGGCGAACTCGTAGGCCCGGCTGTGCTCGAGGAAGCGGCCGAGGACCGAGTGCACCCGGATGTTGTCGCTGAGTCCCGGGACCCCCGGGCGCACGGCGCAGATGCCGCGCACCCAGATGTCGACCGGCACCCCTGCCTGCGAGGCCCGGTACAGGGCGTCGATGATGCCCTCGTCGACGATGGAGTTGCACTTGAACCGGACCCGGGCGGGGCGGCCGGCCCGATGGTGGGCGACCTCCCGCTCGATCCGCTCGACCAAGCCGGTGCGGATCGAATGGGGCGCCACGAGCAGCCGCTTGTAGGTGGTGTTCATCGAGTAGCCGGACAGCACGTTGAACACGTTGGAGACGTCCTCGCCGACGGCCGGATCCGTCGTGAGCAGGCCCATGTCCTCGTACAGCCGCGCGGTCTTGGGGTGGTAGTTGCCGGTGCCGATGTGCACGTAGCGGCGCAGTCGCTCGCCGTCGTCGCGGACCACCATGCTCAGCTTGCAGTGCGTCTTGAGGCCCACGAGCCCGTAGACGACGTGCACGCCCTGGCGCTCGAGCTTGCGCGCCCAGGAGATGTTGGCCCGCTCGTCGAAGCGGGCCTTGATCTCCACGAGGGCCAGGACCTGCTTGCCGGACTGGGCCGCGTCGATCAGGGCGTCGACGATCGGGGAGTCCCCCGAGGTGCGGTACAGCGTCTGCTTGATGGCCAGCACCTTGGGGTCGGCCGCCGCCTGCTCGAGGAAGCGCTGCACGCTGGTGGAGAAGCTGTCGTAGGGGTGGTGCAGCAGGACGTCGTGGTCGCGCATCGCCTCCAGCACGTCGGGCGGCGCCGCGGTCTCCACCTCGGAGAGCTGGGGGCTGGTCTTGGGCAGGAACCGCGCCTCCTGGAGGTCCTCGCGGTCGAGCCCGACGATCGTCCACAGGCCCGTCAGGTCCAGCGGGCCGGGCAGCGAGAACACCTCCTCCTCGGAGATCCCCAGCTCGCGGATCAGCAGCTCGAGCACGTAGGGGTCGATCGAGCGCTCCACCTCGAGGCGGACCGGCGGCCCGAACCGGCGGCGGTTCAGCTCGCGCTCGAGGGCCTTGAGCAGGTTCTCGGCGTCGTCCTCCTCGACCTCCACGTCCTCGTTGCGGGTGACCCGGAAGGAGTGCTGCTGCAGGATCTCCATCCCCGGGAAGAGGTCGGACAGGTTCGCCGCGATGACGTCCTCCAGGGGCACGAACCGCTCGGGGCCGACCTGCAGGAACCGGGCCAGGCTCTGGGGCACCTTCACGCGGGCGAAGAGCTCGGTCCCGGTCACGGGGTTGCGCACGACGACGGCGAGGTTGAGGCTCAGCCCGGAGATGTAGGGGAACGGGTGCGCTGGGTCGACGGCCAGGGGGGTCAGGACGGGGAACACCTTCTCGGCGAACGTCCGCTGCAGCTGGGCGCGCTCGTCGTCGTTGGCCTGGTGGTAGCGCAGCAGCTGGATCCCCTCGGCCCGCAGACGGGGCAGGACGGAGTCGCCGAAGCATGCCGCGTGGCGGTCCATCAGCAGGCGGGTGCGGATGAGGATCAGCTCGAGCAGGTCGCGGGGCATCAACCCGCTGGCCGCGCGCACGGCGATCCCGGCGTCGATGCGGCGCTTGAGGCCGGCGACGCGCACCATGAAGAACTCATCGAGGTTCGAGGCGAAGATCGCCAGGAACTTCGCCCGCTCCAGAAGGGGGAGCGACTCGTCCTCGGCGAGCTCGAGGACGCGCTCGTTGAAGGCGAGCCAGGACAGCTCACGATCGGCGAAGCGATCCGCAGGCAGCGGTTCGGGCTCCGGGGGGTTCGTCAGGGCATCGACGGCCGGATCAGGCGGCCCCTCGACGTGCAGCTGTGTCGCGGTGTCGGACACGACAGCCTCCTCCCGTTGCAGTGTCGAACGAGTCTATCGACGGAACAGCGTGTCGCTGTCCCAGGGAGCGAAGCCCAGTGCCCGATACAGGGAGATCGCGGCCTCGTTGTCGGCATCGACGTAGAGCAGGGCGGCCGACAGGCCCAGGTGCCGCAGGTGGTGCAGCCCGGCCAGCGTCAGGCTGCGGCCCAATCCCAACCCGCGCATCGCCCGGATCCACCCCGACCACGTAGACCTCGCCGATCGGGTCGTGGGCGTGCTCCGCGGCCGCCGCATGTGCGTCGGTGTGGCTGTGCGTGGCCTCGTCGAGGTGGTGGTGGCCGTGGCCGTGGCTGTGCACCTTGGTCCAGTGGAAGCCGACCAGCCGCCCGCCGGCGTCCTCGGCCAGGAGGAACCCATCGGGGTCGAACCACGGCTCGGCCATGCGCTGCTCGAGGTCGGCGCGGGTCCAGCCGCCCTGATCGGGCAGGTCGGTGAAGGCGGCCGCGTTGAGGGCCAGCCACGCGTCGATGTCGCGATCGGCGTCGAACGACCGGAGCGCGACCCCGGCAGGCAGCGTGACGGCGTCCAGCGGCGCGAACAGCGAGCGCCGGAGCTGCCAGAGCCGGCGCACCCGGTGGAACCCGTGCGCGGCGGCCAGCTCGTTCGCGGCGGCGTCCGCGCCGTGGGCCCACAGCCGCAACCGGCCGGGACGGGCGTCTGCACGCCGGACGAGCTCGTCGACGAGCATCCCACCCAGGCCACGACGCCGGGCCGAGGGGCTCACGGCGAGCTCGGCGGCCGGTCCCTCGGAGGCGTCGCCGAGGTCGAGGTGGGCGTATCCGAGGAGGCCGGGTGCGCCCTGCTGCTCGGCCAGGAGGTGCAGGGACTCGCCGCCGCCGTGGCGCAGGTGGAGCACGACGTGCTCGCTCAGCGGGTAGGCGCCGTCGACCCGGGCGGACGCATCGGCCAGCTCGAGTGCCGCCCGGATCTCCTCGGGGGTCAGGCGCGGGGTGACCCGGATGCGCACATCGGGGTCACTCACCGCACGGGTTCACGCAGGGTGGCAGCGGTCGCGACATCCAGGGTCTCGTCCTGGCGCGGTGGGACGAACCGGTAGCCCACGTTACGGACCGTGCCGATGAGTCCCTCGTGCTCGGCGCCCAGCTTGGCGCGCAGCCTGCGCACGTGGACGTCGACGGTGCGGGTGCCGCCGAAGTAGTCGTAGCCCCAGACCTCCTGGAGCAGTTGGGCGCGGGTGAAGACGCGACCGCCGTGGCTGGCGAGGAACCGGAGCAGCTCGAACTCCTTGAACGTGAGGTCCAGGCTGCGGCCCCGGACCCGGGCGCTGTAGGCGCTCTCGTCGATCGTGAGGTCCCCGAGGCGCATCTCGCCGTCGGCGTCGGCCTCGTCGGCCACGATGACGCGTCCGATGGCCAGGCGGAGCCGTGCCTCGACCTCAGCCGGCCCGGCGGCGTCGAGCAGGACGTCGTCGATGCCCCATTCGGCGTTGACCGCAGCCAGCCCGCCCTCGGTGGTGATCAGGAGGACCGGGCAGTCGACACCGGTCTGGCGGATCAGCCGGGTCAGCGCGCGGATGTGGGCCAGGTCGCGGCGGCCGTCGACGAGCAGGGCGTCGGCCTTGGGTGCGTTGAGCAGCGCACTGGCCTCGGCCGGCAGGACGCGGACGTGGTGGGCCAGCAGGCCCAGGGCCGGAAGGACCTCCCCGGAGGGGCCCAGCGAGGCCGTCATCAGCAGCAGCCTGCTCATGGGCGGACTCCGATCCGTCGCGGCGTGGGCGATTCCCTGGTGCAGAGGATACGGCAGGTTGGGAATCCCCACCGGGTCCGCATGTGTTGTACCGGCCATGACCGGCGTCTACGTGCTCCTCCTCGTGCTCGTGGCTGCCACCCTGTTCGGGCTCTGGCGGCAGCGCACCGATGGCCGGATGCGGACCGTGGCGGCCCCGTCGGCCACGCCGGCCCCCGCGTCCGGCGCGGGAGGCGGGCTCGTGAGCGGCGCCGGGGACGACTCCGAGCCGCTGATCGTCGACGGGCATCCCGTCGAGCTCGTCGACCACACGCTGGTCCCTGCCGCCGACGTCCTGGGCCCCGCCGACCTGGGGCAGTCGCTGGGCGAGCAGGCCACGCTGCTGCAGTTCTCGTCGGCCTTCTGCACGCCGTGCCGGGCCACGCGCGTGGTGCTGGGGGATGTGGCCTCGATGGTGCCGGGAGTGGTGCACATCGAGGTGGACGCCGAGTCGCACCTGGAGCTCGTCCGGGCGCTGGACATCACCCGGACCCCCACGGTGCTGGTGCTGGACTCGACCGGGCGGATCCGCACCCGTGCCACGGGCGCCCCCCGCAAGGCCGACGTGATCGCCGCCCTCGGCGAGGTCATCTGAGGCGCGGGGTTGGGCGGGGCGGCTCCGCAGGCGTGGGTCCTGCTCGGGTGGGTCCGCTGCGTAGGGGGCACGGGCAGCCCGTCGTCGTTCTGCCAGTCGTTGGCACCCGTCAGGGTCCATCCCCTGTGCGTGTGCAGCCCCGGTGACGGTGCATCGACGTCGGCGGCAGCGCGACTGGCGAGCGCGTGGCAGATGCCGACCGGATCGCCCCAAGCCCTCGACGGAATCGTCGGAGGGATCGTGCCGGCGGCTCCGCAGGCGCTGTCCACAGCGGGGGTTCGGCGGGGTTGGCTTTGTCAGACCCCCCGGATACGTTCGAACATCAGTTCGGACACGGGGGGTGGGATGAGCAGCACGATGCAGGACCAGTGCACGGTGGTGGACCCGCGGGCTCGGGGGGCGCTGGGGTCCGCGGACGTGGAGGTGGCCCAGGTGTGGGCCCAGGCCACCTCGTGCGCGGCCGGGGTCCTGCCTCCGATGGGTCTGGCGGCCGGGGATCGGCCGATCGCTGATGTGGAGGTGTTGGCGGGGGCGTTCGCGGTCGTGGAGTACGAGTTGGCCCGCCGGATGCACGCCGCGACCACCGCGGGAAGCCTGCCCCTGGTGGGCCTGGGGCGGTGCTGGCCGCCCGGGGGTGGGCCTCCCCGCACGCCCGCCGGCTGGCCCGCACCGGGGCGCTCGCGGCCGCGCACCCGTCCCTGGCCGCGGCGTGGGCGGCGGGGATCATCACCTCCGACCACGTGGACGCGGTCGCCCGCAACACCGGCCCGCTGACCGAGGAGCAGCTCGCGGCGGTGATCGGCGAGCTGGGCACCCGGTGGGGGCAGTGGTCCCCACCGATGATCACCCGGTTCGTGCTCAGCGCCATCCGCCTGCTGCACCCACCGGCCGGCACCGGACCCGATCGGGACGAGGCCGACGCCTACTCGTGCCGGGACCTGTCCTTCGCCCTGCTCGGGGACACCGTGATCCTGTCCGGGACCCTGCCCCGCCTTGAGGGGGAGGCGGTGATCGCCGCGATCGACGCCCTGGCCGAACGGCTGCGCAGCACCGCCGACCACGTCCCCGCCGGAGCCCGACGCGCTGATGCCCTGGTCGAGCTGGTCAACACCGCCGCCACCGCCGGCGCCCTGCCCACCCGCGGCGGGCTGCCCGTGGCCCTGACCGTCACCCTGGAGCACACCCAGCTCGGGGACCCGGTCTGGACCACCAGCCGCGGCCACACCCTGACCCCCGCCGAGCAGCGGTTCACCGCCTGCGACCCCACCCTCACCCCCATCACGGTCACCACCCCCGGATCACGAACCCCCGAGGAATCGACCGGCCTCGGGGCGCACTGCCCGGACACCCTCGAGGGCCTGTTCGACCCCGAGGGCCCCGCACCCATGGCCGTGCCGCCCCGATGGACAGCGCAGCCCGGCGCCGCCCCGGTGTCCGCCGGCTGGATCCGCGCCCACAACGGCGCCCACGCCCGCCGCGCGGATCGCAGCCCTGGCCGCGCTGCTGTTCGACGGGCCTCGGATCCCGCTGGCCGTCGGACGCACCTCCCGGACCGCCACCCCCGCCCAACGCAAGGCCCTGGCCACCCGCGACGGCGGATGCATCATCCCCGGATGCCAGATCCCGGCCGAGAACTGCCAAGCCCACCACGTCACCGACTGGGCCGCAGGCGGGCCCTCGGACATCGACAACCTCGCCCTGCTCTGCTGGACCCACCACCGCCAAGTCGACCTCAACATGTGGACCATCCACCCCCACCGAACCCGGCGGACCAGTCACGCAACCACCCCCAGGCGCACCACCCGAAACCCCCTGGCCCGCCAACAACGGACGCCCCCTGGACCATCACCCGAACCCACCGCACCCGCTGGCGACTGTGAGTGCGTGGCTCAGCTCAGTTCTGCCCCCGGAGCAGCACCCCGGTGGCGATCTCCAGCACGCACAGGGCAGCCAGCCGGACGGTGCGGCCGTCGGGGGCGTCGGCGCTGGCGTCCACCTCCGCGATGTCCAGGCTGACGACGCGGGGATCGGCCCCGGCCGCCCGCGCGGCTGTGAGCAGCTCGCGGGCGCCGATCCCACCGGGCAGCGAGGCGGGGCAGGCTGGGGCCACGCTCCGGTCGCACACGTCCACATCGAGGTCGACGTGGACCCGTGCCGCCGGACCGCCGCCCGCGATCTCCAGGGCCTCGGCCATCGCATCGGCCATCGGGCGGCGCTCGAGCTCCGCGCGCGTGATCACGGTGATCCCGAGCTCCCGGGCGCGTGCGGCGTACACCGGCGAGTTGGCGAAGTCGCTGATGCCGATCTGGACCACCCGCCGACCCTCGATCCCGGCCTCGACCAGCCGGCGCACAGGTGAGCCGTTGGAGCGCCCGTCGCGCAGGTCGTGGTGGGCGTCGAGGGTGATCAACCCGTCGGCGCAGGCGCCGTGGGCGACGGCGAACGTGATCGAGTTGTCCCCGCCCAGGGCGAGCACCGGCGCCCGGGGGAACAGGCGCACAGCCTCGATCGTCGCCCGCTCGCCGTCGGGGGTGTCCGGATCGGACTGGTCGCCGAGGTCGACGAGCATCAGCTCGGCAAGGTCGAGGTCCGCCGACGCCACGTAGGTGGAGTACCGCGCCAGTGCCGCGCGGATGGCGGCCGGCGTGGTGTCGGCGCGGGTCGGGGAGATCGAGGTGGCATGCGCCGGGACCCCGATCAGGGCCATCTGCACCGGCCGGGGGCGACGAGCGGCAGGCCAGGCGTGCTCGTCGGTGCAGGCCCGGATCCAGGTCGAGGCCCGCGGCCAGTTCGGGTCGTCAGCCATGCAGTCCCCCGCCCGTGGTCGGCATCCGGCCCGCTGCGCCCGCGGGCACACGCTGCCCGGCGCGCCACACCGCCGCGACCAGGTCCACGCCGGGACGGTAGGCCAGGTGGACGTAGCTCGGGGCGGCGAGCACGACGAGGTCCGCCGGGCCGCCGACCGTGATCCGGCCGAGGTCGTCGCGGCGCAGGGCCCGCGCCCCTCCGCGGGTCGCGGCCCGCAGCGCCTCGGCGACCGTCATGTGCATCTCGCGCACGGCCATGGCGATGCACCAGGGCATCGAGGTGGTGAACGACGTGCCGGGATTGCAGTCGGTGGCCAGGGCGACCGACACGCCCGCATCCAGCAGACGTCGGGCATCCGGGTACGGCGAACGGGTGCTGAACTCGGCACCGGGCAGCAGCGTGGCGACCGTGGCCGAGCCGGCCAGCGCGTCGATGTCCGTGTCCGTCAGGTGGGTGCAGTGGTCCGCTGAGGCCGCGCCCATGTCGACCGCCAGCGCGACCCCGGGTCCGGCGCCGAGCTGGTTGGCGTGCACCCGGGTGCCGAGCCCGGCGCGCATGCCTGCCTCGAGGACCGCTCGCGCCTCGTCGGCATCGAAGGCCCCGCGGTCGCAGAACACGTCGATCCAGCGTGCGGGCGGGGCGCAGGCATCGAGCATCGGCCCCGTGACGATGTCGAGGTAGCCGGTGCGGTCCTCGCCGTACTCCTCGGGGACCACGTGGGCTCCGAGGAAGGTGACCTCGTCGGTGAACTCGGCGGCGATCCGGCAGGCGCGGGCCTCCTGCTCGACGGTCAGCCCGTACCCGGACTTGATCTCGAACGTGGTCGTCCCCGAGCCGACGAGCTCGGCCACGAGCCCCCGGACTCCGGCGCGCAGCTGGTCGTCGGAGGCCCCGCGGGTGGCGGCGACGGTGGTGCGGATGCCCCCTGCGGAGTAGGCCTGCCCCGCCATGCGGGCGGCGAACTCCCCGGACCGGTCGCCGGCGAAGACCAGGTGCGCATGGGAGTCGACGAAGCCCGGGATGACCGCCCCGCCGGCGCAGTCGTGCCGCCGGTCCGCCGCGGGCGCGCCCCGTGACGGCCCGATCCAGGCGATCCGGTGGTCCTCGAGGACGATCGCCGCGTCGGCGAGGATGCCCAGGGCCCACTCGTCGCGGCCGTCGATCGGGGCCTTGCCGTGGGGCGTGTTCGTGACCAGCATCCCGATCCGGTCGAGCAGGGTCGTGGTCACGCGCCGCCGCCCTCCCGCATGGGGATCCGCAGGCCCTTCTCGGCGGCCACCCGCGCGGCGATGTCGTACCCGGAGTCCACGTGCCGGATGACGCCCATGGCCGGGTCATTGGTCAGGACCCGCTCGAGCTTCTGGGCGGCCAGCGCCGTGCCGTCGGCGACCGACACCTGCCCGGCGTGGATGGACCGACCGATCCCCACGCCGCCTCCGTGGTGGATCGAGACCCACGAGGCCCCCGAGGCGGTGTTGACCAGGGCGTTGAGCAGGGGCCAGTCGGCGATGGCGTCCGAGCCGTCGAGCATCGCCTCGGTCTCCCGGTAGGGCGAGGCCACCGAGCCGGTGTCCAGGTGGTCGCGGCCGATCACGATCGGGGCGCTGACCGCGCCGGTGGCCACCAGGTCGTTGAACATCAGCCCGGCCTCGGCGCGTTCCCCCTGGCCCAGCCAGCAGATGCGCGCCGGCAGGCCCTGGTGGGCGATGCGCTGTCCGGCGGCGCGGATCCAGCGCTCGAGGGGCTCGTTGTCGGGGAAGAGCTCAAGGACGGCGGCGTCGGTGGTGGCGATGTCGGCCGGGTCCCCGGACAGGGCCACCCAGCGGAACGGGCCCCTGCCCTCACAGAACAGCGGACGGATGTAGGCCGGCACGAAACCGGGGAAGTCGAACGCGCGCGTGTAGCCGGCGAGCTGCGCCTCACCGCGGATCGAGTTGCCGTAGTCGAACACCTCGGCGCCGGCGTCCATGAACCCGACCATCGCCTCGACGTGGCGGGCCATGGACTCGCGTGCCCGGGCCGTGAACCCCTCCGGGTCAGCGGCGGCCAGCTCGTGCCACTGCTGCACGCCGACCCCGATCGGGCAGTAGGACAGCGGGTCATGGGCTGAGGTCTGGTCGGTGACGATGTCGACGGGCACGCCGCGGCGCAGCAGCTCCGGGAGGACCTCCGCGGCGTTGCCGACCACGCCGACGCTGTGCCCGCGCCGCTCGGCCTTGGCGGCCAGGGCCCGCTCCACGGCGACGTCGAGGTCATCGGTCCACTCGTCGAGGTAGCGGTGATCGACCCGCCGGGCCAGCCGGCTGGCGTCCACGTCGACGATCAGGCAGGCGCCCTCGTTCATGGTGACGGCCAGTGGCTGCGCCCCGCCCATGCCGCCGCACCCCGCGGTGAGCGTGAGCGTGCCGGCCAGCGTCCCGCCGAAGCGCTTGGCGGCCACGGCCGCGAACGTCTCGTAGGTGCCCTGCACGATCCCCTGGGTGCCGATGTAGATCCAGGACCCGGCGGTCATCTGCCCGTACATGGTCAGGCCGAGGGCCTCGAGGCGGCGGAACTCCGGCCACGTCGCCCAGTCGCCGACCAGGTTGGAGTTGGCGATCAGCACCCGTGGGGCCCATTCGTGGGTGCGCATGACCCCCACCGGCTTGCCGGACTGCACGAGCATGGTCTCGTCGTCGCGCAGGGTCCTCAGCGTGCGGACGAGCGCGTGGAAGCTCGGCCAGTCGCGAGCCGCCCGGCCGGTGCCCCCGTAGACCACCAGCGAGTCGGGGTGCTCGGCGACCTCGGGGTCGAGGTTGTTCTGCAGCATGCGCAGTGCGGCCTCCTGCGGCCAGCCCAGGGCGGTCCGGGTGGTCCCGCGGGGTGCGCGGACCGGGACCGGGGTGCCGAGGTCATGGGGCATGGTCGTCTCCTGTCGTGGTCAGTCCAGGGGGCCGGTCACCGCGGACACGGCATCGAGCAGCGCGCCGGAGGCGAGCAGCGCCTCGGCGGCGTGGATCTCGTCGGAGACGATCCGGTCGGGTCCGGGTCCCCCGACGACCGTGCGCAGCGCTGCCAGGGCGGCCCCCGTGCCCGCCGCGGGGGTCAGGGGGGCGCGCAGGTCCAGGCCGCGCCCGGCCACGATGAGCTCGATGGCAAGGACCCGGCGCAGCCCGCGGACCGCGGCGGTGAGCTTGCGCCCCGCCGCCCATCCCATGGAGACGTGGTCCTCCTGCATCGCCGAGCTGGGGATCGAGTCCACGCTGGCCGGGACCGCCAGCCGCTTGAGCTCGGACACGATCCCCGCGGCCGTGTACTGGGCGATCATGTAGCCCGAGTCGACGCCCACCTCGTGCGCCAGGAACGCGGGCAGGCCCTGGTTGCGCGCCCGGTCCAGGAGCCGGTCGGTGCGCCGCTCGCTGATCGAGGCCACGTCGGCCACGGGGATCGCCAGGAAGTCCAGGACGTGGGCCACCGGGGCGCCGTGGAAGTTGCCGTTGGACTCGACACGACCGTCCACCGTGATCACCGGGTTGTCGATGATCGACTCGAGCTCCCTCTCGGCGACGGCACGGGCGTGGGCCATGGTGTCGCGCGCCGAGCCGGCCACCTGCGGTGCGCAGCGCATCGAGTAGGCGTCCTGCACCAGGTGGGTCGTGTCGTGGCGGTGGCTGGCCACGATCGGCGATCCCGCGAGCAGGCGGCGCAGGTTGGCCGCCGAGGCCGCCTGCCCCGGGTGCGGGCGCATCGCCACCAGGTCGGCGGCATACGCGCGGTCCGTGCCCAGCAGGGCCTCCACGCTCATGGCCGTGGTGACGTCGGCGATCCGGAGGAGGTCCTCGAGGTCGGCCAGGGCCAGGGCGAGCATCCCCAGCATCCCGTCGGTGCCGTTGATGAGGGCGAGCCCCTCCTTCTCGGCCAGCACCACCGGGGTGAGTCCCGCCTCGGCCAGTGCGCGCGCTGCGGGGCGGGTCATCCCGTCCGGGTCGACCACCTGGCCCTCGCCCTGCAGGACGAGCGCGACGTGCGCCAGGGGGGACAGGTCGCCGCTGCAGCCCAGGGACCCGAACTCGTGGACGGCCGGGATGATCCCGGCGTTCAGCAGGCCGGCCAGAGCCGTGACCACCTCCGGGCGCACGCCCGTGCGTCCGGTGCCCAGCGTGTGCAGCCTCAGCGCCATCATCGCCCGCACCGTGGCGGGCTCGACGAGGTCGCCGATGCCGGCCGCGTGCGAGCGGGTCAGGCTGACCTGAAGGGCAGCGCGCCGCTCCGGTGCGATCGCCACGGTGGCCAGGGCCCCGAACCCGGTGGAGACCCCGTAGGTCGGCTCCGGGCGACCTGCCAGGTCCTCGATGTGCCGGCGCCCGGCCGCCACGCGTTCCAGCGCCTCCGGCGAGAGGGTGATCGGCCGTCCTCCCCGGGCCACGCCGGGAAGCTCGTCGACCGTCAGGTCGCCGATGTCCAGGGGCGTGGGATCAGCCGGCAGCGGTCATGGCCCATTGCTAGCACCGATGCCCCCCGCGGCGCGCTGCGTGGGACCCCTTGGTGCTGGGTGTTCGGGAGGGGTGGTCAGCGCGGCCCGGGTTCAGGTCGGCTGGTCAGCGTGCCCGCAGGTACAGCACCTTCTGGTTTGAGCCCTCCGGGCGCCGCTCCTCGGTGGTGAACAGGTCGGTCCGGTCGCGGACGAGGTCCGAGAGCTTCTTGTAGCCGTACAGCCGCGGGTCGAAGTCGGGCTGCAGCTTGTTCAGGTAGTTGCCGAACGTCCCCAGGTGCGCCCACCCCTCGTCGTCGACGGACTGCTCCAGAGCGCTGAGCACGAACTTCTTGGGCAGCTTGGGCCGCGACGAGTCGGTGGCCTCGGGGGGTGGTGCGGCCACGCTCCCGCTGGCGGCGGGCTCGATCGGCTCGGGACCGGTCGCCGGGCCGCTGTTGCGCAGCACCTCGACGAACACGAACCGGTGGCAGGCGTTCCGGAACGCCTCCGGGGTCTTCTTCTCGCCGAACCCGAAGACCACGAGGCCCTCCTCGCGCAGGCGCATGGCCAGGCCGGTGAAGTCGCTGTCACTGGTGACCAGCGCGAAGCCGTCGAAGTTGCCGGTGTAGAGCAGGTCCATCGCGTCGATGATCAGGGTGCTGTCGGTGGAGTTCTTGCCCGTGGAGTAGGCGAACTGCTGGACCGGCTTGATCGCGTTGCGCTGCAGGACCTTCTTCCAGGACGCACTGGTCGGCGCGGTGAAGTCGCCGTAGATGCGCCGGACGGTCGCGTCGCCGAAGCGCGCGACCTCGGCCAGCAGCGCCTCGATCACGGTCGCCTGGGCGTTGTCGGCGTCGATCAGCACGGCCAGCCGCAAGTGGGTCTCGTCGGGCTCGGTGCTCGGTGTGCGCTTCGTGGGGGTGGCCATGACGCCAGCCTGTCACGACTCCCGCGCGCAGCTCACCCCCAGCGCCACGCGCCCGCCGCCGGGCGCCTGTCTCACTATGCGGAATGGTCGCCCACGGAGCGGCACCTCAGGCTATCCTTGCCTCATGTATCGGGTGCTCCTCACCAAGCGGCGGGTCATCGACCACTGCCGCATGGGCACCTGTCTGTGTCGAATGCCCTGAGTCGTCCGCCCGTCCCGACCCAGTCCCGCGCATCCACAGACCCCCGGAGAGCCCCATGACCACGTTGTCCTCGACCTCCTCCTCGACCGCCCTCGAGTCGCGCCACCGACTGCTCGGCGGGCATCGATCCCCGCGGCCCGCGGTTCGCCGCCGTGATCACCACGGTCGTCCTGTCGGCCGCCCTGGTCCTCGCCTCACCCGTGCTGCTGGCCCTCCAGGCTGTGGTGTTCGCGGTCGGTGCGTTCTCCCGCCGCCCCGAGTACCGGCCCTACGGGATCCTGTTCCGGCACCTCGTCCGTCCGCGCCTGGCCGCCCCGGCGTTCCTGGAGGACCCGGCGTCCTCGCGGTTCGCCCAGGCCTGCGGGCTGGCGTTCAGCCTGGTCGGGCTCCTCGGGTTCGCCCTCGGGGCGCAGTGGCTGGCCCTGGGCGCGATCGGGTTCGCGCTGGCCGCGGCGTTCCTCAACGCGGCCTTCGACTTCTGCATCGGCTGCGAGATCTACGTCCGCGCCCAGCGCCTGCGCCGCTCCTGAGCCCCCCGCCGCCCGCAGACGCTCCGCGAGTGGCACGAACGCTCCCGGCTGTCGGGGAGGATCTGATCGCTCGCGGGAGCGGTATGCCGCCGGGTCCGGCGGCGCGCGTGCGTCAGCCGGCTCCGTAGACCAGGGCTTGGGCGCCCTCGGCCAGGACCTCGTCGACGAACGTCGCCGCGCCGGCCAGCCGCACGCCGGGCAGCAGGTCCGCGGCGGTGAGGCCACGACGGGCGGCGCACTGGGTGCACACGGTCAGGGTGCCCTCGGCCAGGAGCGCGTCGCGCAGCTCGGCCAGGTCCGCGGAGTGGGGCAGCGCGAAGGCCTCCGCCTGCCCGGGGCGGGCCAGGCCGGTGGCGTCCCCGGTGAGCCAGAGCGACACCGTCGCCCCGGCGGCGAGGGCCGTTGCGGCCACGGTGAAGGCCTGGGAGCAGGGCTCCGGGTCGGTCGTCGTGCACTTGACCACCAGGGTGCGCGTCATGGGCAAGAGTCGCACCTGCGCGCCCACCCGTCCACGTCCGGCCAGCGCTCGGCCAGCAGGGTGCCCCGGGTCTAGACTTCCGCCCGTGGACGCCATCGAGATCTTCTTCGCCACCCTGCTGGTCCTCGTCAGCATCGTGATCGTCTGGTTCGCCGGATACGTGGTGTACAAGCTCTACAGGGGCCAGTCCTGAGCGTGGGCGGGCCGCTCCCGGTCGAGCTGGCCCACCTCTCGTGGCTGATCGGCCGCTGGGGTGGGATCGGCGAGGGCGGCTACCCCACGATCGAGCCGTTCCGCTACGAGCAGGTCGTGGAGTTCGCCTGCGACGGCCGGCCGTTCCTGGAGTACCGGTCGGTGTCGTGGATCCTCGACGAGGACAACAACCGCGTCCGGCATTCGGCCACCGAGTCCGGGTACTGGCGCCCGCGCCCGGACAACGGCGTGGAGCTGCTGCTGGCCCACCCGACGGGCTTCGTCGAGGTCTGGGTCGGCCACGTCGAGGTGACCGGGATCCACGACGCGCGCGTCACCGGCGCGCGGATCGAGCTGACCACCGACGCGGTGGTCCGCACGGAGTCGGCCAAGGAGGTCACGGCCGGGCACCGGCTCTACGGCCTGGTCGAGGGCAGGCTGCTGAGCACCTACGACATGGCGGCGATGGGCCACCCGATCAGCAACCACCTCGCGATCGCCCTCGAGCCGATCCCCGACGGGACCGCGCCGTAGTCATGGACCGAGGCGGGCCCGGACTGGGATGCCCGGCTGCGCTCGGCCGGGCTGCGCAGCACCGCCCAGCGCCGCGCCGTGCTGCAGGCGCTGTTCGAGGTCCGGCACGCCACCGTCGACGAGCTGGCCGCCGAGGTGCAGCGGACGATGCCCGACGTGAGCCTGTCGACCATCTACCGCACGCTCGAGGTCCTCGACGAGGCCGGGCTGGTCACCCACGCCCACCTGCACCACGGCTCCCCGACGTACCACTCGGTCGACGAGGAGCCGCACGTGCACCTCGTGTGCACCGGGTGCGGCCGCGATCGGCCAGCAGCCGATCTCCGTGGCGGCGTCGCTGGCCGCGCAGCTGCGCAGGCTCGGCGGGGTTCGTCGTCGACCTGTCCCACCTGGCGGTCCACGGGCTGTGCGCCGGCTGCGCCGGGTCCGCCCGGCAGCGGACCGGCGGGAAGCACTGGGGCCGCCGCGGCGTTGGCCCCACCGTGAGCACCCTGCGCGCCATCCCCGCCCCACCCGGAACCGTCGACGAGGCCGTGCCCTGGCACTACGGCGATCCGCTGGCCGAGCAGCGGGACCTGGCGGCCGGGATCGGGGTCGTCGACCTGGGCCACCGCGACGTCCTCGAGGTCGTCCGGGGCCGACCGACTCAGCTGGCTGCACAGCCTGACCACCGCGCACCTGCTGGACCTGGCGCCGGGGGAGTCCCGGCTGGTCCTGATCCTCAGCCCGCACGGCCACGTGGAGCACGAGCTGCACCTCGTCGAGACCGGCGAGACCGTCCTGGTCAGCGTGGAGCCGGGGACAGGCGCCGCCCTGGGCGCCTACCTGGACTCCATGCGGTTCATGCTGCGCGTGGAGGTCGTGGCGCGTCCGGACCTCGCGGTGGTCTGGGAGCCGGTCCCCGAGCCGGATCCCTCCGGCGAGCCGACCTGGGTGGTCCCCGGTGACTACTGGCCCGGGGGCCAGCCCACGGCCTCCGGGCAGCGATCGCGGCGGTGACGCGACCAGGTACGCGCCCACCCGCCCCGCCGGCTTCCCGGGCCGCGAGGTCCTGCTGCCGCGCGAGGCCGCGGCAGCCCGGGTCGAGGCCGGCCGCCCGGTCGGCACGTGGGCGCTGGAGGCGCTGCGCGTGGCCGCCGCCGTGCCCCGGATGGGCTTCGAGACCGACCACCGCACCCTGCCCCACGAGGTGGGGTGGATCGGGGCGGGGGTCCACCTGGCCAAGGGCTGCTACCGCGGCCAGGAGGCCGTCGCCCGGGTGCACAACCTCGGCAGGCCCCCGCGGCGGCTGGCCCTGGCCCACCTCGACGGGTCCGTGGGCGTCCTGCCCGCGCACGGCGACGAGGTCCTGGTCGGCGACCGGGTCGTCGGCTGGGTGGGAACCGCGGCCCAGCACCACGAGCTCGGCCCGATCGCGACCGTGATCCTCAAGCGCTCCGCCGACCCGCAGGCGGACCTGCTGATCCGGGCGGCCGACGGGGACGTGGTCGGCCGCCCAGGAGGTCGTCGTCGTCCCCTGAGTGCCGCTCGCAGCGGGGAGCCGGGCCCTGCGATGATGCCGCCCATGCGTGATCGGGGAGCCGTGGCGTGAGGGCGGTGGTCCAGCGCGTCGACGGCGCCCGGGTGGTCGTCGACGGGGAGGTCGTCGGCAGCATCGAGGGCCCCGGCCTGTGCGTCCTCGTGGGCGCCACCCATGACGACACCGCCGAGGTCGCGCAGAAGCTGGCGGACAAGGTCTACGACATGCGCCTGTTCGACGTGGACGCGCTGCGTGAGCGGCTGCCCGAGGTCGGCGTGCCCCCCGGCCAGGGCAGCCGGGAGCTGTCGGCCTGCCGATGCCGGGCTGCCGGTGCTGGTGGTCAGCCAGTTCACGCTGTACGCCCAGACCCGCAAGGGCCGGCGGCCCACGTGGGAGCAGGCTGCGCCCCGGCCCGTCGCCGAGCCGCTGGTCTCGGCGTTCGCCCAGCGGCTGCGCGATCGCGGTGCCACGGTCGCGCAGGGGCGGTTCGGCGCGATGATGCGCGTCGAGCTCACCAACGACGGACCGGTGACGGTGATCGTCGAGCTGTGAGCCGCGCGCTGTGAGCCCGTCGGGCGGGATCAGCGACTCCAGGGGCGGCGCTTGCGCCGGTGCTCGGTCAGGGGCACGACCAGCCGCGTGACGACGGGCTCGTCCTTGTCGGGGTCGTCGCTGAGGCTCGACAGCTCGCGCATGAACGCCGTGGTGTCCGGCTGGCTGTCCGAGTGGGTCGCCCCGGCGGGGCTGACCACCGACAGGGCAGGGGGCGGCGAGTCGTCGACCAGGGTCAGCGCCGGCGCGGGCCCGGTGGGCACCAGCGCCAGGGCCGGCTCGGCCGGTGGCTCGACCAGCGCGAGGGCAGGGGCTGCCGGATCGGGCTCGGCCAGGGCCAGGGCAGGGGCCGGGTACCGGCTCGGCGGTGGTGGCGTCCAGTCGCCGGAGGGCTCGGGAGCCGCCGGGACGGCCTGAGATCCGTGGCTGCGGCCACCTCCACGGCCGCGGGACCTCGGGGACCGTCTCGACGGGAGCCGGGTCGTCGCGCAGGAGCGCGCCGAACTCGGCCAGCAGCTCGCTCGGGCGCTCCGGGGGCAGGTCGGGCAGGGGTGCGGCGACCGGGTCGGGCTCCCCGGCGTCGGTCCCGTCGAAGCGCCACTGGGGGTCCTCGGGCTCGGCCGGGGGGTGCAGCGTGACGACCGGGGCGAGCAGCGACTCGTCCTCGGGCGGGGGCGTGGGGATCGCCAGCAGGCCGGTCATCGCCAGGTCGGCCACGACCTGGGCGGCCTCGACGACGGTGAAACCGCAGACGCGGGCCAGCTCGGTGAGGTCGCGGCGGCCGTCCACGCGGCACAGCAGGGCCCAGTCGTAGGGGCCGAGCGGGGTCTGGGCGGGGCCCGTGCCCGGAGGGCCGAGCACCGGCGTCACATGGGCGCCGCCGACGCGGTTGAGCACGTCGGCACGGCGGTCGCGGTTCTCCCGGGCGACGGCGAGGAGCTCCTCGATGTCGGTGGGCTCGATGATGTCCTGGCGGACGTGGCGTCCGGCGTGGAACTCGGAGCTGATCACCTCGAGGTCCAGCAGGTCGGCGACCTGGTCGCGGACCTGGTCGCGGACGAAGGCGTCGATGACCTGCGCATCCACGTACCCCATGCCGACCAGCACCTGGCCGATGAGGTGGCCCGGGGAACCGGTCGCGCTGCGCGGCTGCGGCGGCGCTGAGCTGCTCGGGGGAGACCAGGCCGCCGGAGAGCAGGCGGATGCCCAGGGCCGGGCGGTAGCCGGGCACCTGCATCGCGTAGATCCGCCCCACCCGGACCCAGACGTGCGACATCTCGCCTGCGGGGTGGTTGATCTCAAGCACCCCAGAGGCGCCGCTCTGGCCGAGGTCTCGGAGGATGGTCTCGGCCGTCGGCAGCCGGTCAGGCGACGACGACTCGATGGACATGGAGGTCCTTTCATCGCGCAGGAACCGTGTCAGGGGTTTCGTCGGCATCTGCGCGGGTGGGTCTTGAGCGGATGGAGGTGCCAAGATGGCGCCCATGCCCGCTGCCACGCTGATCACCGTCGCGCCCACCGGTGCCGAGAGCCAGAAGGACGCCAACCCCGCCCTCCCGGTGACCCTCGACGAGCTGGTGGTGGCCGCCCGCTCCTGCCAGGACGCCGGTGCCTCGATGGTCCACATCCACATCCGCGACGATGAGGGCCGCCCGACCCTGGACCTCGGCCGCCTGCGCGAGACCGTCGCGGCGGTACGGGAGTCGACCGACCTGATCGTGCAGCTGTCGACCGGCGGTGCGGTCACCGACCCGTTCGAGACCCGGCTGGCGGTCCTCGACGCGGCCCCGGACTCCTGCTCGCTGACGACCGGGACCGTCAACTTCGGCGACGACATCTTCGCCAACCCCTGGCCGTTCGTCGCCGAGCTGTACCAGCGCACCCAGGCGCTGGGGATCCTGCCGGAGTTCGAGCTGTTCGAGCTCGGGCACGTCACGGCCATGAACCGCCTGCTGGACACCTACGGCCCGCCGGCCGGCGGCCACGTGCACGCCGACTTCGTGATGGGCGTGCCCGGGGGGATGCCCGGGACCGCCGACGGCGCTGGTCGCCGGCGTGGCGATGCTGCCCGCCGGGGCGACCTGGTCGGCGACCGGGCATCGGCCGGTCCAGCCTCCCGGTGATGCTCGCCGCGCTCTCGCTCGGTGGGAACCTGCGGGTCGGCATGGAGGACACGCTCACCTACGGTCCCAAGCGCCCCGCGCGGGACAACGCCGAGCTGGTCGAACGCGCCGCCCGACTGGCCGCGGAGGCGTTCCGTCCCGCGGCCACGCCCGACGAGGCCAGCGCGATGCTCGGCCTCGCGGCGCGGGCGTAGGTGTCGATCCCCATGGATGGTCAGGTGCTGCTCGCCCAGGTGACCCGCAACGGCTGGGTCGAGTCCGTCCATGCCGGGCACGCGGTGCTCGTCGACCCCGACGGGGCGGTGATCCGGGCCTGGGGCCGGCCCGAGGACCCGGTCCTGCCGCGCTCGTCGAACAAGCCGCTGCAGGCCGCCGGCATGGTCGGGGCGGGGTTGGACCTCGAGGGGGCGCAGCTGGCGGTCGCTGCGGCCTCCCACAGCGGGGAGGCGTTCCACCTGGACACGGTGCGTGCGGTCCTGGCCGACGGCGGGCTCACGGAGGCCGACCTCGCCAACACCCCGGCGCTGCCCTACGCCCCGGCTGCCCAGGTCGCCTGGATCCGCGCCGGCGGTGGCCCGACGTCGCTGACCCAGAACTGCTCCGGCAAGCACGCGGCCATGCTGCGCACCGCACTCGTCCTGGGAGCGCCGCTGACCGGCTACCTCGACCCGGACCATCCGGTCCAGCGCGCGGCGGCGGCCGGGATCGAGCGGCTGTCCGGCGAGCGGATCGTGGCGACCGGTGTCGACGGCTGCGGCGCCCCGGTCGCGGCGATCAGCCTGGTGGGCCTGGCCCGCGCGTTCTCCCGGATGGTCCTGGCCGGCGCCGCAGACGCCCGAGGGCCGGGTCGCGCAGGCCATGTCCGCCCATCCGCGCCACGTCGGCGGGACCGACCGGGACGTCACCCTGTTCATGGCGGCCCTGCCCGGGGCGATCGCCAAGGACGGGGCGGAGTCGGTGCACGCCTTCGCCCTTCCCGATGGGCGTGCCGGCGCGCTGAAGGTCGCCGACGGCTCGGAGCGGGCGCGGGCCGCGGTCGCCGTCGCGCTGCTGCGCCACCTGGGCGTCGATCCGGCGGTCGTGGAGGTGTCCGGGCCGGCGCCCATCCTCGGCGGGGGCCGGCCGGTGGGCTCCGTCGCCGCGGTGATCTGACCCGGGCCGCGGGTCCCGGAACGCCCGAAGGGGCCCGACCGTGTGGTCGGACCCCTCCAGGTCTGTCGGTCCCGCCTCAGCGGGGCTGGCTCACTTGATGGTCGCGAGCACCTTGCGGTACAGCGCGGTGGCCTGCTCCTGGGCGTCGGTGGCCAGGTCGGTCGCGTCGGCCCGCAGGCTGGCGACGGTCGGCAGCTCCACCTTCGGCAGCTCCACCTTGGGCAGCTCCACCTTGGCGGCGCGGTCGCGCAGGTCGGCGACGGTCGGCAGCTCCACCTTGGCCACGCGATCGCGGACGTCGGAGAGCGAGGTGTGCGGGCGCTCGACCTTCGAGACCAGCTTCTCGGCCTCGGCGCGCACGTCGGCGACGGTCGGCACCTCGAGCTTGGTCACCAGGGCGCGGAAGTCCTCGACGCTGGGGACCTCGAACTTGCCGACGAGCTCGCGCAGCTCGTCGACGGTCGGGATGTGGCGACCCTCGGGCTTCGGCGCGATCTTCTCAGCAGCAGCCTTGCGGGCGGCCGTCGTCTTGGTCGCAGCGGTCTTCTTGGCGGTCGTGGTCTTCTTCGCGGCCGTCTTCTTGGCCGTGGTGGCCTTCTTGGCAGCCGTCTTCTGCGCGGTGGTCGCCGTCTTCGTGGCGGCCGCGGCGGTCTCCTCGACCTTGGCGGTCGTGGCCTCGGTGGCGGTCTCCAGGGTCTCCTGGACGGCCTCGGTCAGGGGGGTGGTGTTCTCGGTCATGCGAGTTCCTCTTCTGTGGTGTCCCCGGCCAGCGGCTGCTGGGCCGAGTTCTCGGTCTGGAAGGCCGCGTAGATCTCCAGCAGGGCCCTGCGCTGCCGTTCGGTGAGCGTGGTGTCCTCGGAGATCGAGTCGATGACCGTCAGGTCACCGCTGCGCTCCTCGAGGAGCCCTGCCCGCACGTACAGCGTCTCGGCGGAGATCCGCAGCCCGGAGGCGATCCGGGCCAGGATCTCAGCGCTGGGCTTGCGCAGACCCCGCTCCACCTGGCTCAGGTAGGGATTGGAGATGTCCGCGGCCTTGGCCAACTGACGCATCGAGATCTGCGCAGCACTCCGCTGTTCGCGGATGTACTCGCCGAGCTTCGTTGCGTCGATCTTGGCCACACATCAAGTATCCGGCACAGGTGCTTGCAATTGCAAGCGGCTAGCAAGCAGTCGGGGCGTGAGATGGCTCACGTGGGCTGGATCACCTACCCTTGATGTCATGAACCTGCTGACGAACGGGATCCTGATGGTGATCGGCCTGGCCACGCTGGTGGCCAGCGCCTGGGCGTTCATCCACTGCCTGCGCACCCGTCCCGACGCCTTCCCCGCGATCGGTCGCCAGTCCAAGGGGCTCTGGCTGGCCCTGACCGGCGGGGCCACCCTGGTCTCGCTGGCGCAGTTCAGCCCGATCGGCATCCTGGGCATCGCCTCGATCGTGATCGCCTCGGTCTACCTGCTGGACATCCGGCCGAAGATCGCCGAGATCCTCAGCGGCCAGTGAGCCCCGGGATCGACCAGCCCTACTCGGGCGGGTCGTCCATCGTGAGGACCACCTTGCCGCGCGCGTGCCCGGACTCCAGGTGCTCGAGGGCGGCGACCGCCTCGTCGAGGGGGTAGGTGCGGCCCACGACCGGGTGGATCGCACCGGTGGCCACCAGCGCGGCCACGGTGCGCATGGCGTCCGGACCGGGGCCGGAGAAGTCCGGTCGGGGCACCTGGGGGCTCACCGCCGAGCGTGCCATCAGGGCGAACACGCGGGGGATGCTGCCCATCCACCGGTGGCCCCCGGCCCCGTACCGGTCGTGCCCGACGAGCACGTACCGGCCCGTGTCGCTGAGCACCCGGCGGATCTTGGCGAACGAGTGGTTCCCCGGGATGTCGATGATCACGTCGTAGTGCTGCGGGCCGGCGGTGAAGTCCGTGCGCGTCCCGTCGAGAACCTCATCGGCGCCCACCTGGGCGAGGATGTCCATGCGGTCGGTGCGCTCCACGCCGGTGACGTGCGCCCCGTCCGCGCGGGCGATCTGGACGGCGAACTGCCCCACGGCCCCGGCGGCGCCGTTGACCAGGACCCGCTCACCGGGCTGGACCCTGGCCTCGGTGCGGACCGTGAACAGCGCGATCAGGGCCGAGGTGGGCACGGCCGCCGCGTCGACGAACGAGACCCCGTCAGGGATGCGCTCCAGGGCGGTCACGGGTGCGACCACGTACTGCGCGAAGGTCCCGCCGTTGCGCCACTGGAAGCCCTCGACGACCTCGCCGAACACCGGGTCGCCGACCTCGAAGCGCGAGGCTCCCGGGCCGAGGGCCTCGACGACCCCGGCCGCGTCGGTGCCCGGGATCGGGTTGGCCGGACGGCGCAGCCCACCGCCCATCAGGCGCAGGACGTAGGGCACGCCGCGGACCATGTGCCAGACGTCGGCGTGCACCGAGGCCGCGCGCACCCGGATCAGGACCTGCCCCTCGCCGGGGACCGGTCGGTCGACCTCACCGACGCGCAGCTGCGCCGGAGCCCCGTACTGCTCGGCGATGACGGCCTTCACGGTTCCTCCTCGAACAGGCCGCAGGCCCGGGCGCGATCACCTCGCCCGGGCCTGCGGATCTCCCCCGCCGATCGACCTACTTGCCCTGGTTGGCCACAGCCGCAGCCGCTGCGGCAGCAGCCTCCGGGTCCACGTACTCACCGCCGGGAACCGTGGGGCGCAGGTCCTCGTCGAGCCGGTACACCAGCGGGATCCCCGTGGGGATGTTCAGCTTGATGACCGCCTCGTCGCTCATCCCCTCCAGG
This sequence comes from uncultured Actinomycetes bacterium, assembly GCA_963729885.1. Taxonomy (GTDB): domain Bacteria; phylum Actinomycetota; class Actinomycetes; order S36-B12; family CAIYMF01; genus Prado023. The sequence goes on from CAVSQK010000032.1 coordinate 101,155, forward strand.
TGCTTGACCAGGCCGCGCAACGAGTTGCCGTGCGCGCCCACGAGCACCGTGCGCCCGACCCGCAGGTCCGGGACGATGCCGTCGTACCAGTAGGGGAGCATCCGGGTCACGACGTCCTTGAGGCACTCCGCCGCGGGCCGGATCTCCGGCGCCAGGTCGGCATAGCGCGGGTCGTGGGTCTGGGCGTACTGGTCCTCGGGGTCGATCGGGGGCGGCGGCACGTCGTAGGAGCGGCGCCACTCGGTGAACTTCTCCTCGCCGTACTTCTGCAGGGTCTCCTTCTTGTCCTTGCCCTGCAGCGCCCCGTAGTGCCGCTCGTTGAGCCGCCACGACCGCCGCACCGGCACCCAGTGCCGCTCGCAGTTCTCCAGGGCCATCTGCGTGGTGCGGATCGCGCGCTTCTGCAGCGAGGTGTGCGCGACGTCGGGGAGGATGCCCTGCTCGAGGAGCATCTGGCCGCCGCGGACGGCCTCCGCCTCGCCCTTGGCGGTCAGGTTCACGTCGACCCAGCCGGTGAACAGGTTCAGCGCGTTCCACTCGCTCTCGCCATGGCGGAGCAGGATCAGGGTGTAGGTCATGGGGGCAATACTGGCCCAGCCGACCTGCCCCGCGCGCGGCGAGCGGATGGCCATCGGATGAACCGCGTCCGGCGGGCTCCGTCAGTCGCTGGGGGGCAGGGGACCGAGGTCGGCGAACGCCTCGAGGTTGGCCATCGACTCGCCGCGGGACTCCCGCCACGCCCGCTCCCGGCGGATGGCGGTGGCGAACCCCAGGCGCAGGATCGTGTTGAACGACTCGTCGGCGGCGCGCAGCACGGAGCCGAGCAGCCGGTCGAGGTCGTCGGCGCCGATCCCGGAGATCGGGACCCGCCCGGCCAGGTAGATGTCCCCGAGGCTGTCCAGGGCGAAGGCGACGCCCAGCATCCGGGTGTTCTGCTGCAGCAGCCACCGGTAGACCGCCTCGGCGTTCTCGTCGGGGCGGCGGGCGACGAAGGCGTTGATGGTCAGTGCCTGCGGGCCCACGGCCATGCTGACCGTGGTGCGCAGCTTCGACTGCCCGGGCAGGACGACCACGAAGCGATGCGGCTCGGGGCGCTCGTGCTCGAGCCCCTCGGCCTCCAGCAGCGAGGCCAGCTGGTGGACGACGGTCGCCTGCCGGGGCATCAGCCGACCCGGCCCAGGGCGTCGCGCGGTGCGGCCAGCGCCGCCGAGTAGCTGGTCAGCAGGCCCTCGACCGTCGCGTCCCACGACAGGGTCTCGGCGTGGCCGCGCGCCCCGGCCGCCAGGCGGGCACGCAGGGCATCGTCGGCCAGGACCCGGCGCAGGGCAGCGGCCCAGGTCTCGGGGTCGTGGCCGTCGACCAGCAGCCCGGACACCCCGTCGTGGACCGCCACCGGCAGGCCCCCGACGTTGGCCGCCAGCACGGGCGTCCCGCAGGCCTGGGCCTCGACGGCCACGAGGCCGAACGACTCCGAGTGCGAGGGCACGACCACCACGTCGGCGGCCGCGTACCGCTGCCGCAGGCGGGCGCGATCAGTGGGGGCGTGGAAGGCGGCAGGGACGTGCAGCTCGGCGGCGAGGTCGGCCAGGGCAGTGGGGTGCTCCAGTCCGGAGCCCGAGGGCCCGCCGCAGAACTCGAGGCGCACCCGCGAGGCCAGTGCGGGATCCGCGACTGCCAGCCGTGCCATCGCGCGCAGGATCAGGTCGGGGGCCTTCAAGGGCTGGATCCGACCGACGAACAGCACCACCAGGTCGTCGGCGGCGAACCCGAGGGCGGCGCGCGCCGCAGCCCGATCGCGGCCGTGGAACGCATCGAGGTCGACCCCGGGCAGCACCACGTCCACCAGGGCGGGGTCGGCGTCGTAGAGGGTGACGAGCTCGGCGCGCTCCGACTCGGTGTTGGCCACGAGTCGGTCGGCGGCGTCGACCACCTGCTGCTCGCCGATGATCCGCAGCTCCGGCTCAGCCCGGTCGTCCGGGGCGAGGCTGAGGTTCTTCACCCGGCCCATCGTGTGCATGGTGTGCACCAGGGGAACGCCCCAGCGCTCCTTGGCCAGCCACCCCACCTGCCCGGAGAGCCAGTAGTGCGAGTGGATCAGGTCGTACCAGCCCTCGCGCCGGGACGCCTCCTTGCGCAGGACGCCCGCGGTCACCGCGCACAGCTGCCCCGGCAGGTCCTCCTTCGGCAGTCCCTCGAACGGGCCCGCCACCACGTTGTGGACCAGGACCCCGGGAGCCATCTGCACCTGGGCGGGCAGGTCGCTGGAGGTGGCCCGGGTGAACACCTCGACCTCGGTGCCCCGCCGCGCCAGCCGCGTGGCGACCTCGGCGATGTAGACGTTCATCCCTCCGGCGTCGCCGGTGCCGGGTTGGTCCAGCGGGGAGGTGTGGACGCTGAGCATCGCCACGCGCCGCGGGGGTCGGCGCAGGGGCAGGGCGGACTCCACGACGACAACCATCGCGGAGCGGGTCGTCACGGGCAAGTCGGGGCGTGCGGGGGTGGGGTGCCCGACGGCGTCCCGGCCGTCACTGCCCGATCGGGGCCTCGAGGGTCGTCTCGGAGTACTGCTCGCCGGTCACGACGTGCATGACCCGCCGGGCGATGCTCACCGCGTGGTCGGCGTAGCGCTCGTAGTAGCGCGACAGCAGGGTCGCGTCGATGGCGGCCTCGACCCCGTGCGACCAGGACGGCGACAGGACCGTGGTGAACAGCTCGCGGTGCAGCCGGTCGACCTCCTGGTCGTAGCGCTCGATGTCCGGACCGAGGGTGAGGTCCTTGGTCGAGATGACCGACGCGGTCTTGGCGGCGATCGCATCCTCGAGGGCGCCCAGCTCGGCGAACGTCGCGCGCAGCTCGGTCGGGATGCTGTGGTTCGGGTAGCGCATGCGGGCCTGCTTGGCCACGTGCACCGCGAGGTCGCCCATCCGCTCCAGCGAGGAGGAGATCCGCAGCGACCCGATCACCAGGCGCAGGTCGGTGGCGACCGGCTGCTGGAGGGCGGCGGCGTCGTAGCAGCGGCGCTCCACCTCGCTGGTGAGCTCGTCGAGGTGGTCGTCGCCGGAGATCACCGCCTCGGCGGCTGCGAGGTCCGCGTTGAGCAGGGCCTGGGTCGCCTGGTTCATCGCCGTCCCGGCGGCGACGGCCATCTCGGCCAACAGGTCGCTGATCTCGTCGAGTTGCTCGTGGAACGCTGCGCGCATGATGTCCTCCCGGGAAGCAGTCTAGTTCTGCAGGCGTTCACTGGACCGCACGGACGTGGCCCACTGGTGAGCGAACGGTGAACAATCCGCACCGGGGGGATGAATAGGCCCCGCCGCGGAGCCTGACAGGGACGTGCGAATCCGGCGCAGCCCTATCCTGACTGACGTGGCGACCGAGTCCCGACGAACGCGTGCCGACGAGCCGGCCAGCAGGCGGCGCCTGTTCGGCGTGCCCGCAGTCGGCGCCGCCGTCCGGACCCCGCGCACACGCGCCGCAGCCGGGGCCCCGGTCGATGGCGCAGGCCAGCGCGGTGGACGCGCAGGATGCCCCGGCTCCCGACCCGGCCGTCGGGAACGACCCCGTCACGGGGGACCTCGCGCGCGTGCTGGCGGCCCTGAGCACTCCCGCGATCTGGGTCGACCCGACCGACACCGTTGTGTGGGTCCACCCCGCGCTGGAGGCCCTCCGGGTGGTGCGCCGGGGTGGGATCAACACCCCTGAGATCGCCAGGATGGTGCAGCGCTCGCGGGCCTCCGACCAGCCGTCGGCCCGGGACCTCACCGTCCGCCGACCCGGTCGCCGCCAGGCGGGCGTCCGGCTGCGCGTGCGGGTGGCCCCCATGGCCGACGGCTCGGCCCTGGTGCTCGTCGACGACATCACCGAGGCCGAGCGCCTCGACCATGCCCGGCGCGACTTCGTGGCCAACGTCGAGCCACGAGCTCAAGACCCCGATCGGCGCCCTGGCGCTGCTCGCCGAGGCGGTGCATGAGGCGCAGGACGATCCGGAGGCGGTCGAGCGGTTCACGACCCGGATGCTGGGCGAGACCCGCCGGCTGACCTCGTTGCTCAACGACCTCATGGACCTGTCCCGGCTCGAGGGCGTGGAGCCCCTGCAGCCGATGGAGCCGGTGGACGTCGACGAGGTCGTCGCCCAGGCCTGCGACGACGCCCGGTCGCTGGCGCAGGACAAGGACATCGCCTTCCTGCGCGGCGGTGTCACCGGGCTGCGCGTGGAGGGGGTCCCGGTGCAGCTGGCGACCGCCGTGCGCAACCTGATCGTCAACGCGATCAACTACAGCCCACCGGCCACGAAGGTGGCCGTCACGACCGGGATCTCCGACGGCTCGGTCACGATCGCCGTCACCGACCAGGGCATCGGCATCCCCCCGGCGGAGCTGGACCGGATCTTCGAGCGCTTCTACCGGGTGGACCCGGCCAGGTCGCGCGACACCGGCGGGACCGGCCTGGGGCTGTCCATCGTGAAGCACGTCTGCGCCAACCACGGCGGCGACTGCGACGTGTGGTCCAAGGTCGGGGAGGGCTCCACGTTCACGATCCGACTGCCGGCCCTGTCGGAGAAGGCTGCCAAGAAGGCGCCCGCCCGCACGAGCCGGCCCCGAGCGAGCACCACCAAGGAGGTCCAGTGACCAGGATCATGGTCGTCGAGGACGAGGAGTCGTTCTCCGACGCGCTGAGCTTCATGCTGCGCAAGGAGGGCTTCGCCGTCTCGGTCGCCACGACCGGACCCGACGCCCTCGCGCAGTTCGAGCGCGAGCCCTCGGACCTCGTGCTCCTGGACCTCATGCTCCCGGGGATGTCCGGCACGGACGTGTGCCGCAGCATCCGGGCCAGGTCCCGGGTGCCGATCATCATGGTCACGGCCAAGGACTCCGAGATCGACAAGGTCCTCGGCCTCGAGCTGGGCGCCGACGACTACGTCACCAAGCCGTTCTCCAGCCGCGAGCTCGTGGCCCGGATCCGGGCGGTCCTGCGCCGCAACGTCGACGACGTCGACGACAGCCCCGTGGTCGAGGCCGGCCCGGTGCGGATCGACCCCGAGCGCCACCAGGTGCAGGTCGACGGCCAGGTCGTGAGCATGCCCCTCAAGGAGTTCGACCTGCTGGAGTACCTCGTGCGCAACGCCGGGCGGGTGCTCACCCGGGGGCAGCTCATCGACCGGATCTGGGGCTCGGACTACGTCGGGGACACCAAGACCCTCGACGTGCACGTGAAGCGGCTGCGCGCGAAGGTCGAGCCGGATCCGGCCAACCCCGTGCACCTGCTGACCGTGCGGGGTCTCGGGTACAAGTTCGAGGCCTGAGCCACAGGGAGGTCGCCGGCGGACCGGGCGGCGGTGCTGCGCGCCCGCCGGGCTACTTCGTGAGCGCGGCTGCCGGGCCGTAGCCCTCGTAGTAGCCGACCGCGGGGACCACGGCCACCCTGCGGGTCTCGGAGCCTGCGCGCTCGAAGCTGACCGTCACGGTGGCGTACGAGCCCGGCGTGACCTTCAGGCCCGTGAGCACCACCTGGTCAGCGGCGGCCGGTCCGCCCACCTTGACCGCGGCACCCGGGGTGACGGCGATCGGGCTGCGCTGCGACGAGGTGGTCGCCGGCTCCGTGCTCACGGCGACCAGGGCGTCGGGCAGCTCGCCCTCGTTGATGAGGGTCATGACCAGGGAGGCGACCCCGCTCTGGCCCTCGGGGCCGGTCACGAGGGTGGCGTCCTGGACCTTGATGTCCCCGCCGACCAGGAAGTCGGTGCCGTTCCCGGTGGGACCCTGGGTGTTCACGGTGTCGTCGAAACCCTGGTAGCAGCCGGCGGTCGGCAGCACGGCGACGAGGCTGACGGCAAGGGCAACTGCGGTGCGGGAGCGAATCACGTCAGGCACCCTATCGGGTGATCGCCGTCACAGGGCCCCCCACCCCGGCGTGTTAGACTGGGGGTCCACCGGAAGGGGTCTCCTGCACAATGACGTTCAAGGTTGGCGACACCGTCGTGTATCCCCATCACGGGGCCGCGCTCATCGAGTCCATCGAGGTCCGTTCCATCAAGGGGGTCGACCGGGAGTACCTGGTCCTGCGCGTGGCCCAGGGTGACCTGACAGTCCGGGTCCCCTCAGACAATGTCGACCTGGTCGGCGTCCGTGACGTCGTCAACGCCGAGGGCCTCGATCGGGTCTTCGACGTGCTGCGCCAGCCCTACACCGAGGAGCCGACCAACTGGTCGCGCCGCTACAAGGCGAACCTCGAGAAGCTGGCCTCCGGCGACGTGATCAAGGTGGCCGAGGTCGTGCGCGACCTGTGGCGCCGCGAGCGCGAGCGCGGGCTGTCCGCCGGCGAGAAGCGGATGCTCAGCAAGGCCCGCCAGATCCTGGTCAGCGAGCTGGCCCTGGCCGAGCACACCAACGAGGACAAGGCTGAGGCCATCCTCGACGAGGTCCTGCAGTCCTGACCCATCGCACCCTGCGACGCCCACCGCCGAAACCGGCCGGTGGGCGTTCGTGTCGGTAGCGTGACCCCCGTGGAACCACGCCCCGTCGTCGCGATCGTCCCGGCCGCCGGCTCGGGCGAGCGGCTGGGCGCCGGCATCCCCAAGGCGATGGCCCTGCTCGCCGGCGAGCCGATCCTGGCCCACGCCGTGCGCGCACTGGTCGCCGACGACCGGGTCGGCCTCGTGGTCGTGGCTGCGCCCGAAGGGCTCGAGGACGAGATGGCCGAGGTGGCGGCGGGGAGCTCGCGCGGGGTGCCCGTGGTGGCCGTGACCGGTGGGGCGACCCGGGCGGAGTCGGTGTCCGTCGCCCTGGCCGTGGTGCCCGAGGCGTTCGGCGTCGTGCTCGTGCATGACGCCGCCCGGTGCCTGGTGCCGGTCGAGGTGGTGACCGCCGTCATCGACGCGGTCCTGGCCGGGGCCGATGCGGTCGTCCCCGGGGCGCCGGTCGTGGACACCATCCGCGAGGTCGGCGCCGACGGCGGCTCCCGCACGATCGACCGGTCCGTGCTGCGGGCGGTGCAGACCCCGCAGGGGTTCGCCACGGCGGTCCTGCGGCGCGCGCACGCCACCGGCGATCCGGGGGCCACCGACGACGCGGGGATGGTCGAGGCGCTGGGCGTGCACGTGGTCCTGGTGCCGGGCCATCCGCGGGCGTTCAAGGTCACCACCGCCCAGGACCTGCTGCTCGCCGAGGCGATCCTCGCCGGGGAGGCAGGCCGATGACCGCGCTGCCGCTGATCGGGATCGGGGTTGACGTGCACCCGTACGCCGACCCCGCTGCCGGCCGCGAGCTGGCCCTGGCGTGCCTGGTGTGGCCGGGGGAGAACGGGCTGGCCGGCCACTCCGACGCCGACGTCGCCGCGCACGCGATCTGCGACGCGCTGCTGTCGGCCGCCGGGTTGGGTGACCTGGGGTCCAACTTCGGCACGGCCGAGCCGCAGTGGGCGGGGGCATCGGGGGCCGCCCTGCTCGGCGAGACGCTCGCACGGCTGACCGCCGGTGGGTTCACGATCGGCAACGTGGCCGTCCAGGTGATCGGCAACCGTCCGAAGGTCGGCCCGCGGCGGGCCGAGGGCGAGGCGGCCCTGTCGGCCGCACTGGGCGGGGCGACCGTCCGGCTCTCGGCGACCACGACCGACGGGCTGGGACTGACGGGGCGCGGCGAGGGGATCGCCGCGATCGCCACCGCCCTGGTGCTGCCCGACGGCTGACTCTGGGAACCTTGCACGAGAAGCGGTGGAAAGGGGCCCTGTCGCGGCGGCTCGGACCCGAACCTCGCGCCAGTTCCGGCTGGCAAGGGTGGCGGCGGCGTCCGGGTTCCACCGGAACGGGTGCGAGAGTTGGTCCAGGTCCATTGGCGTCTGGGGCCCATACCACCGCTTCTGGTGCGAGGTTCGGCGGCCCCTCGGGGTGCCGGCCGGCCGGTAGAATCCTGCGGGTGAGCCTGAGACTGCACGACACCGCCACGCGCAGCACGCGCGACTTCGTCCCCCTGCGCGCGGGTCAGGTGTCGGTGTACGTCTGCGGGGCCACCGTCCAGTCCGCGCCGCACATCGGCCACATCCGCTCCGGGGTGAGCTTCGACATCCTGCGCCGTTGGCTGACTGCCTCCGGGTACGAGGTCACCTTCCTGCGCAACGTCACCGACATCGACGACAAGATCCTGGCCAAGGCCATCGAGGAGTCGCGTCCCTGGTGGGCGGTCGCCGCGCACTACGAGCGCGACTTCGCCCACGCCTACACGATCCTCGGGTGCCTGCCGCCCACGCTCGAGCCGCGGGCCACCGGTCACGTGCCGGCCATGATCACCCTCATGCAGCGGCTGATCGACGCCGGGCACGCCTACGCCTCCGACGGTGACGTGTACTTCGATGTGGCGTCGTTCCCGGCGTACGGGGCGCTGTCCGGCCAGCGGATCGCCGACATGCAGCCCGCCGAGGATGCCGACCCGGACGCGCGCAAGCGCGACGTGCGCGACTTCGCGCTCTGGAAGGGCACCCGCGACGGCGGCCCCGGATGGGAGACCCCCTGGGGGGTCGGCCGCCCCGGCTGGCACCTGGAGTGCTCCGCCATGGCGGGGATGTACCTGGGCAGCGCGTTCGACATCCACGGTGGGGGCCTGGACCTGGTCTTCCCGCACCACGAGAACGAGATCGCCCAGTCCCGGGCTGCGGGGGACCCGTTCGCCCAGTACTGGATGCACAACGCCTGGGTGACGACGGCCGGCGAGAAGATGAGCAAGTCCCTGGGCAACTCCCTGCTGGTCACCGAGGTGGTCAAGCGGGTGCGTCCCGTGGAGCTGCGCTTCTACCTGGGCTCGGCGCACTACCGATCGCACATCGAGTTCTCCGAGGGCGCGCTGGCCGATGCCGCGGCCGGCTACCGGCGTCTCGAGGGGTTCGTCCAGCGCGCCGTCGAGCGGGTCGGCCCGGGCGAGCTGGCTGTCGCAGACAGCCTTCCGGAGGCCTTCGTCGCCGCGATGGACGACGACCTCGGCGTGCCTGCCGCGCTTGCGGTCGTCCATGAGGCGGTCTCCGAGGGCAACCGGATGCTGGCCGACCGGAGCGGCTCGGACGCCGGGCTCGCGACCCTGCTCGGGTCGGTGCGCGGGATGCTCGACGTCCTGGGCGTGGATCCCCTCGACCCGGCCTGGGCCAGCGGCACGGGGACATCCGATGCCGCGCACGAGGCCCTCGATGCCCTCATCAACGAGCGGTTGGCGGCCCGGCAGGCCGCTCGTGCTGCCCGGGACTTCGCGACCGCGGACGCGGTGCGCGACTCACTGCGGGCGGCGGGGATCCTCATCGAGGACACCCCCGACGGCCCGCGCTGGTCACTGGAGGCGTGATGGCAGGCAACTCGCAACGGCGCGGGGCGACCCGCAAGCCGGGCACGAAGAAGGGCCAGGTCGTCGGGTCGGGGGGCCAGCCGCGGCAGAAGCTCGAGGGCCGCGGGCCGACGCCCAAGGCCGAGGAGCGTCCGGGGCACACGGCCTACCGGCGCGCGCGCTCCGCGGAGAAGCACGCCTCCAAGGGCTCGGGCGGCCGCGGCTCGAAGCCCGGCCCCGGGCGCAGCGCCAAGAAGCCGGCCAACGAGTCGGTGGCCGGGCGCAACTCCGTGCTGGAGGCGCTGCAGGCGGGCATCCCCGCCTCGGCGCTGCAGGTGCAGCAGTACCTCGACGCCGACGACCGCGTCCGCGAGGCGATGACGCTGGCCGTCGGCCGGGGGATCCCGCTGCTGGAGACCACGCGCGGCGACCTCGACCGGCTCAGCGGCGGCGCGGTCCACCAGGGGATCGTCCTGCAGGTCCCGCCGTACAAGTACGCCGACCCCGAGGACCTCCTGGCCGAGGCGTTCGACTCCGCGGACCAGCCGCTGTTCGTCGCCCTCGACGGTGTGACCGACCCCCGGAACCTCGGTGCGGTGGTCCGCTCCGCGGCCGCGTTCGGTGCCCACGGGGTGGTGATCCCGGAGCGCCGCGCCGCGGGGATGACCGCCTCGGCGTGGAAGACCTCGGCGGGGGCGGCCTCGCGCGTCCCGGTTGCCCGTGCCACCAACCTCGTGCGCTGGCTCGTGGCCGCGCAGAAGTCCGGCGCGACCGTCATCGGGCTGGCGATGGGCGGCGGGATGGAGCTGCCCGACCTGGATCCCGCGATCACGACCGGACCGCTGGTGATCGTCGTCGGCAGCGAGGGCAAGGGTCTCGGGCACCTGGTGTCCCAGACGTGCGACCACCTCGTGGCCATCCCGATGGACGCCGCCACCGAGTCGCTGAATGCGGGCGTCGCCGCGGGCATCGCGCTGTACAGCGTGGCCACCGCCCGCCGCTGACCGAGCCGTCGGACGAACGCCGGGCGGGGCCGGCGGGACGGGCCGTACGCCGGGCAGTAGCGTGCGGGGATGCAGACGGGTCGGGGTGACGCGGCGGACCGACCGTGGGGCTCGACCATCACGGGGCGGGTCGATGTGACCCACCTGCTGCGGGCCGGAGAGCGCCGCGCCGTGCGCATCTACCTGCCCCCGGGCTACGAGCAGGATGACCGTGACTACCCGGTGCTCTACATGCTCGACGGCCAGAACCTCTTCGACCGCAGCACGACCGCGTACGGGATGGAGTGGGGGGTCGACGAGACGATCGAGGACCTGGTCGACTCCGGACGATTCCCGGGGTGGTCGTGGTCGGCGTCGACTCCCCGGGCGGACCGATGCAGCGCTACGCGGAGTACACCGCCTGGGACTGGATGCTCGGCGGCGAGCCGGTGCTCGCCGAGGGGTCCGTGACCGCGGACTTCCTCGTCGAGCAGGTGATCCCCCACGTGCAGGCGACCTACCGCGTCGCCCGCGACCGCGCCCGGGTGGGCCTGGCGGGCTCGTCGATGGGCGGGTACATGACGCTGTTCATCGGGGTGCGTCACCCCGAGGTGTTCGGCCGCCTCCTGGCGTTCTCGCCGATCGTCCTCGACGAGCCGATGGCCGGACACGAGCTGCGTGACTTCATCCTCCACCGGGGGTTCGACCCGGCGACCTGGGTCCACCTGGACATGGGCGACGCCGAGGAGCTGTCCTACATCGATCACCCCGACCGGGTGGTGGAGGACCTGGCCGAGACGACGGCAGCGGTGGCGAACTCGGTGCGGCCCCCGGAGCGGCTGGTCAGCCGGGTGATCCCCGGGGCGCGGCACGACGAGCTCGCATGGGGGGCGCGGTTCGGCGACGTCCTGCTCTGGGCGTTCGCCGACGGTCCGGAACCCGACTAGAGCGGGCTGCCCCGACCAGCCGGCCAGGCCCGCGCTCACAGCGCCGCGGCGTCCACGTCGTCGGAGGCATCCGGGTCGTCGACCGGTGGACCGAGGACCGCGGCCTCGTCGGGCTTGCCCCGCAGGATCGTGGCCACGTAGTCGTCGGTGGCGGCCTCGAGACCGACGTCCGTGCCGGAGCGCTCCGAGGTGTACCACCGGTGGGCGAGCACCTCGTGCACCAGCTCGGGGCCCTCGAACTTGCCACGCAGGTCGTCGGGGATCCGCTGCAGGAGTCGCGTCGTAGACATCGGTGACCCAGCGCCGCGCTGCGGCATGCTCGTCGTGGTCGAGTCCGGCCACGTACCGGTAGGAGTCGATGTCGTTGAGCAGGCGCCGGGCCTGGTTCTCGTGCATCTCCAGCCCGGTCAGGTGCATCATCCGCCGGCGATGGTGCCCGGCGTCGACGACCTTGGGGCGGACGCGGATGGTCGAGCCGCTGTCCGTGGAGTCCGCGGTGAGCTCGGCGACGTCGAAGCCCAGGCCGTTGAGGGTCCGCAGCAGCGTGTGGATCTGGTAGCGGTCGACTGCTCGACACGGTCACGGCGTCGGTCAGGGTCATCCAGAGGTGCTCGTAGCGGCGCCGGAAGTCCGGGCCCACCTCGGCGGGGTCCAGGGTCTCGGGGACCATGCCCCCCGCCTGCAGGTCCATGAGCTCGCCCATGACGTTCATGGAGGCCGTGTCGATGTCGTAGGCGCGCTGGCCCCGGGAGAGGGACTCATGCATCTCCCCGGTCTCCGCGTCGACGAGGTGCGCCGAGAACGCCCCCGCGTCGCGCAGGAACAGGGTGTTGGACAGGGAGCAGTCGTTCCACGCGAACCCGAGCAGGTGCAGCCGGACGATGAGCAGGACCAGCGCGTCCAGCAGCCGCTCCCAGGTGTCCACGCCGAGCGTGGGCTTGACCAGGGCGCGGTAGGGCAGGGAGAACGACAGGTGCCGGGTGATCAGCGCCGCGGGCAGGTCCTCGCCGTCGGCGTCCACCCGCCCGGCGATGACCCCGACCGGCTCGACGCACGGGGCGCCGAGCCGGCGGAGGTCGAACAGCAGCTCGTACTCGCGCTGCGCGAAGGACTCCTCGATCTCCTTGACCGCGTACACCGCGCCGTTGATGCGCACGAACCGCACGGTGTGCCGGGAGATGCCGCGCGGCATCGCCACGGTGTCCTCGGCGGGCCACTGCTCCAGGGCGGTGCCCCAGGGCAGGAACAGCAGGTCGGGCTCCGCCGCTGTGGCCGTGGCGCGCAGCGGCATGGGGGCTCCTCAGTCGGTGGCCGGTCGTCTGGTCAGTAGTCGAGGCGTTCGCCGGTTTCGGGGTCGAAGAGGTGGGTGTGGTGGGGGATGGCTTCGAGGCCGAGCATGGCTGCCGCGGGCGGGGTGTTGGCGGCCGTCGGTGCGGACGACGACCTGTTTGGTGCCGCCGCCGGGGAGTTGGACCTCGGTGTAGACGTAGGCGTCGGCGCCGAGGCCCTCGACGAGTTGGACCTCGACGGGCCAGGCGGTCTCGGAGTCGGTGATGCGCAGGTCCTCGGGGCGCATGCCCATGATGACGCTGGTGCGTCCGCGTTCGGTCAGGACCTTGGCGGCAGCCTCGGGCAGGGGCACGGACTTGTTGCCCAGGCGGATGTTGCCGTCGATGAGCGGGGCTTCGATGATGTTCATGGCCGGGGAGCCGATGAACCCGGCGACGAACACGTTGGTCGGGGGTGTCGTAGAGGTCCTGGGGGGTGCCGACCTGCATCAGGAGGCCGTCCTTGAGCACCGCGATCCGGTCGCCCATGGTCATGGCCTCGGTCTGGTCGTGGGTGACGTAGACGGTGGTGACGCCGAGGTCGCGCTGCAGCTTGGCGATCTGGGTGCGGGTCTGCACCCGCAGCTTGGCGTCGAGGTTCGACAGCGGCTCGTCCATCAGGAACACCTGCGGGTTGCGCACGATCGCCCGGCCCATGGCCACCCGCTGGCGCTGCCCACCGGACATGGCCTTGGGCTTGCGGTCCAGGTACGGCTCGAGGTCCAGGATCTTGGCGGCCTCCTGCACCCGGGACTCGATCTCCTTCTTGTCCATCCCGGCGATCTGCAGCGCGAAGCCCATGTTCTCCCGCACCGTCATGTGCGGGTACAGGGCGTAGGACTGGAACACCATCGCGATGTCACGGTCCTTCGGGGCCAGGTTGGTCACGTCCCGGTCACCGATGAAGATCGCGCCCTCGTTGACCTCCTCCAACCCGGCGAGCATCCGCAAGCAGGTCGACTTGCCGCAGCCCGAGGGGCCGACCAGGACCAGGAACTCCCCGTCCTTGACCTCAAGGTCGAGCTTGTCCAGAGCAGGCTTCGTCGACCCCGGGTAGATCCGGGTCGCGCCCTTGAACGTCACAGTGGCCATGATGAATCGTTCCCTTCACCGGCAGGTACGTGCCGGACGATCCGTGTGGAGGGTGGTGCAGTCCGCGGGTGCGGTCCGTCGTCAAGGATAGGTGAGGCGGGGCGGCGAAGGGCGGTTCTCGGTGCACGATCCGGAATCGATCCGGTCACGGCCGGATCACGACCGATCTGGACGCAGGGTGCCGGACCTAGGATCGGGCCATGAAGTGGACGTCGCGGGTCCTGGCCGTCCTCGGGCTGGTCATCGTCGGATGGGTGCTGGTCACCGAGCTCCCCGCGGTGGTGCACGGCCAGTGGGCCTACGCCGCGCTGCTGGTCCTCACGGTCCTCGGGTGCGTCTGGGCGCTGGTGCTGCATCGCCGTGATCGCCCCGCCCTGCACGGCTGGCGGCGGGTCGGGTCGATCGCCCTGTGCGTCGGGGCCGTCGGGTGGCTGGCGGCCATCGCGTGGCTGCGGCCGTTCAGCGCCGAGGAGCCGGCCCTGGCCGCCATGGAGTCCGGCGCCGAGGTGGTGGTCACCGAGAGCTCCGGCCGGGTCGTGCTCGAGCCCGCGGACGGGCCGGCCTCCCCGACCTCGGTCTTCTTCCAGCCGGGGGCCAAGGTGGAGGCGCGCGCCTACGCGGCGGTCCTGCGACCGCTGGCCGAGGCCGGGCACCGGGTGGTGATCGTCAAGCAGCCGCTGGGCATCGCGTTCCTGTCCCTGGGCGCCTTCGATGCCGTCCGTGCGGACTACCCCGACACGCAGGCCTGGGTCCTCGGCGGCCACAGCCTCGGTGGGACGGTGGCGTCCATGCAGGCCGACGACAACGGCGGTGACGCCCCGGGGGCAGCCCGCGGGCTGCTGCTGTACGCGTCCTATCCGGCCAGCGACATCAGCGGGTCGCTGCAGGCCCAGGTGACCAGCGTGTTCGGCACCCAGGACGGCCTGGCCACGCCGGAGGACATCGCGGCCTCACGGGCAGACCTCCCGACAGGCAGCCGGTTCGTGCCCATCGAGGGGGCGGTGCACGCCTTCTTCGGCGACTACGGACCGCAGCCCGGCGACGGTGAGCCGACCATCAGCCACGACGAGGCGCGCACCCAGATCTCCAACGCCAGCGTCGAGTTCGTCTCCGCGGTGGCGGCGGCACAGGTCTCCGGCTGAGGGCGGGGGGTCGACGTGGCAGGTCGGAGTGTGGCCCAGAAGCTGCTGATCAGGCCCGGGAACGCCGTGTGGGTGTCCGATCCCGCGCGGGTGGGACTGATCGGGCAGATGCCCGAGGGCGTCATCCCCGCAGCCGGGCTCGTGGACGCGGACGTGGCGGTCGTGCTCGTCGACGATGAGCGTGGGCTGCGCGCCTTCGCCGATGACCACCGCGAGATCCTCGGTGCTCCGCGGGCGCTGTGGCTGCTCTACCCCAAGGGCAATCGGATCGCGCTGAACCGCGACTCCCTGTGGCGGCTGATGGCCGACTACGGGGTCCGGCCGATCACGCAGGTCGCGGTCGATGACGTCTGGTCGGCCCTGCGGTTCCGACCCCTGACCGACGAGGAGCGCGCGTCCGCGCGGTGAGGCGCCGCAGCCGACGGCGACCTGGTCCGCCTGACTACTGCCCGCCCTGGGCCAGGCCGTTGGCCAGGGCCCCGGCGGCGATCCCGGCGCGGAGCTTGTCGGCGTCCTCCTGGGACATGAGGCCGTTGGCGACCGCGAGGTCGAGCAGCTGCCCGACGTCGGTGATCCCGATGGCCGAGGCCATGCTCTTCAGCGAGTCCGGGATCGGGAGCTCGGACAGCGGGACGTCCAGGCCGTCGGGCGCCGTGCCGTCCGGGGTGGCGTCGTCCGTCCGGGGTCGTGCCCGGTGCGGTGCCGTCGGGCGCCGCCGGGGGCGTGAGCCCCTCGAGGTCCAGGTCGCCGGAGGCCAGCTGGGACGCCGCCGAGAGCAGCGGGTTCTGCGAGACCTGCCAGGCCGCGACGCCCAGGACCAGGGCGAGCGCCGAGGTGACCGCGGCGATCGCGACGGCGATGCGGGTGCGTGTGCGCTGGCTGCGGTACTTGGTCTCCCACGCGTCGGCCGCGGGGTTGCCGGGGATGTACCCGGGGCCGTAGCCCGCGCCGAAGCCGGGCGCGTACCGGGGGTCGTACCCGGGCGCGTAGCCGGGCGCGTAGCCCGGTGCCTCGCCCGTGGGCGGGTAGGGACGGGGGATGGCCGTCGTGTCGTGCTGCTCGGGCGCGGAGGGCGAGTACATGTCGGTCACGGGATCCATTGTGGGCCACGAACGACGGTGCCCCGACGCGCAGCGTCAGGGCACCGATCGTGCGGTGTTCGGATCAGGTACGGATGGCCTCGGAGGTCTGCGGATCGAAGTAGTGGGCCCGCTCGAGGTCGATCGCGATCTCGACGGTGTCGCCCATGCGCACCCGCGAGCGCGGGCCGAACGAGGCGACCCACTTGACCCCGGCTCGCCCAGGGTGTGCAGCTCCTCCTCGCCGGTCTCCTTCTGCAGGAGCTTGGTGTCCTCGGAGACGTAGGTCTGGCCGTCGAAGGTGAAGTGCACGATGATCTCGGAGCCCAGGGCCTCGGTGAGGGTCACCTTGGCCTGGATCCGGCCCGGCATGTGGGCGGCCGTCGGCAGGCTGGCGTCCTCCATGTCCTCGCTGCGCAGGCCGACGACGACCTCCTTGCCCACGTACGAGCGCAGCGCGGGGCGCTGCTCGAGCGAGGACGCAGGGATCGCGACCTGGTTGTCGCAGCCGATCTGCAGCGCCAGGCCCTCGCCGGACTGCACGACCGTGGCGACGACCAGGTTCATCGGCGGCGAGCCGACGAACTGGGCGACGAAGATGTTGTTGGGGGCGTCGTAGCACTCGCTGGGGGTGCCGAGCTGGTTGAGGATGCCGGCCTTCATGACGGCCATCCGGTCGCCCATCGTCATGGCCTCGGTCTGGTCGTGCGTCACGTAGAGCGTGGTGGTCTTCAGCGAGCGCACCACGGCCGAGATCTCGGCGCGCATCTGCACGCGCAGCTTGGCGTCGAGGTTGGACAGGGGCTCGTCCATGAGGAACACCTGCGGCTCGCGCACGATCGCCCGGCCCATCGCCACGCGCTGGCGCTGGCCACCGGACAGCTGCTTGGGCTTGCGGTCCAGCAGCGGGGTCAGCTCGAGCATGTCCGCGGCCTTCTTGATGCGCGCGTTCATCTCGTCCTTGGGCATCTTGCGCAGCTTGAGGCCGTAGGCGATGTTGTCGGCCACGGTCATGTGCGGGTAGAGGGCGTAGGACTGGAACACCATCGCGATGTCGCGGTCCTGCGGCTCGAGCTCGTTGACCCGCTTGCCGCCGATCCGCAGCTCACCGCTGGAGATGTCCTCCAGCCCCGCGACCATCCGCAGGGCGGTGGACTTGCCGCAGCCGGACGGGCCGACCAGGACGAGGAACTCCCCGTCGGCGACGTCGATCGACAGGTCCTGGACGGCGTGGAAGCCGTTGTCGTAGACCTTGTTGATGCCGTCGAGCTCGACGCTGGCCATAGCACTCCTGTTCATCGACCGGGGCTGCGAAGCCCCGGCAGTCCCCACATCTGGACCATCGGACCATCTCCTGGCAATACTGCCAGCCCTGCACGTGCCGTGAGGGTCGCCCCTCCGTACACGTTCCGTGCCTGCGAGCCCTCGTCGAGTCCGAGCAGTGGTGCGCTCAGCGTGATCGGATCACCGCCGGCGCGGGCGAGCAGGACGAGTATGGACTCCTCATCCGTCTCCCGCAGCCAGACGATCCGATCGGCATCGACGTAGGCCCAGCGCAAGCCTCCCCGACGCAGGGCCACGGAGTCGCGCCGAACGGCACAGAGTTGCCTGAAAACGGACAGGAGAGCGCGATCCCAGGACTCGGGCCGGTCCCAGGGGAACCCGCGGCGCCCCTCCTCGCCCGTCACGCCCTCCAAGCCGATCTCGTCACCGGCCCAGATCATCGGGACGCCCGGGTGGGCGATCATGGCGGCGACCGCGACCTCGGTCAGCGCCGGGTCGGCGGTGATGGTCGCGATCCGGGGGGTGTCGTGGCTGGAGACCATGGTCAGGCTGGCCTGCCGGGCCGACCACGGGATCGCGCTGAACGCGCGCATCGTGGACACCACCGACGGGCCGGGCAGGTGCGGCCAGCGGGGCAGGGGGGCGCCGAGCCAGCCGTCGAACACCGGGTCCTGGCGCGCCAGCCACGTCCACATCGGCCGGGCCAGGCCCGAGTAGTTCATGATCCCGTGCCACGTGGTGCCGTCGACGTCGCCGAGGAAGTCGTGGAAGTGCTCCCCGACCAGGTAGGCATCGGGGGAGACCTCGGCCATGGTGGCGCGGATCTCGCGGGCGATCTGCCGGGTGAGGTCGGTCTCGCGGTAGCGGCCGGTCATGTTGGCCACGTCGATGCGCCAGCCGTCGAGGCCGAACCGCAGCCATCGGGCGACCACGCTGTCCGGGCCGTCGACCATGCGGCGGCGCAGCTCGGCGCTGCGGTGGTCGAGCTTGGGCAGGGATGCGGTGCCCGAACCACCCGACGTAGTCGCGCTCCCCGTCGTCGGCCGGGCCGGGGCCGAACAGGTAGAAGTCCGACTCGGGGGAGCCGCGGATCGCCGCGCCCGGTCAGGAACCAGTCGTGGGTGCTCCCGGTGTGGTTCGTCGTCAGGTCGCCGAGGACCCGCATGCCGCGGGCATGGGCGGTGTCGATGAGCTCCCGGTAGGCGGCGTCGCCGCCGAGCAGGGGATCGACGTGGTCGAAGCTGGACGCGTTGTAGCGGTGGCTGGAGGCGGCGGGGAACACCGGGGTCAGGTAGAGGGTGTTGGCCCCGAGCGCGGCGATGTGGTCCAGGTGCTCGGCCACGCCGTAGAGGTCGCCGCCGAAGAACTGCCGCGCCGCGGGCCGCCCGGCGGGCTTGGGGGCGTCGTCCCAGGCCGCGGGGACCGCCCAGTCGGGCAACGGCTCGGCCACCCGCCCGCTGCGGGCGAACCGGTCGGGGAGGACCTGGTAGACGATCGCATCGTCGAGCCACGCGGGGGGTTCGGGCCCCAGGGCGACCCGGAAGTCGCCGCCGTCGGGGACGTCGGCCTCGACCAGTCCGGCGGCGGTGAGCCAGCGGTAGCCGTGGAGCCGCCGTCGAGCAGGAACCGGTAGTTGGAGACGGTGTTGTGCGCGACGAGGTCCGCGCGCCACCAGGTGCCCGAGCGCGTGCGCCGGTCGACCTGGGCCTGCGACGTGCACCGGCTCGCCGTCGTGCACCTGGCGGACCGCCACGCGCGTGACGGGGTCGTCGGCGGACGTGCGAAGGAGCACGGTGAACGGGTCACCGTGCTCCTTCGGCGGGTCCGGGCAGTAGGCCGGGGATCCGTCGTGGTGGGGCGCTTCGAGCAGCGAGCCCGGACGAGACGGCCCGCTGCACCATCGGCTGCGCGTCAGCCCTTGACCGCGCCGGCGGTGAGGCCCGTGACCAGCTGCTTCTGGGCGAACGCGAACACGATCAGCACCGGGATGGCGGCCATGAGGGCGCCGGCCGCGAAGAATCCCCACTCCTGCCGCAGCGGGTTGCTGACGTAGGAGTACAGGCCGACCGCCAGGGTGGTGTTGCGCTGGTCGGCCAGGACCACGGAGGCGATGGCCAGCTCGTTGAACATGCCCGGTGAAGGTGGGGAAGAAGACCACCGTCAGGATCGGGGCGGCCAGCCGCAGGATCATCCCGAAGAAGATCCGCACGTGGCTGGCGCCGTCGATCCGGGCGGACTCGTCGATCTCGACCGGGATGGTGTCGAAGAAGCCCTTCATCAGGTACGTGTTCACCCCCAGGGAGCCACCCAGGTACACCAGGATCAGGCCCCAGATCGTGCCCAGTCCGAGCGAGGGGAAGACGTCGCGGATCTCGGAGAGCAGCAGGAAGATCGCGGTGATGGCCAGGATCGGCGGGAACATCTGGATCAGGACCAGGGCGAGGTGAGCCCGGCGCGGCGGCCGCTGAACCGCATGCCGGCTGAACGCGAACGCGGCGGCGGCGCCCATGAACACCGAGGTGAACGCCACGACGGTGGCGATGATCACGGTGTTCTTGAACCACACGGGGAACGGCCGCTGGTCGCTGGTCAGGACGCTCGCTGAAGTTGCTCGGTGTCGTAGGGGGGCGAGGAGGATGCACTGGATCGTCTCGAGGCCCTCGGGTCCAGGGGGCAGGCCGAGGTGAGCGTGCTGCCCTGGCTGAAGGCCAGGTTGATGATGTAGGAGGATCGGGAACAGGGCGAACAGCACGGCGAGCAGCAGGATGGCGTGGCGCCAGCCGACGTCTTCATCCAGCGGCCGAAGGACATCCGCTCGACCTTGACCGGGTCGGGTGCGGTGGTGCTCATGAGCCGATCTCCTCGAGCTTCTTGGTGAACCGGAACGACCAGGCCGAGATCGACCCGACGACGACGAAGATGACCAGAGCGATCGCCGACGCCAGGCCGAGGCGTTGGTTGCGTCTGGTTGAAGGCCATCCGGTAGGTCCAGTTGATCAGCAGGTCGGTCTGGCCGCCGTCATGATCTGGCCGGGGAACGGGCCACCGCCGGTGAGCATCTCGATGAGCGTGTAGTTGTTGAAGTTGAACGTGAACGACGCGATCAGCAGCGGGGCCACCGAGATCATGCAGCAGCGGCAGCACGACCGTGCGGAAGGCGTGCAGCGCCGCTGGCGCCGTCGACGAACGCCGCTTCCTTGAGGTCGCCGGGATGGCGGTCAGGGCGCCCGGTGCAGACCAGGAAGAAGTAGGGGTAGGCGATCCAGAGGTTGACGATCAGCGACCGAGAACCGGGCCAGGTTGGCCTCGCCGAGCCAGTTGATCGGGTCGCCCGGGAGGATCTGGTTGATCAGCCCGAAGTCCGTGTTGAGCATGCCCTGCCACAGCGGCGCGGTCAGGAAGATCGGCAGGGCGTACGGCAGGATCAGCAGGAGGCGGTAGTACTTCTGGCCCCTCATCCGCCGGTCGTTCATGATGAACGCGAGCAGCAGGCCCAGGGCGAACGTCGTGAACACCGTGATGAACGCGAAGAAGAACGTCCAGAGCATGATGGGGAAGAAGCGGTTGCGGATGGTGGGGTCGGTGAACAGCGACTTGTAGTTCTCCAGGCCGATCCACACCCGCCAGCCCGGCTGAGGATCTGCCCGTCGGGCGACTCGAAGTTGCCGGTGTCGTTGGGCGTGTAGACCGACGCCGGTGTTGGTATCGGTCATCGTGTCGGTGGCCGGGTCGTACACGAAGCCGGACTGGACCTCCTTGGCCACCGAGATGCCGGACGGTCGCAGGAAGGTGCCCGTGCTCGAGGTTCAGCGGGACCCGCAGCTCGCTCCACTGCGTGTGAAGTCCGGGTTGGCGGTCAGGGTGCCGAGGTTGAGGGTGTGTAGCCGGTGACGCCGGTCACCTTGTCGCCGGTCATTCTGCACGTCGGCCGGGGGCACGGGGTCAGGGACTCGTTGGTGCCGATGAACGACTCGACCGGCGCTGGTCGTGCCCTCGGGAAGGTGACCAGCATGGACACCGTGCCGTCCTTCTCGACGGGCACCACCGGGTAGTCGGCGGAGTCGCCAACGGGCGTCGCCCTGGCGCTCCAGGGCGGTGATGGCCGCGGCCTTGGTCGTCGAGGTGGCCGGTGCCGTAGTTCGTGAAGCTGGAGTAGCCGGTGAAGAGCGATGGTGAACACCTGGAACACGAGCAGGAAGAGCAGCCCGGGCAGCAGGTACTTCAGCGGCAGGCCCCGGGTGAAGTACACGAGGTTGACCGCCACCAGGGCGAAGATGAAGAACCCGACCGCGAGCCACCACTCGGCGACCACGCCTGGATCAGCGCCCAGATCAGCAGGGCGTCGATCAGGCCGACGAGCGATCATCTTGATCGCCAAGCCGCCGGCGGTGATCGAGCCGGACTTCTTCGGCTCGACCCGTCGGCGGCCGGCTCCGTGGTGAGGCTCATGGTCGGGTTCTTCATCTCCTCGTGATCAGCGACGTGGATCAGCTGGCTGTCGGCGATTGCCTCGTTGATGGCGTCGCCAGCCTCGGTCATGGTCGTCGGTCGGGATCCTCGCCCGACGCGACCTTGAACTCGGCCAGGCCGAGCGGACTCCCAGACCGAACCCATCTCGGGGATGGCCGGCTGCGGGATGCCCTGCTTGCCGAACTCGATGAAGCCCTTGATGATCGGATCGCGTGACCTTGTCCAGCGGACTCGGTCCACGCCGGCGGACGCGGGTCGGCGGCGTACATGGCGTCCATGAACTCGGTCGTCATCACGTAGTCGTTGAGGAACGTCTGGGCGATCAGGGCGTTCTTCGCCTTGCGTGGGGATGAAGAACGTCTGCACGCCGATGAACGGGCTGCGAGGTCGGCCGTCGGCCCGTTGGGGACCGGGCAGACCTCGTGTCGGGGACCTTCTCGACCGCGTCCGTGACGTTCCACGGACCGGTGATCCACCACGCGGACTTGCCGCCGTTGTAGGTCTCCTTGGCGATGTCGCTGGTCGACCGAGGCCTTGAGCCGGCCCTCGTCGGCCATGGCCTGCAGCCTCTCGGCGGCCGTGATCGAACCCTCCTGGCCGACGCCCATGTCTGCGAGGTTGTAGAGCCGCCGGGTTCTGCCGAAGATGTAGCCGCCATCGGCGCTGTACAGCGGGTACCAGTGGTAGGCGTCACCCTGTGTCGCCGATCTGCAGGGCGAGCGGCAGCGAGGCCTTGCCGTCGTCCTTGAGCTTCTTGCCCTGGCGGCCTCAGGTCATCCAGGGTGGCGGGGCACTCGGGCGAGAGCTCCGGGTTGGTCAGCAGGGCGATGTTCTCCACGCGTAGGGCACGCCGTAGTTCTTGCCGTCGTAGGTGACGGCCTTGACGGCCACGTGGCTCGAAGCTCGACAGCCTTGGCGCCGAGGTCGAACGGGGCGACGACGCCGTTGGTGACGAGCTCACCGAGCCAGTCATGGGCGCCGATGAACACGTCCGGGACATCGCCGGTCTGGCTGCCCTGGACCGACGCGTCGCGGATGTCGCCGATAGTCGATCTGGACGACGTCGCAATTGATGCCGTTGGCCTCGGCGAACTTGTCGCACTGCGCCTTGATCGGGGGTCCGGGTCTCGTCGGCCCAGATGGTGAAGGTGCCCGAACCTGCTGCGGGCGCTGAGCTCGAGGGGGCTCGGATGCTCAGTGTGCCGGTGTCGCTGCCGCTGCTGCACGCGGCGAGCAGGAGGGCGAGGCTGGCGGCTGCGGCCCCGGCTTTGGTTGTGCGGCGCATGGATGCTCCGTTTCTTGGTGAGTGGAACACGGGGCCGTACGGGACCCCGCTGAGGGGCATCATGCCCCCTCGTGCCCATCGTCGCGACGCGTGGGGGCGTGTGGTCGTTTCGTTACCAAATCGTTGTGAATGCAGTCTGATCCCCGGGCGCTCGGGTGACGCAACGCAGAGAGCGCTTGCTCAGCCGGCATCGATGGCGGACTGGATCTCGCGCCCCGCGGCCTTCATGGTCTTCGTCGGGTTCTCGCCCGACATGACGTCGACCTGGGCCTGGCTCAGGGCGGGCCAGACCGGTCCATCTCGGCCAGGTTGGGCATGGGCGCGGAGGAGTCCGCGTAGTCGCCGAAGCCCTTGATCACGGGGTCGGCGCGGCGATCGCGTAGGAGTCCACCCACGCGGGGGCGAGGCCCCCGGGGGCAGCCAGCGCGCTCATGACCTCGGTGGTCATCGCGGTCGTGGCCAGGTACTCCTGGGCGCCGGCGGCGTTGCGGGCGAACGCCGACTGGAGCAGGCCCTGGGAGGTGACCATCGCCTGGCTGCGCGAGGCCAGGACCGAGTCGAATCCGGGGACCGCCTCGACCACGAACGGGACCCCGGACTGGCGCACCGCATCGACGCTCCACGGGCCGGAGATCAGGTAGGGCGACGTGCCCGAGGTGAAGGCGGTCAGGGCCTCGTCGAGCGGTCGTCGTCCTTGTCCAGCGCGCCGTCCTCGGTCAGCTGCGCGAGCCGCTTGGCTGCCTCGATGCTCCCGGGCTTGCCGACCTCGAGCTCGTCTGCCGTGTAACCGCCCTGGGCGTCGAGGCCGAAGATCTTGCCGCCGGCCGCGCTGTAGAACGGGTACCAGTGGTAGGCGTCGCCCTGGGGGCCCACCGGCAGCGCGATGGGCAGGATCTGGTCGTCCTTGTCCTTGAGCTCCAGCCCGTCGCGCGCCATCACGTCGATCGACTCGGGGGTCTCGGGGGCCAGGTCGGTGTTGCGGAACAGGGCGAGGTTCTCGGTGGCGAACGGCACGCCGTAGGTGCGTGCCTGGTAGGTGAAGCCGTCAACCGACACGGGACGGAAGCTCTTGGCCGAGGCGGACAGGTCGATGGGTGCGAGCAGGCCGTAGTCGGCGAGTCGCCCGACCCAGTCGCTCTGCCCGACGAACAGGTCCGGACCCTGGCCCTGGGGGGCCAGGGTGGTGATGTCGTCGCGGATCTTGGTGAGGTCGGTGCCGACCGTCTGGACCAGGACCTCCACGCCCGTCGCCTGCTGGTGGGCTGCTGCACTGGCCTTCAGGGCCTCGGCGTGGGCCGGGTCGGACCAGATCAGGATCGAGGAGGTGGCGCTCGGGACCGCTGGGGTTCGCGCTGGCCGACGGGTCGGCGCCCTCGTCGCCGGAACCGCACGCGGCGAGCAGGAGCCCCACCGCCGCGATCGCCGTCGCCGTCGTCATCCTGCGCATGGTGTTCCCCACCCTCCGTGCCCCGCCCGACGGCCGGGCCCCTGCGGCGCATCATGCCGCGCGCGGGTCGCCGATGGCCAGACTCCGATGCGGGTGCTCTACCCTTGTGCCGCATCGCCGGCGTGGCGCAATTGGC
>CAVSQK010000033.1:0-23556 GCA_963729885.1 uncultured Actinomycetes bacterium
CCAACATCGCCGGGCCCGGCCTGCAGCGCCCCGAGGCGATCATCAACCCCGAGTTCCGGGTGTTCTGGCCAGCCGGCATCGTGCGGTTCTCCGGCTTCTGAGCCCGCGGGGGCGGAAGGTCCTCCCCTGGTGGCATGCACCTCGGCCGGTCCACGGCCCGGGCGGGCCCCACGAACCCCGGTAGCGTGACCGCCATGACGCACCTGTTCTCACCCCTCGACCTGCGGGGGACCCACCTGCGCAACCGGATCATGGTCTCGCCGATGTGCCAGTACTCCGTGGAGGACCAGGACGGGGTGCCGACGCCCTGGCACCTGGTCCACCTCGGCGGCCTGGCCCGGGGCGGGGCAGGCCTCGTGATGGCGGAGGCCACCTCGGTGGTTCCCGAGGGCCGGATCAGCCCGCAGGACACCGGGCTGTGGTCCGAGGAGCAGATGCACGCCTGGGCCCCGATCGTGTCGTTCGTCCGGGGCCAGGGGGCCGTGGCCGGCGTCCAGCTGGCGCACGCGGGGAACAAGGCCTCGACCTACCGGCCGTGGAGCGGGAAGGGCAGCGTGCCCCCGGCGGAGGGCGGCTGGCCCACGGTGGGGCCCAGCGCCACCGGCTACCCGGGCTACGCAGCCCCCCGCGCGCTGGCCACCGAGGAGCTGCCCGGGGTGGTGGCGGCGTTCGGGTCCGCGACGCACCGCGCCCTGGAGGCGGGGTTCGACACCGTCGAGGTCCATGCCGCCCACGGGTACCTGCTCCACCAGTTCCTCTCGCCGCTGTCCAACGACCGGACGGACGGCTACGGCGGCGACCTCGCCGGACGTGCCCGGCTCCTGCGTGAGGTCGTCGCCGCGGTGCGGGCGGCCTGGCCGGAGGACCGCGCCCTGCTGGTGCGGATCAGCGCCACCGACTGGGTCACCGGAGGGCACACCCTCGACGACAGCGTGGTGGTCGCCGGATGGCTGCGCGAGCTCGGCGTGGACCTCATCGACGTCTCCAGCGGCGGGGTGAGCCCGCACCAGGACATCACGCCCGGCCCCGGGTACCAGGTCGACATGGCCGCCCGGATCCGTCGGGAGGCGGGGATCCCCACGGCCGCCGTGGGGATGATCACCGAGCCCGCGCAGGCCGAGGAGATCCTGGCCGAGGGCTCCGCGGACGTGGTGGCCCTGGCCCGGGTGCTGCTGCGCGACCCGCAGTGGCCGCTGCGCGCCGCCCACGAGCTCGGCGCCGACGGGCCCTGGCCGCCCCAGCTCCTGCGCGGACGGTTCCCGTGACGAGGCGTCCCCCTGCACAGCGCTGGTAGGCGAGGCGGCCGACCCGGTCGGCAGGACCGGCCACCGGACCGGCCATGGTGGCCTCGGCTCCCACTCGGCCCGTACCGGCCGGGACCTGTGTCCACACGGGGCCCGGGACCTACGTCCTGACCTCTCCCGGGGGACCTCACCCACCTTCGGGCGACCCCGGGCGAGGGGGTAGGTTCGGCAGCGACCGCTTCGGCGAGAGGAACAGTCGTGCGCATCGGTGTGCCCAAGGAGTCCAAGCCCGGCGAACGCCGGGTGGCAGCCACCCCCAAGACCGTCGAGCAGATCCTGAAGCTCGGCTATGACATCTCCATCGAGTCCGGCGCCGGCGCTCGGCGCCTCGTTCGACGATGCCGCCTACCGCGCAGCGGGTGCCGAGATCGTCGGCTCCGACGACGCGTGGGCCGCGGACCTCGTCCTGAAGATCAACGCCCCCTCGCCCGACGAGGTCGAGCGCCTGCAGGGCGGGCAGACGCTGGTCAGCCTCCTGGCCCCCGCCCTGGATCCGGACCTCGTCAGCGCGCTGTCGGCCCGTGGGGTCACGGCGCTGGCCATGGACGCCGTCCCGCGCATCTCGCGCGCGCAGTCCCTGGACGTCCTGAGCTCGATGGCCAACATCGGCGGCTACCGCGCGGTGATCGAGGCGGCCAACGAGTTCGGGTCCTTCTTCACCGGCCAGGTCACCGCCGCGGGCAAGGTCCCGCCGGCCAAGGTCCTGGTCGTCGGGGCCGGCGTCGCGGGCCTGGCCGCGATCGGCACCGCGAGCAGCCTCGGCGCGATCGTGCGCGCGTTCGAC
This sequence comes from uncultured Actinomycetes bacterium, assembly GCA_963729885.1. GTDB lineage: Bacteria > Actinomycetota > Actinomycetes > S36-B12 > CAIYMF01 > Prado023. Next base: position 2,089 of record CAVSQK010000033.1, read on the forward strand.
GCCCGCTCCGAGGTCGGCGAGCAGGTGGAGTCGATGGGTGCGGAGTTCCTGCGCATCGAGGTGGAGGACACCGGGCCGAGCGCGACCGGCTATGCCAAGGAGATGGGCGAGGACTTCAACCGCAAGGCCGCGGAGATGTACGCCGACCAGGCCAAGGACGTCGACATCGTCATCACCACCGCGCTCATCCCGGGCCGGCCGGCTCCCCGGCTCCTCACCGAGGAGATGGTCGCCTCGATGAAGGCCGGCAGCGTGATCGTCGACATGGCCGCCTCCAACGGCGGCAACGTCGCCGGCAGCCGGCCCGACGAGCGCGTGGTCACCGAGAACGGCGTGGTCATCCTCGGCTACACCGACCTGCCGGGGCGCCTTCCGACCCAGGCCTCCCAGCTGTTCGGCACCAACCTGGTGAACCTGCTCAAGCTGATGACCCCCGAGAAGGACGGGCAGGCCGTCCTCGACCTCGACGACGTCGTCCAGCGCGGCATGACGGTGGTGAAGCAGGGCGAGGTCCTCTGGCCCCCGCCGCCGGTCCAGGTCTCGGCCGCCCCCGTGGCCGCCGCCGCAGCACCACCGGAACCCGCACCACCCAAGAAGAAGATGGGCGCGGGCACGAAGCTGGCCTGGATGGGGGCCGCGGCAGCGCTGTTCCTGCTGATGTCGGCCTTCTCCCCCGAGCCCTTCCTGAACCACTTCATGGTCTTCATGCTCTCGGTGGTCATCGGCTTCTACGTGATCGGCAACGTCCACCACGCCCTGCACACCCCGCTGATGTCGGTCACGAACGCCATCAGCGGCATCATCCTCGTCGGGGCGCTGCTGCAGATCGGCCACGGTGAGGTCTGGGTCTCGGTCCTGGCCTTCATCGGGATCCTGGTGGCCAGCATCAACGTGTTCGGTGGCTTCACGGTCACCGGCCGGATGCTGCAGATGTTCAAGCGTGAGGATGCGGTCCGATGACAATCCCCTTCAGCCTCACCCAGGGGGCGTACATCGTCGCCGGGTTGATGTTCATCCTGGCGCTCGCCGGACTGTCCAAGCACGAGACCGCCCCCGCGGGCAACCGCTACGGCATCATCGGCATGACCATCGCCCTGATCATCACGGTCAGCGCCGCGGTCCTCGGCGTCGAGGTCGCCAACGGCGCCGTGGAGACCGAGGGGACCGGCCTCACCGGCCTCGGCCTGATCGTGGTGGCCATGACCATCGGCGGCGCGATCGGCATCTGGAAGGCGCGCAAGGTCGAGATGACCGGCATGCCCGAGCTGATCGCGATGCTCCACAGCTTCGTCGGCCTCGCGGCGGTGCTCGTCGGCTGGAACAGCTCCTACGAGACCGACGTCCTCTACCCGACCATCCACGACGTCGAGGTGTTCGTCGGGGTGTTCATCGGTGCGGTGACCTTCACCGGCTCGATCGTGGCCTACCTGAAGCTGTCGGCGAAGATCAAGTCCGCGCCGCTGATGCTGCCGGCGCACAACGCCCTCAACCTGGGCATCATCGTCGCGTTCTTCGTGATGACCGCCGCGTACGCGATCGTCCCGGAGGACGACATGGTCGTGCGCCAGTCGCTGCTCGGCGTGATGACCCTGCTCGCGCTGTTCCTCGGCTGGCACCTCGTCGCCTCGATCGGCGGCGGCGACATGCCCGTGGTCGTGTCGATGCTCAACAGCTACTCGGGCTGGGCGGCGGCCGCCGCGGGCTTCCTGCTCAACAACGACCTGCTGATCATCACCGGCGCCCTGGTCGGGTCCTCGGGTGCGTACCTGTCCTACATCATGTGCCGGGCGATGAACCGCTCGTTCATCTCCGTGATCGCCGGCGGGTTCGGCGTCGAGGCGGGCACGGTGGCCTCCGACGTCGACTACGGCGAGCACCGGGAGATCGGCGCCGAGGGTGCCGCGGAGCTGCTGACCGAGGCGCACTCGGTGATCATCACGCCGGGCTACGGCATGGCCGTGGCCCAGGCGCAGTACCCGGTCGCCGAGCTGACCCGCAAGCTGCGCGAGCGGGGCATCGACGTGCGCTTCGGCATCCACCCCGTCGCCGGGCGCCTGCCGGGGCACATGAACGTGCTGCTGGCCGAGGCCAAGGTGCCCTACGACATCGTCCTGGAGATGGACGAGATCAACGAGGACTTCCCGAGCACCGACGTCGTCCTGGTCATCGGGGCCAACGACACCGTGAACCCCGCTGCCATGGACGACCCGGGCAGCCCGATCGCCGGGATGCCCGTCCTCACCGTCTGGCAGGCCAAGGACGTGATCGTGTTCAAGCGCTCGATGGCCACCGGCTACGCGGGCGTGCAGAACCCGCTGTTCTTCAAGGAGAACACCCAGATGCTGTTCGGCGACGCCAAGGACCGGGTGGAGGACATCATCAAGGCGCTGTAGGCGCACCAGCCCGGCCCCGCACCCTCGGCCCGGCGCCGGGTGACGGCCTGCACGGGTGCGGCGCGGGGCCGCGGCCGCGGGCTGGCCAGCGACCCCCTCGGGGGTACTAAAATCGTGGATCACGCGCCGCCCGATCAAGGAGAACGCATGTCCCAGCCCACGACGCCCACGGATCCCGCAGCCGGAGCCCGTGCCTATGAGCTCGACCGCGCTCACGTGTTCCACTCGTGGTCGGCGCAGGCGGCCCTGACCCCGATGACCTTCGCGGGGGCGTCGGGCTCCTGGGTGTGGGACTACGAGGGCAACCGCTACCTGGACTTCTCCAGCCAGCTGGTCAACACGAACATCGGCCACCAGCACCCCAAGGTCATCGCCGCGATCCAGGAGCAGGCCGGGATCCTGGCGACGATCGCCCCGCAGCACGCCAACGCCGCCCGCAGCGAGGCGGCCCGGCTGATCAGCGAACTGGCCCCGGACAGCCTGAACAAGGTGTTCTTCACCAACGGCGGCGCGGACGCCAACGAGAACGCCGTGCGCATGGCCCGCCTGCACACCGGCCGGCGCAAGGTCCTGAGCTTCTACCGCTCGTACCACGGCAACACGGGCGCGGCCATCGTCGCCACCGGCGACCCGAGGCGCTGGCCCAACGAGTTCGCCGACGACCACGTGCACTTCTTCGGCCCCTACCCGTACCGCTCGCACTTCTGGTCCACGAGCCCCGAGCAGGAGTCCCAGCGCGCGCTCGAGCACCTCGCCGACGTCATCCGGTTCGAGGGCCCGGGCACGATCGCCGCGATCCTGATCGAGACCGTCGTGGGCACCGCCGGCGTCCTGATCCCGCCGCCGGGCTACCTCGAGGGTGTCCGCGCGCTGTGCGACGAGCACGGCATCATGCTCATCCTCGACGAGGTCATGTCCGGGTTCGGCCGCACCGGCCGGTGGTTCGCGTTCGACCACTTCGGCGTGCGCCCCGACCTGGTGACGTTCGCCAAGGGCTCCAACTCGGGCTACGTCCCGGTGGGCGGCGTGATCATCTCCGACGAGATCGCCGCGACGTTCGACTCCCGCGTCTTCCCGGGTGGCCTGACGTACTCGGGGCACCCGCTGGCGGCGGCCTCGATCGTGGCGTCGATCACCGCGATGCGCGAGGAGGGGATCGTCGAGAACGCGGCCCGGATCGGCAGCGACGTCCTGGGCCCGGGCCTCGCCGAGCTCGCCGAGAAGCACCCGGTCATCGGCGAGGTCCGCGGCCTGGGCGTGTTCTGGGCGCTGGACCTCGTGAGCAACCGCGCAGACGCGCGCCATGCTCGCCCCGTACGGCGGCACGTCGGAGGCGATGACGGTGCTGGGGGCGGAGGCGAAGAAGCGCGGCCTGCTGCCGTTCATGAACTTCAACCGCCTGCACGTGGTGCCTCCCTGCACGGTCACCGAGGAGGAGGCCCGCACCGGGCTGGGGATCCTCGACGAGGTGTTCACCGAGGTCGACCGCTACTACGAGGGCTGATCCCGCACCAGGAGCTCCCGCAGCCCCTACCCTGAGCCCCATGCCCACTGACGACCTCGATGCCGCAGCGCGGGAACTGGACCAGGAGCGGGCGGCCGACCGGGCCCAGGCCGTGGCCCTGTTCAACCACGCGTGGAGCCTGCTGGACCTTCCCGAGCGGACACCGGCCGAGGACTTCGACCTGATCCACTGCACCCACGCCTCGCGCTGGCACTGGGGCCGCGCCGGCGGGCCGCAGGAGTGGGCCATCGGCGAGTGGCAGTGCTCCCGCGCGTACGCGGTCCTGGGCCGGGCCGAACCTGCGCTGGTCCACGCACGCCGCTGCCTGGAACTGTGCGAGGAGCACGCCCTCGACGGCTTCATCGTCGCCTCCGCCCATGAGGCCCTCTCCCGGGCCCTCCACGTGGCCGGCGACCCCGACGCGGCCCGTGCCGAGCGCGACGCGGCGGTCCGGCTCACGGCCGCCCTGGAGGACCCCGGGGACCGAGAGGTCCTCGAGCGCGACCTCGCCACGTTGCCGCCGCTGTGAACGGCCAGCGCCTGCCCGCGCGCTCCCCCAGCCGGACCACCCGCGGGGTGGTGGCCGCAGTCGCGGCGGTGCTGCTGGCCGGCTGCGGGCGGCTCGACGAGCTGACCTACCAGCCCCCGACCACCCCCGAGCAGTGGTGCGACCAGCGGCCCTGCGTCCAGGTGGGGGACACGATCCTCAACGAGCCGCTGGGCACGTTCCTGGTGTTCCTGCTCGCCGGCCTGTGGATCGCCTCGGGCATCTACTTCCTGCGCACCCGCCGCGGCCAGCGCTCGCGCCAGTGGCTGGGGATCGCCCTGATCCTCGGGGGCATCGGGGCTGCGCTCGCCGGCGTCAGCTACCAGGCGTTCAGCTACGAGGTCAAGTGCGCCGGACTCGACCTGTGCCGTCTCACGAGCGGCTGGGAGGTGGCGTACAGCCTCACCCAGGCGTGCAGCGTCAGCGCCATGCTGATCGCCGTCGCCCACGCCTGCACGACCGGTCGGCTGCGCCGCGGCCTGATCCTGTACGCGATCGCCAACGCCGCGGTGTACCTGGTCATCACGATCATCGGCGTGCTGCTGCCCAGCGCCACCCTGCTCTCCTTCGCCGTGCTGATGCTGTTCGCACTTCCCGGCATCCTGGTCGTGATCGTCGTGGCGGGCCGCCGCTACCGCTCCACGCGCGACCCGATGGACCGCTCGCTCGTGATCGCCGCGGTGCTCCTCGTCCTGGTCCAGGTCGCCTACTTCGCCTACTACGCCGCCGGGATCACGGCCGTCCTCTGGGACGACGGCACCGGCTTCTACTTCTCCGAGAACGACGTCCTGCACGTCGGGCTGATCCTGTGGCTCTGGTACGTCGTGGCCGTCGTGGGCCGCCACCTGCGGGATGCCTCGACCGTGGCGGTGGGAGTCGACGGGTAACCTGCGGGCGTGGACATCCTCGTGATCGGCTCCGGCGGACGTGAGCACGCCCTGGCCCTGTCGCTGGCCGCCGACCCCTGCGTGACAGCCGTGCACGTCGCCCCCGGCAACGCGGGCACGGCCGAGGTGGGCACCAACCACGCCGTCGCGGCCACGGACCCCGCCGACGTCGTCCGCCTGGCCCGCGAGCTGTCCGTGGACCTCGTCGTGATCGGCCCCGAGGCGCCCCTGGTCGCCGGAGTGGCCGACGCGCTGCGCGAGGCCGGGTTCGCCACGTTCGGTCCATCCGGGGCCGCCGCCCAGCTGGAGGGCTCGAAGGCCTTCGCCAAGCAGGTCATGGCCGAGGCCGGCGTGCCGACCGCCATGGCGCACGTGTGCACCACCCTCGAGGAGGTCGCCCACGCCCTCGACCAGTTCGGCGCCCCCCACGTGGTCAAGGACGACGGGCTCGCGGGAGGCAAGGGCGTGGTCGTCACCGACGACCGGCAGGCCGCCCTCGACCACGCCGCCGCCTGCCTGGCCCGCCCGGACGGGGCCGTGGTGGTCGAGGAGTACCTCGACGGCCCCGAGGTCTCGCTGTTCGCGATCACCGACGGATCCAGCGCGGTGCCGCTCATGCCCGCCCAGGACTTCAAGCGCGTCGGCGAGGGCGACACCGGGCCCAACACCGGCGGCATGGGCGCCTACGCCCCCCTGCCCTGGGCACCCGCCGGCCTCATCGAGGAGATCATGACCCGGGTCGTGCGGCCCACCATCGACCTGATGGCCGAGCGGGGCACCCCCTTCAGCGGGCTGCTCTACGCCGGCCTCGCCCTGACCTCGCGCGGCCTGCGCGTGGTGGAGTTCAACGCCCGTTTCGGCGATCCCGAGACCCAGGTGGTCCTCGCCCTGCTGCGCACCCCGCTGGCCGGCCTGCTCAACGCGTCCGCCCGCGGGACGCTCGACGAGATCGGCGACCTCCAGTGGCACCCGGGCGCTGCGGTCACCGTCGTGCTGGCGGCGCCGGGCTACCCGGATGCCCCGGCGACCGGCGGCGTCCTGGGCGGGGTCCCCGTCGGCACCGACGCCGAGTCCGGGTGGGACGCGGCGTGGGTGGTGCACGCCGGCACGGCACAGCAGGGCGGCACCCTCGTCGCCACCGGCGGCCGGGTGCTGTGCGCGACCGCGCGCGCGGCCGACCTCGACGGGGCGCGTGAGCGCGCCTACGAGCTCCTCGAGGGGATCTCCCTGGCGGGGGGCCACTACCGCCGCGACATCGCCCAGGCTGCCGCCGAGGGTCGCATCCCCACCCCCTGACCCCGCCCACGTCGTCGTCCGCTGCATCGGCCACCCGCGGGCCGGCCCGGCTGCGGCACCACCCGGCACCGCACTGCCCGCCGGGCAGGCGCGCTGGTTGCGCCCGATTTCGTCGTTTCACGCCGAGCCCGTCCGGGTCCGGCGGAGAACGCCGCCGATTCTGCTGTGACCGCCCGCCCCCAACGCCCCGGGAACGACGCTTTCGAGCGCAATCCCGGCGCCGCCTGGAGCCACGGCGTGAAACATCAGGATCGGGCGCGATCCGCTCGGACTGCCCCGTGAGGCGCCCCGTGGGGCTGCGACAATGGCGCCGTGACCGAGATCCCCAACGTCCTGGCCCAGCGCTATGCCTCCGCGGAGATGGTGGCGCTGTGGTCCCCCGAGCACAAGGTGCGCCTCGAGCGCGACCTGTGGATCGCGGTCCTGCGCGCGCAGTCCGACCTCGGCATCGCCGTGCCCGACGGCACGATCGAGGCCTACGAGTCGGTGCGCGACCAGGTCGATCTGGCGTCCATCTCCGCGCGCGAGAAGGTGACCCGCCACGACGTCAAGGCCCGCATCGAGGAGTTCACCGACCTCGCCGGCACCGAGCACATCCACAAGGGGATGACCAGCCGGGACCTGACCGAGAACGTCGAGCAGATGCAGGTGCGCCTGTCCCTGCTCGCTCGTGCGCGACCGGGTGGTGGCCACGCTGGCCCGACTCGGCGCGCTGGCCGCCCAGTACGCCGACCAGCCGCTGACCGGCCGGAGCCACAACGTCGCCGCCCAGACCACGACCCTGGGCAAGAGGTTCGCCTCAGCCGCCGAGGAGCTGATCGTCGCCTACGCGCGCATCGAGGACCTGATCGCGCGCTACCCCCTGCGCGGGATCAAGGGCCCCGTCGGCACCGCCCAGGACATGCTCGACCTCCTCGACGGTGACTCGAGCCGCCTGGCCGAGCTCGAGCAGCGGGTCGCCGCGCACCTGGGGTTCACCGAGGTCCTGGACTCCGTCGGGCAGATCTACCCCCGCTCCCTGGACCACGACGTGCTCTCCGCGCTCGTCCAGGTCGCGGCGGGACCGTCGAGCCTGGCCACCACGATCCGGCTGATGGCCGGCAACGAGCTGGTCACGGAGGGGTTCAAGGAGGGCCAGGTCGGCTCGTCGGCGATGCCGCACAAGATGAACTCGCGCTCGTGCGAGCGGGTCAACGGGCTCACCGTGATCCTGCGCGGCTACGCCTCGATGGGTGCGAGCTGGCCGGTGCCCAGTGGAACGAGGGCGACGTCTTCTGCTCGGTCGTGCGCCGGGTGGCCCTGCCCGACGCCTTCTTCGCGATCGACGGGCTGTTCGAGACCTTCCTCACGGTGCTCGACGAGTTCGGGGCGTTCCCGGCCGTGATCGAGGCCGAGCTGCGCCGGTACCTGCCGTTCCTGGCCACCACCAAGATCCTGATGGCCGCGGTGCGCGCCGGGGTCGGCCGGGAGACGGCGCACGAGGTGATCAAGACGCACGCGGTGGCCGTCGCCCTGGACATGCGCCGGGGCCAGGCCACCAACGACCTGTTCGACCGCCTGGCCGCCGACGGCCGGCTCGGCCTGGACCGTGCCGCCCTGGAGGCCCTGGTCGCCGAGCCGATCGAGTTCACCGGTGCCGCCCGCGACCAGGTGGCGCGCGTCGTCGAGCGCATCGAGGTGATCGCCGCCCAGCACCCGGACGCCGCCACCTACACCCCGGGAGCGATCCTGTGAGCACCGGGAGCGACGGCGCGGCAGCACCGCTGCCCAACATCCCGGCCGCACCGCCGATCCCGGGTTTCACCCCGGTCTACTCCGGCAAGGTCCGCGACCTGTACCGGTCACCTGAGGGCGCCCTGCTGTTCGTCGCCTCGGACCGGATCTCGGCCTACGACTGGGTGCTGCCCACGACCATCCCGGACAAGGGCGCGATCCTCACCCAGCTGAGCCTGTGGTGGTTCGAGCAGGTGGCCGACATCGTCGGCAACCACGTGCTGCCCGGCGAGGTCCCGGCCCAGGTGGCCGGCCGGGCGATGCTGTGCCAGCCCCTGGCGATGTTCCCCGTGGAGTGCGTCGCGCGCGGCTACCTCACGGGCTCCGGGCTGGTGGAGTACCGGGCCTCGGGCGAGGTGTGCGGCGTGGCGCTGCCCCGGGGCTCGTCGACGGGTCGCGGCTGCCCGAGCCCATCTTCACCCCCGCCACGAAGGCCGAGCTCGGCACCCATGACGAGAACGTGGACTTCGAGGCCGTGGTGGCCACCGTCGGCGCGCACGACGCCCAGGAGCTGCGCCGCCTCACCCTGGCGGTGTACCGGCGGGCCGAGGAGGTCGCCCGCGAGCGCGGGCTGATCCTGGCCGACACGAAGTTCGAGTTCGGCCGGCCCGGCGAGGACCCGGGTGCGGCGATCCTGCTCGCCGACGAGGTGCTGACCCCGGACTCGTCACGCTTCTGGCCGGCCGACGACTGGGCGCCCGGCCGCCCCGGCGGCCAGCCGTCGTTCGACAAGCAGTACGTGCGCGACTGGCTGACCTCGCCCGCCTCCGGCTGGGACCGCAACGGCGGCCAGCCGCCCCCGCCGCTGCCCGAGGACGTGGTGGAGCGCACCCGGGCCCTGTACGTGCGAGGCCTACGAGCGCCTGACCGGCCGGCACTGGGCCTGACCACCTGGCCCCACTCCGAACACCGAGGGACCAGATCGCGCGTTCCGCGCCTTCCCGACCACCACCCGGGCGTTCCGCGCCACATGTGGCCGGGAGCGCGCCACGTCGGCGGACCTTGGCGCGGAACGCGCTGTCCGGCCACCGTCACAGCGGGAGGCCGCCCCTGTCGGGACGGCCTCCGCGGTGGTGCGTGTCCAGTTGATGTGGCGCTGACTCCTACGCGGCGGTCATCGCCTCGTCGACCTCGGCGCGTCGTGCTCGTTGCCCGGCGTGCGCAGGTTCCACTTCCTGATCGCGAACCGGAACAGGAAGTAGTACACGACGGCCAGCACCGCGCCTATGACCAGCAGCAGCAGTGGTTTCGTGGCCTTGCCGAAGTTCAGCACGTAGTCGAACGCACCGGCGGAGAAGGTGAAGCCCGCCCGTGCGCCGATCCCGTAGCTGATGGCCATCGACAGGCCGGTGAACACCGCGTGGATGCCGTACAGCAGCGGCGCGACGAACATGAAGGAGAACTCCAGCGGCTCGGTGACACCGGTCAGGAACGCGGTCAGGGCGGCCGCCGGCAGGACGCTCGCGGCAACCTTGTCCTTGGCCTCGTGGACCATCGCGAACGCGGCGGCCGGAAGCGCGAACATCATGATCGGGAAGAAGCCGGTCATGAACAGGCCGTACTTCTCACGACCCTCGGTCGCGTTGAAGAAGCAGTTCAGGTCACCGGCGGTCGTGCCCGTCGCTGTCGGGCATGTGGGGGTCTGGAACCACACGAACGAGTTGATGATGTGGTGCAGCCCGAACGGGATGAGCAGGCGGTTCGCGATGCCGTACATGCCGGCACCGAGCTCTCCGTTGTCGTACATCCACGACGCCATGCTGTCCAGGGCATCCCCGATCGGCGGCCAGGCGAAGCCGAAGATGATGGCCCAGACGATGCCGGCCACGGCGGTGAGCATCGGGACGAGGCGCCGGCCGCTGAAGAACGCCAGCGCCGCGGGCAGCTTCGTGCGGTGGTAGCGCTGCCACAGCAGGGCCGCGGTGATGCCGATGACGATGCCGCCGAACACACCCGGGTCGACGGTGTCCGCCGGCGGGATCTTGACGTCGGCGAATCCGGAGTCCGCGACTGCGGCCTCGAGCTCGGTCGGGTGTCGCGAAGTAGGTCAGGACGTTCTTGAACACCAGGTACCCGACCAGGCCGGCCAGGGCCGTGGACCCGTCGGACTTCTTCGCGAAGCCGATGGCGACGCCGAGGGCGAAGAGCATCGCCAGGTTGTCGAAGATCGCCCCACCGGCCAGGCTCAGGATCTGGAACGGCGCCCAGACCCCACCCAGCAGGTCGTCCTGGCCCAGGCGCAGCAGAAGGCCCGCGGCGGGGAGGACGGCGATGGGCAGCATGAGGCTCTTGCCGACACGCTGCAGGGTGGCAAAGGTCTTGGATCCAAGACCCGGTTCCTTCTTCGTGGCGGAACCCGCCGACGATGCACTCATAGCGCTACCTCCTGCTCCGGGACGGTCCCGTCGCGGCGCCAACGTAGCACCGGCCGAGCTGCCACACCTGTTCACAGGGGCAACACGCGCAACAGGATCCTCGGTCGAACCACGGCCGTGGAGACGCCCCACCATGTACCTCGGGGTGACACGGATGCGCTGCCGGAGGAGCCTCCCCCGACAGCGCATCCGTGGTCGGTTCGAGGTGACCGCGCGGCGTGCCCCGCGCGGTGCACCTCCTTACAGGCCGAGCTCGGCGAGCTTGGGCAGCGCTGCCCGAGCCGCCGCCTTCGCGGCCGCGGCGTCGACCGCGTCCGTCGCCGCTTCCGCGGCCGCCCGGCACTGGTCGAGCGTGTGGGCAGCCAGAGCCGCGCGCACGCCCGGCAGGGCGCCGGCCGACATGGACAGCGTGTTCACGCCGAGCCCGACGAGGACGCAGCCCAGCGCCGGATCGGAGGCCGCCTCGCCGCAGACACCCGTGGGGATGCCGTTGGCCTGGCCGCCGGCGACGGTCGCCGCGACGAGGTCGAGGATCGCCGGCTGCCACGCGTCCTGAAGCCGCGCCACGGACCCGATCTGGCGGTCGGCCGCGAACGTGTACTGCGTCAGGTCGTTGCTCCCGATGGAGAAGAACTCCGCCACCTGGCCCAGGTGCTCGGACCGGAGCGCGGCAGCCGGGATCTCCACCATCGTGCCGATCTTCGCGTGCAGGCCGGCCTTCTTGCAGGCCTCCTTGAACCAGCGTGGCCTCGTAGACGTCGGCGACCATCGGGGCCATCACCCAGAGCTCGGTGTCCAGGCCCTCAGCGGCCCGGGCCAGCGCGTGCAGCTGGGTGTGCATGATGTCCGGGGCCTGCATGCAGATGCGCAGGCCGCGCACGCCCATCGCCGGGTTGGGCTCCTCGCCGAACGGCAGGAACGGCAGCGGCTTGTCGGCGCCGGCGTCCAGCGTGCGGACGACGACCTTCTTGCCCGGGAACCCCTCGAGCACGGCCCGGTAGAGGCCGTACTGCTCGTCCTCGCTGGGGGCGTCGGTGCGGTCGAGGAACAGCAGCTCCGAGCGGAACAGCCCGACTCCCTCGGCGCCGTTGGCCAGGGCGCCGGCCACGTCCTCCTGCCCACCGATGTTGGCCAGCAGCGGGACTGCGTGGCCGTCGGCGGTCATGCCGGGGGCGTTGCCCACGGCGGCCAGCGCGGCACGTCGCTTCTCGTCGCGGCCGGCGAGCTCGGCGACCATCTCCTTGGGCGGGTCGATGACGACCTTGCCCGAGGAGCCGTCCACCATGACGTAGGTGCCCGGGGCGAGCTCACGCACGCCCGGGCAGCCGACCACGGCGGGGATGCCGAGGTTGCGCGCCAGGATCGAGGTGTGCGAGGTCGGCCCACCCTCCTGGGTGGCGAACGCCAGCACCATCGACTTGTCGATGAGCGCGGTGTCGGCAGGAGCCAGGTCCATCGCGACCAGGATGCTGGGCTCCTTGAGCTCGGGGATTCCGGGGGCCGGAACGTCGAGCAGCAGGGCGACGGTCCGGTTGCGGATGTCGTCGAGGTCGGTCACCCGGGCCGCGAAGTACTCCCCCAGGGTGAGCAGGACCTCGCGGGTGGCACCGAACGCGTCGTAGGCCGCACGGGCGGCGTTCGAGCCGCCGTCGGTGCGCTGCTTGATCCCGACGGCCAGGTCGGGGTCGCGGGCCATCATGGCCTGGGCCTCGAGCACGTGCTGGGCCTCGCCACCGGCACGCTGCCCGCGGTCCTCGAGGTCGGCGGCGACGTCCTCGAGCGCCTGCGCGGCGCGGGCGTACTCCTCCTCGGGGGTCCCCGTCCCCGGGCCCTGCTTGGGCTCGGGGACGGAGTCCACGACACGCACGACCGGTCCGGCGCCCACGCCGGGGCTGACCCCGACGCCCGTCAGGGTCGTCAGGTCAGGCATGGCCACCCTCAGGGGTCTCCAGGATCTCCTTGAGGCCGGCGAGCAGCTCGTCGGCGCCGTCGCCCTCGGCGGTGACGACCATCTCCTCGCCCGCCTTCGCGCCGAGGCCCATCACGCCCAGGATGCTCTTGGCGTTGACGCCGGGCTCGCCCGGACGCCCGATCGTCACATCGCAGGACGACTTGGCAGCCGCGCCGACGAACAGCGCCGCGGGGCGGGCGTGCAGCCCGACTCCGGGGGGCAGGACAACGGTGATTTCAGCCACGTTCAAACACCTCTCACTTGATTCTCTGTCAGCGCCCTCGCGGGCCGGGATTGGGTTGTTCGTCGGCCGGGTCAGGCGACCTCGAAGACGGGGGTGCCCGCCTCCACCTGGGTTCCGTCGGCGACCAGCTGGGTGATCGCGCCGGCCTCGGCCTGGATGGCGATCAGCGGCGTGATGACCGGAAGGCCACCGGCCTCGATGACCGAGGGATCCCACTCGATGACCGGCTCGCCTGCCACCACGGTGTCGCCCTTGGCCTTGAGCAGCGTGAAGCCCTCGCCGTTGAGCTGGACGGTCTCCAGGCCCAGGTGGACCAGGATCGAGTAGCCGTCGGCCTCGATGCCCATGGCGTGCGGGAACAGGCTGGCGATGGTGCCGGAGATCGGCGCGACGGCCACGACCGGGCCGCGCGGCGGATCGATCGCCAGGCCGGGGCCGAGCATCGCCTCGGCGAACATGGGATCGGGGACCTCGGTGAGGTTCGCGACCCGACCGGGCATGGGGGACAGGACCTGCAGTGCCACGTTGGTGCTCCCTTTATTCGATGATGTCGTTGATGTCCATGGCCAGGCCGTCGGCCTCGCCACCCACGATGACCTGGAGGACCGAGCCCGCCGAGAGCACGCCGAACGCGCCGGCCGCCTTGAGGCCCTTCTCGTCAACCAGGGAGGGATCGCTGACGACCGTGCGCAGACGGGTCGCGCATGCCTCGATCTCCTCGATGTTGTCCGCCCCTCCCAGAGCCGCGATGATGTCCTCAGCCTTCCCCATGCTTCCTCCGATTCATGTGTGGGGCGTCCGCGCCCCGGCGTGGGGCCAGTCTGCCCCTTCCGCTCTCCCGGTGTCCTGACAACGGGAGCCGCCCGCCGATCACCTGCCCGACGTGGCCAGCAACTGGTCGATGGCGCCGTGCACCTCGACGCCCGCGCACTGCCCGACCCCTTCGAACCGGGTCCGTCCGGCCGCGTCGGAGAGCCGGACCTCGAGCGTGCCGTCGAGGGTCTCGGCCACGCGCTGGTGCATCTCGGTGCGCACCGGCGAGTGCAGCAGGCCCGACGTGCGCCCACCGATGGCGGCCGTGAGATCCAGGCGGTCACCCCCGGGCGACTTCAGCGACCACCGCACCTGCTCGTCGTCGACGGCCAGGTCGACGTCCTGGCGCGGGTGTAGCTGGTGAACCGGTGCAGGCCGGCATCGCGACCCTCGGGCAGGTGCAGGGCCACGAGGTCGCCCCGGAAGGCCGCGCTGCGCCACGGGATCAGCGCGGTGGAGGCGACCAGGCTGACGCCCGACTCCTCGAAGTGGTTCGACTGCATCCAGACGTAGGCCTTCGGGAAGGCGTTGCCCCAGTCCTTCTCCAGGTAGCCGCGCCCGCCAGCCAGGTCGACCTTCCCCGCGCCGGTGTCGACCCAGCCTCCCAGGGCGTGGTCCAGGCTGATGACGCCGTGGTAGCACTCCATGGTCGGCACCCACGCGTACCAGCCCATCGCCCCCGGCTCGCGCACCGTCACCGGCCACGCCGCGCCGGGGCCGAACCGCACCTCGGCCGACAGGCCGGGCAGGTCGACAGTGATGCCGTCGGCGCTGAACCGGTTGGCCCCCACCCGCACGTCGAAGCGCCGGGGGTCGGCCCGGAAGTCGGCCAGGGGGAACCGGTGGTAGGCCGTGCTCCCGGTGATCCCGTCGAGCACCTGGACGAACGCCTCGGCGATCGCGCCGTCCTCGGAGAGGAACATCCCGGGGATCACCGCGAGCCGGGTGGTGCGATCGGCGCTGACCAGCTTGACGTACCACCCCTCGAAGAAGGACCGGTCGACGGGGCGGCCGCGGGCATGGGCGCGCAGGACGCCGGTGCCGTGGAAGCCGGCGGGGCTCAGGACCGAGGCGGGGCTCTGCATGGGACCACCCCACCAGCAGTCGGCGCCGGGCACAACCGCAGAGCACGCCCGCAGTCCCCGCCGACCGGCGGGAGCCCCCCGGCCGCGGGGCCCGACCGCCCACCGGAGGCCCGGATCGGGGGCCCCGGTGGGCCGGGAGCCGGTCCGGGGGACCCCGACCGGCGACATAGGCTTGTCCCCTACGACAGGACGCCCCACGTGCGCTGGCACGGGGACGCAGGAGGTGAACCCATGAAGGTTCTCGTGCCGGCCGAGTCCCGGCCCGGCGAGAATCGCGTGGCGCTGGTCCCCGAGTCGGTGGGACGGCTGACGGCCCTGGGCCTGACCGTCGCGGTCCAGGCCGGAGCCGGTTCGCGCAGCTACGCCACGGACGACGACTACCGCAGCGCAGGCGCCGAGGTGATCGGCACCGAGCACGTCGCGGCCGCCCTCGGCGTCACCGACGTCGTGGCGACGGTGCGACCGCTGCACCCGAAGGCCGTCGAGCTCCTGAAGCCGGGCGCGGTCACCGTGTCGTTCCTGCAGCCGGTCGGCGACCTGGCCACCGTCGCGGCGGCGGCCAGTGCGGGGGCCACGGCGCTGTCCTTCGACCTCGTGCCACGGATCTCCCGCGCCCAGTCGATGGACGCCCTGACGTCGCAGTCGCTGGTCTCGGGCTACCTGGCCGCCCTCGTGGGTGCGACCCGCCTGCCCAAGTTCTTCCCGATGGCCATGACCGCGGCCGGGACGATCCCGCCGGCGAAGGTCCTCGTGCTCGGCGCCGGCGTGGCCGGGCTGCAGGCCATGGCCACCGCCCGCCGGCTGGGGGCGGTCGTCTCCGGCCACGACGTGCGGCCCTCCAGCGCCGAGGAGGTCCGGTCGATGGGCGCGACGTTCCTCACCCTCGACCTCGCGACGGTGCAGGGCGCCGGTGGCTACGCGACGGAGCTGGCCGCCGACCGCGCGGCCCGCCAGAGGGAGCTGCTCGCGCCGTACGTGACCGACTCGGACGTCCTGATCACCACGGCCGCCATCCCGGGCCTGCCCGCCCCCCGGCTGGTCAGTGCGCAGACGGTCGCGGCGATGCGCCCCGGATCGGTCGTGGTCGACCTCGCCGCCGAGTCCGGTGGGAACGTCGAGGGCTCGCAGCCGGGCGCGGAGGTGCGGATCGGCGGGGCCCTCGTGTGGGGCGCGGCCGACGTGCCCAGCCAGCTGCCGCTGCACGCCTCGACGCTGTACTCGGCCAACGTCGTGGCCCTGCTCACGCTGATCACCGCCGACGGGACCGTGGACGTGGACCTGTCCGACGAGGTCCTCGACGGGTGTGCCGTGGTCCACCGCGGCACCGTGCGCAACCCGGCCGCCGCCGAGGCCCTCGGCATGGAGCCGGATCGCCCGGCCGACCGCAGCGACGAGGAGGAGGGGGCCTGATGGAGGGCATGGCACTGCTCACGATCTTCGTCCTGAGCATCTTCGTGGGGTTCGAGGTCATCTCCAAGGTGTCCTCGGTGCTGCACACCCCGCTGATGTCCGGCGCCAACGCCATCCACGGCATCGTCCTGGTCGGCGCGATCACCGTGGCCGGGGCGGCGGACACCACCGCCCAGTTCTGGCTGGCCATCGTCGCCGTCGTCCTGGCCTCGATGAACCTGGTGGGGGGCTTCGTGGTGACCGACCGGATGCTCGGCATGTTCGGCGACCGCAGGAAGCCCGCCGTCACCGACGAGGAGGCCGGCCGGTGAGCGGGACCCCCACGTGGGTGGCGCTGGCGTACCTGGTCGCCGCCGTCTGCTTCATCCTCGCCCTGAAGGGCCTGTCGTCGCCGAGGTCCGCGCGCCGCGGCAACCTGGTCGGCGCGTTCGGCGCGGCTGTGGCGAGCGTCACCGTGTTCCTGTCCGGGATCGAGCTGGAGCGGGTCGGCATCATCATCGGCGCCGTCGTGGTCGGCTCGGCGGTCGGGGCCCTGGCGGCCCGCCGGGTGCGGATGACCCAGATGCCCCAGCTGGTGGCGCTGCTCAACGGCGTCGGCGGCGCGGCGGCCGGGCTGGTCGCGATCACCGAGTGGCTGCACACCCCGGACATGTCCGGGTTCACGCTGGTCGCCACGGCGCTCACGATCCTCATCGGGTCGGTGTCCTTCACCGGCTCGCTCGTGACCTTCCTGAAGCTCCAGGAGCTGATGACCACCCGGCCGGTGGTCGTCCCCGCGGGCCGGTACGTCACGCTCGGGGTGGCGCTGGCCGCGCTCGCCGCAGCCGTCTGGATGATCACCGCCCCGAGCCCGGTCGCACTGCTCGCGCTCACGGTGCTCTCGGCAGTCCTCGGCGTCCTGTTCGTGCTGCCCGTCGGCGGCGCGGACGTCCCGATCGTCATCTCCCTGCTCAACGCGTTCACCGGCCTGGCCGTGGCCGCCTCGGGCTTCGTCCTCGACAACGTCCTGCTGATCATCGCCGGCACCCTCGTGGGGGCCTCGGGCACCCTGCTGACCCGGATGATGGCCCGGGCGATGGGCCGCCCCCTGACCAACACCCTGTTCGGGGCCTTCACCGCGACGGCCATCACGGCCGGGTCGGGGGTGGCAGCCGACCGTCCGGTGCGCTCGTGCTCGCCGGACGACGTGGCGATCATGCTCGGCTACGCACGCAAAGTGATCCTCGTGCCCGGATACGGCCTGGCCGTCGCCCAGGCGCAGCACACCCTGCGCGAGCTCGCCGACATCCTCGGCGACCGGGGCGTGGAGGTCATCTACGCGATCCACCCGGTGGCAGGGCGCATGCCCGGGCACATGAACGTCCTGCTGGCGGAGGCGAACGTGCCCTATGAGCAGCTCAAGGAGATGGGCGAGGTCAATGCCGAGTTCGGCTCGGCGGACGTCGCGCTCGTGGTCGGCGCGAACGACGTGGTGAACCCGGCCGCGCGCGAGGACCGCAGCGCCCCCATCTACGGGATGCCGATCCTCGACGTCGACCGGGCCGCCCAGGTGGTGTTCCTCAAGCGCTCCATGCGCCCCGGGTTCGCCGGCATCGACAACGAGCTCCTGTTCGCCCCCCAGACGCAGCTGCTGTTCGGCGACGCCAGGGACTCCCTGGCCAAGGTCGTGGGCGCCATGGCCCACGTGTGACCCGATGGCAGACTTCGGGCCGTGAGGTCCTCCACCGCCGATGAGCGGGCCATGCGCCGGGCGCTCGCGGTGGCCGAGCACGCGCGGGCCGGTGGCGACGTGCCGATCGGTGCGGTCGTGCTCGACCCCCGCGGGGAGGTGGTCGCGGAGGGCTACAACCGCAGGGAGGTCGATGCCGACCCGACCGCCCACGCGGAGGTGCTCGCACTGCGCGCCGCAGCGCGGGAGGTGGGGCAGTGGCGGCTCGAGGGCTGCACGCTGGTGGTCACCCTCGAGCCCTGCACGATGTGCGCCGGGGCGCTGGTCCTGGCGCGGGTGGACCGCGTGGTGTTCGGGGCGTTCGACCCCAAGGCGGGGGCCGTGGGATCGCTGTGGGACGTGGTGCGCGACCCGCGGCTCAACCACCGCCCCGAGGTCGTGGCCGGCGTGCTGGCCGAGGACTGCGGCCGGGTCCTGCGGGAGTTCTTCGCCACCCAACGCGACTGACCGACCCCCGACGCCCCACCGGCCGGTCGGTGCCCGGCAGCACGCCGCACGCCAATAGGGTGGCGGCCATGCGCACCATGCTCGCCGACCACCCGCTGGTCGCCCACAAGCTGACCACCCTGCGCGACGAGCGCACCGACTCCCCGACCTTCCGGCGACTCGTCGACGAGCTGGTGACCCTGCTGGCCTACGAGGCCACCCGGGACATCCGGGTGGCGGAGGTCGACATCACCACCCCCGTCGGCCCTGCCACCGGCCACCGGATGGCCCAGCCCCGTCCGGTGGTGATCCCGATCCTGCGCGCAGGCCTGGGGATGCTGGAGGGGATGACCCGGCTGCTGCCGACCGCCGAGATCGGCTTCCTCGGGATGATCCGCGACGAGGTGACGCTCGAGGCGTCCACCTACGCCGACCGCCTGCCGATGGACCTCTCGGGCCGGCAGGTGTTCCTGCTCGACCCGATGCTGGCCACCGGGGGGACGCTCATCATGGCGATCGACCTGGTGCTGTCCCGGGGTGCGAGGGACGTCACGGCGATCTGCATCCTGGCCGCCCCCGAGGGCATCGAGGCGGTGGATGCCGCGGTCGCCGACCGGATCCCGACCATCACCCTGGTCACGGCCGCCATCGACGAGCGGCTCAACGACCACGGGTACATCGTCCCCGGCCTGGGGGACGCCGGCGACCGGCTGTACGGCGTGGTCTGACCGGGGGCACGCACCCGTCGCGCGTCGGGCGGGCTACTCCACGTCGTCGGACGCGTCGGTCACGAGCTCGCCGACCTGGCCGTACACCCACGGCTCGTTGTCCGGGTCGTGGCCGACGGGGACGCCCACCACGATCGGCACGTCGAACTCCAGCAGCCGCTGCTCCATGAAGCTCTCCGCGTGCTGGTCGCGCTCACCCACGGCCGCGCTGAAGGATCCGAGCGCGAAGGCCTGCACGCCCATCAGCCCGCCGGACAGCTGCAGCTGGGTGATCATCCGGTCCAGGCGGTAGACGGGCTCCCCGACGTCCTCGAGGACCATGATCGCGTCGTGCGAGCGCAGCGCGTGCGGCGTTCCGGCCAGGGCGGCCAGCATCGCCAGGTTGCCGCCCACGAAGGGCCCCCGCACCGAGCGGCGCGGCCCGGCCACGTGGTCGACGTGGGCGCGGAACCCGGAGCCCTCCTGCAGCATCGCACGCACCCGTTCGAGGACCGGGGGTGCCGCGAGGTCGCCCAGGGCGGTGATGACCGGGGCATGGATCCCCATGAGCCCGTGCGCGACGGGATGCGCGAGGTCGTCGGTCAGGCTGTGCTCCCGGTAGAGCGCGGCCAGGAAGGCGGTGGCGTCCGAGAAGCCCAGGAGTGGTCGGTTGGGGACGGCCGCCGGGTCGCGGGTGAGCCGGATCAGGTCCTCGAGCAGGTGCATCGCACCGAAGCCGCCGCGGGCGAACCAGATGGCCTCGACCTCGGGGTCGGTCATCGCCCAGCGCAGGTCGTCGAGGCGCTGGCGGGTCGTGCCCGCGGTGTGCCCGGCGACGGCCAGCACGTGCTGGCCGACCTTCGGGCGGTAGCCCCACTGGTGCAGCACGTCGAGCCCGCGCCCGAGGCGCGCGGGCTGCACGGGGCCGGAGGGTGCGATCACGGCGATCCGGGCCCCCGGCGCGAGCAGCGGGCCGGGCAGGTCGGGCTGGCTCAGCAGCATCTGGCTGGGTCCTCCCCCCGCGGTGTGGATCCGAGGTGACGGTCCCACGCTACGCCAGCAGCGTCGCGGATCCGCGTCGGGGACCTCACACGCCGGGCGAGGCGACGCCCCGCTCATGGCGAAGGGGCAGCCAGGTCGGCTGCCCCTTCGGCGCGGCGGAGGATACGGGATTTGAACCCGTGAGGGTGTTACCCCAACACGATTTCCAATCGTGCGCACTAGGCCACTATGCGAATCCTCCGCCGACGATTCTACGGTGCGCCGTGGGGTTCTCCGAATCCGCGGGCCCGGCCCCCGGGCAGCTGCCCGGAGCGCGGTGGCTGGACCCTCGACCGGCGGGCTCCGCCACCCCCGACGGGGGCGTAGAATGGTCGTCGACCCCCCGCGTGGCGTCACCCTGTGAACCTCCCCAGGGCCGGAAGGCAGCAAGGATAAACGGGCTCTGATGGGTGCGCGGGGGGTCACTCGCGTGCCGGGGCGCCCGCACCGCCGACTCCCCGGCACCCGACGGGCCCGCGGGGTCACCCCTGCTCGATCACCTGCGTCGTGTGCCCCGGAAGGACCCCGCCGGTCTGCTCGAGCAGCTCGCGCGCGGCCATGCGCCCCGCCTCGACCACGAGGTCCATCTGGTGCCACTCCAGGGTCCCCACCCCGAGCGGCGGCGGGGTGACCACCGTGGCGCCGCTCGCGCGAGCCGCCTGGACCGCACCCCCACTGCCGATCATCATCACCCGCAGCAGGGTGTCACCCATCGCGGGCATCCGCGGCGGGCCCGTGCGTCCGGACCCACCACCGCCGCCGCCCATCGCGATGTTCACGGCCACGATCGGGCCCTCGTCGCGCTCGGTCAGCAAGCCGAACCGGGAGGTTGTCCAGGACGCCGCCGTCGACCAGGAGCCGATTGCCGTATCGCATCGGCGGGAACAGGACCGGGATCGAGACCGAAGCGCTGATCGCCTCGGCGAGGTCGCCGCTTCGATGCTCCAGGGGTGCGCGTCCCAGCAGGTCGACGCTCATGCACCGGAACTGCCGGGGCAGCGCCTGGATCTCCCTGCCCCCGAGGCGGTGGCGCAGCATGCTGCGCGTGCGGCGGCCCTTGATCAGGGACACGCTCGGGAACGTGTAGTCGCCGATGGGGTTGCCCCGGACGAAGTCGTCGTAGCAGACCTCGTGGAGCGTCACGGCGTCCATTCCCGTGGCGTAGGCCCCGGCCACGATGGACCCGATGCTGCTGCCGGCCACGCGGTCCACGTGGATCCCCGCGGCGGCGAACTCCTGGAGGACGCCGATGTGGGCGAACCCGCGCGCCCCGCCGCCGGCCATGAC
>CAVSQK010000034.1:0-14656 GCA_963729885.1 uncultured Actinomycetes bacterium
AGGGCCGCTGGTCGCGGTTCTTCGGCTCGCACACCTCAGGCGCGTGGCTGGTGCTGTTCATGATCTTCATGGTGGTGGCGACCCTGCTGTTCTACCGGGGCGCCAAGATCAACGCGGAGGGACCCGAGGGCATGGACGGGGCGTTCGCCTCCCACGCCGTGGCCACCGTGCTCGAGCCCCTCGGCGAGACCGCCAACGAGTGGATGCTCACCCTGGGCCTGTGGGCCCACGTCGCGGTCATCCTGGGCTTTCCTGCTGATCGTGCTGCACAGCAAGCACCTGCACATCTTCGCCGCCCCGATCAACGTGTACTTCTCGCGCCGCCCCGACGGCCTCGGGCCCCTGCTGGAGATGTACTCGGGCACCGAGAAGATCGACTTCGAGGACCCCGCCGACGACGCGGTGTTCGGCCGTGGCCGGATCGAGGACTTCACCTGGAAGGGCCTGCTGGACATGGCGACCTGCACCGAGTGCGGTCGCTGCCAGAGCCAGTGCCCGGCGTGGAACACCGAGAAGCCGCTGAGCCCGAAGCTCATGATCATGAACCTGCGCGACCACGCCTTCACGAAGGCGCCCTACATCACCGCGACCCAGAAGAAGCTCGACGGGAAGAACGTGGAGTTCGGCGAGGTCGACGACGAGGTCCTTGCGACCATGTCGGAGAGGATCCAGGCCGAGGTCGCCCGACCGCTGATCGGCGAGCGGGACTTCGATCCGCACCGCGACACCGACGGCTACGACTCCTCCGGGCACCGCTCCCACGAGGGCCCGGTCATCGACGTCGACGCCCTGTGGTCGTGCACCACGTGCGGCGCGTGCGTCAACCAGTGCCCGGTGGACATCGAGCACATCGACCACTTCATCGACATGCGTCGCCACCAGGTGATGATCGCCACCGAGTTCCCCAACGAGCTCAACAGCCTGTTCAAGAACCTCGAGAACAAGGGCAACCCGTGGGGCATGAACGCCTCGAAGCGCAACGACTGGATCAGCGAGGTCGACTTCGAGGTGCCCGTGTTCGGCATGGAGGGCGAGGACGAGATCCCCGCCGACGTCGAGTACCTGTTCTGGGTCGGCTGCGCCGGCGCCTACGAGGACCGCGCCAAGCAGACCACCAAGGACGTCGCCGAGCTGCTGAACGTGGCGGGCGTGAAGTACATGGTGCTCGGCGAGGGCGAGACGTGCACAGGTGACCCCGCGCGCCGGGCGGGCAACGAGTTCCTGTTCCAGATGCAGGCGATGCAGAACGTCGAGGTGCTCAACGAGGTCAAGGCCACGCGCATCGTCGTGACGTGTCCGCACTGCATGAACACCATCGGTCGCGAGTACCCGCAGCTGGGCGGCAACTACGAGGTCGTCCACCACAGCCAGCTGCTCGCGACCCTCCTGCGCGACGGCCGGCTGCGCCCGCTGACCCCTGTCGATGAGACCGTGACCTACCACGACCCGTGCTACCTGGGTCGGCACAACAAGGTCTACGTGCCCCCCCGCGAGCTCGTCGCCTCTGTGCCCGGCGTCAGGCTGGTGGAGATGGACCGCAGCGCCGACAAGTCCTTCTGCTGTGGCGCTGGTGGCGCCCAGATGTGGATGGAGGAGCGGCTCGGCACGCGGGTCAACCAGAACCGCTCCGACGAGGCCATCGCGACGGGCGCCAACAAGATCGCCGTCGCCTGCCCGTTCTGCTCGGTGATGCTGCACGACGGCGTGACCGTGCGGGCCCAGGAGGCCGGCGAGGATGCGCCGGTCGTCGAGGTGCTCGACGTGGCCTCGCTGCTGCTCGGGTCGGTCCGGGCGCCAGCCAAGGACTGACAGTCACGAGCGAAGGGGTCCGACCAGGGGTCGGGCCCCTTCGCTCGTCCCGGCATGTCCCCCCCCGCCCCGCCGACACGTCGCCGGGCCTGCTGGGAGCGGCGGGCGGAACGGAACCCTCCATCGCCGGGCCCTCGGCGTCGAGCCCGCGCAGGGACGGCAGTGCCGCGATGACCAGTGAGAGACCGACCAGCAGCACGCCGATGATCGCGTACACCAGCTGGACGCCCCAGGCCTCGACGGCAAGCCCCGCCAGCAGCAGGCCCAGGGGCGGCGCGGCGTAGAACAGGGCCGTCTGCACGCCGTAGACCCGGCCCTGCACGTGCGCGGGCACGCGGGTCTGCACCAACGAGTTGAGCAGCGGGTTCATCGGCCCCCAACCGAGGCCGAGGAGGAAGCCCGCCCCCACGAACACCGGCAGCGGCGGCAGGAAGGCCATGGGGATGATCGCCGCGGTGACCGCGAGCATCACGAGCACCACGATCCGGTGCTTGGACATCCGCTCGGAGAGCCACCCGTAGGAGAAGGACCCGATCATCCCCCCGGCGGCCAGGGCCGTGAGCGTGAGGCCGTAGCTGCCGGGCTGGCCGATCTCCTCGAAGTGCACCGGCATCAGGATCGACTCCGTGGGCAGGTAGACCATGGCCAGGACCGCGATCGCCAGGGTCAGCACGCGCAGGGCCTTGTCCTGCCACAGGATCCTCGCCCCGCGCACGATCGACGACCAGAACGGCTCGTCGTCATCGCCGGCCTCGTGCCGGGATTCGCCGAGAGCCTCCGTCACGCGGATCCAGGCGACCGCAACGATCGCCAGCACGAACGCGGCAGCCGTGACCCAGAACGTGGAGATGACACCGATCGTGCTGATGCCCAGCGCGGCCAGCGCGGGACCGATGACCCAGCCGGCGGCGAACACGCCCTCGTGCACCCCGTTGATGCGGTCGATGTAGAAGCGGCCGGCCTGCGCGACGTCGGGGATCAGCGACTTGCGCGCGGTGTAGCCGGCCGGGTCGAACGTCGCACCGAGGACGGCCAGCGCGACGATCATGCCCAGGGTGAGGACCCCGGCACGCTCGGCCAGTGGGAACAGGCTGACCGAGATGGCCGAGAACCCGTCCGAGGCCATCGACACCCGGCGACGCCCGAACCGGTCGACCAGCGCGCCGACGAACGGGGAGACGAAGATCCCTGGGATCGCTGCCGCGGCGGCGACCAGGCCGGCGTCGGCGGCAGATCCCGTCTCCTGCAGGACCAGCCACGGGACGAGCACGGCCACCGTGGAGTTGGCCACGCCGCCGAGCAGGTTGGCCACCTGCAGCAGCACGACAGGGGCACGACGGGCAGGCACGACGCATCCTCACGCTGGGGGTGTGCTCCAGCCTACGCGGGCCCCTGGATCGCGTCGGGTCCGAGCCGATCAGGTTCGTCGGGATCGCACGCGATCGTCCTCGCGGCCAGCGAACCCGACGCGATCCATCAGAGGGCGGGGGCGTCCTCCGCCTCGTCCTCCGGGCCCGGCAGCGGGACGGCGGGCGCGGGAGGCCAGGTCACCGTCGGGCCCAGGCGGTACAGCGTGAGGTTCCCGGCTGAGGAGGTGAACAACTCCTCCCAGCCCGGTCCCGGCAGGGGGCCGAACGCCTGTTGGACCGGCTGCAGCGCCCGCCGGCAGTGCCAGCAGGTGCGGTCCTGCGCGCTGTAGATCACGACGTACTCCCCGGGCTGGGGGTACTCAGCAGCCGAGGACGGCGGGAAGCGGACCAACCGGTTCAGCGAACGGAAGCTTCCTGCCTCCCAGCGCGGGTCGCCGAACGGGCTGGTCTGGTAGGCGGGGAGCACCCGCTGGGTGCCCCAGTCGGCCCAGACCCGGGCGCCGGCCAGCTCGCCGCCCCGGGACGCGAGGTGGTCGCGAAGCTCGACCATGGCATCCCCGCCGTTGGGCGCGAACCCCGGATAGGACGTCGCGAACCCGACCGACGGCACGACCACCCCGAGGGCCAGCACCCCGCCGGCGACCGCAGCCCCCACGCGCAGGGCACCGCGTGAGCTGCGGATCAGGATCACCAGCGTGCCCACCGCCACGAGCATCAGTGGGACGATGAACGACAGCCAGTAGCGCGCGACATCGAGGCGCACGGAGGGGTGGCCGGGGTCGAACGGTCCGCCCTGGATCCACAGCAGCGCGACGGTCAGCATCCCCCAGGCCCAGATCCGCCCCAGCTGTGCGCGGAACACCACGCCCCCCACCGCCCCCACGGCCAAGCAGGCCAGGAGTGCGGGACCCCCGGAGACCTCGAGGATCGAGCGCGGCAGGACGGTCATGTACCACCAGCGGGACTGCCCGACATAGCCCGCGTCCGAGCTCACCTCGGACTCGGAGATGTCGGCGCCGAGGATGATCCGGAACTTCAGGAACGGGTCGTCGTAGACCACCGCACAGAGCAGCATGTCCACGGCCAGCCACACCAGGGCAGGTGGGGCGAACCAGGCCAGGGTGCGCATGGGTCGCCCGATCCGCCACAGCACCCAGCCGATGACCGGCCACGCGAAGATGGCCGTCTCTCGGACCTCGAAGCTCCACCCGGTCACGAATCCGCAGGCCACGAGCAGCGCGGGGACCCGCCACCCCCACCCCCGGTCGGCCTCCCGGGCCTCGGCGGCGGCATCGGCCGCGAGCGTCGCCAGGAGCAGGGCGAGGCCGACGAGGGTCGTGGCGGTGAGGTCGGTGTACCCCCGGGTCAGGTTGACGAAGACC
The DNA here is from genome assembly GCA_963729885.1 of uncultured Actinomycetes bacterium. Taxonomy (GTDB): domain Bacteria; phylum Actinomycetota; class Actinomycetes; order S36-B12; family CAIYMF01; genus Prado023. The sequence continues at coordinate 4,562 of CAVSQK010000034.1, forward strand.
AGCGGGGTCCCGAGGGCGAAGGCTGCCGCGAGCACCCCGGTGGATCGCGACACGTACCGCGTGCCCAGCAGGTACAGGACCGCCGCCAGAACGCCCGTGCTCAGCAGCGGGACCACGTAGTAGGTGGCCGTCGAGTCCCCCAGAGGCGCGCGAACGGGATGATCGGCAGCAGGAAGCCCCACCGCGACAGGCCGGAGGGCCGCCATGTGCCGTCCGGGAACGCCAGGGCGCCCTGCACGTAGTGCCACGGATCGGTCGGGACCAGGGCGGAGCGGTAGGCCAGGGCGATCCCCATCGCGAGCGCCGCAACGAGGGCAGCCCATCCGAGGTCGCGCACATGGATCGTCCGACCCCACTCCAGCGACCTCACAGCCGCTGCTCCGCCCAACCCCAGTACCGGGCAAGGGCCCGGCTCACGGGGGCAGGCACGCCCGGTCCCAGCCCCGGGGGCGGATCGAGCGGACCGCGGATCAGCCGCGCCAGATCCCGGTCGGGAACCCTGCGGGCGCCCTGGATCGCCAGTCGACGATCCGCCAGCGACCGGCGGTGGGTCACCAGCCAGCGCCAGCCGTCGACCTTGTCGCGGGCCCAGCCGTCCCGGATGGCCACCATCAGCACCCCACCCTCCACGGCCAGCGCCGGCAGGGCGACCAGAAGGCGGGTGCGCCGCTCCGGCAGCAGCATCAGGTTCATGAGCCGGTTGCGCTCCAGGAGGTAGAACTTGGCGGAGTTCCGGGCGAAGTCGTAGTGGTGCAGCACCACGGCAGCCGGCTCGTGCACAACCCGGTACCCGGCCTGCCACGCCCGAAGGGAGAGGTACACGTCCTCGCAGTACGCGACGTAGTCGTCGTCGAACCCACCGAGGGCGTCCCACACCTCGCGGCGCACGGCGAAGGTCACACCCGTGACCGAGGCCACCTCAGTGACCTGGGCATGGTCGCTGGCCGGCTCCCCCAGCCCGCCCACCCAGGAGAACATCAGGTAGTGCACGGGGTTGCCCGCGGTGTTGAGCACCTCGGGCTCCTCCGCCAGCCGGACGCTGGCCGAGGCCAACCCGATGCCGGGGTCCGCAACTCGTCGGACCAGGGCGTCCAGGGCCCCCGGCCGCACGAGGGCGTCGGAGTTGACGAACACCAGGACATCCCCGCTCGCGTTCCTGGCCGCGTAGTTGCAGCCGCCCGCGTAGCCCAGGTTGCGCCCGGCGCCCAGCACGCGAACCCCGGGCATGGACCGCACGGCGTCCACCGGCCCGGGTGCGGCATCGTTGTCCACGACGACGACCTCGTCGGCCCCGTCGGCCACGAGAGCCGCCACGCACGCCGTGAGGGTGGGTTCCGCGCCGTGGGCCAGGACGATCGCTGAGGCCCGCACGCGAACACCCTAGCCGCCGGATCCATCGATCAGGGCCGACCTGCCCGAAGGCGCCCCGGGTTACCATGGGCCGACAGGTGGAGGTGTTCCGAGTCGCAGCGGGGGTGGGCGATGCGCAGGAGGGGATGGCTCACCCTGATCCTGCTGGCCCCCGTGGCCCTGATCGCGATCGGCACCCAGGTGGCGGCGCTGACCGGGCTGGTCGGCGTCGGGCAGGCCGCCATCGCCGCTCGAGCCCGCGACAGCGCCGGCCTCGACCGCGGGATCGGCACCATCCAGACCGCCGCGACGATCCTGGACCGCACCTGGTCCTCCCCGGCAGCCCGAGCTCTCGAGTACAACCCCATGACGCTGGGGGCGATGGACGACCTGCGGGCCTCTGTGCACGCGCTGGCTGTGAGCACGGAGGCCCTGGGGCCCCTGGCCGAGATCGGCTCGGCCGCCGTCGGCTTCGACGGTGATCCACCGATCGTCAGCGGGACCACGATCGACCCCCTGAAGGCCCAGGCGCTGGCGGGGCCGGTCGCCTCGGTCCACGCCGCCCTGGAGGCGACCGGTGCCGCCCTCGCCGAGGTTCAGGGGTCAGGTCCCCTCGGCCGGCCGGTGGGTGCCGTGGCCGACTCCGTCGCAGGCTCGGTCGACGACCTCACCCGGCTGGCCGGTGCCGCCGAGATCGCCATGCCCGACCTGGCCGAGGCCCTGGGGTCCGAGGAGCCCAAGCGCTACCTCGTGGCCGCCCTCAACGACGCAGAGGTGTTCGGCTCGGGTGGGGCCCCCCTGTCGGCGTTCGTGGTCCAGGCGGACAAGGGCTCCCTGTCGGTCCCGATCTCCGGGCAGCTGGAGTCCAAGCTCTCGCCCAACAACCCCCCCATCGAATGGAAGCACGAGGGAGGCCCGCCCTGGTACCGGCAGGGCAAGCGCTACCCGTTCGTGAACTCGAACTTCCATCCCGACTTCGGCACGGCCTCGGTGGACATGCGTCGCGCATGGGCGGCACTGGGCTACCCCGAGGTGGACGGGGTCATCACCGTGGACCTCGCCGCCCTGGCCTCGATGCTGGCCTGGACCGGCGCCCTCGAGTCGCCGGGCTTCGGCGAGGTCAGCTCCGAGACCCTGCTGCGGACCGTCCTGGTGGACGCCTACCGGCAGTTCAACAGCCCGGAGGGCGTGATCGAGCGGCATGCGCGCAACGAGCAGCTGACAACCGCCGTCGTGGCGCACCTGACTGAGCCCCTGAACCTCATGTCCGCGATGCGCGGCACGATGGACGCGATCCCACCGCGGCACATCCAGGCCTCATTCGACGCCCCCGCCCTGCAGGCGGCCGTCGAGACGCTCGCGGCCAGCGGGGAGCTCTCCCGGGGATCGGGCGACCTGATCGCGGTGCACTCCCAGAGCGCCCCCAACAAGCTGTCGGTCTTCCAGGACCGCCGCATCACCCAGGACGTCCAGCTGACCGCCGGGGGCGGTGCCACGGTGCGCCGCTCCGTGTCGTTCACCAATGCCGTCCCCGAGGGCCTCGAGGGCGACCCCATAATCTATGCCGGCTACCTGGCCCTGCGCGCCCGGATGCGGGTGGCCTACCGGCTGCCGCTGTCGGCCACGGACACCCGGATCACGACCGGCAACTCCATCTCCCTGGTCCCCGTGGCCCGCACCGGCCCGTTCCCCGACGAGCGGGGCGGGCAGGTGCTCTGGCAGGGCCACGAGACCGATCCGGGCGGCACCACGACGGTGGTCATGGAGTACACGGTGCCCGACGGCACGTTCGAGCCCGGGACCTACGAGGTCCACGCCGACCCCCAAGCGCTGGCCCATCCTGCGGAGCTGACGGTCACGGTCCAGCCCGCCCCGGGGACGACCCTCGCGGACGCCCCGGGGTGGACGCGAGGAGGTGGCATGCTTGTATGGATGGGTACGCTTGACCGCCCCGCTGCATCTGGAGGTCGGACCGTGAGGATCGCAATTCTCGGAACACGGGGTGTGCCCGCGCGCTACGGGGGCTTCGAGACAGCCGCCGAGGAGATCGGCCTCCGCCTCGTCGAAAGGGGCCACGATGTCGTCGTCTACTGCCGCAATCCCGGCCAGATGCAGACGAGGTACCGTCGGGATGGGACTGGTAAACCTGCCTGCCGCTCGGGTCAAGGCCCTTGAGACGATCAGTCACACGGGCTTGTCTGCCGTTCACGCCATAGCCCTTGACGGCCCCGACGTCGCTTTCCTCTTCAACGCCGCCAACGCCCTTTACATCCCGCTCTTCCGATCCGCTGGGATCCCGGTGGCGGTGCACGTCGACGGGCTCGAATGGCGGCGCGCCAAGTGGGGGAGAGGGGGACCTCCTACTACCGCTGGGCGGAAGCCCGGAGCACGCGTTGGGCCCAGGCAGTGATCGCGGACTCGCGCGGCATAGTCGACCACCTCCTGACCGAGCATGGAGTGATCGCCACCTACATCCCCTACGGCGCACCAATAGTCGCCCCGGACCCGACGAGACTGCGCGAGATCGGGCTTGCGCCGCTCGAGTACCACCTCGTCGTCGCTCGCTTCGAGCCAGAGAACAACGTCCGTGAGATCGTGAAGGGGTACGTGTCGTCGGCATGCAGCAAGCCTCTGGTGGTCGTAGGCGATGCAGCCTACGGTGATGGCTACCGACGTGAGATCCTCCGGTAGGTCAACGGGATCCCCGGGTGCGGTTCCTGGGCAGCGTGTGGGACCAGGACTTGCTCGACGCCCTGTATTCCGGTGCGGCCAGTTATGTGCATGGCCACTCCGTCGGGGGGCACCAATCCCTCGCTGCTGCGTGCGATGGGGGCAGGCGCTCCGGTCATCGCCTACCGCGTAGCCTTCAATGAGGAGGTCGCCCGCGATAACGGGCGCTACTTCGCCTGCCCAGACGAGGTTGCCCTCGAGTGCGAACTGGTGGAGTCCGACCCAGACTCGGCGTCTTCGCGCGGGCTTGCCGGTCGCTCGGACGTCATCGAGCGCTACCAATGGGAGGAGTCGCCGACCAGTACGAGAAGCTTGCCCACGCCTTGCTGATCGACAGTTCAGCGTCGCCCAGACGTGGCTCCCGAGATCGGGGCCTACTGGTCTCAAGTGGACCGCGCCCCCATCGATGAGCACTCAGGTTCAACTTGGTGAGTGGGCCAAAGGGGCTTGCCCGCTGATCACTGGGCTCGCTCGTCGAGCCTCTGCTACGCCCTCCCGGGGGCCGCGGCAAGGGTTCGCACAACACCCGCCAAATCAGTATGCCCCTCGACCCGCGATGACGGCCTTCGCGGTCTTTGCCAAGATCACGACATCAAGGGCCAGGGACCAATGCTCGATGTAGTACAGATCCATGCGCATGCGGTCGTCCCAGGCGACCTCCTTGCGACCCGAGATCTGCCACAGACCCGTGAGTCCCGGCTTGGTGATGTGGCGGCGGAGATCCGCCTCAGCGAGCAGGTCCAGCTCCTCCGGTAGCACCGGTCGGGGCCCCACGAGGGACATCGACCCGCCCATGACGTTGAACAACTGCGGCAGCTCATCCAGGCTCCAACGCCGCAGGAACTTCCCCACCGTCGTGATGCGGGGATCCGTCCGGTACCGCTCGACGATCGACTCGTCAGGCGTCCCGATGATAGCCACACGTTCGGTTTCGGCCCCGACCCGCATGGATCGGAACTTCAGGCACCCGAACGTTTCGCCGGACCGGCCGACCCGATCGCTCACGTAGAGGGCCGGTCCTCGAGAGTCGAATTGGATGGCTACGGCGATCGCCAGGAGCACAGGCGTCAGGAGGACCAACGCGACCGCGCCAAGACACAGGTCCATGGCCCGCTTGAGGAAACGCTTCGGCCCTGTGAGCTCGGGCTCGTCAAGGTGCAGCAGAGGGAGTCCCGAGGCTGGCCGGACGGAGATCCTCGGTCCGGCCACATCGTGGAGAAGCGGGGAGACGAGCAGATCAACGCGAGGACCTTCGAGCCGCCAGGCCAGCTTGCCGAAGGAGCTCGGGGTCCATGCCACTCGTGTCTGCGATCGCGACAGCGCCGATCCCGTGGGCTTGGACCCACTGCGATCACCTCATCCAGCCATCGTCTAGAGTACCCGCTGGGGGCTCCCCGCGCTCGGTGCCTCGACCTGCGCGACGGCCAGGTACCCAGCCGGCGGATCGTCCTGGAAGGCCTTCACCAGGAGCGCGCTACGATTGAGTTCCCCGACGACCAGAGTGCGTCGTCTGGTACTTCCCGGAGACCCGCTGCCTCCCCAACCAGACACGGAGCAGCCACCGACCGACCAGGAGGAGGATCAGCCCAATCGCAAGGGATGGAATGACCAGTCGCAGGGGGGGGCTTGCGGAGGAGGACGTACGGGGCTGGGACAGGAGGAGGTAGGCAGCCGTGCTGACCACCGCCAGCAGGGTGACTGACGCGGACACGATGCGTTTGAACTCATCGTGCCCCAACTCCGACGAACTTCTTGTCATACCCGCCGTGGAAGAGGATGAGCAGGATCCATCCGAGCCACGAAACCCGCGGCATAGGCCACCGTGTCCCAACGCCTGTAGAGCCGGCCGGCTTCGACCATGAGGCCACGTAGACAGTGATGCCATGGTCAGGATGAGCCGAGTCGCTGATCAGGGCCCTCACTGGGCACGGAGACCCTGGGAGCCGACTCCGGCGCAGAGTCAGGACGGGATGGCGAGTGAGCGCGCACCCCTCACGCGCCCCGACTCCCGCGACGGCCCTGGAGCCTCCCCGCGCCTGCGTTGCTCACGCTAGACTGCGGGCACATGGTACGACCGCGAGCCCGAGATCCGATCGTGGCTGATGACTGCCCGGACCGATACGTGCGTAGACCTCCGGGTGCAGACTCGGACGCCACGTGACGTGGGCGGTACCGCTCTGCGAGCCCGCGCCGGAGGCCGTATCCATGCGCCACACACTGCGCATCGACACGGAGCCACCAGGACCTGGCAGAGCCGTGCGGTACCCTGTACACCTCCGTATGGCGCAGGCCCTCAAGAGAAGGTGAGCCACCTTGGCCCACGTCGGATTCTCTCCTGAGTGCTGCCCTCGCACTCTGGTCACTGGCAGCGTGTACGATCTCGGAGCAGCAAGTACCTCCCGTCGACCCCGGCACCCCGGCTGTGGGATCGACAACGCCCGCTCGGTCCCGTCGGGCGAGCCCGTGGCCCGCGAGCTGTTCGGCACCCACGTGGGGAACCTGGCCTCCGGGACCGAGCCGCTGCCCGCCACGGCCGGCGCGATCCGCCTGTGGGACTCCGGCGTGACGTGGCGCCAACTGGAGCCGGTGCAGGGCCAGATCGACTGGGCACCCATGGACTCCGCCGTGGCCCAGGCCGAGAGGATCGGTGCCGCGGACATCCAGTGGGTTCACGGCAGCCCGCCACCGTGGGCCGCGCTGGATCCCGAGGCGCCAGGGATCTACGGCCCCGGGACGTCCTCGGCACCCGACCAGGAGGCCTACCTGAGCTTCCTGCGCCAGGTGGCCGAGCGCTACAGGGGCAGGATCACCTCGTACCAGGTGTGGAACGAGGCGAACATCAAGATCTTCTACCGGGGCAAGCCCGACTACCTCGCTGAGCTGACTCTTCGGGCCAAGGAGGTCCTCGACGAGGCTGATCCCGACGCGCTGCTGGTGGGGGCCAGCACGACCGTCCGCTCCGCCGGACCGGTCAAGCCCTGGTACGGCAAGTACTCCGCCGCCCTCGCCGAGCGCGGGTGGCCGGTCGACGCGATGGCGGTGCACCTCTACCCGCTGGCCGACCAGGGGGTGGGAACGCGCGCGGCCTACCTGCGCCTCATGCGCGCATGGCTGGCCGAGCGGGGGTGGACCGGCCAGCTCTGGGACACCGAGATCAACTACGGCGATCGCCGGGACTTCGCCACGCAGGAGGTGGTCGTCCCGCAGGATCGCGCGGCGGGGTGGGTGGCGCGCACCTACATCGACTCGCTGGCCCTGGGGGTCGACCGCGTGTACTGGTACTCGTGGAACGACCACATCCTCGGCATCGACCAGGTGGACGCCCAGACCGGCGAGACCCTCCCGGCCGGCCAGGCGTACCTGACGGTGCAGGCCTGGTTCGACGGCGCGTACTGGCAGGGGTGCACCGGCGAGCTGATGACCCCCACCGGGGACCCGGGGGCACTGACCACCTGCGACCTGGCAACGGGGGACGGGCTGCCCGCCAAGATCCTCTTCAGCCACAAGGGGCCCGCGACCATCCCGGTCCCCGCGGGAGCGGTGCAGGTCTGCCGGCTCGACGGGACCTGCGAGCCGGTGACAGGGAGCTCGCTGGAGGTCACCGCCAACCCGATCCTGGTGCGCCTCTCGGGGTGAGGCTAAGGCCATGCTAACGTCGCCGAAACCCTGTGACGTGGGCCTCGGCACGGTTGACCCGGGGCCCCACGTGCGGGCAGGGTGAAGTCATCATTCCCAGGTGGGGGGAGTCCACTGTGCGACGGTTCCTGAAGGTCATCATCCCGGCCACGGCAGCGGGGCTACTGGCGACGGCGCTGCCGGTCGGCGCGGCATCGGCGGCGCCCACAGTGCCAGGCCCCCTGTTCGGCCAGCACGTGGCGGGCATCACCGCGGGGGCGCCGCAGGGCCTGCGGATCGGGGCGATCCGCATCTGGGACTCCGGGGTCTCCTGGCGGGACCTCCAGCCGAAGCAGGGGCGCCCAACCTGGATCCGCTCAGGGCTGCCGTGGCCAATGCCAAGGCTGCCGGCGCCACCGAGATCATGTACACCCTCGGCAACACTCCTGAGTGGGCTGCGTCGGTCAAGAACTCAGCCTGGCGCTCTACGGTCCCGGCTCCAACAGCCACCCCGCCAACAACTCGTACTACACCGACTTCCTCAAGGCCGTGGCCAAGGGGGTCCCCGGGATCACCGCCTTCCAGGTGTGGAACGAGGCCAACCTCAAGGACTTCTACCTCGGCACTCCGGCCCAGTTGGCACAACTGACCAAGGAAGCGCGCGCCGCCCTGAACGAGGTCGGCTCGGGCGCGGCCCTGGTGGCCGCCAGCACCACGGTGCGCGCCAAGGGGCCGGTGGGCAAGTTCGGCAAGGCCTACGGGGCAGCCATGCGCAAGGCCGGGGCGTGGAGTGCCGTCAATGCGGTGTCCGCGCACTTCTACCCGCCCGCGAAGGAGGGTCCGGCGACCCGGGTGAGCTACATCAAGACGGTCAAGAAGTACTACAAGCGGTACGGGGCCGGCCGCAAGCCCCTGTGGGACACCGAGATGAACTATGGCGACATGCGCTCCTACATGAAGGTCAAGCGCCAGTACACGGGCACAACGGCCGCCACCTACGTCGCGCGCACCTACATCGACTCGATGCGCTACGGGGTGTACCGGGTGTTCTGGTACGGCTGGGACATCAACGTCCTGGGCACCGACATGACCAGCCGTGGCGACCGCAGCCAGACGTCGGGAGGCAAGGCCTTCCTCGAGATCCAGGACTGGATGGTCGGCAAGACCTGGCTCGGCTGCAAGGTGAAGTCGAGCATCACCACCTGCACCCTGCGTGCCCCGGGCGGCCAGAAGCAGACCATCCGGTACGCATCCAAGGCCAAGACCTTCACGGTGCCCGCCGGGGCGACGTCGGTCAAGTTCCTCGACGGGACGACCGCTGGCGGCGCTGGCTCGAAGATCCGGCTGACTGCTCAGCCGGTGCTGGTCGTCGGCGCCTGACCGCACCACGGCCCTGACGAAGGCCCCGCCGTCCTCGGACGGGGCCTCGTCCGCGGCCGCTGGTGGCGCCATGGTTCATTGACGGTCGTCGGATGCGCTGAACGTCGGTCCGGGCCCCCAGCGGGGACGCGGGCCGCGCGGGACCACCGAGGACCGGCTGCCCCCCGGCTGAAGACCCGTTCGCCTACTTCGGGTTCTGCGCGTACTGGGAGGCCACCGGCCCGGACTGTCCGACGTACTTGGAGTTGAGGTCCGCGTGGCCGTAGGGACGTTCCGCAGGGGCATCCAGCGAGTGGAAGCTGAGCTGGCCGATCCGCATGCCGGGCCAGAGCTTGATGGGCAGCGTGGCCACATTGCTCAGCTCGAGGGTGATCTGCCCGCGCGGCCAGCCGGGGTCGACGAAGCCTGCCGTGGCATGGATGAGCAGGCCAAGGCGGCCGAGGCTGCTCTTGCCCTCCACTCGCGCCACCAGGTCGTCGGGCAGGCCGATCGCCTCGACTGTCGTCCCGAGCACGAACTCCCCGGGGTGCAGGATGAAGGCCGTGCCCTCGGGGACGCGGACCCTCTCGTTGAGGTCGGCCGGCTTGTCGTAGGGGTCGATGACCTCGGTGGTGTGGTTGCGGAAGACGAGGAACTCGGGGCCGAGCCGCACATCGACGCTTGCGGGCTGGATCTGGGCGTCATCGAGGGGGTCGATGATCAGGCGCCCCTCGTCGAGCAGCCGTCGGATGGTGCCATCGGAGAGGATCATGCCCCGGATGGTATCGGCGGAACCCGGCGCCCGGGGCGCCCCCAGATCGAGTCGGGTCTGCTGGGGAGCGGTGGTGATCGCGTCGGGTCTCGACGAACGCGATCACCTGGAACCCGACGCGATCCGCGGACGTGCGGGGAGTTTGAGGCTGGGGCACGGGGTGGGGCATAATCTGCTGCGTGCCGCCGAGGATGGCGGCCGCGGGTGTAGTTCAATGGCAGAACATCAGCTTCCCAAGCTGACAGTGCGGGTTCGATTCCCGTCACCCG